>DUKZ01000055.1 GCA_013329045.1 Candidatus Woesearchaeota archaeon
GCAATAGAATCGTTGATGACCTGCGGTATTTGTTCCACGTTTTATGATATCTTTGTCTTTCTCTCGTCGATAAAACGTACAATTGTTGTTTTGACAAACATCTTTAATTTTACTCCTAGGTCGTGCCAAGAAGATCACCTCTTTGCAAAGAAAGATGATCTCCTTAATTAAGGTATTTATTCAAGGACAGACCCTTAATGTTCACGTGCTCAATTATTCGTTTCTTTTTTCAATCTACCTATTCTGATCCCCTCCAGAAAGCAAAGAGGAGGCCAAGATTATTTTATTCTGCTAATAAAATCATTGTTTTTGATAAAAAATCTCCATGGCAGATCTGTTCCCTCTTTAATGCCAACCCTGCCGGAGATTCCAATGTTGCCTTTTGGGACAGTTTTATATTGAAATAATTTTATCGGACCGGTGATGGGTGTGTCATTGAGCGATTTTGTTATGTTCAATGCATGGCACAATTTTCCTGGACCAGAACACAAGTCTTTGATATTTGATTGTCTTCTTCGCTTTTTCATGATCTCAATACCTTCCAAAGGCTCAATTGCTCTGATAAGAACAGCGCCGACATCATTTTTGTTTGTTGTCAGGTTGATACAAAAATACATCCCATATACAAAGTAGACATACCATCTTCCATGAGTCTTGAGCATGATCTCTGATCTTGGGGTGATCTTGTATGCATGTGATGCGGGATCGCGTTTATATGCTTCAGTTTCAACAATCATGCCCGAGCAGCCATTATACTCTATAACTTTTCCAAGAAGTTCTTTTGCAACGATCAGGGCATCTTGCCCGCACCAATCTAGGGAGACAGGTTTCATTTTAGGCTTTTGTGTGGACATGTTTTAATCCTTGCCACCACTCAGTTGAACTTGTCTTTTTGAGCTGCTGCATGAGCGCTTTTGCGCCTGCGGTCTTAAGAATTTTCTCAACATTCACGATCCAATCGATCGCTGCAGGATATCCTGTCTCGATGTATTCTTTTGCAGTGAATGCCTGCTCAAGCAAATCTGCATCCTTTGCAATGATTCCTTCAGGAGAGCTTTGTTCTTCTATTGCCTTCCAATAGTGCTCGATTGAGTGTCCAAGATCACCAAGCGGTTTTATCTGGTCACTGACTGCTTGTGCTTCATCAGCAGTGATATACACTTTTGCAATAGAATGGATATCCCCCATGCGGCATTCTCCAATGTCATGGAAGAGGAGCATTGTTGCCACCGCTTCTGGCTGCGCGTTCTTTTCCATTACTGCCAGGATATAGGCGATCTGTGCTGCACGAAGAGAATGTGCAGCGACCGTCTCTGGATCAGTGATTCCAGCCATGCGCCAGCCTTCATGCCTTATGGTCTTGAGCATGCCAAGCTCGAAGATGAAATTGGTGAGTTGTTTTTCCATGTGAAGATGATAGACTATTATTATTTAAAGGTGTGGGAAATGAGAGCAGAGGAAAGATAGTGAAATTTATTTGAGAATATGTTTAAACAACAGCCTTCTTCTTAGAAAACACAGCCTTCAAATGTTTGATTTCATCGAGCATCTTGAGGTAATTGTCTGCCACTTTCATGTTCTGGATGGTCTCGATCTTGTTTCTCACCGTCGAGATGAATGTGGCCATATGCTCGATTGCGAGCTCTTCACTATTGAGAAGAACAGTGGTGTTTGGTGATTCCTTTCGGACATGATTCTTAATGTCAATGGCAATCTTTACTGCCAAAACTTCCGGATCGCTAATGGAAATGATCCTGGTGTCCCTCTTCTTTTGCCCATCAAAAAAGTCGATTGCGAGCGTGACTTTCCCGTCTTTTATGTTGCAGTCAAGCACCTGCATTCCAAGAATATCCACCTTTTTTTCTGCCATTGGCAAGTCCTGGTAAATGGTAGTTTTTAAGCTTTATGGCGCTAGAATCATACAGTTCATTTTGTATGATGCTTATCATCAAGGACAGAGAGCACCTGGCCAACTTCTGATGTCTCCCTCAGATGGGGAAGGACAATCTCAACAAAGTTCTTTGCCAGGACAACGATCATCGGGCCGATGAGCAGGCCGCTGATCCCAAAGATAGCAGGTCCAAATATGTACGCAAAAAACAGCCTGCCAGAAGGTATCCTCCCGGCTCCAGAGAGGAAGGGGCGGATGATGATATCAGGTATAGTATCCAGAACAATGATTGCCAGGATGACAAAGATGAAGAGGTAGAGTGCAATTTCGCTCAGCCTGCCAAGGAGGAAGCCCTTGACAGAAAGGAAGATGATTATTGGTACCCAGACAAGCTTGATCCCGATGATCGGGATAAACGTGCCAAAAGCGCAGAGGACGCCAAGGAGGACAGGATAAGGGATGGCAAACCCTTTTGGGGCAAAGATATTGAGGATATTAAAAGTGACAATTGAGAGTACCATTGTTGCAATCGCCGTGTTGATGTTTCCAAAAAAGACAGCTTTCAGATCCTTGTCTGTCTCCCTGATGAAGCTAAAAAGGGTCTGATCATTCCTCGTTACCCTTTGCACATACGCTGAAAACTTATGGCCATCAATGAGCATGAAATAGGTGATCGCTGCCACAATGAGAGTATGGAGGAAAAAGCTCCCGATGGCACTCATGACCATGGTAAACCTTACGGCAATGTCCTGCCGGTTGAGCAGGTTCATGATGGTCTCAGATATCTTGTCGGCAGTGATGTCTAATTTTGACAGGACAGGAATGTTTCCGAGTTTTAATGCAGAGAAGGCAGAAGCGATTTCCAGAGAGCCAATCGTTATCGTGTATAACAGGATAAACAAGAGAGGGACAAGGACAGCAGAGAGGGCAATAAATGCGCTGAGCCTGGGACGCTTCCACCTCTTTGTTAGTCCATGAAAGATTGGCCTCGTGATATAATAGAGGAATATTGCATAGATAATATCATGGATAAACACAAAAGAGGTATAGACAATGATGCCCAGGATGACAATGCCTAGTCCTAGCCAGGGAATATTTTTCCATTCCACCATTTAATCCACCACCTTATTCTGATTTGCTCACGATAATGCCAATGGCCAAAAGCGCAATGCCAAACACGATCAATGCGACGTCCCAGGGCATGATTCTTGACAATAAAAAGACCACCCCCACAAGGACAAAACTCAATGCAATGATGAAGAGAAACAAGGAGAGAAGCATGCGAAAAAGCCTTTTTTGGATCTGGTTCATGAACCTTTTCAAGGCAGAATCAAGCAAGGAAAACAGATTATCTATCTTTTCCCTCATGAATATGGAGAAGACACCTTTATTCCCTTGCTTCTTTGTCTTCTCATTCTTCATAGGAACCTTAAGAGAAACTGACTATAAAAGCTTTATGGAAGGGAGCGATGTTGAAAATATCATCATCGTGGGTGAGCATCATCTTTTGTCCGGCGTTCCCACAATCATCATTTTGAAGGAAAGGGAGATCATCCATAATAGCATGTTGCATGCAAGGTCATCCGATTTTGGAGTGCAGTTTGGAGTGAAAGGTTTAGTTGAGATTGTAGGATACCATCAGGAGATCAGATTGAGCTGCTTTCTTTGACCAATGGAGACAATGCAGCAATGCCCACTTCAACAATATCATCTGTCGGCTCTTTAGTCGTAATCCTCTGTGTCCAGAGACCAGGGAGGATGACTGGCTGGAGCCACCATTTGTCTGTATGGTTTGCAGAAACCCTGAGGAGTTCATAAGATATGCTGACAATGAAGGGGAGCAGGAGGAACCGGTAGAGGAATTTTTGCCAGAAGGGAAGAGTATAGGGGACAAGCGAGAAGACAAAGATGGTGATGATCATGACAAAGATGATGAATGAAGTGCCGCATCTTGGGTGGAAACGGGAGCATTTTTTCACATTGTCCACAGTGAGCTTCTTTCCCTGCTCATTGCACGCAACGCTCATATGCTCTGCTGCGTGGTATTGAAAGACACGGTACATGTCCTTGAAGAGCGAGATGATCCAAATATAGAGCAGGAAGATGGCAAGGCGGATAATCCCATCGACAAGATTGAATGCGAAGGATCCTTTGATGATATCCTTGTTTAGGAGATACTGGGTGAGTGCTAGGGGGATGAGCTTAAAGAGGAGGATTGCAAAGACAAGGGAAAGGATTAGAGTGAGTCCAAGCTGCCAACCATCAGATTTTTGCTTTTCTTTCTTTGTTTTTTTTGGTTCTTCTTCTTCCATAGCAATATCCGCAGAATAATTGAGTGTTTTTACTCCAAGAGACATCATTTCGATAAGGTTGATGATGCCGCGGATGAAGGGAAGCTTGGCTAGCGGGTATTTTTCCCCGAGGGGGGCAAGCTTGTGGTTTTTTACAATGATCCTGCCTTTTGGATTCCGAACAGCGGTGGTGTAGTGGGACTTGCTCTTCATCATCACACCCTCGATCAAAGCCTGTCCGCCAAGAAGTTCTTTTGCCATTGATCCCTTTAATTTGAAAGCATTTTTAAATCTGTTCTTTTTGTTATGTTTGTATTGCCTCGATCGCATCCACGAAAACCAAAGATTTTTGGGCGTGATCTTGGCACTGCATGCCGCGATCGCATAACCTGGTATTGCGCTCGCCTCGAAAGCGAGTTTCCGTAAGGAATTCCCGGTTCAAATCCGGGCCGCGGCGTTGAATTTTCTGTACACAAAACCTCTGGTTTTGTCATATCCCGGTTCAAATCCGGGTCGCTGCATCAATCCTTTTGAGTAACATTTATCCTAGATACCTAACCTCATCCGGACCGACGTTGCCAACAGTGCAGCCTCTCACACCCAGACTAAATAGGTCGCGAAGATGGTATGCTGTCACATCATCGGTAAACTCCTGCACCATGCAGCCATGTGAAATGAGGTCTTTCCAAGGGTTGAGATGCAATTTTTGCCATGTTAGATCATCTAACTGTCGGTCAAAGTATGCTTCAAACATCGTCCTTGTGATTTCTGGTGATGGGAGAAAATACCATTCATGATCTGGGATTCGCGCGACAATTGTCGAGAGAGCTCTTTGGTCATCATTATCAACACGAATCTCCCGCTTGAGATCATCAGGGTCATCAGATGGATGGCCTATCAGCAGGTGGGGGAGTTCATACAAGCTTGAGACATCCCTGAGCAGGTCTGCTAAGAAGATCAGATTATTTTGTTCGCCCCACCTTGCCGCATCAAGGTCACAGATCGAGACAAGAGGCATGCTTCCCCTAAACGGCACCTGTATCTGATACCTTGGCTTCCACTCATTGTCCAGTGCGCCGAGCTTGTAGTTGAATGAGTGGGGGAAAGTCAATGTAGTTCCTGTATCATGTATCGCCCTGAGAAGATATGCAGCGCATTCAATTACACGGTGAAAAAACTGGAAAGTCACTGGGCTTTCTACCTGATAAAGCTCACGCAATTCCTGATTGTGGGGAAGGTGCAAGAGCACTTCTGGCATGCGAAGGTCATAGGGATTTGGTATAAAAGAGAGAAATCCGCCGCAGGGGATATCTTTTCCCTCATCACTAAAGCCGAATGCTGGAAATTCTACATAGCCGGCTGGAAGATCGACATGATACCCTCTTTGGCGAAATGCTGCAGTAACGGTATTTTCTCTTATGGCACGATCAAGGGTCATTGCACCAAAAGGCCTTGGAGGAGACTGTTGTACCACAATCTCGCCGGTTGGAAGAGCAAGTGGGAAATCAAAATCGCCAGACCAGCCAAGGTATCGTTCTGGTATTGGCCGCAGGAACGCTGCCATCCGAAGCCCGAGCGATCGTGCCCTCTTAAGGGTCAAAGGATCATGTGTCTTGAGTTCATGCTCATCTTTTTCTGCAAAGACAGTTGGGCAATACACACACCCTTTAGCCCGAAGGAAGATATCAGGCAAAACCTCATAGATAGCAGTTCTTTGTCCAACAATCCTGACAGGATTATTTTCCTTGAGGATAGCTGCTATATCCTCTGGCCTGATCCCAGGAGGAAGGTTTTCATCGTCGATATGACAGTGCATGGGAAAATCACCATCTATCTCTACCTCAGTAAATTGTTTAGCCATAGACAGATGAATGGGGCATCATTTTAAAGGCTTGCGCCCTGATTACGCAACCTTTAAATATCTTCAAATGAAGCATGTTTAGATGGATAAACTATCAAAAGAGGCAACAATCGCTCTTATTGCAGCAGAGAAAGCAGGAGAGCTGCTCATGCAGCAGTGGGGCAAACAAATTTCTTCCACGAAGAAGAAAGATCAGTCCCCTGTCACTGTTTATGACCATGCGTCCGAGGAAATAATAAAAAATATTCTTCACAAACAATTCCCTGCTGACAGTTTCTATGGGGAAGAGACAACGAAAGACAGAACAGCAAAAAGGGTATGGGTCATTGATCCGATTGATGGTACGTTTAATTTTATGCGAGGTTTTCCAGAGTTCTGCATCTCAATTGCGCTAATAGAACAAGGAAAAACAACCCTGGGGATCATCCTGCTTCCAGCCACCGGTGACCTTTATCACGCAAAGAGGGGAGAAGGAGCAATGCTTAACGGAAAAAAACTAAATGTCAGCAGGGTAAAAGAGCTCTCCCAGGCTTCAGCATATCCGGATGGGAGTTTCTCGAGCAAAGAGAGGAAGAAGGCAACATTGAGGATCATCAATCATTTCTGTCCCATCACCAATCATATCAGGATCCTTGGCTCCTCAGTCCTGGGGCTCACCTATCTTGCAGCAGGAAGGTTTGATCTCTACATCAGCGAAGGGGCAAAGCCTTGGGACCATGCAGCAGCCTCATTGCTCATCCAGGAAGCTGGAGGCAAGGTGACCAGCTTTGGAAAGCCAGGGTATGATCCTTTTTCCTGTGGGATTGTTGCAACAAATGGGAAATTGCACTCTTTGGTGATCAAAGAACTCGGGAAGATCTCATGAAACGAGAACAGGTTATTTTCCAGAGGCTCAAGAAGAACTACCCCATCGATAAAACCCTTTTTCTGAACTATTCCAGTCACCTTGAGTTGCTGTTCGCAACCATCCTTTCTGCTCAGTGCACCGATGCACGGGTAAATATTGTCACAAAGACATTATTCAAGAAATACGGGACGGTGGAAGAATATGCAAAAGCCAAGCAGTCTGAGCTTGAAAAGGATATCAGGAGCACCGGCTTTTACCTCAACAAGGCAAAAAATATCATTGGAGCAGCAAAGAAGATTGCCCGGGATTTTGGCGGGAAGGTGCCTTCAACAATGGAAGATTTACTGACATTGCCGGGAGTTGCCAGGAAAACAGCAAACATTGTACTCTGGAACGGCTTTGGCAAAGCTGATGGAATTGCGATCGATACCCACGCGAAACGACTGGCCTACCGGATGGGACTGAGCGCCAACACTGATCCAAACAAGGTCGAGCAAGATCTGATGGGAGTATATCCAAAAAAGCAATGGGGCTTCCTCAATCACCTGTTTGTCTTGCATGGAAGAGCGCTTTGCATGGCAAGAAAGCCAAATTGCGCAGGATGCTTTCTCAAGGATCTCTGTCCGAAAAAAGGAGTGTGACTGAGTATGACTATTTCATCTCAATCACTGCCCTGGCTCTTAGTTCATGCGCAAGGTTTGATAATGTCTGCTGGACGAGTGACTGGCGAAGGATGATCTTTATCTGCGGTTCTGCCTGCTCAAAGGTAATAGTTGAGTTGCCTTGAATAAACAGCTGCGCGTTATCATCATAAAATGCCTGTTCCATCTCAGGGGTCACGTCTAAAGAGGTAGTGTCCCGTGCAAGCTTTTCCAGAATGATAATGTCGGCATAATCTTTCTTGAGCTGGGCAAATCCTACTTCCCCTAATCGCAATTTGAGCTGGTCTACTGTCATGAGCTGCTGCTGGGCAAGATTAGTGAGCACAGAGGTGACTTCCTCATCAGTTGTAGTGATGCCTTTCTCTTTTGCATCCTGCAAAAGCAAAATCTCGAAAATGACTTGGTCTAGGACTATGGACTCGTTTACCTCCTGGCCGTATGTTTTGAAAATCTTTTCCTGAGTTGCAAGAAGCTTCTCTTTTGTGATTGGTTCGCCATTGACAAGGGCGACAACATCACGTTCTGTTGTTTGCTCCTGGGCATTTGCCGATTGTTTGGTGAAATAGTATATGCCTCCTATAACAAGGAGAACGAGCAAGATGATAAGGAGAACAATTCCTGGATTCTTTGCTGTTGGATTCTTTGCTGTTTTATGTGCAGCTGCTTTTTTTCCCTTCTCGGGGAAATGTTCCTTTGTATGAGATTCTTTTTTCATTACACTTACCCTTTTTCCTCCGATAAATTTCTCGTCATATATAAATCTGTATGTTTTGAGAGGTTTTGGGAGATACGTGTGGCTAGGATACGGGATCCTTCCCTATTTAGATGGTCGCTGTCCAGGAACAAGGAATCATTCTCGATAAAGAGGATCTGATAATCTAGGAGGATATAATGCTCATCAGCCAGCAAAGAAGAGATGTTTTCATAAAACGTGTCCATGGGAATTCCAAGGCCCAATATATTCTCAAGATATGCATGACTTAACGGAAATTTGACAAGAAAAACAGTGATATTGTTTTGGGAGGCATTATGGAAGATGGACTGAAGGGAGAGGATGGCCTGGTCATCAATAATGGTAGCACCCCCTAACTGTTCTGCAACCCTTCTTTGTGCATGTTCATCTGTCGGGCCAGGATGCTCCAAGACCGGAGGGATGACCCATTCTGAGAGCCTCCCGATGAGCGGAACATATGCATGGATACCTACAAGGTAGAGCCGAGGGTCATGATGGTCCTTTGCAAGCTTGAAAAAATTTAGGTGATCCTTCCAGTACCATTCATCAAGGAACCGTTCGTTCTTGTACGAGCTGAGGGTGTTTGGATCCAGGGGGAGAATGAGTATTTTTGGATGGAACTGATTCTGGGCAAGCAATGATGAGAAGAGGTAGGCCGTCTGCTCCATGTTCTCGCCAAGGCTGGCAAAGTTAAACGCGCCCGGCAAGTCGCCCTGCCGAAGGTCATTCATTGCATGGGAGTCGCCTAGGATAAGTAGAGAAATGTTTTGTTTCTGCTCTGCAAATACTTTCCTGTTCCTCATCAGGTAGCTATGTTCCAGATGGGTGTGGATAAACATGTAGTTGCTTAGAAGAAAAAGAAGCAGCAGGATGATGAGTATAAAAAAGCCTTTCTTTCCCATGCCCCTGTTTTGGGGCATAGTTATCTTAACTCTTTTGTTTTAACTCTTTCGCATTGATGATGTCAGCCTTTCCGGCCCATGCCCTTCTTGCAATGCCCACCCCAAATCTCATAAATTCCAGGCTGTCAGGGTAATGCGCATCTGTGTTAATCGATACTCTGCAGCCCTGCTCGATTGCTGCCTTGGCAAGTGGGCTGGCAAGGTCCATGCGCTTTGATTGTGAGTTTATCTCCAGGGCGATATTATGCTGTTTTGCTGCCAAGACCACTTCATCAAAGTCAACCTCATAAGGCTTTCTCTCTCCAATCATCCCGCCTGTTGGATGGCCAAGGACGAGAATGTTCTCATGTTCCATCGCATCACAGATCCTCTTTGTCATCTCCTGTTTTCCCATCTTGAAATTGGTGTGGACAGAGATGATTGCATAGTCTAAGGATCTGAGAACTGCTGGAGGAATATCTAAGGAACCATCTTTGTTGATATTCACTTCTGCCCCCTTTACTATTTTTATCTTGGGATGTTTTTTTTGTACTGCATTTATCTCTTTCCATTGTTTTTTGATTCGTTGTTCATCCATCGCGTTCGCGATGCGAAGATGGCCAAAATGGTCAGAGATGCCGATGAATGAATATCCTAAAGATTCGGCTTTTTTTATCATTTCTTCAATGGATGCCCTGCCATCGGAGTAGATGGTATGGGTGTGGAAATCCCCTTTGATATCTTTTAGTTTGACAAGTGGGGGGATGCTGCCTTTTTCTGCCAGCTGGATCTCTCCGAGGTTTTCCCGCATCTCCGGAGGGATAAATGCCATGCCAAGTTTTTTGTAGATCGAATCTTCAGTTCCTCCAGCAATTCTCTTGTTTCTTTTGAACAATCCATACTCATTGAGCTTGTAGCCTTTTTTTATCGCTTTGTTCCTGAGGGCGATATTATGGCTCTTTGAGCCGGTGAAGTATTGCAGCGCAGCACCGAATTCTTCTCTTTTAACGATCCGAAGGTCCACCTGCATGCCAGAGGTAAGGATGACAGAACATTTCTTTTCACCCTTTCCAAGGAGAGCTTTTGGCGCGGCGATGGTGAGGAATGCTTCGACGGCTCGTTTTGGATTATCTGAGGCAGCCAACAGGTCTATGTCGCCGATCGTTTCTTTGCTTCTTCTCAATGAACCTGCAATCTCTGCAGTATGCACTCTTTTTGATGCAAGAAGCTGATCCTTGAGTGATTCTGCCAAGGGAAGCGCAAAGCCAAGTGATATCCTGTTTTCTGTCTTCTGAAGGAAAGTGATGCCTTCAAGGATAGTGTTTTCTGTCTTTTCGCCAAAGCCTTCGATGTTCCGTATTTTCTTTTGTTCTGCTGCTTTTTTGAGGTCTTCGATGTTTTTGATGTTCAATGTTTTATAGAGGATCTTTACTTTCTTTGGTCCGAGCCCCCCAACGGATAATAATGCATCTGCATCTATTGGAAGCTCTTTTTTAAGTTTTTTTAAGTAAGCGCTCTTGCCTTTTTCCAGGTATTCTGCAATCTTTTTTGCGATCCCTTCGCCAACACTGGGAATATCCTCAAGCTTTCCTGCTTTCCAGATATCTTCGATTGGTTCGGCTAAGGTTTCTATTACCAGAGCAGCTCTCTGGTATGCTCTTGGCTTGAAAGGTACATCAGTGATCTCAAGGTATTCAGCGATTTCCCGAAGAAGGTCGGCTACCTCTTGGTTCTTCATAAGGAGCCCTAAATTTTTAGAGTTGAAAAATGTTGTGGAGAAATAGGGTTTGTAGAAAATAGTGGTAAGCATTATCTTCCGAGGTTCTCTGCAGGTGTTCTTTCCCCCATCCTTGATTCTGATAATTAGGGACAGATCTCAAGATGTTGACGAAGTGCATCTTTGCCATTCTTAAGAATCGTTTCACTGCTGAGACGAGGCATATCATCAAAACTGGGGAACGATATTTAAAGGTTTGTTCACCATAAACCATATCTTTGAACACAGAAAAATTAAAAAGGGGTCAGGATGGAGGGGGAATATGTCATATACCACTGATGAAGAGGCTGTCTTAAATTATTTCTTCACCAACCTGGATAAACCGGTGTTTCTGGCAAGGAATTTCCATCCGGAAGTGTGGGCCTTGATGCAAGCTAGATACTCGCGAAGTTCAAAGGGTATGCGGGAGAGCTTCTTAGAGCTTCTGCATGAAGATGAAGAGAATTTTCAGCAGCTCTCAACTTTCATTAAAGGCAGCAAGGCAGGGGCGCAGATGGATCATGCCATCAATAAGGCAATCACTTTTATGGACAAGTGGGTGCTCGGGTATGGCCATGCATCAGTTGCAGAAGGGGCAATTGTGGGTATTGGCATTGAGGGTGTGAGCATCTTAGCAACGAAGATCATTGAGGATAATCGGCTGGCATCATATATTGAGAAATCCACCCGGTATGTGAGCTTTGGGCGTGATAGTTTCCTTATCCCTGCAGCATTAAAAGAGTCTTCTTATGGCGGAGAAGTGGAGAGATATATTGATGAGCTCTTCCAATCCTATAAGGATTTCCATGATCCTGTCTTGGCGTATGTAAAAAAGGTTGTGCCATTGCAGGAGGGGATGAATGAAAAAGCATGGGAGCGAAGCTGCGGCGCCAGAAGGTTTGATGCGATACGTTACCTCCTCCCTACTTGCACGAAAACGAGCCTTGGATGGACGCTCAATGCAAGGCAGCTTGCTCATGCCATCTCAAAAATGCTATCTTATCCTCTTGAAGAGGCTCGGGAAATTGGTGAGATGATCAGGGCAGAAGGGAAAAAAGTGCTGCCATCGCTCCTCAAATACGCAGAAAAGAATGAGTATTTTAGCGGGACTGAGCAAAAGATGAGGATTACAGCAGAGATCTATCAACAGCCAAGGAGCACGGATGCAGTAGTGCTCGTCGAAGCATCATCTGATGCGGATAATCGATTGATTGCATCTATCCTGTATAGGTATTCGAGCATCCCTTATGATGACCTAAAAGAGCATGTCAAACAGCTAACTGTCTCTGAAAAGAGGGAAATACTTGATGAGTACACAAAAAAGCGAGGAACGTTTGACTCACTGCTTCGGGAGTTTGAGCATGTCACCGTCACGTTTGATGTGTTGATGGATTATGGCGCATTTAGGGATATCCAGAGGCATCGGATCTGCACAATGACCCACCAACTCCTTGATTCTTCCAATGGCTATGACATCCCGGATGATATCCTGAAGGCAAGCCTCGATGTACGAAGCACATATGTGAAGCTGATGGAAAAAGGGGAGATACTCCACAAGAAACTCTCCGCAATCGACCCGTATGCTGCGCAGTATATCCTCCCTTTAGCGTACAAGAAACGAACGCTCATCACAATGAACCTTCGGGAAGCCTTCCATTTTATCAAGATCAGATCAACCCCTCAAGGGCATATCTCATATAGGAGCATCGCAAAACAGATGTTTGATCTTCTTCGGGAGAGGCATCCCCTTATCACAGCATGCTTTATTTGTGAGATGAAAGATGATGAGCTTGGGCGATTGGCTCAGGAGACTAAGTATGAGGAGAGGGCAGGAAAGTTATAGGCGGTCCAAAAAAGGTTCAGGTGGTAAGGATAGTCGCCAATTTCAACACAACACATTTAAACATCATTTTCTTTTAAGGTGATATGCCAGCATATACCAAGAGGGGCAATATGGTCATTGTCCGCCTGGATCCTGGAGAAGAGATCATTGCAGAACTAAAAAATGTCTGCATGAAAGAAAAAGTTATCCTTGGCACTGTGCAAGGGATAGGCTCGACTAATAAGGTGACCATTGGATCCTTCTCAACTGCAACAAAGGAATACCACAAGAAAACGTTCACTGAAGATCATGAAATCGTGTCATTGATGGGAAATATCACCACAATGAATGATGAAGTGTATCTTCATCTTCATATCACGTTAGGAGACAAGGGATATAATACATGGTCTGGGCACCTGGATGGGGCAGTGGTTTCTGGGACGGCTGAGATAATCATTACGCTGATTGATGGAAAGATCGGCCGGTATAAAGATGAGAAGGTCGGATTGAACCTTCTTAGGATAGGTAATGCTCATGAGTGAACTCGCCCAGAAGAAATGCGTCCCCTGCATGGGGGGAGTGCCTCCATTGAGTCCGGAAAGGATAAAACCATTGCTAGCTCAGCTCAAAGGGTGGGCACTTATCGAAGACCACCATCTTGAGAAGGAATATGTGTTTCCTGCGTTTCGGGATGCTCTGGCATTCACTGTGAAGATTGGAGCTTTGGCAGAAGCTGAAGGGCATCATCCAGTAATACTCCTCGACTTCAAGAAGGTCATATTGACCCTCTGGACGCATAAGATCAATGGATTGACAGAGAGTGATTTTGTGTTTGCAGCGAAAGTGGATCAACTATAAAATATTCTAAAATACAAAACATAAATCTTTATAAATTCTCTACCTAGGAAAAACTAAGGGTGGAAAAGAGATGGAACATCTGAAGAAGACAGATATTGAGATATTTACCGGGATTAACAGCGAGATTGCCCGGCAGCAAAATGTCATTGAGCTCATCGCATCGGAAAACATTGTGAGCAGGGCTGTCCTTGAAGCGATGGGCACCCCATTGACCAACAAATATTCAGAGGGAATGCCGTTCAAGAGATATTATGGAGGCAATGATTATATTGATTATTGCGAAGATTTGGCAGTAAAACGGGCAAAGGAACTGTTTGGTGCAGAGCATGTCAATGTCCAGCCGCATGCAGGATCACAGGCAAACATGGAGGCATATTTTGCATTATTAGAGCTCAAAGATAAGATCCTTGGGATGGCCCTGGATCATGGCGGGCACCTCACGCATGGCAGCCACGTGAATTTTTCTGGAAAGTTCTATACTTTTTCTTCATACGGCGTCGATAAGGAGACAGAGATGATAGACCTAGACAACGTTCGGGAGATTGCTCAAAAAGAGCAGCCAAGACTCATCCTTGCAGGGGCATCAGCATATCCTCGTTCAATTAATTTCAAAGCGTTCAAGGGCATTGCTGATGATGTTGGCGCATTATTCATGGTGGACATGGCGCATATTGCAGGACTCATTGCAGCAAAGCTCCACCCAGATCCAGTGCCCTATGCAGATGTTGTCACCACAACAACCCATAAAACGTTAAGAGGGCCAAGAGGCGCGATGATCCTGTGCAAGGAAGCACATGCAAAAGCAATAGACAAAGCGGTATTTCCGGGAATGCAAGGCGGCCCCTTAGACCATGTGATTGCCGCAAAAGCGGTCGCATTCAAGGAAGCATTAGAGCCATCATTTGCCATCTACCAAAAACAAGTTATCAGTAATGCGCAAGCATTAGCAGAAACCCTGATGGATGAGGGTTTTAGGCTTGTCTCCGGAGGGACAGACAACCACCTCATACTCGTTGATCTGACAAACAAGAACATCACGGGCAAAGAGGCAGAAATTGCCCTTGATGTGGCAGGGATTTGCTGCAACAAGAATATGATCCCGTATGATACAAGGTCACCTTTCAACCCTTCAGGGATCAGGCTGGGAACGCCTGCGATCACGACAAGAGGGTTTAGAGAAGAGGACGCAAAACAGGTTGGAGAGTGGATCAGCAAGGTCATCTCAGATCCGTCAAATGAAACTCTTAAAAAGCAGATCAACAGGGATGTCCAAGAGCTTTGCTCAGCGCATCGCATCTATGCAGGACTAACTCCCCAATGATACTCTGGTGAAGATGGGAAAAAAAAAGGAACTCGAAAAAGTAAGATCTCACCTTCTCAATTCGCTAACATGCCCTCTTCGTGATGCTGCAACAAACCTTGTCTTTGGCAAAGGAAATCCTGAGGCAAGTATCTTATTCATTGGTGAAGCGCCAGGAGAACAAGAGGATAAGGAAGGCTATCCGTTTGTTGGCGCGGCGGGAAAACAGCTGGATAAGCTTCTTCGCCAGATTGGCCTTACCTTGGATGATGTCTATATCGCAAATATCCTCAAATACCGGCCGCCAAACAACAGGAACCCAACAGATGAAGAAATAGCAAGGCATACCCCTTACCTTATTGAGCAGATCAAAGTCATACAGCCTGAAGTGATTTGCACTCTTGGCAATTTCTCGACAAAATTTGTCCTTGCAGGATTTAAGGTTGAAGGGATGAAGAAGATCGGAGGGATCAGCTTCCTGCATGGAAAACCGGTAGAGATGAATGTTGAGGGATTTTCATTCAAAGCTTTCCCATTGTATCATCCGGCAGCATGCCTCTACAAGCCCACGCTGCGAGAAGAGCTAGAGAAGGATTTTGTGACACTGCAAAAAGTGCTCTGCCTCGAGCAAAAGGAGGCAAAAAAAGGGCTCGAGCAATGGATAAGCTTATAGGGCATAATCATGGAAAAATCATCTTCCAAAGTGAGTATCAACAGTCCACCGGGTTTCCTCTGAGAAAGACACGAGCCACCTTTGTAGAGAGTAAATGGTGATCAACCTCTAATTCAACAAGGTCAGCCACATGACCAAGAGCAATCTTTCCAAAATTTCCCAGGCCATACACATCAACAGGATTTGAGCACAGTGCCCTGAGCGCATAATCCATTGCTTCTTCGAATGATAATGGCTGCTCAAACATCGGTTCTCTTTGACCCCTCCGATAGACTCCTGGAAGATCCTCATATGTTGGCCTCATGACCATACGGAGGAATGTTGGTAATAAGTGGTCCATGGTCGTTGCCCTGCTGCCGCATAATGCAACGCCTTCTTTTCCTGCAACCCAGATGGCTTCAGGATTCTCTGGATCTACAGCAGCATCAACCCCTGCAACCTTAAACCTCGTGATGGGTGAGGGTTCACTCAAACCGATGTTATCAGTCACCCCGAGATAATGATTGGGACCAAACAGGTCAAAGAACCGCAAGGATTCTTGTGGATGAAGATGCTGGCCATCAAGGATATTCTCAGCAAAAACCGGGAGGCCAAGATGCAGGGCAGTGGACACTGCTTCCATGACACTCGCATTTACTGGTTTGTTTCCCGACCCATTTGGGCCATTGCCAAGATGGACAAAAACCACTTTTCCCTGTTTACTGGCATCTGCGACGCGCAGGATATACTGCATCACCGAGTCATGTGAGGCTCCAGAATGGGCGATTGCTGGAATTGCATCATGATACCTGATGATGTGTTCTGCAGCCATCATTGCACTCTCACCCCATCTGGGATCAAGGGCGATCTTCTTTATGATAGGAGAGTCTCTTTTGTTAAGAAGGTCATGGATGACTTCAGGTGTTGGCTCTTGCATAAACTCAGGATTCTGTGCACCGGTAAATGATCTATCAGGATAAAGAAATGATCCTTCAATATCAATGCCAAAGAGCCGGGCATGAGAAACTGGATCGCCTGAATTATCTGAATTATATAAGCCATTAGCTGCCTCTAAAAGTTCATCAAGATGCTGCGTTGCAAGAGAGGTGAGGAACATCCCTGTTGTCCCATGCTGAAGATGTGCCCTGAGAATCTTTCTGAGCATCTGATCTAGCGGCTCTGATCCTAAAGAATATTCACCATTCTGCCCAGTGCAATGGCCTTCAGTGCAATTATAAAACTCCCCGCCCCCATGGCAATGAGTATCAACCGCCCCTGGAACAATAATGCGATCCGGGTTGAAATCTCGGAGGTAACCCTGATTCGCATGAGGCTTTTTTAATTCAATACCCTCAATTACTCCTTGATCTCCAACAACTATGTCCCCATACCCTAATTGATGCTTTCCATTGGCATAATGAAACATCCATGCATCAGAAATAACAGTTCTTGCCATGAATTAGAAAAGAAGTTTCTGTTTTAAGAGTTTATCCTTATTAAGATATACCTATTAGGATATAACCTTGATACCTTGATTAGCAAATAAATTTATGCTCCCCACTCCCTTATATTCCATTCATTATAGCATATCTCTTTAATTTC
>DUKZ01000033.1 GCA_013329045.1 Candidatus Woesearchaeota archaeon
CCTAAAATGGGAGAAGAGCCATAAAAAATTGTTATGGCCTCTGGATATAATAACGGCGAATTATTGTTGAAAATTAATGACCGCTATTACAATTATTCGTTGCTTGAAAAAGAACTGATTAGATATTTTCAATGGTAAGAGAGGTGTTATGACCAAAACATTTATATATGTGATATCACATATTTATGGTAAAGGTGAGACCTATGGGAAACATGACATTAGCGATACCAGATGATGTACAGATTGAGATGAAGCACTTCTCTGAAGTGAGATGGAGTGAAGTAGCACGGAAAGCTATTCTTCAGAAGATTGAAGCCCTGAAAATGGCAGAGAAACTGGCAGAGAAAAGCAAACTCACACAAAAAGATGTGGATGAGTTCAATAAAAAAATAAAATCTTTGGCAGGCAAGAGGTTTCTTGAATGAAGATTGTTGTAGATTCAAACGTCATATTCTCAGCATTAATTAGGGATTCGACAACGAGACGGCAAATCCTCGAATGTGATAACATGTTGCTCTTTCCGGTTTATATTTTTGAAGAGCTAGAGAAGCATAAAGATGAACTTATGAGTAAATCAAGGATGGAGAAAGAAGATTTTGATGCACTCCTTCACCTCCTGCTCAGTAAGATGATTATAGTACCAACAACATCATTGAAACCGCACAAAGAAGAAGCAGTGTCAATCATCAGGAATATTGATATGGACGATGCAGTATTCATTGCTTGTGCACTTGCATATCCGGGAAGCATTATCTGGTCAGATGATAAGAAACTGAAGCTTCAACAGAGAATAAGAGTGTTCAACTCATCAGAAATAAAGGAAGTGCTAAGCTAATTATTCGTCGCCTGAAACAATAACAAATCATCCTTTGTCAGTTTCTTCTTCAGCTTGATCTTTTCTTCGACTGATTTTCCTTTCTCTTCCAGCATTTCCTGATTTCGGGCTATTTTCTCTTTTTTCTTTTTCTCCTTGATCTCGACAACTTCCCCGGTCATCTTCTGGAGATGGTCAAGGTATTCCTTCAGAGAATCAGAAAGGATGTTATATACTTCCTTGTAGAAGAGCGCCTTTTTTGTGGATTCCTTCTCTTCTTTTCGGAGGTGATCGATTGATTTTGCATTTTCGACTAAGGCAACATGCTTTTCCTGCGACAATTTTGCCTTTGCAGTCACCTCAAGATGGAACTCCTGGCTTTGCATCCCAATCCGGGATAATTCCTTCCGGGCCAAAGAAAGTTTTTTAGAGACCTCATCGACCCCTTTGCATTCTTCGAGCTTCTTCTTGATCTCCTTGATCTTTGCCATGAGCTCTTTTTCCTTGTTGAATGGCAAGGCTTCTGTCTCCATCTTTCGCTCAAGGTGCTCGATTGATTTTTTGAGGACCATTGGCGGCTTGTCAAGGTTGAGCTTTTGCATCATTGCAGTTCGCTCTTTCTCTAATACCTTGACCTCTTTTTGGAGCTCTTTTCTCTTGTCATTGAGCCCCTCACGTTTTTCTTTAGAAAGCTTGACTTGTGCAGTGCTTTTATCGCGGGCAGACTTGCTT
This sequence comes from Candidatus Woesearchaeota archaeon, assembly GCA_013329045.1. GTDB lineage: Archaea > Nanobdellota > Nanobdellia > Woesearchaeales > UBA9989 > UBA9989 > UBA9989 sp9989u. Next base: position 1,547 of record DUKZ01000033.1, read on the forward strand.
TCTTTCAAACCGCTGATGAGGGAGGTGATCTGCTCGCGAAGCGCTGACTTTTTTGTGAACCAGATCTCCTTTTCGTCGTTGATGGTCTTGAGCAGTTCCCGAAGGAGAGCGATTGCTGATCGCAGTTCCTTTATGTCATCAAAGACCTGGTGCTCATCCATTGAACCTCACGAAAGGACAATTTTTATCCAAAGAGAGCGCCAAGACCAGCTGCTGCTTGCTCTTCAGTTTTCTTATCCTCTTCCTTTTTCTTTGGTTCTTTCTTTTCTTCAGCTGCTGGCGCAGCTGCTGCTGGAGCTGCCATGACTGGCATTGCTGCCTTCTCGATTGCTTCGTCGATATTCACGCCATCAAGTGCTGCAACGAGTGCTTTTACCCGCGCATCATCCGTTTTGACGCCTGCTGCCTCGAGTACCTTCTTCACACTTGCTTCGTCTACCTTCTGTCCTGCCTTGTGCAGGAGCATTGCTGCATAGATATATTCCATTGTTTGTAACCTCCCTCTTGGTTAGTAACTCTGACTACGATGTTGCACCCTGCAAGGCGAGTGCCTGCCGGGCTGCTTTTGCGATGATGTCAGGAGTGGTTTTTTCGTTGAGGATTGCGGATTCGACCGCAACTCCTTTTGCCTGGGTGAATGCTTTTGCGATGAGCAGCGACATGGTATCCTTTGTTGGATACGCAGCTTCCATTGAAAGGTTGACTGCATGCCGCGCAGCTGTCTGCACCTTGCTGAGGAATATTGTCTCATCGATGTCAAGAACATCTCTGCCATAGATGACGCCATTCTCAATGACGCACACAAGGTCCAGGCCAATTTTCATCGGCATGATGGATAAACGGGTAAGTACGCTGGCAACCTTTGCGTTAATGACATGGCCTTTCTCGGTGACAACCTTGTCATTCACTATTGCAACCTTGCCATCTTGGACTGATGTTTTGAGCCCAACTCCGCCAAGCTCTGAGATAATCGGTCCAGGAGAGAATGGTGTCTTTCCTTTTGGGATGGTGATATCATCAGGCGCAATCTGGCCGGCCTTTGCCGGGGCAGGGGACTGGTTTGCCTTTAATGTTTTAAAAAGTTTGAACGGATTGTCTTTTGAGAGGATGAGGGCAGGCATTCCTTCAAACCGGTCAGCGAGCTGGCTGATGCCTGGTTTGTCTTTTTCGGCAATCTTGAATGCGTGCTTCATCAGGGTCTTCTTGACCATTTTCACGACAACTGGCCCGCGAAGCTTGCTTCTCATTGCCTGCAATTGTTTTGCAGGAAGGTTTGCCATGTTGACGATGCCGATGATTGGGTATGAAGAAAGCTCTTTTGCAAGTTTCTTTGTCAGGTCTTTCTTTTGTGTTTTTGAGAGTACCATAGTCAGTTCCCCTCCGGCTTAGCTTTTTTTGCCGGTATTTTTTTTACTGACTTCTTTTTCTTATCAGCAGTATCAGTGGGGATATCAATCTTGAGTGCGCTCACTGGCTTGCCCATCGTTGTTTTGACTATGACATCTTTGATGCTTTGCAGTTCATTTGGCAGGTGGGTGAGAACGTTCTGGTAGATCGTGAGAATGTTTGCCACAACCTCCTCTTCATTCTGGTTTTCCATGCCAACGCGCATGTAGATGACAGGTGTTGTCTTTACGAGGACTCTCACGAGTTTCTGAAGCCTTTCTACAACTTGTGTGAGGTTCGCATTTGGTGGAACGACGCATCCGGCTTTTGGGTTTGGCATCTTTCCCCTGCTGCCAAGGAATTTACCGAAGGTGGTGGCAACCTTTGGCATGAGGTTTGCCTGTGCGATAAAGAAATCATGCTTCCGTGCTAATGCGCGTAATTTTTTTGGATCGTTATAAGAAGCGAATTCATCTTCTGAGATTGATTGATCGCATGCAGTCTTTGCCTGGTCTGAGAGTTCTGCTCCGACAAATGCGCAGACAGAAGCTTTTTTCCCTCGGGGGTATGGAAGGGAAACATAAGAATCGAACTGGTTTGCCCCTTTCTTGACATCATAATTTTTTAATGTGATGACAATATCGATTGACTGTTCAAATTTGCGTTTCTTAGAACCAGCCTTTGCTGCCTGTAATGCCTTTTTTATGTTTTCTTGCTTCATTCGTACCCTCCTATTTTGACAAATAGTCTTAGGGATCTGTAAAGTGAATTAGGGGGTGTTTATAAAGATTGCGGAATCTTCGTGTTGTTCAACCTGTAGATGTTAAGTGAAGGCTGTTAAGAATTCGGCTGTTTTCTTTATAAACCTAGAATTTCCAGCCTTCAGTCCTAAACATTTCTACAATATCGATGCATTCGACAGCTTTTTGGTTGCAGACGTAGGGTATTTTTATACGGTTTCCCCTTATTTTTTCTTCAGTCACAACTATCCTTTTGATTTGAATAAGTGTTTGTTGGAATTGGCTTGCCAATTCAATAGCCAACGCTATAACCCATGGGTCTGCCGAATGCTTTGCACTCACATCTACAAGGGATGGATAATTCTTTAGAATTTCTTGGACGATCTGAACTTGCTTTACGGTTGGGGCTTTAAACAATTTTTTCTGTTTTTTAGCCCAGCCTGCAAGTGAATCATCATAGTCTTTTATCTCATTGAGTACTTCTCTTGGAGCGATTAACCTATCATTTTGTATCAGTTCACTAATGTTTTTCCACACGCTAACATAAACATCCATTGCGTTATGCTTGTTTAGTTCTATGAGGGAAGAACTATCAATTATGTAAACATTAGCAGTCATTTTCTCGCCTTTGAGAGTACCTTGTCGAAACTCTTAGATTTTATAGAGAGATAGCTCAGTGCATCTGTGTAAGTGATGTAATTCTTGTCATAATTGTTGGCAACCAGTGAAACAAACTTGTTCCCCACTTCAGAAAGGCATTTCACGTCAGGAGCAACACTTCCGCCTTTAGTTCCCTTGCCTTTTTTAGGCAGAATTTCTGTTTTATACTGGCTTAATTTGTCGTCATAATCTTCTTTACTGATATATCTCAACTTCAGCATATTCAGAAGAAGCATAGCCTTGCTTACTTTATACTTGTTTGACATTGACTTCAAGGTCTCCCTCTGAAGCAGTTTGACCTTGTTCTGCTCAAGCACTTCCTTAGCAAGACCTTTAGGCAGCAAGAATCCTGACGCAAACTCATTGCACCATCTTTCTACATCATCTTTATAGACTGAAGTAACATCAGGCAAATCAATCACCGATTCCCCGAGAAGAATATGCCCTAATTCGTGCATTATAGAAAAAATCCTTGCTTCAATTGTGTCTTTTGTGCTGACGACTATTACGTTTGGTGTTTCATCGACAAATACAAAGCCTCGGGCATCTTCAACAGGCATCGAAAACTGGAACAAGAAAATATTATGCTCCTCTAAAACATCCCTTAAATAATTCAAAAGCTCACGAGCAGATTTAAATTTTCTCTGCCTCTCATCAGTCAAGCCAAACAATTGCCTGTATTGGCTAGCCATAGTTTCAGGGTTTTCTGTGATTTTCACTCTTTTTATCTTAGAGCCAGTATCATAGGCAATATTCCTGGAAAGCTCTTTGCCCAATTCCTGCAATTTTCTAGTCTTTCTCATAACCAGAATAGTTTTCTTGTTGAAGATATTTGCCTTATTCGGAAGCATCCTATAGTCTTTTGGCTTTGGCTTCTCAGGAATCGGCTTTGAGAGCAAGAAAGACGCAACAGGCCTCTTAAAAATGATAGACAGCTCCTCTAGCTGTCTGTACGTTGGCTTTTTCTCCTTGCTTATGAATTTTTGGATAGTCTGAGGGCTTGTCTTGAGCCTTTTGGCTACCTCTTCCTCAGTCCACCCGGAGCTTTCAATAAGCCACTTCAGGACAGATGGTTCAATATCCACAAGGATTTGCATTCTGGCCATTTTTATCATTTAATCTTTCTTTCTTGATAATTTTATTGTTTCTTTTCTGAATATTTTTCATTTTTTTGATAATTGCATGATGTTACATTCGTTCGTTAAACTCTTCAGCCGTTATTACAATATCATAACCGCCGACCTGTTCAACTTTATGTTTGTATATTCCTGTGTAGCTTAAACTTGATTCTTCGTATCTTTTAAATTTGAATACGGCATCGTTCATTAGATTGCTGTTGAAGACTCCTAAACTTACCAATAACTCAAAATCATCAACTTTTAGTCCTGTAACCTTTTTAAATAAACCGGGTTCGAGTTTTGTAATAACGTCTTTTAATGTCCTTTCTCTGAAATCTGTTAAATACATAAATATGGGAATCCTGGTTGCAAACTTTATTAGTTTTTTCTGTATCTCTTTTCTCTTGCTCATATATTCTTTCTCTTCGTCCGAAAGTTTTTTCTTTTCTTTTGGAGAAATATCTTCTTCATTAGCTAACTTTTGTTTAGCTTTTTTCACAGCTTCTGACTTATTGATAATCAGCTCTATATCATTATTTAGACTTCTAAATCCTTCAATACTCATCAAGGCTTCTAAGGCTTTGGGATTATTTAGAATCTTGCGTAATGTAGCGTTATCAACATTTACGAGCAGGGCACTTTCCCATCTTCTTGCAAGAAGTGAGGCAGTCGTTCCACTCATTGCCATCTCGATTATGCCAGAAGCATCAATCTGCTTCATGGTACTTCCATCATAGGCTAGAACGGGCAAGAAATCAATAAATTCCTTGATTTTTTTCTCAGAATCTGTTTCTTCAGGATTAAGATTACAGCTATAATCTGCAATTTGCTTTAATGCCCTATTTGGTGCAAAGTCAAAAATATAACATTCTCTTTTTATTATCTCTTCAGAATTAGGTGATTTTCCATCAGGATTCTTAACTGTCCATGGAGATTGCACTCTAAAAGCTGCCTGAAAATAGGTTTCCGGACTCTTTAAGTTTCTAAGCATAAATATACCTGTCCATGGCTTGACTGTTACTCCTGTCGTTAGCTTTCCGCAAGATAAAGTAATTGATTTGCTTTTCAAAGGCTCTTCCATTGCTTTTAAAACAGGAGGTAATGCTTCCAAACCAACACCTGCACTTGTTCCGGCAGCAACGACAATATTATAGTCATGATAGTATCTATTCTGTTTCTGCATCAGCAGATTTTTCATAGCATGACAGGAAGCAACATTAGGCAAAAACCAGAGTGTATGTGATAGAATATTCAATAATCTTGCATCTGAATAAGGTAATGGCGGCTTTCTTGCGCCTAATTTGAGGTTATCAAGATTAGATGCCATATAATTTCCACGTATCAAATCGAGCCATTTCTGAACATCATCCGCATAAGCAAATTTTGCATCTTTTCCCTCCCCTTTGGTTGAGAAAAATACATTTAAATCAAATGTATCAAATTCTCCGCCACTAGCAAGATTTATTACGGAATGAGGTAATTGATAAGTTAGCAAAACAATTCTTGGAAGAGCTTCGTATGGGTTGTTAGGTTTTTTCCAATTTTCTTTTGCTCTTTGCTCATCAGAATAAGTCCAATGATATATCTGTTCTTCAATAAATTCTCCAGAGATTATTGCTCTAAAAGGAGTTCCAGATAAATAAAGATAAGCACTTGTCTTAATTGGCATTACGCTCTCTAAATAATCAATCTTATCCTGTTCTTCAGGAGCATCGTATTCTTTTTCCTCAAAAGTGATCTCCTTTTCTTCATCAAATAGGTTTTTTGCAAGTTCTCTCCATGCCCCATAATGGTATTCATCAAAAATTATGCAATCCCATTTAGTCTTGTGAACCCATTTATTTTTAGCTTTAATGCCACCCAATGAGTTTTTTCCTAAATAATCCTGAAATGATCCAAAGCAGACTATTGGCTTATTCTGTTTCAATTTTTTATAATCTGCTTCTGAATGTCTGGAGAAAAATTGCCATCCTTCAAAATCAACATGATTAGATAGGTCTTCTTCCCAAGCGCTTTCAACAGCAGGCTTAAATGTCAATACAAGAATCTTTTTCCAGCCCCTGTTTTTGGCTAATTGATATGCTGCAAAAGTCTTTCCAAACCTCATTTTGCAGTTCCACAGAAAATGAGGAGTCCTCTTCTCTTCTTTAAAACTGGAGAAATATTCAGAAGCTCTTCTTACAGCTTCAGATTGTTCAGGCCTCATTTTAAAGTTCAGAGTTCTGTTATCTTCATTTATAATTCCTGTTTTGAGTGCTAAAACCGCTGCTTTAACTTGCTCGACAGAGCATGCAAACCATTCTCCGCCTTTGCCTTTAACGCCTTTTTTGATTAATAGCCTGTGGACTGCATGATCATCAAAATAAGTGCCGTCTTTACGCATCGCTGACTCTTCAAAAACAATTTTATACGGTAATGAATCACCTGGTCTTTTTGTAGGATATTGCTCTGCAACTCTTTTCTTAACATCAACAGCAGTATAACCTATTTTTAGCAATCCTTCATAAGCCTTATCAGTATAAGCATATATTTTAGGATTTATTTCCGGCTTTTTTGGAAAAAAATCCTTAATCTTCACTTTCATCAGGGATTTCCTCTTCTTGTGTTTCGGAAGTCATAGGTCTAATCATAGACTCGATGAAGTCAATTTCTTCTTTTGAGAGCTTATATTTTTTATATAGTTCTTTGTCTGTCCAAGATTTTGAGAAATCCTGCAGTGGGACGAAGTAATAGACCCTCTTAGTAGCATGTTGCGCTGGCTTGTTCAATAATACTAAGAATCTAAAAAACTTAGTCTTGATGTAGGAAATCAAATTTTCAGGTTCTCTACAATTCTCAAAAAGTCCGATATAGATATAAGTCTCAGTACATGCTGTGTTTGGTTCACCTAGAAATGGCTTCCCAAGTATTGGATGCGGAAAACTATCGCTCCCGCTACCTAGTGGAGGTATGAAAACTTTGTATTTTGAAATAGCTTCATGACCAGACTCGATTTCGTCTTTACTTATGTAGCCAATACCGCCATTTTGGAATAATTTTATACAATTCTGGAATGGTTTTTCCTTCCCAAGAAAATTTGTTCTGAGACCAAAAGGCTTTGACATACTAACGATGTCTTTTATCGAAGGTTCTTTGAATTTCCTCACCTTGTTAACAATGGGTATGGCCTCGTTGAAACGAATAAAGGTGTCGGCCCCAAAGTCAAGCAAAGGTCTCTCCATTGTTGAAGAGATTGCACCTCTGGAATGAGAGGCTATCTTACATAAACCCTTGTTATCGCGATCCCATAAAAAGTAACATATGCCTCCTTTTATTTGTACACCTGGAAAGACATCAGTGGCATCAGGGAAATCGTGCACTTCCCGTATTCTATTATCTTGCAACATTTCTTCTCGGAAATCATCCAATCCTTTTCCACCAGAATACCATCGAGCAGGTATGATCATCGTGAGAAAACGTGGATTAAGTTTTTTAGCTTGCTGAATAAATTTATGATAAATTGGACTTGCACTTCTACTATACCCCTCATCACTCAACTGATAAGGTGGATTGCCAATTATTACGTCAAATTTCATTTTGAATACCTCCCCCGGATTTTGTATATGAATGAACTCATAAGCGTGGGATTCCAATGCATCGCCTCGGTCATAAACTTCTTGACTCGCTCCACAGTATTCACACCTTCCATTCACCCAATCATGTTTAATGTTATTGAACTTAATGTTACCCTCTTTATTCTTGAATTCTGTGCATACTGTGAATCTGCCATTAGCTGTTTTTGAACAATACAATGACCTGCGAGACAATAGTGATGTCAATTCAGTTATTGCAATGCCATATAACTGATTATTTAGGATATGATTTATTCTTTTTTGTTTGTCAGGGATCTGTTTCTCTAATCCTTTATTAAGTCTCTTTGCTATTTCTCTTAGGAATACGCCTGACTTTGAAACAGGGTCCAAAAACTTAGCAGTTTTATCAGTCCAAAGTTTCGCAGGCAATAAATCCAGCATCTCATTGACGATTTTCGGCGGAGTAAACACTTCGTCGTTGCTCAGGCTTGCAAGGCACGTTAATATATCTGGATTGTAATCTATTTTATTCATGATTAGCTAACTCCATATAGTTAATGATTGGATGATCTTTATAGACATTCGGCAATATGACTCGTTCTCCAGTGTCGCTGTCAGTTGAAAAACTCCATAGCAATGTAGGGCTAAAAATGTCTTTGAATGAGTATTCTTTTCTTTTAATCTTTGAATCATTATATGGCATAGACCATTCTGAGAAAATCAATGGTTTGCCTTTGTTATCTTTCATTGTCAATGCATCGCCAGAAACTATATTCTTGCTTAAGATGAATTTTAAAACAGTTACATACTTACTGTTGAAATCGTGTTTGAAGAGAGAAATATACTCTTTTTCAAAAATTTTAAGCAGACGTTCTCTGCATTCTTCAACATTATCTTCAAGCAAATCAATTCCATATAAGCTAGATATAACAATGACTCCATATTTCTCATATTCTGGCAGGCTTTTCTTATATTTTTGTTTTAAAACAGCTAATTTTCTATTCAGTACTTCAACCAAAAAGTTTCCTGTCCCGCAAGCAGGCTCTAGAAATCTTGAGTCTAATCTTTCAGTCTCATTCTTCACCAAATCCAGCATGCCATTTACTTCCCTTTCATTTGTGAAAACCTCGCCATGATTAGTTACTCTGTGCTTGGATTTAATTTGAGACTTTGAATTCGATGTCATTATTCTTTTCTCCGTTCCTCTAATTCTTTCTTCATGAGAGTTTCAACTTTTCTAGAAAGGATCATATCGTTTTCTTCGCAGTACTTCTTGTACTTCTCGTAAACTGTCTCATCAAGACTTAAAGCAAAAGTTTTTCTCCCCATATGGGAACATATAAACCCATATATTTATAAATTTATCGTAAACAAGTCCAGTCTTGCTCTCTAGACTTACCTGTCCAGTGTGTTTTATTCGTGCAGACTGGACTTTTGCCGTCACTACTGTCCAATACGATTATGAAAAAGTTGGGACATTAGAGACGCGTAAATCTGAAAAAGAGTTTTGAAAAAGGATAACTTCTCTGTTTTTACATAATCGTACTGAGGAGTGACAACGGACACATTCTTCTTGGGCAAAATCATATAAAGAAAAAAATGAAAACCTAGCAGAAGAGAAAGCGAAGATGTGATTTAAAGTGGATGTAAGAATATTATGATAGATATATCTCTATTCTTTCTTCTTTTTCTTTGGTATGTTCCAATATGGACTCTTGCATTTAGGGCAGATGGTCGGATCTTCTTTTATCTTTATTCTTGGTATCCATTCGTGTTTACATCGTTCGCATCTGAACCCTGGAACTTTAACCGTTATACTTGCCATACCCCTTTAGAAAGTACGTCCAAGATATAAACATTCTCATAAAAGTAGCACTTTCATACGTAAGAAACGACAAGATTTATATACAAAATAGCCTTTCTAAGGTTATACTTATATGAGTAAATATTAAGGTTTCAAAAATGAAAATTCAAGAGGAAGAAAGACCAAACTGTCCAGTCTGCAACAGCAGTAAAACCAGAAAGGACAGTGTAAGAAAAACCTTGCTTTGTGACAAACAGAGATGGTTTTGCAAAGCTTGCGGAAAGCGTTGGGTTAATTCTCCAATCAGAAATATTAAAGGCGATCCTAAAACAGTAGTCACTGTTATGGATTTGTACATGAAAGGCGTAAGCTATCGCTCAATCGCAGACCATTTAAAGCAAATTTATGGACTTGAAGTAAGCCACATTACGGTTATGAACTGGGTTAATACATACCTTTCAAGGATTACGCAGTTTGTCAAGTCTATGCAGCCTCAAGTCGGAGATTACTGGCTTGCAGATGAGCAATTCATCAAAGTCAAGGGCAACCAGCAGTATGTTTGGAATGTACTTGACAACAAAACACGTTTTCTGTTAGCTAGCAATGCGAGCAAGACCAGAAGCTATGATGATGCAAGGAGAACTTTCAAGAAAGCAAAGAAAACAGCTGGAAAGAAAGCCAAGACAGTGGTCACTGGCGAGGCTCATTGGCTGATCCCATCTGCTTAAAACCTCCCACAGGTGTATTCTCTCTTTAAGAGAACCTCAGAAGATGATGCTTACCACTATTTTCTGCAAACCCTTTCTGCAAACCCCCTTTCCACACAACCTTTTTAAAGAAACCATCAAACAAATGCTGGATGGATGATATCGACTTTTGCCCATTTTGCAGCGCTCAGGGTCACAAGGTAGTAGACCTCTCGAATAGCCTGTTTTTCTGCAAAAACTGCAACAAATTCTTCATTCTCACGCAAAAGGTATTCCTCTGCCCAAAATGTTCTTCGAAAAAGATTGTGGACTCTGAATTCCCCTCGCCCGCCGGTGAATTAGTCTTCCAGTGTGATTCCTGTAAGAAGATGTATACGGCAAAGGAATTTCTCCAGAAAACCTCCAGGTAATAAGCAAAAAGTTTATATTACCTTTCCACTTAACAATGAATATGGTTGAAGGCTGGAAAAAGGTTCATGAGAGCAAGGACGTTATCTGTTTTGAGAAGCAGACAAAAAAGGACAATCTCAGGATCGAAGCGAGACTCGAGGAAGGTGCCTGGCATATATACAAGACAAAGTATAATGGCGAGAAAAGCAACCTTGTCCAGCAGGAAGTTCTCTCTCCCTCAAAAGACATCATGAAAAAGATCAAGGAGATGATGATGAACCAGCGCCCAAGGGAGCAAAAAAAAGTCCAGAAATCTGACAGGGTTGATGTGAAGCTTTTCAGGGAATACAAGGAATATGATGTCGAAAAATGGTTTTTTACCGTTAATGGGTCGCCTGAAAGATGCTTTATCATTGCAAGGTATGGTGATGAGATCAAGGTGGACATTGTCATGGCAGACTACTTAAGGCCTCATGAGGAAGGAATCATCGCCTCGCTCTTCGAGCAGCTCGGGCTAGACTCATTTTTTGAGGAGCTGGTCCTTGATGTGTACTATTTCTCCAAAGAGTCCCACCACCGAAGAAAGCGTGAGATGCTCATCCAGCAGGTAGAGTTTGGGTTTTCTGACGAGTAGCCCTGATGATCCATGCTATAAGGAATATACAGGAGATCAAGCAAGGGATCGAAAAGATTAAGCTCGATATTGAGGATCTCAAGAAAGAGCAGGATTCATTAAAGGAAGCGGCAAGAAGCCTCCAGCAGGAGACTGGTGATCTTGCATCCCAAATCAGAGCATGCTCTCTTGCTCATCAGGAGCTTGTCTCATCCGTAACAGACACACAAAAAGATCTCTCAACTGTCTTAAATGACCTAAAGAAGGAAGTGTCCGATTTTCGGCTGATGCCAACCCAGCTCCAGGAAAAGGTGCTCTTGCAATCTAAGCAGGACATGGCATCATTCTATGATAATGTGAGGATCGATATGTCCAAGTACCACTCCCTCAAAGAGGAAGTGCTCAAGACAAATTCCTCTCTTGGCGATCTTAAAGCCAGCATCGAGAGATTCCAGGTGATCGCAAAGACGATAAAAGAGCAGGACTTCCAGCTCGTCAAATTTACCGCACAGGTCGAAAGGCTGGAGAAGGAAAAATACGAGCTGGAAAAGAAAGTCGATACCATGGAACGCCTCGTGAGCAGTATGAGAAGAAGAAGTTAAAAAAAAGCCCTCAACCCCTTTGAGGACCAAAGATTTCCTGTCCTTTTCTTTTTGGATGGTTCCCTTGCGGGTACCAATCCCCCCAAAACGAACAATGGATTATTGGAAAATTTCATTTAAAAACTTTATGACAGGAATCTTATGGTTCTGGAGATTTATCCCACCACTATACAGAAACCCATATTATCGAGCGATTGAGGAGGATTCGTTCTAGTAACAGCTCTTCAATGCAGATAATCCTCATCACCATAATGCTTAATCCCAAAGGGAATGGTCAGACAAAGGAGTTTTCGTTATCGTCTATAAAAACGATAGTTTTATAAACAGTAGGGGGTTCCCAGGGAGGTAAGAGAGAGAGAAGAAGAGATACGATGGATAATTCTCTAGATAAGAACAAATGAAAGATAAACCATTACCAAAATCATTAAGGGAGAAAAAAAGATACATTGCGTTCCAGGCATACGGCCAGGGGATCGACCAAAAAGCGATTGGAAAAGCTATCTACACTTCTGCAGGCAGGCTCCTTGGCAGATTGGAGATGGCAAAAGCAGGCATATCCATTATAACATTTGACGAGAAGACAAAGAAGGGAATCCTTAGGGTCAGCACCAAGTATGCAGACCATGCAAAGGCAAGCCTCCTTTTCATCCAGTCGATTGATGATCAAGAAACAATCGTGCACAGCCTTGTTTCATCAGGCATGCTGAAAAAGGCAAAGGCGGTGCTCGTATAAAATGAGAGGGAAGCTATGGCAGGAGAAGAATCTATGGGTGGAATGCAGCACCAGATCATGGGCTATGACCGGGCGATTACCATGTTTAGCCCCGATGGAAGGCTGCTGCAGGTAGAATATGCAAAAAAGACAGTCAAGCAAGGCTCGACTGCTGTTGGCATGGTATGCAAGGACGGCGTCTTATTGGTGACTGATAAGCGCATCATGGATAAGCTTGTCGTCAGCGATGCTGTCGAGAAGATCTTCATGATTGATAACCATATAGCAGCGAGCGCTGCAGGGATACTTTCCGATGCAAGGGTCCTCATTGAACGCGCACAGATTATGGCCCAGCAACACAGGATAACGTATGATACACCAATCGATGTGATCAGCGTAGTAAAGGACTTATGCTCGTTAAAGCAGTTGTGCACCCAGTCTGCAGGCCTGAGGCCCTTTGGCGTCTCTACCCTGCTCGCCGGTGTCGATGTGAATGGCCCGGTCCTCTTTGAGACGGATCCAACCGGCATCTTCTGGCAGTACAGGGCAACTGCAATCGGGGAAAGTGATACGGAAATAGAGGAATTCCTCCAGAAGAATTATCGGCCCGACCTTTCACTCGATGAAGGATTGCGGATGGCGATAAAGGCGATGGTGAATGTTCTAGACAAGAATTTCTCTGTCGAAAGGATTGATGCGGTGCAGATAACGACTGCAGAGAAGAAGTTTGAGAAGATCAACCGCCAGGCAATCGATAAAGCATTGAAAGAAATAAAGAAAAAGTGATAATAATGGGATTATTAGTACAAGAAAAGGATATTGTCGTTCCAGGCGAAGAGGTGGCTGATGGTATGGACTATCTGCCCTCTACAGGGACGTACAGGGATAAAGAAAAGGTTGTATCAAACCGTTTGGGTCTCGTCCAGATCAATGGACGGGCAATAAAGATCGTGCCATTGACCGGCAGGTACCTGCCAAAGGTGGGCGATACGATCATCGGCAAAGTTGTTGATGTGATGATGTCCGGATGGCGGATTGATACCAACTCTGCATATACAGCAATGCTGTCATTGGCAGAGGCATCATCTGATTTCATTCCAAAGAATGCAAATCTGACAAAATATTACGGCATTGGTGATTACATAAGCTGCAAGATATCGAATGTGACATCGCAGATGCTCATCGATATCTCCATGAGAGGCCCGGGCCTTCGAAAGCTCACGGGAGGCAGGATTATCTCTGTCCTTCCAACAAAGGTGCCAAGGATCATCGGGACCCAGGGGAGCATGGTGAGCATGATCAAGCAGGCAACAAACACCAGGATCATGGTCGGCCAAAATGGCATTGTCCATATCAGCGGTGACAGGATAGAAGACGAGCTTCTCACAATAAAGACGATCAGGATGGTAGAGGAGAACTCCCACATCACCGGATTGACTGACATGATAAGTAAGTTCCTCGAAGAACAGACACGGGGCAAATAAGATGGGATATACAAAACGATTTGATGGCAGGAAGTTCGATGAGCTTCGTGAAGTGGAAGCAAAAGTTGGCATCATTCCTCGGGCTGATGGTTCTGCAATGTTTCGCATCGGAAAGACTGTTGCCCTAGCAGCAGTATATGGTCCAAAGGAGCTCTATCCAAGGTTCATGCAAAATCCTCAGCAGGGGATACTGAGATGCAGTTACAATATGATGCCTTTTTCCAGCAAAGGTGAGAGGGTCAGGCCGGGACAAAACAGGAGAGCAAAAGAGATTTCCTATGTAACAGAAAAAGCGCTGCGGCCGGTAGTTGACTTATCACAGTTCCCAAATGCTGTGGTGGATGTATTCATCGAACTGCCCCAGACTGATGCAGGGACAAGATGTGCAGGGATTACTGCTGCGGCAATGGCTCTGGCTGATGCTGGGCTCACGATGAAAGATTTGGTATGCTCTGTTGCTGTTGGCAACATTGATGGCACCATCGTAACTGACCTGATGTACGACGAAGAAGCGTACAAGGATGGGCCAGTAGCAGACATCCCAATCGCGATGATCCCCAGCACCGGAGAAATCACTTTGCTCCAGTTGGATGGAGAGATCAGCAAGGATTTGCTCGTGAAAGCCATCAGGGAAGCAAAGGCAGCCTGCCTGAAGATCAACCAGATCCAGCGCCAGGCATTAAAACAGAAATACGTGAAGTAAAATGGAAGAAGATCAAAAACAACACATGCTAAATTTCCTAGCCCAAGGCCGCCGCCTTGATGGGAGGAACAAAGATGAATTTAGGAAGATCGAGATCACCCCGAACATCTCAGTGAACGCTGAGGGATCAGCTGGTGTCAAGATCGGAGAGACCGAAGTGTATGCTGGTGTCAAGATGTCTGTTGACAAGCCATACCCGGACATTCCCGATGAGGGCGTGCTGATGACGGGAGCAGAGTTATACCCGCTCTCTTCTCCAGAGTTCGAGCCAGGGCCTCCATCCATCCAGGGAATTGAGCTGGCAAGGGTCATTGACCGGGGCATACGGGAGGCTGGCGCCATCAACACCAAAGAGCTGTGCATCAGGGCTGGCGAGAAAGTGTGGATGGTGATGGTTGATATTGTCACGATTAATGATGCAGGCAATCTTTTTGATGCAAGCGGCATTGCAGCTGGTGTTGCGCTAAAGAACGCTGTGTTCCCAAAGATCGAGAATGATATCGTGGAGTATGGGACAAAGACGGATAAGAAGCTCCCGCTCAAGGAACTCCCCGTGTCAATCACGGTGATTAAGATTGGCGAACACTACCTTGTCGACCCGACAACAGAGGAAGAGAAAATGCTTGATGCACGGCTCACTGTTGCTGTGAGGGGTGATGGTGCCATTTGCGCGATGCAAAAAGGCGGTAACATGCCGGTCACTGAAGAGGATATTTCTGCCATGGTGGATCTTGCCATGGAAAAGGCAAAAGAGGTTCGAGGGATGTTGCCATGATGGAAGAGAGCGATACGAAAAAGTTCACCAGGTATGAGCGTGCTCGCATGATTGGGAGCAGGGCACTGCAGATCGCATCTGGAGCCCCTTTTCTGATCAAGATTGATGAGAAAGAGCTGGGGCAGATGAGATATAATCCGATCGACATCGCAAAGAAAGAGTTTGATGCCGGCGTGATTCCAATCACCATCAAGCGGCCGATGCCAAAAACAAGGAAAGCTCCTGCTTGATTTTTTTTATTTCTTAATTCTCCTTGTCAAGAAAGAGTGCAGATGATCAATATGTTTTTAAGTTCATCAAGGATTGCACCTGCATGATCTCCCGAAAAGATATCACTGACTGTCTGAAACTGTCCGCAGCATCAGTAGGTATACTAGCTTCCTTGTATATTGCAGCCCCGTACTTTGATAAAATCCCCGACCCGTTTATGTTATATGGAGGGGATTATGAGGAGGTCACAAGAGACGGGAAAACAACAATATATCATATGCTCGAAGGGGACTTTAAAGTAGATGTTGAAGGTGCCATCACCTTTCGATCAAACACTAGCAGGCATTAGGGAAGAGAGAGTTTAAACGCGAAAATAGCGTTCCCGAAGCTGCTGCCGGTGGTGATATTCTTTATTGAATGCTTGGGTAAATTCTCTATCGCCGATAAGTTGAAGAGAGTTATCCTTGTATTGCTCCATGTCCTCTCGTGTCGGCCCCCAGAGCATGATCGTGAGCATGTCCTCATTTTTTGACGCTCGTACAAACATGCCAGAATGGTGCGCATCAGTAGCAGAGCATCCCTCAGACAAAAGATAGCCTCCAAGAGTACCAGCCCCAATATCTTTGACAATAGCCAAGATTCTCTCTTTGTCAGGGCAAGAGCACCTGATCTCTGGGGAATAGGAAGGAAGTCTCTTTTGGATATCTGCTGCCACCTCGGAGAGGACAGCGCCTTGCGTCTTGCAGTATGCGATGAGATGAGCGATGTTTTTTGCTGCATCATCATACCCTCGGGAGTCATAGATATGGCCGGATATCTCAAAAGCCCCTCGCGCGCCAAGCCGGACCAGTTCCTTTATGATGTTTGGCCTGCCTGTCGGCATAAAGACAGGCTCCATTCCATAGGAGAGCATTGTAGCATGTGCAAATTGCACCTTACTCTCGGTGACATAAGCATATTTTTCTGGGGAAAAGATGCGCGAGCCAAAAAGCAGCCCAGCAATGACGGGGTCGATGATCTTTCCCTCATCATCAACAATGATGAACCTATCACCATCACCATCGATCGCAAAGCCAAAATCAAGGGAAGAGAACTCTACTTGGTTGCAAAGCTCTGCCAGGTTATCATATAATGTAGGGTCTGGGGCGTTTGAAACAAGGAGGGGAAAACATGCATCTGGCCTGCCATGGAGAAGATGCACGTCTCTTTCGATGGAAATGCCCATATGTGAGAGGAGAGGCAGCATAGTGCGCGCACTTGTCCCATGGAGGCAGTCAATTGCTATCCTTGTCCCACCAAGGGATGTTGGCAGGTCGGCTGTGGCTTCTGTTAGGTAATCAGTCAGTGGATCAGTGATGTCTCTGCCCTCATGAGGGGCGTAAAACCGCACTTTTATCCTATTTTGCCCGGCAGGAAGGTGGGAGCCGGTGATGCTCACTCCACAGTCCATACCGTAGTGGTCTGCGAGAAATTCTATGCTCGGTGTGGTATTTTGTGTTCCCATCGAGACTACCCCACAGCCTTCAGCTCGCAGACTAGACTCAAGGATACTAAGGATTGTCTCGCCGCTTTCCCGCGCATCTGCGCCGATGAGCACTCTCCCATTCAAAGTTCGCTCAGCGATAGCCTTCCCTGCTGTGTGCGCCATCTCCAAAAGGTCGCTGAGATGTTCACTCCCAGCATCGGCCATCAGGTTAGTGTAGCCAAGGTGGCCTGCATCAAGGATTTGTGATACGAGTTTGTTTGTTCCCATAAGCGTTCCATCGGCAAGCATCATTTTCTTTTTAGTGCAACCATTTTAACCTTAAACAGTTTTACATGTATGCTTCCAACCATATGTATATTTGTAAACATATAACCATATTCTAAATAATAAGTACATTCTAGTGGTTATACACATATTCAATAAGCTTATATACTTGGAGAGTTCTCAGGGGTTATATGAGAAGAAAAGTAGTACGTCATGGTGTCTCTACTCTGACCATCTCCCTGCCGGCACGCTGGGCAAAACAACACCGCATCAAGCCCGGAAAAGAATTGGAAGTGACAGCAAGAGGGGGCATTCTTGAGGTGGCTGCTTCTCCCTCAGACGACCCAATCTCCCTCGATGTAGATATCAAAGATCATTTAAAAGTTGGTGTTCGCTATATCAATGCCGCTTACCGAAAAGGGGTAGATGAGCTCACGTTGCATTATGGACAAAGCTCCTATCTTCACAGGATCGAGCGTTGTCTGGCCGAAGAAGTTTTGGGGTTCGAGATTGTCCGGCAAGGGGAGAACTGGTGCACGATGAAGGTCATCCCAGGTGAGGAAGATGGAAGCTTTGAGACGCTGCTCAGAAGGGTCTGGATCCTCTTATTGTCGATGGGTGATGATACCCTAAAAGGGATGAAAGAGAAGAGCAATAATTTCGACAGGGGGATTGTTGCAATCGATAACCGCATCAGCAAATTCACCAATTATTGCATTAGGGTGTTAGCGAGGAGAGGAAGCGTTGAACATCGCAATATCCCTGCATTTTATCGTCTGCTAAGAGGCTTGGAGGAATTAGCCGACCCATACAAGTATCTGGCGGAGCGCTATTGTCACAATTTGCCAAAACTCAACCCAAAATTTTTTAGCATCATGGAGAATATAAACAAGGATGTCAGGCGGTTTTATGGGACATTTTACAAGCCGGATAATCACGCGCTTTCATTATTGCTCAGCGATGTCAAGCGATCCCGCCAGCAGTTTTTTGATGTGTACTTCAAAGAAAAAATCGATCCGATGTATCTCCAGTTTCTCCTCCTGATCAATGAGAAGCTCATGGAGCTCCTCTCAGCGGTCGTGGAATTGAGCATCATCAAGAATTGACCGCATGAATGATCAGCTTACAGCTTCACCTGCTTCCGGTGCCCTTTTTCATAGCTCGCAATCGCAGTTGGGCAGTTCTTGAGTATGCGAAGCACGTTGTTGTGCACCGACGGAAATTCTTTCTCGGGGAGCTCATCTTTGATAGCAAGCAATTTTCCAACAACCCTCACCTGGTCTGCAGGGTCCAAGAGATGTAATTGATTGAATGCTGAGAGCATCCTATGCCCGGACATTTCATTGATTTTCGTCAATTTGATGATCGTATCAGTGAGAAAACCCAGCCCTTTGCCCGTAAGGACGCTCCGTTTCCTGTTCATCGCAAAGGGCATATACAATGCCCGCTGCTCTGTTGCCTGCTCCGCGCAATAGCGCTCATCCTTTTCTGCCTCGGTAATGAGTGTGTATACCTCATCGCATTCAGCGCCGCTCACAATGCCAAGATATGACTCCCAGGAGACATGATGCCGTGCATATTCTCCTCGAAGCTTTTGGGCAAGTTTTGTTTTGTCTGGGGCGGAGGTGGTAAGGAAGAGGGAAAATGCGCTATACCGGTCTGTTGCAGATGGGCTGGTGAGCTGTTTTCTGATCAGCTGATGGATCTGCCTGGTGTCCAGCGAGGAAAGGAATGACAAGCACACATTCTTCAGCTTCCTTTGCTTAATGTCAGAGATCATCTGCCCCATGTAGCTTTTTTGTGTTTGAGATTTACCGAGGGCAGAATAGATGGCCAGCAGCTCCTTTTGGTAGTAATAGGCAATTCCTTTTTTTATCGCCTCTTTTGCTATGTATATCTCTTTATATTTGTGCGATAAGGAATCATCTTTGACCGATTCCTCGATGATCAGCATCATTGCTTTTATGCCAGGGTCTAGTGTCGGGTCTAGAAGCACTTTTCCAAAAAGGCTGATAAGTGATGGGTCGATCGTCTTTCTGGGGTTAGTGATGATCTTTATTTTCTCTTGCTCGACCAATTCTTTGAATGCCATGAACCTGGCAGGGATGTTCGGATCAACGAGCGCTTGGAGCATTAGTTGTTCTCTTGTTGCTGAATGGTTGACTGTTTTCCCATAAAAAGAGTGGTCCCTTGCAAGCGAGACAAATGCAGGTGCTGCTGGTGTTGGTATCCTGATTGTCTCCTTTTGTTTTTTGATAAAGAATGTTTTGCCAGTAGAATGGATGTCTTTTCCATGCTCATCAACGAGGCTGAGGGTGAGCGGGAACTGCCAGGGGATGGCTTTTCCCTCCTGGACAAGGGAGAGGGTGCATATGCCTTTCTTGTATTCTGTTGTCACGTGCAGAACCGGAAAGCCGGTTGTTGTGAGCCAGTGCATGAGGAATTCCTTGTAGTGCTGCCCGGTCTGCTTTTCCATCGCTTCGATCCAGTCAAGCGTTGTTGCGTTTGAGTGCGAGAACTTCTCAAAATAGCCGGAAAGTCCTGCCATAAATGCTTCCTTTCCCATGGTGGCTTCGAGCATCCTGACCATTTCCGGCGCTTTTACATAGGTAACACCGCTGATGAGCTCGTTGGGGTTATTGAAGCCTTCCGGAAGGATTGGCATTGAATTTGGTGATAAGTCCCCTGCAAACGTCCCGATCATGGGGGTGTAGAGATGCATGATCGTCTGGATCCTTTTATAGTCCTCTCCAAAGAGATAATCTGTATATTTTTGCTCGATGAATACTGTCACTGCTTCATTGAGCCATATTTCAAATGGGCTAGCTCCGGTAACTTCGCTGCCATTGATGTTATGAAAGAATTCATGGACCTTGACAGCGATGAGGTATTCAAAAGCAGGGTCGCTCATCTCAGGGAAGGGCACGATCCTGTTCGTGATGATGGTGGTATTCCCAACATTTTCCATCCCTCCAAAATCAGAGTTCTGCATGCCAATCTCCCGATACACGCTGCCCGTATACGCATACCCGAGGGTCAATTCGCCGGCGAGGTCTTTGAGCCGCTGCAGGATGCCCGCATACTGCTTATCTTTTGGTGGGGTAGAATCCCTTTGCCTGAGGAGATGCATGAGTTCCTCGCGTTTCTCATAATCTTTATAGGGCTCTTTCCCGGTAAAGACATGCACCCAGAGGATGGAATCATTGAGGATGTCGAGCGCACGAGAGGCTAGTTCTGGTTTTGTTCCGGGGGGGAGCAGGAGTTCAAGGGTAAAAGAGCTGCCGTCTGGGTAGGTGCATGGCCTCTTGAATGTTGCATATGTCCCAACACCAAGGAAGAAGAGGTATGG
Source organism: Candidatus Woesearchaeota archaeon (assembly GCA_013329045.1). Lineage (GTDB taxonomy): Archaea > Nanobdellota > Nanobdellia > Woesearchaeales > UBA9989 > UBA9989 > UBA9989 sp9989u. Next base: position 22,122 of record DUKZ01000033.1, read on the forward strand.
TGCCATGGGTGTCTTGTGGTTATGGTAGACAACCTGCTTTCTTCCATTGCCAAGCTCTTTTGATGATACTAAGTCACCATTTGTGATGATACTGGTATACCGTGAATCAGCAGTGATTGTTGTAGTATAGATGCATTTTGCTGTCATGTCATCAAGGCATGGCACCAATCGTTGGAATCCCCATTGTTGGCATTGGGTGATCATTGTTTTCGGTTTTCCCTTTGGGGTCTCATCATAATAGAGCCCTTCGAGGATATTTGCTGTAGGGCAGCAGAGGGTTTTGGTCCTGATTGTAAATACTCTGCCAAGGCGAAGCTTTTCTGGAAAATGCAAGAACAGCTTGTCTTTTTCCTTTTCATACGTATGATGCAGGTGGTGCTTGCTTGTTTTTCCTTCAGGATCATCGAAGAAATACACTTCTTGTATCTCAAGGTTTTTTGCATCAAGGGCGAGAACAGAGAGCGGGCCTTTCTTCACTTTCATGGTAAAATCCGAGGTCACAACGGTATGGTCTTCGAACACATCAAAGTCCAGCTTCATGTGGAGTGCTTTTACGGGAAGCGCCCCAAAGTCATCAGGGTAATATTTGTATTCTCTTTTTTTTGCCATAAGGGATCATCGAAGAAGGGGTTTATATGTCTTATGCTTGAGCGGGGGTGTGTTTAAAATATTGCCATTGCCCATTTGCAAACGCTCAACAGACCTACCTCTAAGGTTGGAAGGGGGTTGGACCCTTCGGGGAATCCAACCCATCAAAAAATACAAAGAAGCGTTTGCCTGGCAATGGCGAGCGATAGCGAGATTTTAAACACCGCCGCTTGACCAAAGCAGATTATAAGAAGATAAGAGAAAAGACTATATTAAAAGACACTTTAAGGCTATAAACAAAGTATTATAGCAACGATATGATTACTGGTTGATTTATCACTTATAGGATACATTCAATTCAGAAGAGAAAGGTGACAAGAATGGTAAATTATGACGAATGGGGTCCCGAACTTGTTTTCGAGGTATACGACCAAAAAACAGGGATGAAAGGAGTTGTCGTAATAGACAACACCGCCCTTGGCCCGGGAAAAGGCGGCATTCGCATGACAAAGACAGTCTCTACTGAGGAAGTGGCAGGCCTTGCAAGGGCAATGACATGGAAAAATGCGCTGGCAGGCCTTCCATTTGGCGGTGCAAAAGGGGGCATTATCGCAGATCCAGGCAGCCTTACAAGAGAAGAGAAAGATGAACTGGTGGTGGCATTTGCCAGGGCAATAAAGCCGATTTGTCCCTCAAAATATATTGGCGCCCCAGATGTCAACACCGCAGAACGGGAAATGGCACTTATCGCTGATACCATCAGGCATCCTGAGGCAGTGACGGGAAAACCCAGCAATTATTGTGACAGCACAGGGAAAAGGTGTGGATTACCTCATGAGCTTGGCAGCACTGGTCTTGGCGTCATGTACGCAACGCTTCTCGCCCTGCAGCATCGTGGAGAATCGCTTAAGGGGAAAAGAATTGCTGTTGAGGGGTTTGGCAATGTCGGCCAGTTTGCCGCAAAATATCTAACAGAGGCAGGTGCTATCCTCATTGCAGTCTCTGATTCCAAAGGAATGATCACGGACAAAAAAGGTGTAGACGTGAATGCTTTGCTCAAGATCAAGCAGGAAAAGGGATCAGTGACAAGCATGCCACATGTAGCTATCCTTCCCCATGGAGACATCATCTCTCAGGATGTTGATATTATTATCCCCGCTGCGATGAGGAGCCTCATCACTGTTGAGAATTACCAGAGCATAAAGGCCAGAATCATTGTTTCGGGGAGCAATCTTTCCATGTCTCCTGATGTGGAAGATCTCTTGTTCAGGAAAGGTATCTTGGTCGTGCCAGACTTTGTTGCTAATGCTGGGGGGGTGATTAGTTCTTATATAGAATATATTGGTGGAAAGGAGGAGGATATGAGAAAGCTCATCAAAGAAAAGATCACTGAGAACACAAAAGAGGTTATCAGGAGATCCACAGAGAAGAACATATCCCCTCGGGATGCCGGGCTGGAGATTGCAAAGGAAAGGATAGAGAGAGCATCGCATTAATCTTTCTTTTTTTTCTTTTTCAGCTTTTTTGTGACATGTTGGTGCTTTTTTCTGAGCAGTTCATAGAAGGCGAAGATGGTGATAAGGCCGCCGGCAACTGTGGAGAGAATCAAGATGTTGTTGTTTATCTTTGATACGAACGATTTTGGCTGCGCCTGGATGAGCCGCTCCATCTGGAGGGCGAGCTCCTGTCGGGCAAGGATGATGCTGATGTTTGCCCGTTGCATATTTGAAGAGACAAGGTTATAGCGGGCATCCCGCAGGTAATTTTGGAGGGCGATGAGGTTGATCGATTCAATATCATAATCCTCGCGTCGTTCATAGAGATTTTTTTCCAGGCTAGCAGCGCTGCTTTCCAGCTGCCAGAGCTCATTGTCCAGTTCTTTTCTTGTTGCTTCCTTCAGTTTGTCTAGCTCCGCCTTTTCCCGGCTGTTTGGGAATTCTTTTGGCAGGATGACTATTACTCTGCGATAAAATATCTTTCCATCGACCCTGATGGTCATGAGGAGCGTGCCTGTCTCGATGAGTTCTCCTTCAACTTCCATCCATCCAGTCTCCCGGGGAGCTAGTCCCGCTAATGAATGGACTTCAAAGGTGGTAAACCCTTTCCCCTCGATTGTTGGTGTCAAGGGCGGTGTTGGCAAGACCCCAATATTTTTCACTTCGATAGCAAATGTCACATCGCCGATTTCTGCAATGGTTGGGGTGAAATTGGTGAAGATGATCTCTGTTGCCAATGGTTCGGGGAGAAGTTTTTTGGCAAGCCAGTTTGAGCTATCCCGGGTTCCATTCTCCTGACTGATGACGAGGCTGCCAAGAAGGCAGAAGATGAGCAGACAATAGATGATAAATGTGTAAACACGCATAACCTAACCCCTAATGGATGAGTGAAAAGTCGTTTTTAAATGTTGTGATTCAGAGTGATAACGGGAGGTTACTTCTTCTTAGGGTCTTTTTTCTCAGGTTCCTTTTCCCCCTTTTTCTCATTGAGCTTCTTCTTGATGTCATCTTGCTTTTTCTGAAAGATCTCATAGAGGGTAAAGATGGTGATGAGCGCCCCGCCGATGGTAGAGATAATCAGGATATTATCATTGACCTTGCTCCAGAAGGATTTTTTTGGGGCAGTCTCGAGTTGGTGCATTAGGTCATCATATTCGTTCTGTGCAAGGACGACGCTCACGTTTGCGAGATTGACATTGTCAGCGACAAGCTGGTATTTGGTGTCCTGCAGGTATTGCAGCAGGTCCTTGGTAGTGATACCCTCTAGGAGGTAATCATTGGCCTTGAGTTCGAGTGTTCGTTCTAGTTCATCAGTCTTGTCTTTGAGTTCATCGAGCTGCTCGGTGATCGTCTGCTTATTTTTTATCCTGTCCTGCTCGATTTGGTCAAGGAGGGTCTGGTTGATTTCGGTCACATCTCCAGTCACCCGAACTTTCTGGTAGAAGAGCTGGTCATTGATCTTGATGGTAAGGATTGTTGTTCCTTTCTCGCTCATGTGCCCGAGCACTTCGCTCACTTTTGATTCTCCAGGGAGAAGCTGAGCAATAGGTATGACATCATAGATGAAGAACCCTCTGCCGACAATGACTGGGACAAGGCCTTGGAGTGGGACAGTGCCGGTATTCTTGATAGTCAGTTCCATATCAACGTCCCCTGCTTCAAATTCGCGGGGAGTGAAGTTGGTAAGGGAAAAAGAGACAATGGATGGAACCTGTTCTACAACAGGCTCGGTTGGGGAAGCATCATTCGTCTCATTGGATGTCTCATTGGATAACTCATAGAGTGTGATGTTCGGTTCAATTTGCTGATCTGTCCCATTTGCGCTAAGGTTCTGTGTTGGAGAATCAGTCGAATTCGGGGTCATTCCGACACTAGAATTTGTTGCTCCCTCCTGCGCTAGTGCAATGCAGCTGATAATAATGAACAGGACCAGCAGTAATGATTGCTTCTTCATGGTTATGGTAATTGATAATATGTGGCTTATAAAGGTTGTGATTGGGTGATTTTAGCAAGAACCATTTTATCAAAATAATGGCAGATTTCTGATTTTTTTATGGTAAAAAAATAGAGAATATCAACTATTTATCAAAGAAGAGAAGGGGTAGTCTTTTAAACTGTTGCGGACTCCAAAGGACATAACTAGCAAAGGTGAAAAAAAATGTTTTATGTTGAAGCTGTTGGAGTAGATAGGGTGTATCTTTGGGATACTGAAGGGGCAAGGGACTTAGAGATTGATGTTAATGCAATGGCGAATGGAGCAAGTCCCCATGATGTGGTAAACCATCTCCACTGGGGAAGACCTAATGATAGGGAATTGATCGCTACGATGGGTGAAAAGCCAGTTTTCCATTCATTAGAGGATGTGGCATATCGGGCAAGAGATGCTTATCGAGCAGTCCACCCCCAGAATGCTAATTTTCCTAATACTGGTGCCCGGTTGGTAGAAATGTATCGGTTGATGCAAAAATAAACTTTTCTTTTTTCTTCGTCAAAATGCTCGCGGGCCACCACTGGTGAAACACTAGTGGAATGAGTTTATTCAATTGTTAAAAGCCATCGGCAAGAATTGACCAACCACGAGGAATTTTAGGGAAGATTTTTATAGTTTTATGCTCTTTACTCAAGAATGGAACTAAGCAAAGAAGAGATTATTAAGACACTCGAAAAGCACCGTTCATATTTGCATTCCTGTGGATTAAGATCCATCTCTCTTTTTGGGTCCTTTGCCTCAGGTGATTTTAGCAGGAAGAGTGATATTGATTTTTTGGTCGAATTCCAGGAAGGTAGGGGATTGTTTAGAGACACGACTAATGTAAAAGAGTTCCTAGAGAAACTTTTTGATAGAAGGATTGATATCGTAAAGCCCACACTGATCAGGGATGAATTGAAATCAGATATTCTTGAGGGTAAACGCTATGAAGCGAAAATTTAGATTATTCCTGAAGGATATCCTGGACAATGGTGAAAAGATTCATCTTTTCATTGGATCGATGGGTTATGACGATTTTTGTAGGGATGAAAAAACAATTTACGCCGTTGCTCGCTGTCTTGAGATTATTGGAGAGTCTGTAGCTTATATTCCAGAAGAGTTCAGGAAAGAACACCCAACAGTTCCTTGGAGCGATTTGAAGAGTTTTAGGAATCAGGTTATTCATAAGTACTGGAATCTTGATCTTGAAATTCTTTGGGACATCATCCAGAATTATATTGACCCGCTGAAAGAAGAAATCGGAAAAATTCTTGATGAGGAAGAGTAAGCCCCTGACGAGAATTGAACTCGTGACCTCTCGCTCTTTGAAAAACCAGGTTTTTCATGGAACCCTGTTTTATGTACCAAGCGAACGCTCTACCACTGAGCCACAGGGGCATGCGTGAAGGAAGCTGGAAGCCATTTAAAAAGCTTTTCTCTGAGGCATGAATGTGGATAGAGGATATCATGCACAAGATCAAACTGGATAGATGCCAAAGTTTTGAGGATTATGGATCATATGCAAAGCCGGTTTTCGTTAACCACTCTCTGCTTTGTTCCGATAGATATGACCCATTAATCCTCCCATCAGTGAGTATTCGTTTTCCATCGACAAAAACCGATGCTGGGCCAAACACGACATCAAGATGTTTCCCTCTCCTAGATCCACCAAAGGAGATATTGCTCCCAAGACCAACATGCGCGGTGCCAAGGATTTTCTCTTCCTGTATCGAGTCTGGATAAGGGAATACTGTTGGATTCGGACAGATTCCAAAAGCTAACTCCGCAACAGAGAAGAGTTCTGGATGTTCGCAAATCAGGCGAGAAAATGCGGGAGCATCTCCCAGAGTGAGCCTGCCTTCATTCACAGTAAAGATGGCATCATTTCCCGGAGCGCATAATCCTAAATGCTTAACTTTGATATTAGAATGTACATACCCTTCAATTGTCTCCTCTTCCAGGCCAAAAGAATAAATTTCTCCTGCCGGAAAGTTCCCCCCTTCTCCAGGATGTGCATAGCGGCCAGTCTCAAATCCAAGGTGAGAGCATATTCCGGAGATCTGAGTGCCTGGCCCTTCTAAGAGGATATGTGAGCCTTGTCCGATAATGGGTTGTAAGTCACGACAGAGCATTTCAACTTGTTGTGGGTCTGCCAATGCAGGCCCTTCACCCAGCATTTCCAATGTCCCCGAATATGCTACAAGGCGTTTCATTTTATCATATTTTGCAGCCCGCCGCTCTGGCTGGTGCCAAATAGAACGACCAAACAAAAGCACAAGGACATTATGCTCATCATCTAGGAGTTTTGCTGCAAGATCTGGAGGGACATGTTTCCCATCATAATCTTCAGAGTGACAGGTATGGGGAATTTGCCTTTGTGAAAGACTCTGTGATACTGCGCTCACTAAATTTTCCCGCGCACAGTCTCCTGCAACTAAAACAGTGTCAGAGCTGGTTGCACACAACACATTATCCAAAAGGTTGTCAATCCCGCGCATAGAATAGGAGAAATGAGTAATGATTTATAGGTATTTCTTATTTGAGAGTTCCGTCAATGACGCTTTTGACAGAAAGCCTTAAAAGCAAGGTTTTCCTTGCATGGGAACAAGATGTCCTTAGCAATAGATATCATTGCCTTGATTGTCCTCATCATACTCTCAGGATTTTTCTCCGGAGCAGAGGTAGCACTCATCAGCTTATCAAGAATCAAGGCAAAGCAGATGCTGGCAAACAAGCGCCTTGGCGCACATTATATCCAAAAGCTCAAGAGCGACCCCCAAAGGATGCTCTCTACCATCCTCATCGGCAACAATGTTGTCAATATTACCGCTTCTGCCATCACGACGGCTCTGATGATCACTCTTGTCGGAAGCCATGCCGTTGGCATTGCTGTTGGGATCATGACCCTTCTCATCCTGATCTTTGGTGAGATCACGCCAAAGACATATGCTTCCTCACATAACGAAGTGTTCGCACAGTTAGCAGCCCCTCTCCTCTGGTGGCTTTCTATCATCATCTACCCGCTCATCAAGCTCATCAATCTCCTCATCTCAATCATGTTTCGCCTGTTTGGCATCAAGACAAAAGAAAAGCCCATCACTGAAGAAGAAATCAGAGGCATGGTTGCAGCAGCAGGTGAGGAGGGATCAATTAAAGAGTTAGAAAAAGAAATGATCCACAAAATCTTTGAGTTTGACGATATCAGTGTTGGAGAGATCATCACCCCTCGGGCCGACATGGTGATGCTAGATGCTTCAGCGAAGGTAAAAGATGCCCTTCCCATCATGCGCCAGGGGTATTCTCGCATCCCTATCCATGACAAGGAGAAAGATAATATTGTCGGGATACTCTATGTCAAGGACTTGCTCAGCCAGGCAGTCAAGCCATCGACGAGCATCAAGAAAGTGATGAGAGAGCCCTACATTGTTCCTGAAGCAAAGAAGCTCAATTCTCTCCTGAAGCAGTTCCAGAAGCGAAAAGAGCATATGGCAATTGTTGTAGACGAACACGGCTTGGTCATCGGCCTTGTCACCCTGGAAGATGTTGTGGAGGAGATTGTCGGGGATATTAAGGATGAAACGGACAGTGAAGAGACCGATATCAAAAAGGTTGGACCAAAAAAATGGGTGATCAGAGGCAATGCAGACATCGATGAGGCTGCAAAACAGCTTGGTATTGTGGTAAAGGGCGATGATTTTGACACGTTTTCTGGGTTTATCCTCAACAGCCTCGGCCGCCTGCCAAAGAAAGGGGAAGAGATTGCCATCCAGGAGTTTCAATTCAAGATCCTTGAGAGGGACAGGAATAGGATCATTCTTATTAGTGCTGTAAAGAAGAGATAGTAAGAGACAGTTAAAGTCTTCTTGGAAAGCTCAGATGAAACGTTGTTCCTTTCCCCACCTCACTCACGACGGAGATGTCCCCCTTGTGGAGATCGACAATCTTCTTGACAATCGCCAGGCCAAGCCCAGTTCCCCCTTTTGCCTTGTCCCTTGTGAGCACATCGTCTACCTGATAGAATTTTTCGAACAGTTTTTCCTGTTTTTTGGGAGTGATGCCAACACCAGTGTCAGTGATGCTAAAATGCCACCTCATGGTTTTCTTTTCGGCTGATATAGAGATAGACCCTTTGTCTGTGAACCGTACCGCATTGCTCAGGAGATTGATATAGATCTGTTTGAATTTTTCCTTGTCGACCATCACTTCAAGATCCTTTGGGATGGTGTTGATGAACGTTAGTTTTTTCTCTTTTGCCATATGGACATAGAGGTCATCGTTGCACAGCGCGAAGAGATTGACTTTTTCAAGGTATAATCGTTCCTGGTCGCTCTCGAGGCGTGAGAGGGAAAGGATATCATTGATGAGGCGGGAGAGCCTTTTGTTCTCGCTCGAGACGATTGATAATGCATCTTTTTGTTTGGGCGAGAGTTTTCCTAGTTTTTCAGCCTCGAGCAGCGATGTATACAGCTGCATCGAGGTGAGGGGGGTTCTCAGCTCATGGGAGACTGTCGAGATGAACTCATCCTTCATTTTGGATACTTCCTTTTCATGCAGGTATCGCTCCTGTGACGCTCGAAGCTCATCTCGGAGTTGTGCCTTGTCGACCAATTTGAGATAGACCACTCTTGCAAGCAATAAAGCCCCAATGAGCGGGAAGGGATGCTGGATGACTCTCAGCTTTGCATTGCCCCCATCAAAAAAGACAAGATTTGCGAATTGGAGGAAGAAAGGGATGGCATAAAAGAAGAGCGCGATGATAACATCAGAGACATATTTTATCCCTTTCCTGTTCCTGAATATCTCCACGATGGCATAGAAGAGGAAAAAGAGTTTCAAAGTAAGGGTGATGATGATGCCTTGATAGAGGTAGAAATGGCCTTTTGGTGCAGTCAGGTCAAGGTACCAGAGCCATGAAACGATGCCAAGGAGCACGGTAATCAGGAAAAAATACCGGCGGGTCGTCCGGGACAATGACTCCTCCCGCTTTTCAAATATCTTTGTCAGGAATGCATGGGCAAGGAAAAGGATGGCGCAAGCTTCAAGAAAACTTGTGGAGATGGAAAGGAAAAGGCTCTGTATCCCTTCTGGACGCTCATAATGGAGGAATACCTCAAAAAAGAGGAGGATGTTGATGAGGAGGGATTCTATCCAGAGGATGCCAAAAGCAAGGGAGAGATAGCGAAGCTCCTTTGTTTTTTCACGGGAAAACTCAGAAATGACCATGTAGGCAACAAGGGTCAAGACCAGGAGATCCATGCTGTTCTTGAAGAGGGTTCCTGTTGTGGTTCCAAGAAAATAAAAAAATCCGCTGAGGTTCATTTTTTCAGGACAGTGTCGATTGCGCCAAGTAAGTCCTCTGGAAGGAAGGGCTTAGTCAGATACAAGTCAGCGCCAATGAATAATCCTTTGTCCTTGTCGATGGGCTGATTTTTTGCTGTGACCATCACCACTTTTGTCCCGGCAAGCTGCTTGTCTTGGCGAAGATGAAAGCAGACATCATAGCCAGACCGTTTGGGAAGCATGAGATCGAGAAGCACAACGCCGGGCTTGAGTTTTTTTGCCTTCATCAACCCTTCTTCCCCGTCAGAGGCGATATGCACGTTATAATCATCTTGGAGGATTAATGCCTGTGCCTTCGCGATGTTCTCATCGTCCTCAATAATCAGGATGTCTAGTTTTGTCATGTGTGCCATATTAATCGCCCTGGTTCGTGATTGACTTGCAGCTCTTGCATTTATAGATGCCAGGCGAGATCTCTTTCATCTCGATCTCACAGTACGCGCAATAATATTTCTTTGGGATCTTCACACCCATCTGGAACGTGCTTGATTTAAGCTCATCGATAGACATGTTCTAAAAGAGCCAGCCTGACTATTTAAAGATTATGGAGAAGTCAAAGAGTATGGAGAACTATTTTAGAAGAGCAAACAATGTTTTCACATGCTCCTTCACATCATCCTGCAGCTCTTTTGCCCCGAGAGCCTCTTCCAGGGTAAACCATTTCATGTCATGCAGCTCTTCTTGCAGCATCGCGAGCTTCCCCCCAACTACCTTTGAGAAATACACCAGGTCGATATGTTCATGGCCGGGGCTAATCCTCTCTTGCTGGATGAAGTTCGGTAGCACCAGTTCAGTGACGCCAACAGCAGGAAATTCCTTTCGGGAGCCGATCAGCTCAACATCCAGGCCAGTCTCTTCTTTTACTTCCCGAAGCGCCCCCTCGTCCGGGAGCTCATGGACATCAAGGTGCCCTCCTGGAGGGATCCACTTGTTAAGCTTCTTGTTGTGTACCAATAATGTTTTCCCATCCTGATAGACATACGTGGCAGTCACAAAGTCCCTCGTGATCTTCTTTTTCTTCAATTCTTTTTCTTTCTTCTTGATCTCATGCCACTGCTCGAGCACTTCTGTGGAGTCTTTTGCAGTCATATCACCGTACACATGAGGATGCCTCCTTACCATTTTTTCTTTTAGTTCAGCGATTGCATCCCGCATCTTTATTCCCTTCTCTTCTTCTGCCATGACCATCAACAACAGCGCAGACCACAACAAGTCCCCCAGTTCTTCCCTGATGTGTTCCTTATCACCGCTTGCAATCGCTTCCTCCAGTTCTCTTCCTTCCTTTGCCCCATCATCCTTCATGCTCCCAAGGGTTTGTTCCTTGTCCCAGGGGCAGTGTTCCCGAAGGTGATGGATGATATCGATGAGCTCGTCTATTTCTTTCATTGTTTCCTTTTTAGGTAATAGCCTTTTTTTATTGTTTCTTGAAATTGGGCGACTGTTTGTACAAACGCCTTGTCTACATTAGAAACCCGTAATACTTTCCCCTCCTCGAGGAATGGCGGATCAATATACCGGGCTTTTCCCGTCGTATGGAGGTCATAATCATCAGGCCCGGAAAGAATAAAATTATCCCATGAAATCGATTCTAAATCCTTGATGAGGCACTCATCCCCTGATCCCTTGATCTTCCCGATGATTGCATCATCATGCGTCAGGAAATCTTTTTCGGTGATAATGCCTTTCTGCATCGCTTTTTTCAGCACGATGACCAAGAGCTCGAAGCTTCCCGCGATCTGGACCCCGATCCAGAATTTCTGCGACGCCTCAAGGTATGTATGTGCCATCTTCACCGCTGATTCCCTTGTTGTCAGCATAAACATGCCATTCTGGACGATGAGGTGGGAAAGATAGCGCGCAATGTCTTCTTTTGTGTGAAGGCCAAGCACGAAGCAATCGCGGAAAAAATAATCGATCCGGTCTGCACAAAGGTCTGGCTGGGGCTGCTCGAGCAGCGGATAATGCTCTTCTTCCATGATCCGGTGCACATCCATCCCTGCCTGTTCGAGCAGCTGCTGCACTGGGCTGCCAAGAAAAAATTTTTCTTTTATCTGCTCATGATAATTGTTCTCTCGCCGCACATCATAGAAATGGTCCGCGACATGGGAAAATGCTGTATGGGAGAGATCATGCAGGAGCCCTGCGATTTGTTCCTCCCTTGGAGCGCCATATCGTTTCAGGAGCGACCATACCCCAATGCTGTGCTCAAACCGGTTCACCAGAAACTTTCCGCCGATGAGCGAGCCAGTGCCATACTGGTTGATATGCTTTAGCCTGGAAAATTGCGGTGTTTTTATGAGGTGGAGGACAAGTGGATCATCAATAAGAATGTCGCCATAAATACGGTCAGGAATACGCATACAAAGACGCTTCTTTGAGAATTATATAAAGATTACTCATCGCCTTCTGATAATTGCCTTGCCATGCCTCTGATATATGCTGGCCCACATAATGCAAGGTCAGGAAATCCCCGGCGGAGGGCAAGAGCGAAGCGATATCTTTCCATATCCTGGGGAAGTTCTTCTGATTTTTCTGATTTTGGAGAGCGTAATCTAAAGCCCCTCTGTGCAAGGTATGCCTCGAACGGGCGGAGGCGTTCATTGATGGTGAGGTAATCAACCGATGGGTGGTGTGATGAAAGTTCATACACCATACCTGCCAGCAGGACATCCAAGTGTTCTTTTTGCCTTTCTTTTCCCCCTCTATGAAGATGGATTGTTGAAAGCTCTGCATCATTTCCTTTTGGTTCTACCACCATGACGGCATGTGGCTCTCCTGTTGAATGTCTCTTATTTGCATAACGAAGTGTATAAACCTGAAATCCTTTATACACAGGAAATTTGCCTATGGTTACCTGGTCAACATCTCCTTCTCTGATGGCATACTGTCTTCCTTGATACTTAGCAAGAGAGTGGAGTCTTGATTCATAGCGCTCTGGCAGGGTCATCCATGATTCTGTAAACCCGATCATTCCACCCTTCTCTTGTATTGGGTATGCCAGATCATCTGGAACATCAACAAAGGGGATAGTGAGCGGTAGACCTGGTTCAAATCTCCCCATGCCAAACCGCATCCCATAATATTCTGGATCAACGACAAGGTAGTGGCCAGTGCTCATCCTGAGCACTTCAAAGTCAGCAATCATTTGGTGAGTTCCTTCACCAAGAAGAACCTCAAAACGTTCATCCGTCAGGAACGCTTCAATCGGTTCAGGTGCAGTTTCCCCTAAACGAAAAAGAGTCATGTTACAACTAATAAATGACGAATCATATATAAAGATTTTGGTGTCTGATAGAGATCATGCGTATTCAAATCTCTCATAAAAGATATGGACGAGCCG
>DUKZ01000022.1 GCA_013329045.1 Candidatus Woesearchaeota archaeon
AACCAGTTTCGGGATAACAGAGTGGTTTAAAAAGATGATTATTGATCAGGCTTTGTAGAAAATCTCGCTATCGCGGATGAGCATCAGCCTCGGTTCATTGATATTATCTCTTGAGTATGGGCCCCTCCCGAAGTCCACCAAAAGCAAAGCTTTTTGGTCGCGAAAACTATATTTTCGCAGGTCCAACCCCCCCTCACAGACTTACATTTCATTTTTAAGAGAACCTCGGAAAATGATGCTCACCACTATTTTCTACAATGCCTATTGACCAACAACAATGGTCAATCACCAATAACCTTATTTATCCAAAATCTCTCCCATCAGAGATGGGAAATACCTGTTTGATCTGCAAGACTTTGCTCGTGGACAAGAGCAAAGACTATTGCGAACGGCATGAACGCTTCCGGGCAGCAATCACCATCGCACCAAAACTCAAAGAAGACTTTTTTGGCAGCGCTCCTGCCCCATTTGTTGGAGAATACGGCTATCCACGAGTGAATGTGGGAATACTGAGCACGATTGAGCATGAGCAGGATGCGTGGATGCATGATGCGCCACAACAATGGGCAGCACAGAATTATGGCATTAGCGAGGTTGTCAATCTTCGCAGCTCCCTGGTTAATTCCCGGTTTCAAGCGGGGGTGAGTGATGTCAGAAAGAGCGAGAAATTCCTTGACATCAGCAAGGAGGTGGGGATGAGCTCAAAACCAGTCGATGTAGAGATAAACCTGAAGAAAAAACCCTTTCTTTCCCTGAATTTTGACAACACAGCCCTCCCCCGGGGCCCTCCAGGGGAATTGGTAAAAGCGCAGGTCACTGAGAATCCTTCAATATCCCGCCATGTGGACAGGGTGCATGATGATACCGACTGGAAAGCCAAAGATGCGATGTCATACCTGTATAAACATGGTTATGATGAGAACTTCCTGACAAGGATCTTGTCTGTTGGCACAATCGGGATGCAAAAAGACAGAAAATTGGTCCCGACAAAATGGAGCATCACCGCCGTCGATGATTCCCTTGGAAAAGAGCTCATCACCAAGATCAAGGATTATCAAACAACGGATAACCTGGCGTATTTTGGGGGGTATCTTGGGAACTATTACCTCATCTTGTTCTTTCCAGAAGTATGGCAGTATGAGCTCTTTGAGATGTATGTGCCAAACAATCCTGGGCAGACAATCAATCATTCAACCGACTTTGAAAGCTTTTCTGGCAGGAGAGGATATGCATTCAATACGCAGGGAGGCTACTATGCAGCGAGGCTTGCCATCGCTGAAAAGCTCTTTTCTATGAAGAGGCAGGCATCAGTCTTGGCGCTTCGGGTTATTCGCGAAGAATATGACACACCACTTGGCGTGTGGGTGGTTCGGCAGGCGACAAGGAAAGCGCTTGAGTCAGCGCCGATCATTTTTGGGGATAAGGAACTGATGATAAAATATGCATCAGCTTTTCTGAAGAAAAAATTCGGGTTTGATGTTGGTGTACAGATGGGAAAAAGCATTCTCCTGCAATCACTAAAGAATCAGAAGAAATTAAGTGCATGGAACTAAGCTTAAATAATAGCGAACATTCGCGATGTGCTATGATACCCTGGCTCTTGTTTATTCTTGGCTTTTTCCTCGTGGTGAAGGGTGCAGACTACCTTGTCGATGGCGCTTCGTCACTCGCAAAAAAACTGAAGGTGTCTGACCTCGTCATCGGGCTGACAATAGTAGCATTTGGAACTTCGCTCCCTGAACTCGTGGTAAATGTGTTCTCCAGCGCCCAGGGCAGCTCTGAGATTGCAATAGGAACTGTCCTTGGAAGCAATATTTTCAACATCTTAGTGATTCTCGGTTTGGCAGCCATTATCTATCCACTTAAAGTCACAAAGAGCACTGTCTGGAAAGAAATCCCTTTCAGCCTGCTTGCAGTTGTGCTTGTTGGAGTAATGGCTAATGACATGATTCTTGATGGTGCAGGAGCATCTTCTCTTACAAGAATAGATGGAATTGTGTTGCTTTCCTTTTTTTTCATCTTCCTCGTTTATGTTTTTGAAGCAATCAAGAAACAAGAAACCGCTAATACCGAAGCTGAACTGTCAAGAATCATGCCCACATCAAAAAGCATTCTCTCAATTCTTGGAGGATTACTCCTTTTGGTTTTGGGGGGAAGATACACCGTTGATGGAGCCATCGGTATTGCAACAGCTTTAGGAGTGAGCCAAGCACTCATCGGGCTGACCATAGTTGCAGCAGGAACTTCCCTACCAGAACTTGCAACATCACTTGTTGCTGCAAGAAAAAAAAATACCGACATTGCCATTGGCAATATTGTCGGATCGAATATCTTTAACGTCTTCTTCATTCTCGGGATTAGTTCTCTTATCAGGCCACTGCCATTCCGGCCAGCAGACAACCTGGATATTTTAGTTACCATCCTTGCAACCATCGCATTATTCTCTGCCATGTTCACAGGAGAAAAAGAGCATAAACTAGAAAAGTGGGAAGGAATGCTTTTCATTGCAGCTTATATCGGCTACATTATCTTTCTCATCATGAGAGGGTAAGACCACTCTTTAGAAGGATGGAACGATATCTATAAGGATAGACCAATTATAGAAACATGCATCTAGAAACATGATTCCGCTCACGGCTTTTTCTCCTCAATCTCCAACAAAAACCTTTTCGTAGTCTTGATAATATGCTCTGGCTGGGCCTTCATGAACAGCGCTGCCTGCTCTATCAGATTGCCATTATAGCGCTCGATTGAGGTAAGATCATAGCTTCCCAGCTTCTTTTTCTTCTTTACAACATCTTTCCACATCTCAAAGAGCTCTTTTGCTCTACCGGGCGTTTGATCCTTGTCGCATTTTAGGAGGGATGCTAATTCTTCCAAAGCGTCCTGGTCTTTTGTGACCTCATCTTCGAAACGCTTGCCTGCAACAAACTCGAGGCGGACAATGCCATCCTGGATCTTTGATGACTTAATGATCTTAATTTTCCCAACCTCTTTTGTATTGTCGCAATGAGTTCCACCACACGCTTCAACATCTTCTCCGACGATTTCTATAATTCTCAATTCTTTTCCGGGAACAGCACCCCCTTGGTATATTCTTGTGGAGTATTTTTGTTCTGCAATCGTCCTTGGGAGGACATGCTTGATCACAGGGATATGGGCCTGGATAATCTTATTTGCCTCATCCTCAATCTGCTGCACTTCTTCTTTTGTGAGAGACTGGTAATGGGTGAGATCAATATGGGCTTTTTCTGTCGTCTTTTTTGCCCCCGCCTGATTGATATGGTCCCCCAGCACTTTTTTTGCAGCAGCATTGATGATATGGGTTGCCGTATGATGCGCCATGAGCTGCCTTCGCCTGGGTTCTTCGATCTCTAATGTCACCGTCTCTCCAGGGAGGAATTTTTTTTGGTTTTTGATCACATGAATGATGTGGGAGCCTTGCTTATATACCTCGATTACTTTTGATTCATTAATGGATCCAAGATCGTGCTCCTGGCCTCCAGAGGTGGGGTAAAAGATTGTCCTGTCAAGAATGATTTTGTCATCGATGACGCGCTCTACCTTCGCTTTTGTGCTGTGAAGATGCTGGTAATATAATTGCTCTGTTGGAAGAATATTTGTCAGGTCGAGCAATTCTCGCCGCTCAATCTCCTTTTGTTTTTGCTCGTGGAGCTCTGCTGCCAGCGCATAAAAGTTATCCGGAACCTTGATCTCTTTTCCCAGCTTTTTGGCTTCGTCCTGCACCAGGTCTGGACTAATGCCCTGAGAATCATACATCCTGAGCAGGTCATCTGCCGTTATGTCCTTTTCAATCATTGACAAGATAATCTGCTTGGACTTTTGCCTTGTTGCAAGGAATTTTTCTTTTTCCACTTCCAGAATCTTTGCTACATTGTTGATGCTTCGCTCGAGCTCTGGGAAGATAGGCTTGAGATACATTGCATGTTCCTTACATAAATCAATCATGTCAATATCCCATTTGTATTTTTCGATAAAACCCAGGGCTCTTCGGAGGATGACCCTCAGGTTATAGCCGCCACCGACGTTGCTTGGAAGAGCGCCATCAGCGAGGGCGAATAAGAGGGAGCGGGAATGCTCCCCAATAGAGTAGAGGGCTGCTAAGGGAAGAATTGCTGCCCGTAATTTTTCTACTGGAATCCCCACTTTCTTTGCAACAAGCTTCCATGTCTCATTGATGTCCTCTACCTCATCGACATTGAGATAGGAAGAGTATGGAAGGAATTTTGAGATAATCTCTGGGTCTGGCTTGATATTTGCCTTCTTGTAGAGGAGCTGCATGACGGTCGGGAAGACGGCATCATAGCTTGTCGAACCTGCCATCGTAAACCAAGCATTTCGCTCATGGCCCATGCCCATATCAAGCACCTTGAGTTTGAGTTCTTCGAAGTCTCCAGATGCGGTGGAGTAGAACATGTACACTTGATTGCCCAATTCTAAGCCCCTGCTGAAATATTCCATACAAGGGCCAGCATTCCCGCCGCCGGCCCAGGCATCCTCATGGAACGTGATCTCCTCTTTTGGGAGGCCTAGGCCCTCAGTGAGCCATCTTGTGATGTCACGAAAGTATTGTTCTTGATCATATTTTTCCGGCGGCTGAAATGCGTGCTGGCCGATCATCACAAAACCGGTATAATGCGCTCCGGTGATGCCGACATTGTCTATGTCATTGAACCGGAGACAGAATTGGGGGACGACGAGTGGGTTTGCTGGGGGCTCTACCTCTCCAGAAACAACATACGGCTGGAAATCATAGATTGATGCCTGGACAAAATCTGTATCATCACGCCACCTTGCAACGACGGGATACCTTGGGATCGGTGTGTAGCCAAAGGATCTGAACATGTCGGAGAACTTTTGCCATAATTGGATATAATCAAGACGATGCTTTGCCGGGGTCGTTGTCGTGAAACGAAAACCTCCAGAACAGGCGGGATCCCCGCAAACTTTCTGGTCCTTATTGACGGTCCAAAAGAAGGTGGCGCAAGAGCATTGCTTTCTTTGGAAGCCAAACTCTTTGAGGACGTTGACAGCGTAGTATTTTTCTGGGTTCTCAGAGGCTTTCTTCTTCAGGATCTTCTTGAACTCTTTGTCTGTTGGCATAACCCCCTGAGAACTGGAGATGGTTTAAAAAATCTTCGGAGAAGGATTAAAAGAGCGTGCCTTGAATGTATTTTGCAGGACCAGGCAGTCCCCTGCCAAGAACGGCAGGATCACTTGGGGGGCTGAAGGTGATCCTTTCCCAAATCGCCCGCTTATAGATATTCCTTGCTTCCCTTGAATGAAGATTACCGGGATTTTGAGGATCATTTATTGCAGGATCAGTGAAGGAGTATCCATCGCTCAATTCATGATTGGAATATTTTCTTGGGGCACTAAAGCTTGCCATGAACTGCTGATTGGCATCATCAGAAAGGCATGCCATCCTTACTAAGAAAGAAATGCAGTGATGGTTTTGAGCTGCCGTATTTTCCTTTTCCCTTGTTTTTCTGTTGCGCTCAACCCTCGGGAAATCTCTCTCCAGATGAAACACCCTGTTATCAATTCGCTGCATCGAAGCCCTGATAGCAGGACTGGTCATCCCATCCCTCATCACCTCGTCAAGGACGAACAACGGATCTTGGGGCGATAGAGCAATATGCCGCTGCTCATAAGACTTTATTTTAGTTGCTCCATGAAATAGAGCTAGCGTTTCAGAAGCATTCAGGTATTGCGCCATCTCTGCTGGAACACAAAGGTTGTTCATGCCATAATAGATAGAACGAAATAATCTTGCCAGATGAAGCGGGTCCTGGACAAGCTGGGCATCTTCAACATTATTAACACCTGTCTGGTGGATGCCATAATGGTGAGCAGTGTTCACCCGACCCTCATTCATCTCCATTATAGCGAGAACATCATTTTTCCGAGTAGGGTCGATTATACACACCCTCAAGACAATTGCATCAATTTCTCCTGCTGGCAAAAGCCTGTGTTCTCTCATAAAGAAGGAAAAGAACAGGGTATATAAATAAGTTATCTTTTTTACTACTTATTAGTTAAATATTATCCGTTCTTCATCTTATGGGTCTGTCCTAATATGAGTCTGTTATTTTTACATGCAAAAAATTTCCCCACGTCCATACTTTTGTTGCTTGATGTTCAATAATTGCTGGCGTTAGTTTTTTTTCATTTTTGTGCATGAAATTCCATGCGAATTGAAAGAGGAAAAGTGCGTTTTCCAGTTGTCCATATTGATACAGGATACAAGTTCCCTGAAATCTACTCATTCAGGGACAGGCATGCAAAAAGATGGAATCTTAACCTCATCATTGCCAGGAACAAACAAGCGGATGAAGATCACATCACTCATGAGAGAGGAACATTTGCCTGCTGCCAGGCACGAAAAACAGAAGCCCTTAAGATGGTAGCTGCAGAAAATGGGTTTGATGCGCTCCTTGTTGGCATACGAAGAGATGAACATGGGATACGGGGAAAAGAACGCTACTTTTCTCCAAGAGACACCAATGGAAGATGGAATGTATCGAGGGAAAAGTCTGGAGGAGATGCAAGGTTAGAAGCGCTCCAGGACACGGAACTTGCTGGATGGAACCTTTTTGCAACAAATTTTGGGGATAAAACAGACCATATACGCGTCCACCCCCTCCTCCACTGGACAGAACAAGACATTTGGGAATATATCAAGCTAGAGAACATCCCCCTGCCTAGACTCTACTTTGCGAAAAACAATAAACGCTACCGGAGCATTGGTTGTGAGTGCTGCTGCTCTCCTATTGGATCCTCTGCTTCTAATGTCGATGAGGTCATTAATGAACTCCATGACAGGAGGGATAAGGAGCGAGATGGCAGGGCACAAGACAAGGAAGATGAGCATGTGATGGAAAAGCTCAGAAGCCTGGGATATATGTAATGTAACTTTATATCAGCTAAAAAAGGAAAAAAATCATCACGGGCACTATTAAGCAACCCATCGTTGCTGTTCTTGAAACATACACTTTTACGGGGAGAATGCCAAGACAGGTTGCGGTAAAAAGGACGAGGAGTCCAACCCATCCTGAGAGGATAATTGTGAGAAGGGTGATGAGCAGGATTATGCCGATGGTTAATCGCTTATAGTCCACCTTTGAGAGCATCTTTGCAATCCTTTTTGTCAGGCTCAGAACGATGATTGTTGCGATACAACCTGCAATGAGGGCGACAGCCAAAAAGACCAGGATAGCATCAAGATCTGGCTCCATCAGTTGATTTATCACCACAACTGCACCATTCCTCGCTTTGCTTAGGATGAATAATGTGGCTAATGAGAGAGTGAAATTGACGGTATTAATCGACCCGAGGAGCATCATAAACGCTTTCCTGCTGAGATTTTTCAGAAGCGTTGTGGCCATGGCAGCAGCTTCTGCTGCACCAAGCCCAGGAAGCATTGATGTGAGAAACCCTGCAGTCTCTCCTGCCCCAATCGCAATCATGATATCTTTGGTTTTGACGGTCAGTTCTTCATCATCATGCTGCTTTGGGATGAATGATGTTTCAGCGAGAGAGAGAAGCAGCGTTGAAACGCCGAAGAGTCCGGACAAGAGAGGGAATAAGGGCTGCTGCAAGCCTGGAAGGTTAAGGACGATGAATCCGAGAATGCCTGAAAGACTGATGAGAAGGAATGCCCAGAGCCTCCTTTTGTTTCTGAAGATGGAAAAACAAATGACAAACAAGAGAAGGTAACCAATACTTTCTTTTACCAGTGGGTAGATAAGCTTTATGATCAGAGCAAAAAAAGGAAAAAAAAGAACGGAGATGAGAAGGCCCAACAGGCTGCCGATGAGGGTGAGCTTGACTGCCAAGATGCCTCTGCCTTCGAGGAGATAGCGATGGCCTGGGAGGACACCCATCGCCATAGCAGGGTCTGGCGCTCCAAGGAAGATTGAAGGAATGCTGTCAAGGAATGTGTGAGTGACTGCCATTGCAACGATGAAACATCCAAGAGATAAGACTGAAGCGTATTGGAGGAGGAATGGGCTAGATGAGAAGAGAAGGATGGAGACGAGATTGACATGAATCCCGGGAGTGAGGCCTGTGAAAATCCCTGCGGACACGCCAATAAAGATGGCGAGCAATATTTCAATGAACATCTTAACATTACCTAAACACCCTTTAATATACTTATCGACGTTAAAACCGAAATTTCTCTAAAAATTATGTAACAATTTTCAGTTTTTACATAGCACAAAAACAATATCCTTAAGTTATCTTTTTTGGTTTATATTTATTTATAAATACTTATCAAATAGTAACGAAATGTTTATAAGTAAATACCTCTATCTAGCTTATAATGGACAAAAGCAAGTTCAGGCAGGTTATCATAGACCAGCAGGAATTATTCAAGAGAACAGAGGACTTGATAGATAGGGATATAAGCCTGAACCTGAAAGGAAATGAGATAGTCATAATATCAGGCATACGAAGATGCGGCAAAAGCTCACTTCTCAAGCTCATATCTAAGAAAGTTGACGGGAAAAAGATCTACCTTAACTTTGATGACATACGGCTGACTGATTTCAACAAGGACAATTTTGAGGATGTGCAGAGCATAGCAATAGAGCTGTTGGGAAAAGGCAACATAACCTATTTTTTGGATGAAATACAGAACATACAGCATTGGGAGCGGTGGGTGAACAACCTCTATGCAGAGGACATAAAAGTCTTCATAACAGGCTCTAATTCAAACCTTTTAAGCTCTGAAATTTCAACATACTTGACAGGCAGGAACAAGGTCATAAGCCTGTTTCCTTTCTCGTTCAATGAATATCTCAGGCTGAAGGGTATTGAACTCTCAAAGCATATGACTTCTGCTGAGATTAGCATGGTATTCAAGCATTTTAAGGACTATATGGATACAGGTGGCTTTCCTCTCGTCCTAAAGAATGAGGATTTGCAGCTCTCAAAGCAGTATTTCGAGGACATTCTCAACAAGGATATACTGAACAGGTACCAGATTAAGCAGATAAAGAAGACAAAAGACCTGCTGCTATATCTCTTCTCAAATGTCGGAAAACCTTACTCTTACTCCACATTAAAGCAGGTTACAGGAATAAAGAGCCTCTCAACAATCAAGAATTACATTGACTATTTCAGGAATGTCTTTTTGCTCTACACATTAGAGAGATTTGATTATTCTGTTGCAAAACAGAAAGTATCATCATCAAAGCCGTATTCAGGAGACAACAGCTTCCTGAATACAATAGCCTTTAACTTCACAGAGAACAAGGGGAAAAGATTAGAGAATTTGGTATTCCTGCACCTGTTAAGAAAGGAAAAGGAAGTCTATTACCATCTCGATAAAAAAGAATGCGATTTTGTGGTCAAGGAAGGCTTAAAGATAACTCAGGCAATACAAGTATGCCTAGACCTGAGCAATCCTGAGACAAGGAAAAGGGAAATAGAAGGATTGCAGAATGCCATGTCAAAGTACAAGCTCAAGCAAGGGTTAATTCTTACAATGGAGCAAGAGGAGACTATTAAGGCTAAAGGCATTTCTATTAAGCCTGTGTGGAAGTGGCTCTTAGACTGATAATACAGCAAAATGATGAATTTGCTGGATTGGAATTTGCCCTTGATACGCCCTTCCTTCGACTTTGCGAACACAAGTTTCCAGAACTCCGCTTCGCTCGTAACCGAAAACGAAACTACCAGGAATTCCGATGTTCTATTCAATCGTCGTGTAGAATTATAGTAGGGGTTTCCGCCTTTTAGTGCTTCGCACATTTAGTCCGCTTTGCAGAAAATAATTAGAATCCGACAAACTCTTTTAGATAGGCTTCAAGATCTGGTCTTCTTGCTATACACCAGAAATTGATTTTTTTAACTAATTCTTGTTGTTTTCCCCAGATTTCTTCTACTGACATTGTTTTTGCGTTTCCAATTGGTTTCTTTACAACTGCTGGACAGATTTGCACATCGCCATTTGTTGTTATTGTAATGCCATTATGAAAAGCAGCACAATTTCCATCTTCCCATGGTGTTGTAATGCCCCCTAAAAATGTGTCAGTATATCGCTTTGCTGTTTCCATATATTCGGTATATTGGTGATTCCCAATGAGCGATTCCCAATTATCTTCTCCTCCACCTATTCTTACTAGTGTATTTACTATGTGAAAAAAGTCATATCCTGTAAATTCGCTGAGTTCCGCAATATCTCCCATATTCTGCTCAGAAACGATGCTTATTAAACCAAGTCTTGTATAGGTGGTTTCTCCTTCCCTTCTGACTGATGGCTGGTAAACCTCTCTAGCCATCTCTAAACCTTCTCTTACTCTTCCAACATCTCCTTTTGTTAGGTCTCTGAATGTATCTGGTTTAAGAGAATCACAACTTACAATTAAAGAAACATTGTGGTCATATAAGAATCGTAATCTTTCTTCATCAAAAAGAGTGCCATTTGAATATAGGAGTGTAATTAATCCTTGCGAACAAGCATATTCAACTACTGGTTGGATCTCATCAAAATAGAAAAAAGGTTCTCCCTCTCCTGGAATGCCAAGAACTGCTGCACCCAAATCTCTGGATTCTCTAATAATTCTCTTCCTCGTGTCTGTATCCAAAGTTTCTTGATGTTTTGCAGGTTCTCTATAACACTTTAAACATCTTAAATTACATCTGAACGGAAAATTCATTATAGTATAGACTAACTGACTCTTGGCAGGTCTACCTTCTTCATTATATCGTACTAATCCGTTTGCTTGCAGATATGTGGGATTGCCTACAAGCACTTTTCTTTGTTTAGTTTCCATTCTAACTCCAATTAGAAGTAGTTAGCTGAATATTCTACAAAAACATTTGTTGTTAATATTTTTCCACAACATTCATATACTTCAGAACATAATCCTAAAATATGGATGAGAAAACACTACGGCAAACTCTTGTAGAAGTAGGGCTTGACGAAAAAGAATCAGAAGTCTATTTATCCCTACTTAAAATAGGAGAAACCTCCGCCACAAAAATATCTCAAGAATCCAAAATTGAAAGAACATTAGTTTATTACATTATTGAGAAACTGAAAAATAGGGGGCTTCTTAGTTACAAGCTAAAAAATAATGTAAAATATTATTCTGCAACAAATCCAGAAAGAATTTTGGAAGACATAAGAGAACGGGAAAAGTCATTTTTAAAAATCCTTCCAGTTCTTGAACAAATAAGAACAAAAGCATACGAAGAAGAAGTGAAAGTTGAAATCTACAAAGAAACTTCTGGACTAAAAGCAGTAATGAATGATATGTTCAAATCTGCAAAAGAATTTCTTATTTTGGGAGAGCAGGGACAAATACAAAAAAATTATCCAATGATCTATCAACAATATTTAAGACGACTAAAGGAAACCAACATTAAAGAGAAAGTAATTGTAAAAGAAGATTTAAGAGGAAAAATCTGGAAATCAAAAAATACGCAGTTTCGCTATATTTCTAAAGACTTACTTTCTCCAGCAACAACATTAATCTATGATGATAAAATTTTAATTACAATCTGGGAAAAACCATTGTTTAATGTTTTAATAACTAGCAAGAAAGTTGCAGATTCTTATAGATCTTACTTCAATCATTTCTGGAAGATTGCTAAAAAGTAATCTTTTTTTGAAAAAAGAAGCAAAAAACGGCGACGGAAACCCCCATAAAAAACAATAGACGCAACGACTTTGATTTTTTCGGCTATGCCGAACGTTGCAGTAAAAATCAATCCCTCCAAGTATTCGGGAGGATAGAACAGGCATTAACCGACTACAAAACCTTGCAGGTTTCTCCGTCCAAATTTGCTTCGCAAACTTTTTTTATCCGCGCACGTTATACTCAATTCAGAAGTCGGCCTACGATAACTAAACGGCGGGAGGAAAATAGGAAGATTTAAAAACTTGCTTAAATATTAATCTACCATATGAAGAAACAAAGTTATTTAATTCTGGGAATCATTGTAGTGGTGGTAATCGCTGTAATAGCATTTTTTTTATCAAACACTCCAAAAATTAACAACACAAAAGTAATGCAGATTGCAAATTCAAATTCTGAGGTGTTATTGTTAAATAAGGTTATACAATCACAAAATCGCTTCTCTGATTGTATTGATGAAGTAGCCAGCATCTATGAACAGCAAGGAATTAAACAACTAACTCCAGAGATTATTGAAAAAACCAGAAGATGTAAAAGTTCTGTCAGTAAAGAAGTAACCAAGATTTCTGGCAATAAATATCTAGTAAGATATAACCAAGATATGCCAGAAGATTGTAAAAGTCCTAGAACAGTCTCAAATCTTCTAAATGTTGAAGTTGATATGGATACCAAAGAATCTATTGTGAGCTGGCAGAATGGAATTACTTTTTCTGAATCTGCCATTCAAGACATTGAAAATAGTCTGGAACCAAAAGATTGCCAAAGCTATGCAGAGTACATTGGCTCACATGGAACATTGAATTAGGTAATCATATAAAAAAATTCTTTGTGATAGATGCCATAAAGAAATAAACTATCACTAAGAACGGCTTCTCTTATTGGATTTAGCTGCTACAGGCGACTTCTTCTTGTCAAAGAACGATATCGCGGAAATCATGAGCACAATAAACAATGTGCTGAGGAGCACTGATGGAGCAAATAAAGAGAGTGGTATGCTGTTGCTAAATATCCCGATCTTCATTGCTATTATCAGGACCACCAGGCTTTCCACATCTACTGAAAGCATGGACGAACTTACAAGCAGAGGGTGATCAAGCTTGTTCTTCTTGATTAAATAATAGGTCAGCACAAATCTTATGGACACGTATGCCAAAAATATCAATAGGCCAAGACCAATGTTTTTCCAGATGTCCACAAGATCAATGCTTAAGCCGAACCACACAAAGAACAAAGGCACGAACAACCCAAAGGAGATGGATTTTATCTTATCAGTAAAGCTTCTGGTTTCAGAAAATGGCATTGACCCTATAATCT
Source organism: Candidatus Woesearchaeota archaeon (assembly GCA_013329045.1). Taxonomy (GTDB): domain Archaea; phylum Nanobdellota; class Nanobdellia; order Woesearchaeales; family UBA9989; genus UBA9989; species UBA9989 sp9989u. The sequence goes on from DUKZ01000022.1 coordinate 12,987, forward strand.
GGCCTGCAAGGAAAGCACCGAGCACACTTGAGAATCCGATGAATTCTGAGAGATATGCTAGCAGAAGAACTAATATTATTGCAAGCGAAAACTCTGCTTCTTCAACGTGAAGCCTTGCTACAAAAGGGGACAACTTAGTCATAACGGAGAAAAGAGCAGTGATGATAAGGACAAAGAGCCCAATCCCGACAAGCTTGGTGAGGATGAGAAATAAACTAAAATCTATGAACAGGCTGGAAAAGGTAAAAACCAGCAAGCCCAGCACGATATTAACTATCGCCGAACGGATCGTGATCCTGCCAACGGGCGAATTTATCAGCCCCTTTGAGATCATCACTTTTGCGGGAACACCTACATCTATTATGGAAAATGCTATAGCGAGTATGATTACCTGCAGCAGTGAAAAAGTAATTCCAAAAAAATGCGGGACAACATAAAAGAATACGCCCATCAGGATTGAAGTCACAAAAAAGAGCTTGAGGCCAATCTCCCTTGCCAGCTTGTCCATAAAAATCTTTTTTACGCTCTGCTCTTTCATGCCCGCAATAAACAAGATAAGAACTGAGCCTATTATGGCAAACTCCTCAACACTTGAAGGAGATATCAATTTCAGCACTGAGGGGCCAACTATTATGCCTATGAGGAGCTCACCAACGCTGCTGTCCAGACCCATCCTTCCAAAGACGCTGCCAACAATTTTTGCAGACAGGATAAGCAGGAAGAGGATGAGAAGAATATTCTCAATCATGGTGCACTACCTCTGCACACATTGAGATGCTTGCCCCAAAAAGATTTTCCGAAATCAACCATTAGCGATCGCCTTTTGATGATTCCTCTGCTGATAGATCCATATGTCTTATCAGGATTCCTTCTGTGATCAGCCCAACTACTCTTCCATTTTTGTCGATGACGGGCATCTCATTTACTTCACTCCCAGCTATTGCGATAGCTGCGTCCATCAAAGAGTCTTCCGGACTGCAGCGAAGGTCATGGCGCCTCATGAGCTCTTTTGCAGTGTTAGAAAAAAATCGCCGTTCTACATCAAAACCCACATCTACACCGATTTTATCATAGCAATCGTTTGGGATAACCATCAAGAACATGTCATTCTCATGTATGTCACCGAGGAAACAACCTTTGCTATCAACCACAAAAAATATTGGTATATGGGGATGTTTTTTCGTCAGCTCAATGATCTCTTTTTTTGTGGCTGAGCCTTTGATGAACACTGGCTTCTCCATTACATCTTTAATCTTGAGTTTTGCCATATCTCTCTGAATGATTATGATGGAACGCAAAAATGTGTAATAATCTTGTTCCTTTAAGTCTGTTCCGTTATGAGTAAAGCAAATAGCCTAAACGGTTTTTCAGTGGGAGTATACCACGTAGCCTGTCTGGCCACTATACCCCAGCATATATATAATTTGCTATTTTAAGATAAAATGGGTTTAGCAGTGTTTTTGAATAACTGGGAGCGCATGTCTAAAACTCAAAGTGAGATAATATCTCATGATAAGAAAGATCCCGTATATCCTTTCCTTCGTCAATTATGCCTTGCTCAACAAACAACTCCTTGATCTTGAGCAGCGCCATCCTTAGCACAGGGAGGAGCATCTTGCTCTCAACATACTGCGCCTCCTCATTGATCTGGATACATAAGGGAGTTGTCAACCTTAAAGAAATGAATTCCTTTATTTTCCCCTTCTGCTCTGATGCAAACAACTTGCTGATTACCTCATTATCCATGCTGCTTTCGGCAAAGAACTTTGGCTCTTTGTAGAATAACACTGGCCTTCTCTCTGAATAAAAAAGATCTTTGGATGTTCCAGTTGTTTCTTCAACCGCATTATACTTTATTGCTTCCTTCGTGATTTCTGCTCTCAGGAAATCAGTAAAATACCGATTACTCTCTTTTTTCTTAAGAAATGAATCTAAAAGCTGCCTGAATTGGCATACCATTTCATCTGACACTATAAATGTGGATGAATAATACGAATAAAACGTAACCGTGGCGTCGAACAACGTGATAAAATTACTGCGAAGGCTGTTTTTATCCTTGTCGAAATCGATAGTCCTCAACAAGGCTATGATGGAGATAACATCCTGCACTTTTTTACTCATGATACGAATATAGAATCCCGGATCCTCAATAAACACCTTTAACAGGTCCCCGCTTGACAACGATCTATCAGCCCACCATCTTCCTTCATCATCAAAAAATTGAGGGACTGTCTTGCCAAAGAGCATCACTGACTCGTTATTTAATCCTTTAGCAAAGAGCTCCTGCTCCAATTTTTTGTATAAGTATCTTGGACGCTCACAAATATAGATAATGCCACCTTGCTCTTTCTGCCAGATCTCATTCTTGGGCGTTGGCCTTGCAGTGGTCGTGTACTTTTTTATCATAGTATAGTTATTTGTTCCTCTTCTGCTTCAACGATCACTTCCTGGCTCTTTTCGAGCGACTGGATATCAACGCTGACGATGGCTGGAATCTGGAGTTCCCTTGCGATAATAGATGCATGGGATGTCAGGCCGCCAGTCTTTGAAAGAAGTGCTCCAGCACCTTTTGCTGCCATGACCTGTTGCGTGAGCCATGATTCCATGACGACAATGTCTTCCTTCCCGTATCGCTCATTCTGGCGAAAAAACCGAATGAACCCTCTTGCCGTTCCTGGGCAGACGCACATGCCGGATTGGATGATTTTGTTGGCTTTCATTTTGTGTTTGGTCGCAATTGCTCTGCCTCAACATACCTTCCTTGAAGCGTTGCAATTTGCTCCCTAAATTCCTGATACAGCACGTTATTTGTTGCTACCCCCTCAAGAACACGAGGCATCTTATCCACTCCTCTCCAGAAAGCAGGACTGTTTATGCACCTTAAGCTTCTCCCTTGAGAAGCGAGCTCATTCACAACATAGTCATGAACTGACGTTCCTTCATAAGTTGTAAGGAACCCATCAAATAAAGGCCCTTTTGTCTTTTTATCCACAATCTTTCTGAGGTATTCATAGTCAACTGCATGCGACCTTGTCTCCCATGCAGGATCAATTTCCGTATAGGTCAAGAGCTTTCTTATTCCGTCAGCTACCGCTTCGATTGGTACCTTGCCTTCCTCAAACAAGGATACCCTGTCACCAACCAGCATATCAGCCTCTGCATGCCCCCTGATCGGATAGTTGCCATCATGGTACCAGACAGCATCGAGAACTTTGTATAAAAGGAACCTTGGTGGGAATTGAAAAATTTCAGGACGAACAGGCAGGTCTGATCCTCTGAGCAGATCTTCTGTAGCTACCACTATTGTCGACTCATCTAATGGGTCACTAGGATTCTGAAAAAATTTTCTTAATTTTCTTAAAAGGATTGCACCCCTCAGATCATCACCAATCATGTCTTTATTGTACTGAGGATCCTCGAGATCGACACTGCCTTCGATAACTTCCCCGATATCTCCTATTGGTGTGACATCACTCAAGCGGTTTGCCTTAAACCCAAGTGAGAGATCGTGGAATAATCCTGAGAGAAATGGAGGCAACCCTCCATAACAAACTGCATTATCAGAGAGACAAGGCAAGGTTATGCCACATCGATTTATTTCCTCACCTAACTGATAAGATCCTAAAGCCACATCAAGACAATGAATAACTTCATGGACTCTGCCATCCACTTCAACATAATCAGTAAAAGGCGCTAATGCTTGCTCTGCCAGAGCCACCAATCGGTGGGGGAGCATTTGAATATCCCGAGAATTCCACCAGCCTCCCTGGGCGAGTCCTTTCTCATCCTGCAATACTAAACTCTCAACAATTTCTCCTGTCATGGTTTACCACCTATACTCTTGTACTATTATTATCACCTTGAAGTAGAGTATGGACACAGTATTAATATTCTTGTTGTCGTTTTTTCGACAACAATGAGAGTATCGCTATTATAAGATACTCTAACGCACTACTTGAGAAGATCACTCAAACCGGAGTGCATCTACCGGCCGGAGCCTTGATGCCTGATATGCAGGGACCACGCCTGAAATAACACCAATCATAATGGAGATGAACAAGGCAATAAAAACCGTTTGGATGCTAATAACTCCACCGCTAAGCCGAGAAAGCGGGCCGGCAGAGCCTCCCATTAATGAGGGAAGGAATCCTGACAAGAGGATGCCAAAGATGATTCCTAGTACCCCTCCAATAAAACCAATTAATGCAGCGTTGAGGAGGAATATTGCCAATATATCAGCATTTCTTGCACCAATTGCTTTCATAATGCCAATCTCTTTTGTTTTTTCCAACACTGACGTAAACATCGTATTTGCGATTCCAACAGCGCCAACAAGCAATGCAACTGCGGCAATTGCTGTCAGAAAAGAAGTCATTGAACTGGTGATTTGCTCGCGCTGCTGCTGACGCTCTTTATTCGAAGTGAGAGAAAAATCGGGCTTTGCTGCAGTGACATGGCGCGATATCCTTAGCTTTTCGTTAATGTGCTCAACTGCCGTATCTAATTCATCTTCATTTTTTACCTTGATAATAATGCTGTCATAAACACCTTTTGTCTTATCTTCAAGAGTCTCATATGCACTGTCGATTGGCATGTAAATGGAGGAAGATTCATCATCCAAAATGCCAACAATCCTAAACAGCCTGCTCCCAATAGTCACCATTTGGTTTATACCAACCTGGGTGGTAAAAAAGCTTGAAGCAAACCTTCCTCCAACCACAATGACATTGGTATCTGCCGGGCCAAGCATCCGTCCATCCTTAATTTTTGAAGTGGTGATCTGAAACCATACTTTCTGATCAACACCGGTTATAGTAGTCGAGCCTTTCTCCGCAACATAATAGACATCAGCCCGGCCACTGATCTCAGTCTCGATCAGCTTTATATCTTCAACACCCCTCAATGCCTGGACATCAGTCTTATCAAGAACGATTTCTTCCTTGCTGGCGGATGAAGTGATTCCTCCCACCTGGCCTTCACGACCACCCCCACCAAAAAAACCCGATGCCCGTGATGCACCAGCCCTTATTGTTACTAGGTCCCCGCCAAGAGCGCCAAGCTGAGAATTAATATCCTGCTGCAAACTTTGACCAAGTGAAGTAATTGCCACAACAGCAGCAACACCAATCACAATTCCCAAGATGGTCAGCCAGCTTCTAATCTTACTATGCAGGACCATATTCAAGGCATGCTTAAAAGATTTGTAGAACTTCATTTGCGTTCTTTCTTCTTCTCTTTTGCCCTTTTTGGGAAAAGCAATTCGCCAATAGCCCTTTTTGCGTTATAAGAGGGATCTTCGAGCCTGCCTTTCTTGACTTTTCCTCGCACTATGAACCAGAAGATGAGCAAGATGAGCGGTGCGATGAGCCATTTTGCCTTTGCCCAGAATACCTGCGAGGCTGACTGCCTTGTGAATCTTCTTCCCGTTGCAGATGTACCTGCTGCTGCAGTGTCGGTTATCTGCAATGCTGACTGAGCATTGACAGCTACTTCTTTTGTTACCGTGTTTCTATTTCCTCTTGAGTCAGTGTAGATGATTTCCATCTTTATGGGGGTTTCTCTTGATGTTTTTTGTGAAGAATCTGTAATGTTTCCTCGTTGCCGCGCCTCCTGGGGATTCACATTTTGACTCCCCACCTGAGAAAATAACCCGCCTGAGGATTGCTGCAAAGTAAAGCTGGCAATTGTATAATCACCTTTGTTGAGATTGCCAATGATCACTGAGTTACTGCCACTTACCCTCCAGCCTGATTGTTCTGGTATTTTTACAGTTACAGAACTTGCAGAAACACTGCCAACATTTGATAGCGAGAAGGTGTATTCACCATTTGCTGTTCCAGAATAGGCAACATCAAAATCAGTCGCACCTCCAACATATACACCAGCCTTTGTTTGGATCGTCTTATCTGTTCCAGTGATTGGATCATCATACGTGAGGGAGAGATCTAATTTATAGAGATCCGGGTCAGCATTTGCGCTTGCGATCACATTGAAATCAAGATCGACACTTTCGCCCACATCGATATATTTTATATATTTTGTATTATCAGATCCCACCGGCAAGACAATATCTTCCGAGTTTTCCCATTGGAATGAGAGATCCCTCAAAGGAGCTGAGCCCACATTATTTATTGTAAACTTTAAAGGAGTCACCTTCCCGGGGATGAGCTCTACCTGATCAAGATGAATGATTTCAGCGCTTTCCTTGCTCTTCACGTCAAGTGTTATGCTTTTTTGCGCAGTTACCGTACTTCCTTCCCTATACTCATTCACCTTCAATTCATATTTTCCCGCAGTAGCATCCTTGTCTATGCGAAGCCTGAACTTAAGGATTTTTGAATCTGTGTCATATTGATACGCCTTGAGAATATCAATCCTTTGTGCCGAACTCTCCCCTGGAACCATTGAGAAAGGATATTCCGGGATGATTTCTAAGACAACATTTTCTGCCGGCTGGCCACCCTTGTTTGAAACACCAAACCTCAGTTCAACAATATCTCCTGTCATTGCAGGGTCTGGATCCTGGTTGACCAAATTCACTAAAATAAGCTGGCTATCACTTCCAGCTGCGTGAACAATTAATGCACTGATTATTAACACAAGCAGCAATATGTATCCACGTTTTCCTTTCATTTTTCTTTCCTCTGACTGATATTGATGATTTTCCCATCTTTTAATTCGATGGTGGTATGAGCATATTGTGCAAGGTTTAAATCGTGCGTAACCATAATGATTGTCTTTCCTTCTTCTTTCCATAATCGGTGAAGGGTCTCTAGGATTTCCCTTCCTGTTACGCTATCCAAGGCACCGGTTGGCTCGTCGGCGAGAATGATTTCTGGGTCGCTCACAAGGCTTCGTGCGATTGAGACACGCTGCTGCTGGCCACCGGAAAGTTGAGAGGGGAGATGAAATGTCTTGTCGCTGAGTCCTACAAGATCAAGTATATATCTTGCCCTCTCATGAGCGGCCTTATCATCCATCTCCTGGAACTCAAGGGGCAGGAGGACATTCTCAAAAGCAGTCATGGTAGGGATGAGGTTGTATTGCTGGAAAATAAAACCAATCGTGATACCCCTCAATGATGCAAGGTTTGATTCAGTGAGTTGGCTGATATCCTGCGATTTCAGAAATATTTTTCCTTTTGAGGGCATATCAAGGCATCCGATGAGGTTCATCATGGTTGACTTTCCACTCCCTGAAGCCCCAATAATTGCCACAAAATCACCTTTTTGAATTTCAACGGTGACCCCTTTGAGTGCTGCTACTTCTACTTCCCCCATCTGATAGACTTTCCATACATCTTCCAAGTGCAGCAGCACCTGCCGCTGAGCTGGCTTTTTTATTGCCTTTGCCATGTTTTTCTCTTCATCAGCACATTGGTGAGTTATATAAAAAGAAAAAGAAAGAAAAATGTATACTTTAGTTCCACATCCCACGCATCATGCCAGGATCTCTTCCAAATCTATGAGCACCCTTCCCCAGTCCAGGACCAACATTTCCTGTTTCCTGGTATTGTTGGACCATCTTGTCGAACTGATCTTCTGATATTGAGAGATGCATGTTGGAGACTGCTTCCTGATAGGCTGTGTAGTCGTCATTCTTTATCGCATCCTCCACTGCTTGCATCCTTTCTTGCATTTGTGCATGTGCATGGTACATCTCAACTGCCCTCTGGAAGTTTTCTTCCGTCAGCTGCGCTTCATGAGCAGATTTCCACGCGGCAAAATCGTTGTTTTTCAATGCATCTTGGACGTCCTGGTTTTGGCCAAAGCCAAAAGCACTGGCTCCTGCAGCCACCAAGCCTAGAACGAACAATGCCATGATGCCGTATGTTACTGGTTTCATTTTTCTACCTCCATAGATATGAGGGTTTTCTTTTGGGAGTAAAACCCTTTTCCCTCGCTCTATGATTATTAGTCTCGGCGTGGAAGTATAAAAACAAGAAGAAGGAAAGATGAGTACTAAAAATATGCATTTGCAGTCCATCGATTATATAAAAAAGCATTTATAGTCAAACCATACCATGCCACTTATGAGAGAGATGATCATGAGAGGATTCTTCCCTCCAAGCCTTCCACTAATCTATGTAGAGCTCATTACCACGATTTTTGCCTGTGTCATCTCTTTTATCATCTATTTCAAGACAAAAGAGCTCTATGAGCTGACATCCCACAAAGGCATAAAATATTTCCGATATGCTTTTCTCTTCTTTGGCATTGTCTCATTGCTCAAACTGCATCGGCCGCTCTCACAGTTTTTGCACCTTGGCAGGGAGCTTTCGCTTTTCTTTGGAGTTCGATTCCTCATAGGGTTTGCCGGGACAATGGCAGTTTTGTGCCTGCTCTACAGCCTGATATGGAAAACATTCTCTAAAACAAAAACAGAAGACTTTTTTGCGATCAGCTTCATCGCAATACTCATCAGCGTCTTTAGTCTTCTCTTTGGACCAAGAGGCAACCTGATTACGCTCATCCATACCCTCCTGTTCCTTGCGGCAGCAATCATCAGTGTTGTGCAACTGACAAAAAAGAAAAAAGGAAAACACCACCAGCTTGCATTTGTCTACCCTGTCCTCTTCCTTTCCTGGATCATGGAGATAGCTGCACAAATCAGCATGAGGATTTCCTTCCCCTTGAGCATCTGGCTGAATGTTGTGTCGTCCATCCTGCTCTTTGTCATCTTGTATAAGATCTTGAGAATTACACCATGATAAAAAAAAGAGATCGCCTTGAAGTGATCCATGACATCCTGCGGGTAATTCTGGAGCACAACAACAGTATCAAGCCAACACCGCTGCTTCGGTATTCAAATCTTTCCTCGCAACGCTTCAATGAGTATTTTGAGGAGCTTGTCAGCAAGGGGTTCATCAGGGAGGTCATTGATGGAAAAGGGAGGAAGGCAATTACGTTGACTGATAAGGGATTTCATTATGTTGAGAAGTACAAGGCAATTCTAGGGTTTATTGATGAGTTTGATTTGTAAGTGTACACCGAACATCAGAATTTTAGGGTTTTAGAAAAGATTATAAGCATATTGTAGCAGGATAAGGGAATGGCCTCCCCTTATCGGCAACAGACAGTGAAGATCAATGAGACCACAGTCAGATTCGTGTTTCATTGGAAGGACTACCGGGAAAAACTTTTTCTAGAAGACTGGCAGCTTATGCAGGCAATTCAGCTCAAGAATTCGCATCCTGAGCTCATGAAAAGGGGATTTAAGAAAAGAGCTCGTTCAACAGAGCAATATGAGCTCTTCTATCGGTAAGAGATAGTCGCGCAGATGTATAAAGGCATCAATCCAGAACCAAACTATAAGAAATTTCAGAGGATATGCATGGATATGCTCGAAAGGCACATCACCTATCTCCTAAAAGCCGATTCAAAACAAGCTATTGAAGGTAAAGAATTGATGACGATAAAGATTATCATCAGAAATGGCTATACTCAGGGGTTACTAATTGAACATGAAGAACTAAAATCGACTGTCACTTTGATCTACATCAGGATAAGCGGGGAGTTCCTTGTCGGTAGGATATATTCACTTATGAGCTATAACCTGCACCCTGATTCAGCCTTTATCTTTAAAAGTTTTGCCCATGAGATACAGCATTACATTGATCATGTAAGAGGCATCTATAAAAAGGAATACGCGATGAAGGATAAGATTGAAGGATTCATGAAACTTTATCCTGGAACCTGGCTTGGTTCAGTATCAACGATTTATATCATCTTTTGCAACCTTTATTCAGAGGGGCTGGCAACATTTGTCGAAGGGAGGAATGCTGCAAGGATTATTATCGATCTTCGACATATTTCAAAACTGCTCAAACTTCTTGATAAAATATCAGTTACTGCTGATCATGAAGAAGCAGAAAAAATATATGATGATCGTTTTTGTCCATCACAATTTTCTGGGGAATACTATCTTGGACACCTCATGTGCTGCACCATATCACTTGCCATCCTTTCAAGGAAAAACAAGTTTCAGACAGTCAGTGTTGCATACCCCGAACACAGAAAAATCCCAGTCTTTGAACTCAGCCAGTATATCAAAAAACACAAACGAGTTGAACTCGAACAGTTTGACTCTGCTACATATATTGAGGGTTATCAGTTTCTCACAAAAATCAACCACTTTAGGAAGTTCATCCGAGCATATGATGATGCCTGCACAGAACTCCACATCACTCCACCAGTGAAATTCTTGAGCTACGAAGAGTTTGACCGGCTAAAAAAGCAAGCAATCGGGTATTTTGACCGGTATGAAGAAAAACTTGCATCCTAAAAATAAAAGCTAGAAAAAAAGAAAAAAAAATCAGCCCATCATGGTTTTCTTGATGGATTCTTTTGCCTGCTCACATCCAGCTTTTCCCTGCATCTTCCACTGCCAATAATCAATTGCTGCCTGCGCTGCCGCTTCAGCTGTCTTATCCATCTGCTTGCCGATCTTTGCTTCATACGCCTTCTTGATCTTCTCTTTCATCAAGCCAGCCCATGCATCCTCAGCGAGCTGCATCAGCATATCCGTCGTGTCACAACCACTCGAGCTGCACCCAGAATGCTGCTTTTCTCCACAGCACCCACTATCTCCACATGTTCCTTCCTGACAATGTCCCATCCTATGTTCCTCCTTCCCGTTTTTTAGGAAAATAATATATATGAGAGATCATTTTTAGTAACAAAAGGTTACATAAATACTTTTTGTAACAAAATGGTAACAAGATAGGCAAGCAGTAATAAGATATGACCAAAGAAAGACCATGAGCAACCTCAAACAATGCCCGATAGAGAAAGCGTTTGACCATGTCGGAAAGAAATGGGGCATCAATATTATCAGGGATCTTTTTCTTGGGAAGAAACGATTCAGGGATTTTCTTGCTGCAAACCCTGAACTATCAACTAAAATGCTCTCTTCACGGCTCCGCGAGCTGGAGAGAAAAGGGATCATAGAGAAAAGAATCGCCCAAAAAAGCCCCCTCCTTATAGAATACCACCTCACTGATAAGGGAAGGAAACTTCGGCCTGTTCTTTATTCCCTTGCGGTCTATGCAGTCCAAGAATGCCCAAAAGAGATCATCGCCTCGAATGCCTCAGCCGCTGATGCTATGAGAGAGATCAAGGCAGCCTTCGGATAAGTATTAGTTAAAAACACGTATCCTATTACAGAAAAGCTTAAATATCAGTGATTTACACATTAGTATACTAATATAGCTAAGTGTTTCAAATGTTCGAAGAACCGCACCAAAAGCCAAAAGAGGAGCATATAAAGATCAGCACACGGAATGTGGAGCGTATATTCTATTACATCATAATCATCATTCTTTTGGCTGTCGTCTTTACCCAACGATCAGTCATCAACCACCTTGGCCCCAGCGACGTGAAGATTGAAGCATTGCAGGATGATGTGATGACAGGCGCTGTTATCACGGACACAAAAGCTGCTGCTTTGCCAAAAGACGAAGTTGATGTAGAGGCCTTAAAGCAAGAGATAAGGGCAAATATGGAAACTGAACTTGCCCAGCAACAGCAAGAAAAGATCGATGTTGATGCCCTCAAACAGGAAATACGATCAGAACTCCAAGACCAGATACAAGCACAGCTCCAAGCAGACTTCGATAAAAAACTGGAATATGAAATGAGTAAGCGCATGGATGAGCTCACTGACACCATGGCAGAACAGAATACAGGGGGGGGAGAGTTAACGCTCACTATCGGAAAAATAGGGACAGAATTGAAAGGGGAAGACTGGGGCAAGATCACCTCCATCGAGCTCGAGATTGATAACCAGCTCAGGGACATAACACCCGTAATCAAGGTCTATGTGTTTGATTCTCAAGATGAAGCGACCACAAGGAATCTTGTTCGTGAATCAGATGAATTATCAAGAATAGATGTTGGAAGCACGCTGAAAAAGACCTTAAAATCATCAATCTCAGTCAACAGGCTCAACCTCACCAAAACCCTCAACATCGTCATGTATGATAAAGATGGCACAATCCTCAAAAAGGTCACGAAGAGTGTTGATTTCTCCTGATGCTCCCCACCACCAATTCCCCTCCCTCAAGCTCACCTTTTACCAGCACGTACTCATCCTCATCAAGAGACACTTCATCAAAAATGATCAATGGAATAGAAGAACAATAGTCCAGGGTTGCTTTTGTTGGCATGCCTTGATCTATGCCCTTGAGTGAACCCGAAAGCTCAAATGCACCCTCCTCCTGGAGCGTTTCTGGGAAGGATGCAACATTCAACAACAATAAAAGCGCCAAAAGCCCAAGGATCACCCCTATAGAGCTTACTGTCAAAAGCACACGGTCATCCATAGAGAACTTATACCACCCTTAAGTTCAAGAACGTTTGCAGATGAAATCGGAAGAGAAACACTCATTATGGAAGTTCATCGGATTGAACCCCTTAAAGAAAGGCTTATAAAGGTTGCTCCCCAAAAAAATACGATGCTCACATTCAAAACAACAAAGGATATCAAGATATCAAAAGGGATCATTGAGCAAGTAGTCGGGCAGGATGAAGCAGTTGATGTCATCAAGAAAGCTGCGCTTCAGCGCAGGCACGTCCTTTTGATCGGGGAGCCTGGAACGGGAAAATCCATGCTTGGCGTTGCCCTGGCAGAGATGCTCCCAAAAGAAAAACTTGTAGATACGCTCTCTTTTGCCAATCCCAATGATGAGAACATGCCCCTCATCAGGGTCATGCCAGCGGGGAAAGGAAGGGACCTTGTCAACCGTGCAAGGCTGGAATCCATGAATATGTTCAAGAACCAGAACCTTTTCCTGATCATCTTGCTTGTCATCTCCATGTTTGTTCCCTGGTGGGCAAGGAACTATTACCATTCAGACATCATGTTTGCCGCAATGTTCATCGGCTCTACCATGATCCTTGGCGCTTTCATGCTGTTTATCAGTATTGGAAAGCGGGTTGATAACAGAGGAAGAACACCAAAATTAGTGGTCGATAACTACAATCGGAAACAAAGCCCCTTTTTTGATGCAACAGGAGCCCACGCGGGAGCATTGCTCGGCGATGTGCTTCACGATCCGTTTCAAAGTGGAGGCCTTGGCACACCAGCGCACGAACGGGTCGTTGGCGGCATGATCCATAAAGCGAATAAAGGAGTATTATTCATCGATGAGATCGCAACATTACAGCCCCACACCCAGCAGGAACTCTTGTCTGCCATGCAAGAGAAAAAATATTCTATTACCGGCCAATCAGAAAGAAGCGCTGGCGCGATGGTGAGAACAGAACCAGTACCCTGCGACTTTATCCTCATTGCTGCTGGCAATTATGATACAGTAAAGACCATGCACCCAGCACTTCGCTCGCGCATCAGAGGATATGGGTATGAAGTATACATGAATGAGACAATGAAAGACACCCCCGAGAACAGGGACAAGATCGCAATATTCGTATCACAAGAGGTCAACAAGGACGGGACGATCCCCCATTTTTCAAAAGCAGCTGTCGATGAGATCATTGAAGAAGCACGGCGGCGCGCGAACAGAAAAAAGCATTTGACACTCCGGCTCAGAGAGCTAGGAGGCCTCGTGCGGGCAGCGGGCGACCGTGCAAAAGAGCAAGGGGCAAAAGTAGTTGAAAAAAAGCATATCCTTGATGCCAAGAAACTTGCCCGGACACTTGAGATGCAAATCGCTGATAAGATGATTGAGCACAAGAAAGAGTATGAGGTCATCATCACGACAGGGAAAAAGATTGGCAGGGTAAATGGCCTGGCAGTCATGGGCACATCAGATGCATATTCAGGAATTGTCCTTCCAATAGAAGCAGAAGTGACGCCTGGCGGAAAAAAACAGGATGTCATTGCTACTGGAAAACTCGGTGATATCGCAAAAGAAGCGATCCTCAATGTCAGCGCCATCGTCAAAAAATACTTTGGTGAGGACATCAAGGAAATATTTGATATCCATGTTCAGTTCCTGCAAACTTATGAAGGGGTGGAAGGGGACTCTGCCAGCATTGCAGTTGCCACTGCCATCATCTCAGCACTCAAGGAAGTGCCAATAAAACAGGAATATGCAATGACCGGGTCGCTCTCTGTCCGCGGAGAAGTATTGCCAGTTGGGGGAGTATCCTCAAAAGTGGAAGCTGCCATCGAAGCAGGAATAAGGTATGTCATCGTCCCAAAATCCAACCTGCAGGATATTGTCGTCGACCCGGCAAGACTAAAAAAGATCACTATCATCCCTGCAGAAACCATCAAAGACGTGCTCAAAGAAGTGATGGACTGGAAAGGAAAAGAAAAAATCCTGAAACAGATCATCAGAGATTAACGTTTCTTTAACAGGACCACTGCATTATGGCCACCAAACCCATACGATGCTGAGGCTGCAAGTTTGATATCATAAGAAACACCAACATTTGGGGTATAATCAAGATCGCACTCAGGATCAGGAGTTTTGAGGTTTATTGTTGGAGGGATAAATCCATGCTGCATCGCCAGAAGGGTTGCTATTATCTCCACTCCACCGGCAGCACCAGTCATATGGCCAGTCATGGACTTTGTTGAAGAAACACGGAGATGCGGATCTGAAATAGGAAGGGCATATTCCCCAAATACCGCCTTGAGCACTTTTGTCTCCATCGCATCATTTAATTTTGTTCCCGTGCCATGCGCATTAACATAATCGAGACGGTATGGGCTGACATCAGCCATCCTGAATGCTTGGCGGAATGCCTCGATTGCATGAACGCCTTCTGGATGAGGAGCAGTCACATGGTAGCCATCACTTGTCTCACCATATCCAACAAGTTCTCCATAGATATGTGCACCCCTTGCTCTTGCGTGCGCCTCATCCTCAAGAATAAGTATTCCTGCGCCAGAACTCATGATAAACCCATCACGGTTCAAATCAAAAGGGAAGGATCCTGTTGCGGATAATGCTGCTTTTGCTCTATCAAAAGAATGCTGGCAGAGCACAGTATTTGAGTACTCAGCACCACCTGTTATCACTACATCTGCCTGATTGGCTTGAATCTTTTGCGCAGCTGTAATGACGGAAGAGTTTGAAGAGGCACATGCAGTATTTATTGACTCTGAAACGCCATGAAGATTAAGCTTTGTCATGATCTCTGATGCTGCACGGTTCGGCATGAGTTTTGTCACAAGGCGAACAAGAGAGGAGGGTCTTGGCCCTCCAGCCCTGAGCCTCTCTTGATAATCCCACGCAACATTTTGAAACGTCTCAATACCTCCAACACCAATGCCGAGGATACAGGCATACCTCCATCTTTCATCATCGGTCAATGATTCTGGATGAATACCCGCATCTTCCAGCGCAAGATGTGCACCCGCAAGGGCATAGAGTGAAAAACGATCATTATTTCTTTTTACGTCTGAAGGGAAATCAAATTGCTCATCAAAATCCCATACATCACCACCCAGATGAGCATTTAGCCCGGGAACATCATATTCTGGGAGCTCCCGAAAATCAGAACGGCCATGGCTAAGAGAATCCCAGAACTCTTCTTTACCAATACCAATAGGTGTTAATGGCCCAAGGCCGGTAATAACTACTCTCCCCATGCAACAAAAGAAGAGGGAACCATTCAAAAACATTATTGTGGTGGAATAGTGCGCTTAGAATCACTAGACATGAAGTCAATTTACTATAAGGTCGATAGTTGCAGCACCCATCGCGGACTGATCAAATATGTTCGTCACTATCAAACCAAGAGGGATTGTTGCATTCTGGGTACATCCTCCCGCACAGAGCAATGCTGCAGTCTCATTCCATTCAATCATTGTCACTGGGCCAACAAGGGAAACATTCCCGTTGGGGAACAACCATGTGTATTCAGTAATATAAGGAGTAGAACTTGATGCATCAAGGGCAAGAGTGTTTCCAGCGATAAGCTGGTAGGGACCACCAGCATGTGCTATGAGCGGGGCATTTATAGAAAGCGTTGTTCCTGCTGACATTTGACTTCCTACACCATCATCAATCGTTAAGGTGATCTCTTTTACTGTCTCATCAGCACACGGCCCACCACATATCAAAAACTCGATATCAGCCCAGGAAAGGGAGAACTGGGGATCATTCGATGTTCTTGTCCCATTCGGGAATGTCCATTCATAGACTGCTGCGTTGAATGAGCCTGAAGCGTCAAAGATGAGATCATTTCCGAAGGATGCCTCATATGGCCCTCCAGGCACAGCGAGGAATGGGATAATGATACTAAGAGATGACTCTACTGAGGCAGTCCTTCCGAACTGGTCTGTTACCATCAAGGTAAAGGGAACAGTACCAGATGAACAGGTCCTGTCACAGAAATTTTGCACAATCTCATCCCAGGATAAAAGAAGCGCTGGTTGATCTGAAGAGAACATACCATTTGGGAACTCCCATTGATAGGTTGTGATATATGGATATGATGATCCTGCGTCAAGGGTGACTGAAGATCCTTCCTGCACTTCATATGGCCCGCCGGCACTTGGCACTAAGGGCACAGTAATTAATACTGATGAACTGGATGAAGCAGTCCTTCCAAACTTATCTGTCACGGTTAGCATGACCCCATGAGTAGAGCTGTCCTGACAGGCACCAGCGCAAACCTGCGCTTCGATACCGCTCCAGAGGAGTGTTATGGAGGGATCTGAGCTGATCAACGTTTGGCCGTTTATGCTCCAAGAGTAAGAAGTAATAAATGGTCCAGATGATGACCCATCAAGAGTGAGCGCATTACCATAAGATACTTCGTATGGGCCTCCAGCAGTTACCATGAGAGGGAGGTCAAATGTTACTAACGTTTGTTTTGTATCCTGCCCCCTGCCATCGCTCACTCTCAACTGAATGGTATATTCTTTGTCTGGAATGCATTCTCCCCCACAGACAAGACTCATCACCATTGACCATTCAAGGGTCGCCTGGTTTGATGATGCAAAATCAAAGAGACCATCATTATTGAGGTCCCACATGAAAATTATAATCTGGCCATTTGATCCAGAAGCATCAAGTGAAAGCGATGATCCATAAGCAATTTCGTATGGCCCGCCAGGCACAGCAAGAACATTACCAGGAGTGCACCAAAACAAGCATTGAGCATTATCTTCCCGAAGAGAAGCCATTTCATCCCTAAACATTTGTCTTATTTGTGCTTCACATTCTCCGGAATCAACATACACTGCACGCTTGCAGAGCAGACGTGAGAGGCCTGAATTTTCTGAACACTGACCAAGATCGCTTAACTTTTCCATTGAACATTGCTGTAAAGAACTGCGGAGGTCATCTCTCAATGCTGCATCTTTTTCACCAGAAGTGACCATGCAGGACCGTTTGCAATCATCAGCTTGAACAATACCTGCTAATGCTACTAAGAGAATAGCCGCCACCAACACCTTTTTCATGTGCTAACCAGAGATGAGGATCTTAATAAAGATTATGAGACCGGAATTGTACGGTTAGAAAAGTAGATAACTAATCAGTGTGATGGATGGAATACATCACTGATTGAATATTTCTCATCTTGTGAACTACCACGGGTCTCGCTC
>DUKZ01000011.1 GCA_013329045.1 Candidatus Woesearchaeota archaeon
GTCTAGTTAAAACGTGATAGCACAGGTAGCGAGATGACCCTATTGTTTTATAAAGATAAACAGAGTCATTTATCTCAGGGAACAGGACAATGAAGAGCGGAAAGGATATGTTCACGATATGTGTTGTAGGATTAGGATATGTAGGAATGCCTCTAGCTGTTGCTCTTAGCAAAAAATATCCAGTGATTGGATTTGATGTTGATAAAAAAAAGATAGCTGCATTCAGGCAAAACATAAATTACCGCTCCCTTGTCGAAGATGAAGAGTTTCTTGGATCAAAAGTCTCTTACACGGATGATCCAGAAGAGATAAAGAAGGCAAATTTCATTATTGTTGCAGTCCCAACGCCAATCGACAGCCGGCAGGATCCAGACCTCACCTTGCTCAAAGGGGCATGCAGGGTAGTAGGTGAGCACCTGTCGAAGGGGAGTATTGTTGTCTTTGAATCAACCGTATATCCGGGAGTAACAGAAGAGATTTGCCTCCCCATCCTAGAACAACAAAGCGGCCTTTCATGCCCAGTAGATTTCAAGATAGGGTATTCTCCAGAGCGGATTAACCCTGGGGATAAGCAGCATACGCTCAGCAAGATTGTCAAGGTCGTCTCTGGATGCGACAAAGAGTCGCTTGAGGTGATCTCACAGATATACAGCAGTATCATTGATGCAGGAATCCATCAGGCTCAGAATATCAAAACAGCAGAGGCAGCAAAGATTATTGAGAACATCCAGCGGGACCTCAATATTGCGCTGATGAATGAGCTCGCGATCATTTTCCATAAGATGGATATCAATACCAAAGAGGTATTGGATGCTGCCGGAACCAAATGGAATTTTCACAAATATACCCCAGGGTTAGTTGGAGGCCATTGCATTGGGGTAGATCCGTATTATCTGACATATAAAGCAAAGATGTTGGGATATGACCCAAAGGTCATTCTTGCAGGAAGGGGGGTAAATGAGTCAATGAGCAGCCATGTTGTCCTCCTCTTGGAAGAAGCGCTCATGCAGGCTGGAAAGGACGTGAAGTCCAGCACCATCTTCATGCTTGGCCTGACATTCAAGGAAAACGTCAATGATCCAAGGAATAGCAAAGCAGCAATGATCATTTCTCTCCTGAAAAGCAAAGGAGTGCTCATCAAAGGGTATGATCCCCTTCTTGAAGATGAGGTGGTCATGCAGGAATTTGGCATTGAGAACACCCCTCTTGAGAAGAAAGGGAAGATCGATGCTATCATCCTCTTTTCTCCTCATGAGCCATTTAGGAAGGCCGGAATAAAAGCACTGTGTGAGGGGATGCCAAGACCGGTCTTGATTGACATCAAAGGAGTATTTGATTATCATGAGGCCGCCTCCCATAGTATTATCTATAGGTGCTTATAGAAGATGATATGCTTGACGGTAGACTGTGAACAGTGGAATTCTCCAAAACTGAGGGGTGTTGATGTAAAGGAGAATGACAATACGGAATTCAGCAAGGATGGTAATGATAAGCTCCTGGAGCTGTTTTCCTCATATCAGGTAAAATCAACGTTCTTTATTACAGGTTTTTTTGCAGAGAAAGAGCCAGTCCAGGTAAAGCAGATCCTCAAGAAGAATCATGAGATTGCCTGCCATGGCTATGAGCACTGGTATCGGGACAATCCCGCGATTAATCAGGAGGAGGATATCACGCACGCAAAAAAGGTGCTCGAGAAGATAGCAGGTGTGAAGGTAATGGGGTTTAGGGCGCCCCAGATGCAGTACAATGAGGGGCTCCTCCATACCCTCCAGGACCAGGGATTCAGGTATGATAGCTCATTGAATCCGGCATGGTTCCCATTTTGGATCAATAACAAGAATATGCCCCTCTCTCCTTTCAAAATTAAAGGATGCAGTGTCATGGAGATCCCTGTCGGTGCAAGGCCAGGTTCGCGTTTTCCTTTGTCATGGATGTTTCTTCGGACAATGCCCTATGGGTATGTCAAGGGTAGCATCAGGAAACTGATCGATGAGAAGATCACGCCTGTTCTCTACATCCATTCATGGGAAGCAATCCCGTTGAAAAGCCCTCATGTCCCCTGGTATTTTCGAAGGAACACGGGGAAGCGGTTCTTGAGGAGGTTAGAGCGCCTGTTCCATGATTTTGAGGATCAGCGGTTTACGACAGTGGATTTGTTGTATGAGCAGCTCTCACCGAGAAGGTCAAATAAAGGGAATGTCTAATTTATCACTTCTTCGATCAGGTAAGATTCCCGTTTTTGTGAGGTTATGGCATCATAGCTGATCATGTCAGCAATGAGCCCAAATCCAAGGAACATCATGCCCAAGAGGACAAGCATGATCGTCAGGATGAGGGATGCCACCTCATAGAGCAGGTGGATGCCAAGAAAGAATTTTTGGTAGAGATAGTAGCTCCCGATGGCAAAGCCAGAAAGAAGGGAAAAAATCCCGATAGTGCCAAAGATATGCAATGGCCTCGTTGAATATTTGACAAAAAATGAGATGGTGATAAGGTCAAAGAAACCGCGGAAGATGCGTTTGAAGGTGTATTTTGTTTTCCCGGCAACCCGTTTCCTGATCGTGATGGGAAGCTCTGTTACTTTGAATCCCTTCCAGGTGGCAAGGAGAGGGAGATATCGGTGCATCTCTCCATAGAGGGGAATGACCTCCACTACTCTTCGCGAAAATGCCCGCATCCCGCCGGTAGAGTCGTTGAGGCGCACTCCTGTCAGGATCTTGATCATGGCATTTGAAAGTTTTGAGGGGATTGTTTTTTTGAAAAAGGAATCAGAATTCCCCCGATCTTTTCTCCAGCCGCACACCACATGGAACCCTTCTTTGACTTTTCCAACGAGCCGCAGGATATCTCGGGGGTCATGCTGCCGGTCAGAATCCATCGTCACGATGATGGCCCCTTTGCTGATGGATATCCCTGCAGCAAGGGCGCTGGATTGGCCATAGTTTGAAAGAAGCCTGACAACCCGTACTTTTTTATCGGCAGCGGCAATCTTGGCAAGAACAGCATAAGAATTGTCTTTGCTCCCATCATCGACAAAAATGAGTTCATATGTCAGGCGGGAACCAAGCACTTCTTTTATTTCTGCATGGAGCGGGATAAGATTGTCCTGTTCATTATGGACAGGAAAAATAACAGATATCTCTGGATTGTCTTTCATAGGGAGATGGCTATTCCTAGCTTTAAAAAAATATCGGAAAAACTTAGCTCCCCAGCTTCCAATACAAGTCTTCATACATATCCGTAATCTGTTTTATACTATATCGTGCAACTGCCTTTTTTCTGGCTCCTTTTCCAAGCAGTGCACGAAGGGCTGGTTTTCTATCAAGCGATAAGACTGCATTGGCAAGTTCTTTTGGCTTTCCAAACGGCACAATGATGCCTTCCTTATCCGGTGTGATAAGTGAAACGTGCCCTCCGGTTGCAGCAACGATTATGGGAAGACCGCAACTCATTGCCTCCAGCACACTATTTGGCATTCCTTCCCGAAGCGAGGTGAAGATAAAACAATCACTTGCCTGTATATAAGGCGAAACATCATCTTTTTTGCCGGGCAGATAAACATGATTCGAAAGCTTTTTTTCTTTGACCATCAAAAGAAGATCATCCTCGATTGAGTCGGGCTGCAGCTCCCCTGAGCCAATGATCACTAATAGTGCCGTTGGGCAGGATGTGATAATTGTTGACCATGTGTCTACGAGAAACTCTAAGCCTTTTCGCTTGATGAGTCTTCCGGTATACACACAAAGAAAACCAGGCGGCAAGGAGAGTTGTGCTCGAAGGGTTGTTTTCTTAGCGTGAGGGAGGGGGCAAAACCTGTTCGTGTCAACCCCATTTGGTATCCGGTATATCTTTTCTGGTGCAACCCTCCTGATTTTGAGTTCATCAAAGATATCATCGCCAACTGCGATAAAGCCGTTGACATCCTGCAAAAAGTCCTGTGCAAATGATAATGCCCCAATCCCAAGGATGCTGGTGTCCCCGGCTGTTGGCACCTTCACCACATAGGGAATTCCCATCTTATGGAGCCTTTTCCCAAGGAGCAGTGCCATTCTCCCGATGCCATGGCTGTGCACCACATCGATCTCAGCGCGGTGTCTTTTGCAGAAGGATATGATTTGGTGAAGGTAGAGCATGATCGCGAGATAGTTGAGTCTGCTCGTCTGTGTGATATTTAAGACTGGCAGTCTGGCAACTTCCACTCCATCGATTGTCTCTTTTTCAGAAAGCCCTTTTCTTCCTCTTGTAAGGATAATGACCCGGTGACCCCGGGAGACCAGCTCTCTGCCAAGCTGTTGTGCCTGAAGTTCTGCGCCGCCAAGATAGGGCAGGTAATTATCGATGACCATCACTATCATAAGCTTTTTCCTGTCTTGGGTGGTTTTCGGAGTGGTCATTTTCCTTCTACCGTTCCATGGATATCCTGCCAGAGATAGAGGTTCATGACAACCCACATCTGCCGTGCATACCTGTCATGCCCTTTTTGCAGGAGTTTCCATAATTTTTCGACATGTTCCTTTCGCACAAATGTTCCATTGTTTTGTTCGTGCAGTTCCTCAAAAGAGGACTTCAGGCTTGAGCGAAGATACGTGCCTATAGGAACGTCAAACCCATGCTTTTTCCGGTCAATGATTTCCTGCGGCACAAGACCAGATGCTGTTTTTCGAAGGATATATTTTCCGGTTTTCCCATGCAATTTTTGGTCGACAGGAATCGAAGCAGCAAATTCTACAATGCGATGGTCCAGGAAAGGCACTCGTAGTTCTAGCGCATGTGCCATGCTCACTTTATCTTTCACAAGTAGCATGTTGTTGTTCAGCCATATCTTCAGGTCAGTATAGAGGCTTTTGTTGAGATAAGATGTTTGTTGGTGATGATAGCTTTCTGCAAATGGTTTTGTCATCTCGTCCAGGTATGCCAGATGCTGTTCTGGTACGATATGTTTGCTTTCATGCCCTTTAAAGGCCATTGTCCAGCTGGGATTGCGGATATCTTCTGGCTGTGATGCGCTCCAGAGGGTGTCTTCTAATCTGATGAGGACTGGGGCAAGAGCCTTCCCATAATACGCGGTTTCATAGGCAAGTGATCGTAGCGGCCTTGGGATAATGTTGAATGCGTGCGCGATTTTTTGTTTTCGATGGTGTGTATACCCGGCAAATATCTCATCGCTCCCCTCCCCGGTGAGGGCAACTGAGACATGTTTTTTTGCCATGCGGGAAAGGTAATACGTGGGGACCGCTGCTGGATCGGCTATTGGATCATCAAGAGATTTTCCAACTTCCTGCATTTGCTCCGGCTGGAGCGTTTCCAGGTGGAGGTGGTGATGCTCAGTTCCCAGGTAGTCAGCAACAGATTGTGAATAGATGCTCTCATCATATCCTTTTTCAGAAAACCCAACAGAGAATGTTTTCAGCCTATCTTTTATGTGTTTGTGCATCAATGCGACAATGAGCGAGGAATCTAGTCCTCCGGACAAGAACGCGCCAAGAGGCACATCGCTCATCAGCCGTTTCTCAACAGAATCATCCAGGAGTTCAAGGAGCTTTTTTGAGTTCTCTTCTATCCCTCCAGATGACCCATACATGACATCCCAATAAGAGTAAAGGGAGCTGTTTTTTCCGTCATATTCGAGATAACATGCAGGGGGCAGTTTTTTTATATGGGAGAACGCTGTGGAATGGGAGGGGATGTATTGGTAATTGAGAAATGATGTGATCGCTGCAGGGTCGATGGGAAGAGCCATCCCATATGCCTTGAATGCCCGAAGCTCAGATGAAAAAACCATTCCTTCACCAGCAGAGTAATACACCGGCTTGATGCCAAGCCGGTCCCGGACAAGGAATAATCTTTTTTTCGTTGAATCCCACAATGCAAAAGCAAAAAACCCGTTGAATTTTTTCACACAGGAAATCCCTTCTTCTTCATACGCATGGATGATCACTTCAGTGTCGGTGTGGGAATGAAACGTATGCTTTTTCTTGAGCCCTGCTCGAACCTCTTGGTGGTTGAATATTTCTCCGTTGAACGTGATCCAGACTGTTCCTTCTTCATTGCTCATCGGCTGCCTGCCCTTTTCAGAAAGATCTATGATGGAGAGCCTGCGGTGGCCAAGGGCGATCTCTTTGTCAAAATGGTAGCCTGACTGGTCTGGGCCCCGATGCATCATGCTGTCTGTTGCTTTCTTGACGAGCTTTTTGTCAATACTCTTTCCCCACACACCAAAGATGCCGCACATGTAATAGAGGAGAAAATCCGCGTATTTAAATCTGTTTATTTAAGAAAACCATTCTTCCTGGAGGACAGTATCCTCCTCAATGTCTACTAATGCTTTTTTTCCGATGACTTCCTTCATTTTTGGAGGGGGAATGCCAGTCCCAGGCCGTTTGACAACGAGCATGTCCCTGGTAATTGCCGTGCCTTTGGGTATCTGCTGCTTTGCAACAAGGCTTCTTCGCGAGAGGCTCCTCACCTCATATTCTGGCTGGAGGACATATTTGTCCCGGACTCCAAGGATCTCTTCGAGTTTCCGTATCTCCTTGACTAGATGTTTCATCTCTCCTGGATTGAGTGAGAGGTGATGATCAATCCCGGGAAGCGAGCAGTCTAAGGTGAACTGCTTGTCGATGAGATTTGCTCCGGCAGCAACTGCGGCAACGGCCACAAAGTTGTCCTTGTTATGGTCAGAAAAGCCGACAGGTACATGGAAGACCTCTTTCATATGGGTGATGCTGCGAAGGTTTGCATGAGTGTCGATTGCAGGAAGGCTGGAGACGCAATGCAGCAGCACAATATCATGGTTTCCGGTGGCAGTAATCACGTGTACTGCATCTTCTACTTCTTCCATTGTAGACATCGCTGTGGAGAGGATGATTGGCTTGCCTGTTTTTGCGACGCACGAGAGAAGTTTATGATACGTGATGTCCATCGAGCCTATTTTATGGCAGGGAACGCCGAGATCTTCGAGTAATGCCACACTCTCCTCATCATAGACAGAGGCAAAGAAGATGATATCTTTCGTGTCAGAGAGCATTTTGAGCGCCTTCCAGTCTTCTTTTGTCAGCTCATTGCTTTTGTAGATGTCATGCTGGAATTTTGGGAGAGGATAGCTCTTGTCGCCAAAACTCTCTGCCCCCTTCGTGACAAGTTTTTCTGTTGTAAAGACGCTGAACTTGACAGCATCACACCCAGCATCTTTTGCGGCGAGAATGAGCTTTTTTGCCATGCCCACATCACCGTTGTGGTTGATCCCAGCCTCTGCGATGATGAAGCAGGGATGGTCATCCCCGATCTTTCGGTTTCCGACGGTAATGACAGGGGAGTGCATGGGAAATTTAGAGGAAAGTGACTATAAAAATGTATTGGTGAAGACACAGGTAGAGGGCATAGGGATAAGATAGTGGAGAGTGCTATAAAAGAAACGGTTTTTTTGCGCGGTGGTGGAGCATGCGTTCCATAAGCTGAATAATCCGCCCCGAGGAATTTCCATCCATCTTGTATAGATTTCTCTCAATGAATTTCTGTGCATGTTCCTCTAAAGAATCTCTCACCTTCTTGTTTTCAAGCCATCCAGCAATCTTCTTAGTATCATCTAACGAGCGTATTTCAAGCGCAGCTCGGGCATCAACATAGCTGTTTTTTTCCATCCCGTCTTTGTTGATGATAATGACAGGTTTCTTCATCATCAGTGCTTCGAGGGCGGTAGTAGAGTTGAGGGTAATGAAGATATCACAGGCAAAAAGCACGTCCTTGATAGGCACGGATTGGTGGATGTGCACATTGCTTGAATGGATGATCTCCCGGTAATAAGATAATTGGTCCCGGGGATGGAGTTTGATGAGGATCTCTGCATCGGCATTCTCTTGGATAATCCTATTGATGGCAAAAAGAAAAAATGAGAATGTATGGGGTGAGGAGATATTATCACCGAGTAATGGTTGGGTACCAATGGCAATGACTCGTTTGAGCGGGTCTAAGCCAAGCTTTTCGCATGCTTCTGGCTTAGAAAGAGGCGAAGTTGCCCATGAGTCGTATTCTGGCTTCCCCGTAACAACCAAGCGGGATGATGTTAATCCTTCTTTCTCCAGAATACGCTTTGATTCCTCCCCAAAGACTGCCATTTTTTCAGACAAAAGGTCTGCATAGACGCATGCTTGGGCAACAACGCCATGCTGCACCTGGATGGAGGGTATCTTCTTTGCCCGGCCAAGAAGGACCGCTGCACGCTCCAGAGGGTTATGGTTGTTGCCGAGGATGAGCCCGGTGACCTGCTCCTCCTGATAGAGACGGTCCAGGCTGCAAATCATCCTGAGGATAAGAGAGTAATCACGCCTGATCCGCTGCTCAATAAGAGGGGCGAGTGCAGGCATCACATTAAGACCATCTATCATAAGGGGGTGTTTTTTAATCTCTTGGAAATCATCGATGAGCTTCTGATGGAATGAAGAGATGTCTTGTTCTTGCTGCAAAGAAAAGTATTTGTTGAGCGTGACAAAAGGGATGTGCTCCTTTAGGAGTATCTCTTGCGCTCCAGTTCCCGTGCAAAGGACGAGAGTTCGAAGGTGTTCTTGTGACAAGGCATGCTTGATGATTGGTAAAAACTGTGTTGCCTCCTGCTTGATTTGAAGATGATAAAAGAGCGTCGTTCCAGATGAGGGGATCTTTTCTGAGGAAGAAAGAGAGAATCGGGAAAGCTGCCGGCGAAGAGCAATGCGCTCTTTGACAGCGCTATGGAGCCCGGAACGAAGAGAGGAGAATAAAGAGGGTTCGAGGTATCTGGCAGGCTGAGATGATAGGGAAGCTATGCTGCCAAGTCCACGACAGCGAGTTGTTGTATAAACAGTGGATGGTGGATCATGTACCACCTTTTTCATTATATCAAATTGTTTTAAGAAGGGGATCAGGAAGTAGAGCTTAAAGTGCTGGGCAAGGACAAGCCAGCAGTTCACTCCTTTATACACGTGCTCAGTGTCAAACCCGAGCTCTGTTGATATCTTGTCTATAAGAAGCGTCGCACGCTTGAAATACTGCGAAAATTCTTTCTCGGCCAGGAAATCCTGGAAGAGCTGCGCAGAGATATTTTTTTGTGCTAATCGTTCCCGCATTATTGGTGTATCTACATAGATAATCGTATTTCTGGCTATCTTTGATAATCGTCTGCAAAGCAGTCGCTCATACGCTCTTTGAATAAGAAGAAGAGCGGGATGGCTAATCTGGAAATCAAAGAAAGATGATTCAATCAGTGCAATATTCCTGTGGGCATCCATCCCTCGATAGAAGAGCTCTTGTTATATAAAGATTGCTCACAGCACTATATAATCTGTTATCCCGAAACTGCTAGAC
>DUKZ01000030.1 GCA_013329045.1 Candidatus Woesearchaeota archaeon
TCCTCCTGATGAGCTGCTTCCTCCAGAGCTTGATGTTCCTCCGCTGCTCGAACTTGTTGTTCCTCCTGATGATGAGCTAGATGTTGTTCCGGATGATGATCCACCACTTGATGATCCTGTCCCGCCAGAACTACCTGTTCCTCCTGAGCTGCTTCCTGTTCCGCCTGATGATCCAGTCCCGCCGCTTGATGATTCTGTTCCTCCAGAACTAGATCCACCACCATCATCAGAGCTCCCACCAGAATCTCCGCTCGAGTCCCCACCATCACTTGTATCCTGGGCAACCAATCCTGGAATGATAATTAGTAAGATGATGGACAAAAGGACAAGTTCCCGGATAATTTTCTTATTCATCTTTATGGAACATCTCCCTGATGGTTTCGAGTTCTTTGATCAGTCCTTCCTGATTTTTTTTGATGACCTCTTCACGGTAGCTTTCGCTGATCTCTTTGCGGAGCCGTTTGAGATGATACGCTTGCGGATCCTTGTATTCGAGCCATTTGTCCCGTACAATGCTTCGTATCGCTTCAGAAAGATCGAGATAATGGTCTTTATCAGAACAAGTTTTGAGCTCTTTGACAAGAGATTCTGGCAGTCTGAGTGATACCAAAGAGTTTGCCATGCTTAGGTCCTGTTTGTTTTCACATACTCCCGGACAAAGTTTCTGATAGCTTCTGACCTGCTATCAAAAACACCTTCTTTGACGAGAGAATCAAGCCAAGAAATGATTTGGTCCGGAAGTCTGACGTTCACAACTTTTATTTTTTGAGTCATTGTATGTTTAATGTATTACATATGTTTGATATAAGTATTATTTAAACCTTTTCATCCATGAATGTAATACAATTGTATGATCTATGTATGTTATTTATGTATCACTCGTATTTTAAAAAAATAGAATAATAATATATATGATACTTGTAAGATAATTGTATGATATTTATATGACATAAATAACTCCACAATAGTCAAACAATAGTCAGAATCATTTCACAAGAATAAGTTCTATTTGCGGGTATTAACCCACCATTATAGGGAAAACTAACATTTATATAGTCGTATAAGAATAGACTCCTAAGGGGGGTAAATGTAGATGGTTATGTTATTTGATATCTATAATCTGCCGGATGACATCTTTGAAGTTGTCTTTGCGACAAAGCAGCAGATCATCGTTGGTAAGCTTCTGGTAAACTATATGAAAGAACGTGGTCGTGAGATCTCAAAGACCGAAATGTCAGAGCTGGCAACAAGGCTTCATGATGGAAAGGTCGTAGCACAGCTCGATGATCCTGAGTATAAGGGCAAAACGGTGCGGCTTACCTATAATAAGAGGCAATTCTACAATCGAATTCTCACTCCGATGAAGGCGATGGGTCTCATCGATTATGACCTCTACAAAAAGACCTACAAGCTCTCTGACCGGTTCACAAAGGCGATGACTGACCTGAGCCGTCAATGGGCTGAGGAATTAAAGAAGGAAGCAGTTCCAACAAACATGGGCCGTTCGTGATCTCTCGGGACGATTAAGTATAATTCATTCAAAAAGAGGTGAAGAAAAATGGTTTTGGATTCCTTGCAGGTTGTATTAAGCGTTGTTATTGGGATGCTGGCGGCAATTGTCTACATATTAAGAGTTCTTTTCTCTATTGATAATAAAGTGAACAAGATCATGGAGCACTTGAACATTAAAGAAAAATAATTTCACACCCGTTCAACAACATTTATATACCCCTTGAACAGTATAACTATTGAAGGGGGTGATTGTCATGATTTCATGGTTTTGGATATTTCTGATCGTAGTGTTTTTTCTCGCAGGCATACGGATCGTTCGCCCGACTCATAGGGGGATTATTGAACGATTCGGTAAATACCAGAAACTAGCTAATCCCGGTTTCCACTGGATAATTCCCTTAGTTGATCAGCTATACAGAATCAACATAACCGAGCAGATGGTCGATGCAGAACCTCAGGAGATTATAACCAACGATAATCTGAACGCGCGGGTGGATGCACAGGTGTATTTCAAGGTAAAGAATGATGAGGCATATATCAAGGCATCGCAATATAATGTATTCAATTACCAAAATCAGATCGTCAATCTCGCACGGACAACGTTGAGGAATATTATCGGTACGTTGACACTCAAATCCGCAAACAGCGAACGGGACAAGATTAACAATGAATTGTTGAAGAACCTCAAGCAGCAGACTGCTGATTGGGGGATTGAGGTTGTTCGAACGGAACTCAAGGAGATTGATCCTCCAAAGGATGTTCAAGACACAATGAATAAGGTTGTCAAGGCGGAAAATGAAAAGATTGCCGCAAAGGACTATGCTCTCGCCAAGCAAACTGAAGCTGATGGTATCCGGATGGCAAAGATAAAGGAAGCAGAAGGAACAAAGCAGGCAAGAATCCTGGAGGCTCAGGGGCAGGCAGAATACATCAAGCTTGTCAATGAGTCTGCGGATAAATTCTTTGTTGGCAATGCACAGATCCTCAGAAAGCTGGAGACCGTTGAGAAATCATTGAGCCAGAATACAAAGATTGTAGTTCCGACCGATACTGAGCTTGTCAATGTCATTGGCAATCTTGCAGGGGTAATGCCTCTCCCACAGGGGAAAAAGACAAAAGGAGAGTAATTCTCCTTTTCAATTCTTTATTGAAAATTTCGGGTTCAATACCCCTGCCTTTAGGCCGAAATTTTCAATTTCAAAAACCCGTCTATCAAGGCGAGGAGCGCAATACCCTGCCCTTGAGGGCAAGGTGAGCTCCGAGCGACGGGTTTTTGTTATTTTCTTCTACCTTTTTTTCTCTTTAATTTTTTGGACACTTCTAATTATTTTTCTGTCTATCCATTCAGTTCCGCATAGAAATAATATGGTGTTGTCGTCGTGTCGCCTTCATGCCCGTTCTCCCCGACGATCATCTGGAAGTTCCATGTTCTATTATCGAATCCAACAGCGCCGTTCTTTGTCAATACTGCTGTATAAATTAGATTCTGGTTTGCAGCATCATAGAGCAGCAATTCATAAAAGTCAGGGGATGGTGTTCCGCTGATGTTGTTGAGCTGTCTCATCGGGCAGTTTCCGGTGATCTGGTTTGTCCCTGCATAAAAGTTCGGATAGGAGGAATTGACCAGGAACGTTTCATTCACACCGTCAATATCATCCGCATTCATCCCAAGGCTCGTTTCCAGTTCTGAGAGGGTAAAATAGGATTCTCCAGATTCATAGTCATAGCATCCGATATTGCCATCGCTAAAGTCGATCGTGCCGGTTGACACATACACTTCTCCTTCCGGCAGGGTAACATCCCAATCAATAAGGGTATGGTTCCATGCATCGCCGAGGATGAGCTGGCCGGTAATGTTGCCAAAATAACCTTGCCATGACTGGGTGGTTGTCTGGCCGGTGATGGAGAGCTCAGTGACATTTCCTGCCACGGCTTCAATGCTAGCAGCACTCATCAGCACTCGAGTGCTTGTATTTGTCGCATTGATGAAGCTTGGTCCTTCTGGCTCACCAATAACGATAGTAAGAGAGAGGAGTATCATGAGGGCGAAGATGAGATGCTCCTTTCTCGTCACATTTTCTTCTCTCATGTTTTGTTCTTCCCCCGGCGGTATACTGTCCATACTGTTGTGTGGTCTCTCCTTAGCACATGCGCGATTTGGGTGAGATTCATCGACAGATCATCCTTGAGATACAGCACAAGAGATTCGAGTACGCTCGTCTTTGACCGGAAAATGGAAACAGGAACAAAAGATGATGATGAAGTGTTTAGCTGTTCTTTCTTTTTTTCTCGCGCGCGTCGATAGGTCACTGCAATCGGACCCTCGTTCCTGTTCAGTAATGCCGCTATGGTTCGGTAAGAATAGTTCCTCTGTTCTTTCAGGTAGGTGGTGATAGTCTCGAGAGGGGATAATGAATCATTGGAGAAGATTGATAGTGGCAGCAGTGGTTCTTTTTTATCATGTAAACGTTCCTTCACTATCTCAAGAACTTCTTCAGCAGCAAGTCCCTGCTCTTTCTCGAGGAGTACTATATCTTTCTCTATCCGTGAAATGATCTGTTCGCGCGAACCACCCATTAAATACTATGTAGGTAATAATAAGTATATAAAACTACTGAAAAAAAGAATACTATGTAGGTATATTATGATCTGAAGAGAAAGAGAGGAGCAAAACATGGCACTCAAGAAGTCTTTGCGAGTACCTTGACAATCCCTTTCCCGGCATCAACCTCAATACTATCCCCATCCTTGAAAAGCCAGGTAGCGTGTTGTGTGCCAATCAGGCAGGGTTTCTTGATTGTTGAATTGGGTGTCATACCCCGCCCTTTAGGGCGAGTGCCCAATTCTACACCAGAAATCCGCGTGTAGAAGCGAGGCACGTCATACCCCGACCTTCAGGTCTGGGTTAGTGTTGAGCAGCGGATTTCTGATTTCGCGGGCAACAATTGCAGCATGACAGAGTATTCCCCCGCCATCTGTCACGATTGCTGCGCAGGCATGCATCAGCGGTAAAAATTCTGGCCTTGTCATCCCTGTGATCAAAAGAGGTGTTCCTGGAAGGGTCTGATTTGGTCATAGAAAAATGTTTTATGTTCCCCCCTAAGGTCAGCGTAATACTCCCTGAGCAGGTGATATGTGCTCCGCGCCATTTGTTTTTCTCCTCTTTCAAGATGCAAGGACAGCCTATTGATCAGACGCTGCACCATCTGTGAATGGAGATCACCCAGAGCTGGCGGTTGTATTGGGGAGAAGGGAGGCCTTTTTTCGATGAGGAGCTGCGGCTCTCCAAGAAGGGCGCCGCCACCGATTGCATCATCAAATGACATGCCTGCTGCTTCGATCTGATCCTCGATTTGCTCGTCTTTTCCCCTGATCTCATCCTGCAGCGCAACAATGTCCCGATAGAGGTCATGCATTGAAGGGAACAATTCCTGCTGTTTTGCTTCCTTCAGTGAAAAAATTGCTTCGTATGCCTTTGTATAGGACTCATGTGCTTTTTCCAGTTCCTTGGCATTGAGATGTTCCCTTCCTTCAGCGATGTGCAGTGCTACCATCTCATCTGCCCTGATGCCCATCCGCAACTTATTTAATAATCGTTTCATGTTACAATTTGTTGTGGCAGTTCTTGCAAATCTTTCTTTTTCGGGGGTTCTTATGCCCGCAGTGTTCGCATTTCTTCTTTCTCATCGCCCCAATGATCAGGAGTATGAGCAAGAGGATGATGATATGGGGTGCATAATCGATGATGTCAAAGCCTTTTATCCTAAGGTCCAGTTGTCCTTCTATAACTTTCACAAGGGCATCTTCACGCTCCCCAAAATAGGTCCTTACTTTGATTGTAGGATTGTTAGTGATGTCTTCATCTCCGAATACTTCAGTTGGTATCTTTGAGATTCCAGTCTGGCCAGGAGGTATTTTCACGATATCTTGCGCGCCAAAAATGCGCCGCTCGCCAAGCAGGAACACATCATGCACCTCTGTCTGGGCATAGGTGTCAACTTCTCCTATGTTCTTGAGGTAGACAAGGAACAGGTTGTTTTTTCGGTCAAGCAAAATCTTTTCTATTTGGAGTTGAGACTCATCAGTTACACTAACAATTTCCACATCCATAGTGCCTGAAAGCACCCGTTCAAGAGAGTACCTCGCTTCACCGAAAATGACAAAGATATCCGTGCTGAGCGCTTCCCCGGTGAAGGGATCAACAGGGTACACGACCGTCTTCTCGCTGTTCCCTTCGATGAAAAGCGGGTCCACGTCTCCCATTACCTGTTCTTCGCCATTCTCTGATCGGACGGTGAATGTTGCTTTGAAGAAGACAGCGACTCCCTCTGGGTTGGTGTAAGTAACTTCAATCTGCCTGGTGATCTTATTGTACCTGATTTTAGAGATCTGAAGGTTAAATGGTACTTTTGGGAGGTAGAAGATATCCAGCCCTTCAATTTGTGCGACGGGTCCGGATGGCTCCCGTGCATTTCGTGCAAACTTGACAAAGGTGCTAATCCCTGTCTGTCGTCTGACAGTCGTGGCTGTGCCGACAAGATTATTTCCCACAAGGACTCCAACAGCTATGTTGCTGTTCTTGATGTATTCCTTGATCTTGTCTGGGACATTTTCCACACCTATAAAGAGAACCGGTTGCGAGCCTGACATTATCTCCGCTTCAACGACCTCTCCGTTTGTAAGCAGAACCTGTTTGGCATCGTTGATCTCCTTATACTTCTTGACGATGGCAACATTATTTGCGAACCTGTCTCCATCTTCGTTGATAGTCTCTGGATCATACTTCGAGAGCCGTTCCATCACTTCTCTGTCTACATGGCCATAGATGAGCACATGCTCTGGATTCTGGCTGGAAAGGAACCGGTCTACATCGGCGATGGTGTCTTGGTCAGCAAAGAGCACAAAAGACCTGGATACGATAGCATAGGGGGCAACTGCTATAGCATTATATCCATAGAGCGGATCAACGATAACATACTGGTTGATATCAGTGAGCCGAGCTGCAAGGTCAATGGTGATCTGGTCAGAAACAGTCTCTTTTGCAGTAAATCCATTTCCTTCAATGATGCTTTTATAACCGATAACCTGTGGCCTTGATTTTGAGCTGATGGCCTCAATGGTAAATGCAGCCGGATCCCATTGGTTCAGGATGACTGGTGCATGCCTGTCGCTGACAATGAACGCAGGGACTTTTTGTGCGAGATAGCCATACTGCATGACAGAATACACATCTTTCCAGTCCTTAGAGTTAGAAATCACCACCTCAGCATTCTGGGCGCTGGCATAAGCACTAAGCAGAACCAACAATACAAGTAATAACCATCCCCTTTTCACAATACCCACCTCACTTTTCCCCATCCAGCCTCATATTTAAAGATTTCTCTTATTGAGGGTGGGTTGAAAATGTGGTCATTGCCTTGTTGTGAGCGCTGATTATTCGCAATTCTGGGCTGCTGAGAGGTTGCCCCCTTCGGGGAATGCAGCCTCTCGATGACCATGGCAAGGTGTGAACGTGGCAATGGCCCGAGGGTATCCTGAGGAGTTCAACACACCCGCTTATTGATATTCTTATTGATATATTCCTTTTATCTTATCTTTCATCATATCAAATAAGCTCGACATAAAAATAATAGGGTATAGTCACTGAAGTGTCTTCTAGCCCGCTGTCTGGAAGGATCATCTGGTAATCATAGGTGAGGTTGTTAAAGCCCGGGACTCCCTGTTCGATAAGAGTAGAATAAACTATATGGGATCCATCGTTGAGGACGAGTTCCTGGAAGTATTCATCCTGCGCTGTATCATTGACATTGAGGGTAGTAGAAGGGCAGCTATTTCCAGTGATGAGAACATTGCCTGCATAGAACTGCCGATGCACCGTCCGGTTGAATGTTGCGTTGATGCTGTCTGTCCACCCATGGCTGAAGTTGATCGCTGCTTCCTCATCAAAGATATTTGTATAGTTGGCGCAGGTGATAGCATCCCAGCTGATCATGCTGTCATTTCTCGTCGCATATAACTCTCCTTCCGGCGTGGACACAGTCCAATCATAGAGTGACTTGTTTTGGGCATCGATGAGGGCGAGTTTTCCGGAGATGTTGCCAACATACGCTTTCCATCGGGGATTTTGATACGTGACATTAAGGTTCATGACCGTGATGCTCCCGCCGCTGGTGTTCGCAAGTCCCCCAAAGCTGACATTCGCCCCATATAGTGTCACATTATCCATGGTATGCGGGGCTCTTGGCTGTTGTGCTTCTGCACTGGCAAGAAGGGCCAGGGCAATCATGAATACTATCGCCGCTTTAAGATGGTGGTGGGGTTGGTGATTATCCATAGAGTGGTTATCCATACCTCACCCCCTTCTTCTGTGCACGGGAAATGACGGTCCATATGGTCCTGTCATCTCTATGCAACAGTGCTGCTATCTCATGATAAGTCAATCCATGTGTCTGCTTGAGGTAAGAGGCGATGTGCTCGAGGACTGAAACCTTTCTTTCTTTGAATATTCGCACAGGAATGGCAATATCCTTCCTGCCCTTTGATGGCAAGAGTTCTGGCATCTTGAGCGTTGCCTGATGGCAGGCATGCCAGATGGTGCGATCATCCCTTCCAAGCATGACCGCGATCTCATGGTAGCTCAATCCTTTCTCCTCTTTCAGGTATTTAGTGATTGATTCCAGGCCGCTGAGCTTGTCATGAGAAAAGATGCAGACAGGGATGGTGAGTGTTTCTTTCTCCAACTCTTTTTTTCGCTTTTCCAATAACCTGATTGCATCATCAATGCCAACGCCTTTTTCCTGAAGCATTGCAAAAAAAGAGTCTGTCGACTTTTTGAGAAATTGTTCTTTACTTGTTATGTAAGTATTATATACCATTAATTATCCATATTTTTGATAATTTACTTGTTATGTAAGTATTAACTATTTAAGCTTTTTCATGAGAATCCAATGCGCGGCTGAAGGCTCATGCATACTTTTTTATAGTAAACAGGACAAAAAAATGAGGGAATGAAGAAAAAAAACAGGGTGATAACTAGTATTATTTTTCTTCTCATCCTCGCTGGAATTGTGAGGGCAGACGATTTTCTAAATATAACCCCTGATTGCACTACGTGTGTTCCAGGCTATGCCACCACCTGGAAAGTGAGGATCACGAATAAGGGCCAGGATCTATTGACGATTGTCCAGCTAAAGCTAAAGGATGGTGCAAGCGGCCAGGTATTTGCAGAGGGAAATTATACTCATATGATCAAGAGTACATCTCCTGCTCTCAGATCATCGCTCGAATGGGCAGAGATTCGTTCGGGAGAATCAGCAACTTTCACATTGTATGGTATCATGCCGTTTCCAAACAATGAACGAGAATTGTTGTATGAATTTTGCAGGACTCAGGCAACCCCTATCCATTCCATTGGGGATTTTGGCTTGCAGCGGGAATTCTGCTATAAGAAAAACATGTCCCTCTCCCTGTTTGATTGCAAAGAGACAAAAGAATGTAAAAAATCGCAGAAATGCATAAACAATCTCTGTGAAGACCTCCAGTGCGGGTATTGCCAATATACTGATGATCATTATTGCTATAGCTATGAGTGCTGCGTTGATGCAGAGTGTTTCTTGAATGAAACCTGTTCGAATAATGTATGTTCAGAAGTCGCCTGCAACGAAGGCAGCATCATCAATCATACCTGCACATCAGAAGAATGCGCTCCTGATGAGGCATTAGTTGACTATCTCTGCAGAAAGCTGGAATGCAAGGGTGATGAGTACCTCGAAGACCATCGATGCTTTCCCCTGGATTGTGGGCGGGATGAATATCCTTTTAATCATTCCTGTCAGAAGCTGCTCTGCAAGGATGATGAGATATATGAAAAGCAGCAATGCGTGCCTGGTGAGTGTCCTGAGAACAGTTATTTCTCAAATCATACCTGCATCGGCTGCTATTTTTTTCAAAATGCGAAGAGTGATAGGTGTTCAGTGAACATAAAGCTCCTTGTCCTTATCATCTTCATCATCATAATCATCATGCTTCTAAAGCGTGTAATGGTGATGGTCAGGCGTGTCCAGACAAGAAAAATGACCTTGCAGCTGCTGAGGGTAGTCAAGAAACGGCCGCCAAAAGAAGAGAAGAAGGAAGGTGATCCAAATGGACCAGGAACAGCTGGAGATAAAGGCCCAGATAAGGATGATGGAAAAAAAGCTCCAGGCGCTAATAAAGGTGCTTGAACGAGAAGGTGTGATCATAGAAGAGGA
This sequence comes from Candidatus Woesearchaeota archaeon, assembly GCA_013329045.1. Classification (GTDB taxonomy): domain Archaea; phylum Nanobdellota; class Nanobdellia; order Woesearchaeales; family UBA9989; genus UBA9989; species UBA9989 sp9989u. The sequence continues at coordinate 9,762 of DUKZ01000030.1, forward strand.
AGTGGCAGCTACATTAAATGAATTGTTGGATGAAAAAGAGGGAGCTAGATAAATCGAGCTAGACAAACCGCTTTGGTGCTAGATAACGCGCATTGATTCCACTTGATATAAGGAACCATCTAAAAGGCCAAGATGAAGAGCATAGGATAAGTAACATTTAAGAATGTGTATTGTCTGGGGTATCTCGATGGGGTAAAAAAAGAGGATGGGATTATTTGGTTTTCTAAAAAAGAAGAAGGGTGAGCCAGTCCCTGGTGCTCCTTCTGAGGGGGCAGAAGAGGAGAAGGGAAGCGACGAGGCAGCTCCGGATCCTCAGGCAGCAGCATCAATTGGAGCGCTCCAGGCAGAGATTTCTAAGATAAAAGCGACCCTTGAATCATTTGGTGAGATCAGGAAATCTACAACAGAGCGTTTTGGCACGATCAACGAGCAGATGGGGGAATTGAGGGGCCAGTTGATGGACACGAACAGGACGCTGGGGATGCTGGAAGTAAAAGCGACAAAGGCAGCAGACCTGGTAGAGAGTGTCCAGCCAGACAAGCTCATGATCCAAGTGCAAAAGGAGGATGGGAAGATAGAGGCATTAAGGGGTCTGCTGGAAAGTAAGGATGCTATGATGCAAAGCCTCATGGAGCAGTTGAAAGGCCTTCGGAGCCAGGTGAATGTCTTTAAGGGTGTAGAGCAGGTAATCAAGCTCAGTGAGGAAGTAAAAGGCGAGATTACAGATATGAAGCGTGTCAAAGCCCTCGTGGAGCGTCACGTTGACAGAATTGAGAATGTTTTCATCGAGTCACAAAAGACATTTAGGGAATTCAACGAGTTTACAGCTTCAATCGAGGATCTCAAGAGCGAGGTAAAGGAACTGCAGGGAAAGACGGATAAGATGGATGTTCGCATTGGAACGATGCTCAAGACAAAGGATTATGAAACAAGGATGGGGAAGCTCGAACAGAATGATAAGCACTTCAAGGAGATACTCAAGAAAGTCGAGAAGGAGGCCGCATCAATGAATAAGCGCTTTGAGGATCTCAAGTGGGAGCTGAGAAGCGAATTCGATAAAAAGCTCTACAAGGCAGAGGTCATGTCAAGGGCGTTTGAAGATATGCTCAAGAACAGTCCGCTTGTCGCTGAAAATCTGAATCTGGATGAATACATAAGGAAAGTGGTAGAGGAAAAAGCCAGGGAGGTCCCTCCTCCATCTGTCCCTCCTCCACCTGAAGAGCCAAAAGCGGAAGAGAAAAAGGATGAAGGTGAGAAGAAGGATGAAGGTGAGAAGAAGGAGAAGAAGTGATTATTCTGGTAGTATCTGTTCTTGACAGTATATCTTGACAGTATATCTTGGTTCTTTATTCTTCTCCGTTAGCTCTTGCACATAATTGCCCAATGGCTTTAGAGAGCTAGTTATTCTTTACGGCCACATTGCTTGATTATGCCATATTGTTCGATTACCCAAATTGTTCGTTTGTCAGCCTTTCTAACTGAGCTGTTCTAACCAACGTCTAACACAATCAGAATAATCAACGTAATCAGCTTAATCAATGTAACCAACATAACCAACCCTGCGGTTCAAAATGAGCATGTGAATACAAATAAAAAAATTATTATATCCTATGGATTCATTATTCTCAGGTAATAGACATATTGTGTAAATATAATAAAATAATAAACTTAATATATATACAAATAAACAAATATGAAATGAGAGAAAAAAGAAATATTTATTAATATAGACATATTGTGTAATAAATGTAGTATATTGACGGAGAAAAAAATACAAAAATACAGATAGAAATTAAATCAATAGTTATTTAAATAAATATACTACATATTGTGTAAAATATAATGGTGCAATATGCTAGTACCATATAATAGACCACAATCAGCACTAGAACAACTGTCATGAAGAAAAGAACCTCCCAGAAAAAACAGAGGCTGCAGCAGTTAAGAAGTTTGTATATTACTATTGAGAGGAATTTTCCTGACATGGCAAGAGCGATTACTGCCCAGGAATATGGTGTTCCGCTCAGTGTTTTCTCTCAAGGGATATCTCCCTTATCCGCAATTGTCATATACCTAAAGGAAGATATGGGTCTTTCCTATCATCATATTGCACTATTGCTGGGAAGAGATGAACGGAGTATCTGGTGGGTCTATAGCCAGGTAGAAGGGCAAAAAAAGAAAGCGTTCCCTCATGAAGACAAGATACTGGTTCCAATAACACTGTTTAAAGACAAAAGCCTCAGCATCCTAGAGCACATCATCCTCTTTCTCAAAAAGCAGTATTCTTTAGGGGAGATTGCTGTTTTGCTCAGGAAAAGCAAGAGCACAATCTGGACAGTTGATGCAAGGGCAAAGAAAAAAGCGGCTGTGCACGTTGATGACGATCTTCTTCATTTAGCTCCAATCACAGTCCTTCAGGATCCTGTCATCTTTCACTATGAAACACTGCTGGAAAAGCAGGCGAAAAAAGCCGAGCTTGACCGGATATCCTATGGGGATCAATTTCTCAGAGGGACAGTTCCTCTGGACGTGTTTTCTTCCACCCTCCCCCCGTTAGCTGCGCTGAGCTCTTTTTTGCATGATGCCCACCACCTTCACTATGGGAAGATCGCGCATCTTCTCCATCGTTCTCCTTCAACCATTTGGTCAACGCTCCATAACAAGGGGGCTGGCCATAAGAGATATGGTCATATGAACTATGATCACAAGAGCTATGATCATGAAGGATCACAATTGTATGTTCCGCTGATGGTATTCCAGCAGAGGAGATTGTCCATTCTAGAAGCGCTCGTGCATTGGATGCTTGCACAGGGATATCAAATCAGGGAGATTGCCTTGCTGCTCAAGAAGCATCCATCCGCGATAAGGGAAGTGGCAAGAAGAGCCAGGAGGAAAACAGCAGATGCATAAAAGAGAGATATCAAGGGGCATTGCACTTTTCCTCCTTCTTGGAGGGCTCATTGTGCTTTTGTTCCTCCATTTCTCTTACGCACAGCAGGCGATCTTGAAAGAAGTGAATATATCAGTCTTAGACTCGACAACTCCCGTTGTCAAATCCCTCTTCCCGCCGAATGCAACCGCAATCGAGGCTGGGAGCATACTGTTTCAGTACAACGCAACTGACTACCAGTGGAGCAATATCACCAATTGTTCGTTGGTCATTAATAACACAGTTAATATCACGACAACAAATACAAGTTATTATAGCACGCCATACGCAATGCTTGGCAACATCACGAGAAACATGACTGCCTTGTTGGAGATAGGCAATTATGAGTGGTATGTGAATTGTTCTGAGCATCGTGATCCTCAGTTTGATGATGCGACGGTGAGCAAGGAAGGCCGGTCAGAGACATTTTATCTCAATGTCACGGTAATTCCCCTGGCACCATTCAATCTCACCGTGAATATCAGCATCAATGCATCGTCGGAAAATGTCACCTTGATGTGGCCAGCTTCTACTGGGGCAACTGAATATAGGGTATATATGTCTGCCTCGCCCGGAGGAACTTTCTCCTTGTACAATGTGACAACAGCGCTCAATTTCACTGATGAGAATGTAAGTGCACCAGAAAGGTACTATAAGATCGCTGCGGTCTCAGCGCTCGGGGAGAATGTTTCTTCAGTTATCGCTGGAAAATACACGTATCATCTGGGGAGGCTGGAAGGGTCGAATACCAAGAACTGGGTATCGTTCCCGCTCAACCATACCTCTTTTATCCACGCAAGCGACCTTCTAAATACAATTCCAAATGTCACCTCTATCATCAGGTGGAATGCAACAAACCAATCGGCAGTAACCTGCAATCGCGCATCTTGTCCAGATATTGGGTGCACTGACCAGACCTGTGATTTTCTCATTGAGCCAGGAATAGCTTATGAAGTGAACATCAATGGTTCAGGGCCAGTCGAAATCAACTGGACAATGGGTGGAGTGACCACGAGCTCAAGGTCTATTGATTTGTATAAAATAACAGGAACAAACAGCCGGAATTGGATTACTATTCCCCTAGGTTCGTCAGTGACGAATGCGCAGGGGCTGATCAATGCAATCACAAAGGTGAGTGTGGTGAGGATGTGGAATGCCTCATCCCAGGCAACCTTGAGCAGAGTCAATTTCAGGTCAGGTATCGGCCAGAATTTTGGCATAACGCCTTATCGGGGAGTGGATATTATTCCAACGCAGAATTACACATGGCAACAAAGCTGATGAAGGGAAAGGGTATAATGCAGCTGCTCATGCTAGTTGGCTTGCTGATGCTTGTCGGAGTTAGTATCCCTGCAACTTTCGCTGCCCATTTTGTCTGTGGTACAGTAAATGACGCGGCAGATGGGACAAGTGCTGGCTGGAGGCAGGCTACCTTGCACTATGAAGCAGAACCAGGAAACCAGACAACCTGTTATACCTCCCCGGAGAATAACAGGTACTGTTGCGATGCTGAAGCGATTCCTTCCCATACCTGGACGATAGGGGACATCCTTTATGCAGAAGTCATTGATGAGGATGGCTATGGCGGCGGTCCGGTCTCGATGACCACAACCGGTGAGGGATTTGACTTGATGCCTGAGATGAATCTTTCATTTGCCGTGTCTATCAACGTGTCAAACAATACACGGTTTTGGACAAATGAGTCCCTGACCATCTTGATTCAAAGCTCTTACCCTTACAATGAGAGCTTATGGTATGAATTCAATGATTCGCTCGTTTCCTGTTCAGATTGTTCCGAGATGGCACTAGATCTTTTCAATCTCACGGAGCAATGGTACACTATAGCAGCTTATGCAAACAGGAGTAATGGCACAGCGCATCTGGTGAATGTCTCATTTATCGTGAATTCCTCCAGTATTCCAGTAAGTGATGAGACGCCTGGCTCTGGATCGAGTGATGATGCTGAGTCCTCAAGTGAGGTGGTGAGCGTGAAGATCAGCTCTGGAGGTGGTGGAGGTGGTGGAGGCGCAACACATACCGTCACACTAACCCCTGTTGAGGATAAATCATTCAAAAGGTACGCCCAGATAACTGACAAGCCAGTCTTTTATCGGGAGCAAGGCCAGGAGAGCGCATTGCGGGATATTGTTCTCTGGACCACTCATGAGATGGAAGATGTCTTCCTCAGGGGAAGGGAAGCATCAATTGAGGTTCCAGGGTCGATTGTCTACCAGGCGATTATCATCGACTCACAAAATATTGAGAGCCAGGATATCAAGGATTTGAAAATTACATTTAAAGTGAAAAAATCATGGCTGGCCGAGCATCACTTGTTGGCAGAGCAGATTCAGGTTGCTCTGATCCCAGATCTTTTATCACCAATCAAGCCAGAGCGGATAAGTTATGATGACAACTACTATTATTATGAGATCCGCGAAAAGAGACTGGCAACTTTTGTCCTTTTTGCCCCCTTACCAAAAGATGATATTGCCGCAGCACAAATAATAAAGGATGTCGAGCAAGAAAGCCCAGTCCAGCCAGGGAGTCCCTTCAAAGCGAGTTGGATTGTTGTTTTTGGGATGGTGATTGTCCTCTTTGCGGTGATCATCCAAAAACGAGGAGCGTTGCATTGGCATCCGCGAATCCTTTCATCCTCCACTGCCTCAAATTTCCAGGAAGGCATCGCGGAAATGGAGATCATGCTAGATAAGGATCTTGGTGCTGCAAACCTGATGTACAAAAGACTGTATGACTCCTATCTTCACCTCTCCCGAAATGAAAAAGAGAAAGTGCATGATAGGTTATTAAATCTGTACGAAAAACTTATCAGGAAAGAGACTATTGCAAGGGTGCAAAACATGTTGGCTGAGATGAAGCATGCTTATGAGACTGATGACTTGGAGAAGGCAGAGGTGTTCCATAAGCAGTTGGGAATGATATATGAATCATTGGTTCCAAGAGAAAAACAAAAAGTATTTGATGCATATAAAAAGTTTTATGATGAAGCGGTAAGTAAGCAAGGGAGGTCACCATGATACAAAAAACCATTTTAGTATGGCTGCCAGTGTTGGTCATAGGATGTATTTTCGCGATTCTTTTTGCAGTCTCGCAGCAGAGCACTGGCGAAGTGAACTGGGGGAGGGTCCTTAAAGGGAATGGGGCAAGCACCCAGCTTTTTGAGTTGAAAAAGGACACGGGGGAGAGCTTTAACAGGAATTATGTTCGCTTTCCCATCGGAACGAATCTTACAGCAGCAGAGGTTATTGCCAATGAGGGGGTAATGATGATCCGCTATTACGATGAGGGAGATGGCAAATATGTGAGTTATGTTGCTCTCCGCGGGGGTGTTGGAAAAAATTTCCAGATTACATCAGATCATGTCTATGAGTTATTTGTGTCTCATGATTTGAATCTGTCCGTAGCAGTGCCAGAGTAAGCCCATGAATATCCACACTATAAGGAAAGAAAATGAGAGGATGATGTATGGAGCAGTCATCATCTTCCTTTTGCTCATTCTCTCCTCCTACCAGTCAGAGGGCCTGCCCGTCATAATCGGCTTTGTGTTGAATGCATCGAATGGTACTGATGCGAATAATTATAGTATTGTCATGTGGCAGCCTGTCAATGGAAGGTCTGTGAACCAGACAGACATGATCGGGGAGTATGGGGCAAGCGCTCTTGGGAATAATTGGCTCATCGATTGTTTTGATGACCCGCCGACCAACAATAATGATTGTGATGTCGATGATGTCCTCAATTTTGAGATCATTGAGCAGAATGGGTTTACCTCTTTGACGATGAATTTTACCATTTCACAGGATATGATTGATATGGGCTTTGGAGAGGCGCCAAATGTGTCGATGGACTTTAATTTTGGTCCAAACATCACCTTTTGGAACCCTGAAAACCTCTCGACCATCAGCGGCCTTCAGCTAGTCAACGCATCCGTGCAGAATCTCAGCAGGTTCAATGTCAGCACGGTCTGGTATTCGATCGATAATCGGACAGAAAACCACACAAAAGAAGCACAACCGGGAAACAGCACATTGCCCATGCATGTGAACACCTTTTATTATAATGACACTTTTGATACTACCCTCTTTCCGGATGGGCAGTACCTTCTTTGGGTCTATGCGAACAGCTCAAGAGGCAAGTGGTCCTATAATCTCCTGAACATCACTATCAATAATACAGGTAAAGCAGACCTTCTGGTCAATTTTACCACAATCAATTTCTCAGACCCGGAGCCTTATGAAGGGGAGAATATCACCATCTTCGCGACAGTATTCAATCCGGGCGGCATCGATGTCCCCGAGGTGACTGTCCTGTTTTATGATGGAGAACTCATCCCAGAAAACCTCATCCTTCCAAACCGGACCATTGGTGTTGCTGCAGGAAAATCAAATATAACAAATGTCTCTTATACCCCAAGGATGGGCAGTGCAAACATCACTGTCATTCTCGACCCTTCCTTGAGTGATTATGGGCTCATTGATGAGAGCAATGAGTCTAATAATCTTGTCAATACGACCTTATTTGTTCCAGCATATACCTTTTTTGTCGGGAATCTTAGCGGTTCATTCTCTTTGGGTTCTTCTGGGGGAAGCAATCTCATTATTTGGAATGCCTCGACTATCTCCGGATCGAATATTCTTGTCGCTGATTCTGATAGTCTCTTGAGTTTTACATCGTTAAAAGCCCTGGGCAGGGACAGCGCGGGCTTGTTTGTCGAAAATGATTTTTCAGAGCTCGATGACCTTCTGGATATGGAAAATTTTTCAGATTCACTGAACATAACCTACACTGCCTTTGGCCCTCCAAAAAATATGACCAACTTTACCGTCTTTTCAACGCTAATCACCAATGTCTCATATGCCAATAGCACAAATACCAGCGGGTTTATTACTGGAATATTGTGGGATACGGATGATGATGTTGGGGGTGATGGGCAATTTGACAGTGCAGATCAGGAGGATATCGTATTCATTACACGGGCACAGGCATCAAGCCAAGGGGCCTATGGGGTATATGATTATGAGGTGCGGGTCCCGGCTAATCTTCGGCGGTATAAGTCCCCTGATACAACAACTGTTACGTTCTTTATCGAGATAATCTGATGTTGCTGAGATGAGGCAGTCGTTCTCTTGCACAAAAATGTCGATGAACATCCTTGTAAGGGTCAGACGATTGCGGCGGATTTTTATGATAAATGCTATTATATTCTTATGATCATATACTTATGATCATATATCTCTTATGATCTTATGCTCTTTTGTTCTTTTTCTTTTGTTCCTTTGTTTCTATGTATCATATGATAGTAGAATATGATGTAAGGGGATCATATTAGTTTACACTTTAGAGTGGTCAAAAAAGTATTTAAAGAGTGGCCCCAAGAATTGTTTAGGGTGGTGAAAAAGAGGTGTGTATGTAATGCCCGATCCAAATAATTCATCTTCTCAGCAGCAAGCAGCTCCAGCAGAACTGCCACCGCTTCCAGATCCAGCATTAAATGCTCCAAGTCCCGGGAAGGCGGCTCCTCCAGCAGAGCATGCTCCAGACGAATTGTTTCCAGTTCAGCCTGCTTTAGCTCCAAGCAGTCCTCCATCTGCATCTCTGGCCATGGCTCCTCCTTCTCTGCCTTCGCCAGCAGAGGCAAGCGCTCTTCCGCAGCAAAACAAGAGTTCAGTGGTGGTTGGGAGTGACAGCCTCTTCTTTTCAGAGGTGCTGGGGCAATTGAGAGAAAAGGATGGGGCATCTGTCAAAGAAGACCTTTCAATGCCCAGCATCATGGGTGCATTGGAGAAGAAGTATAAAGAGGAGCGTACGAATAAGAAAGTAAAGGGTATCGATGAGAGGATTGCGCAGGCGCTCCACCCGCTCCAGAAACTGGAGGCTGAGTGGCGCATGCTCAAGATAGACATAGAGGAAAAAGAGCACCTCCTTCACGAAAAGGAGAAAGAGATCAAAAAGCAAACATCTGATCTAAAATCAATGCTCAATGAGCGGGATAGTGCATCGCTTCTTCACTCATCGAGAAAAAAAGGGAAATAGTATTCTGACCTCTTTATGTTTGACCTTTTTATGTTCTGGCCACCTCTATCTTACCTGTTTATAATGGATTTTACTCTTTAAATCGAGATAAAAATCTCTGATATAGCCTATAATATCTATCTAATATATACATTTGTGAATCTATTTATTTCGAAACATTTAAATACTAGTAGCCAAAATAGTATACTAATTGATAAATGTCCAAAGTATGGACACAATGTCATTTACAAGACTGGTATATGCTTACCAAAAAATCGAGGTGAAAAGATGCGAGGAATCCCCAACAAGTTCTTCTTACTCTTGCTGGCAGTTATGGTATTCTTCTTGAGTGTTGTACACGCACAGACAACAGCTAGTTCTCCAGAAGGTCCAAGTTCTGTCACAGAGTGGAATGAAACAAGGAGGGTCGCCACAACAGCACCGGCCATTCAGGCATTCGCTGGCAATGTGTCGCGGCTTGACTTGCGAGGTAATTCAGTGACACAAACCTGGCAGGGTTTCTTCGGAAACATCTCAGGTACGATAACATTGGATGATGGATGGAACCATACCCTTTATGATTGGAACCTTGCCAGTCCACAAGGTGAAGTGTATGCAACAACACTTTCGACCGTAACGTGGCTCAATGTGACAGCTTACCTATTTAATAAGAGCGGGACTGTTGGAGATATTCCATATGTGGATCGTACTGAATATGAGACTTCTCTTGGCCTGGCAGTAGCAGATATTGATGGTGTTGATGAGACATTCAAGAACACCACAACTCACACTCTTTTCTATGTAGGGAGCAACAAGATCAATGGCACTCTAGCCCAGGCATCTGCAATAAATGATGGTGCTGCACCGGCAATTAGATTATACGGGAATGCAACGGCAAGCGTTTCAGGATTGTTTGAGGAAGTCCTTCTCTATGATTATGATAATGAAGGGGTCATTTATACATCCCTCCTGGAGCAGGATCAGACCGGGTTCAACAACCAGACGCTCGACTTCGAGATGATCGTGGGAGAAGATGGGCACAATGGTGACGTATCAACAACAACGTACTATTTGTACGTGGAGCTTCAGTGAGGTGACAAAAATGAAAACAAGATACTTCATCGCATTCGCCTGCCTCTTCCTCATCGCTTTGATGGCAACAGTCATGGCACAGGTAGTCAACCCCTCTGCACCAACCAATGTGTATTTTGTGAAGAACAGGACAGTATCCTATCCAAATGGGACAATACTCAATCACACGAGAGGCTATATCTATATCTATAATATCAACGAGACTCAGCCTACCATCAAATGGGTGGGTTATGTTGGTAACGTGACTGGTCGATACGGGCTGGTTGATTTCAACGACAATGCACTCTATGATTGGACCATCACAACGACGACTGGTGAAATCTATGCCACAAAAGAAGGTCCTGGAACCAACACTGATGGTGTTGATGACGGCGACCAGGGAGGCATCCCCAACTGGAGCAACCTTTCTTGTGCTGTCAAGCCTCAGATTGAACTCGAGAGCATAAGATGGAACCACAGCACAGTACAAAATGCCACAGAGGACTCATACAACAACACGTTCAATGCTGGTACGTTTGTGCTCGATTCCTTCTACGCAGGGACAAGGCAGATAACAGACACGACGATGTATAATGGAACATCAACAAACTGTTATGGTATTAACTTGTACTCAGATAACGCCCCAACAACATCTGGCGCAGGATCTCTCTGGCAAGAGGTTGTGTTGACTGATGCAACTGGTGAAATAGAGACTGACGCGGATACCTTCGAAAATGACATCATCTATGCAACGAAGATTGCCAATAGTCAGACAGGTTATGATGGCGGGAATTGGGACTTCCAGTTGTTGCTGCCGCAGTCAGGGAAGGCTGGGGCGCAGGAGAACGTGGCGTTCTTCTTCTACATCGAGCTGATCTGAGCTCGATTTTTTTTCCATATTTTTTTTATTTCCCATATTTTTTTATATTCTCCTTCATGTTTCTTCTTTCTATGAGCGAACTGGATCGATTAAGGGGCAAATTTCTGGATAGGTTAGAGAAAGGCAAACTCCAAGTTGAGGCTGATCTTATGAAGCGTGCCCTCAAATTCCAGGATGAGTTGTTACCATTCCTCGCGTTGCTAGATGAGGTCATCGCACAATACAGGGATATGGAGGTTGTGGTCGATGGAGAATTGCCAGAACAAATTGACCTGCCGGGGTTAGATGAAAAAAAGGCAGGAAAAGAAAGGCAGAAATTGCATCGTTTCATGCAGGTTTATGAGAATATCGGGGCAAAAGAGGTAAAGGAGAACCTAATAAAGGGGCGTGAGAACTTTTCAAAGCTGATGGTGCCTACAGTGAGGGTATCGTTTAGCATGCACCTGGAAAAAGCGTCTTTTGAGGGGTTCCTCTCGCTGATAAAGTATCACGCAGAAGAACTGATAGTGACTACCCAGCCTGACATTGATGCTTTTGCAAGAACTGCTGAAGATGCAGCAAGCCACCTTGAGACCTTTCTGGCAGGTAAATTGAAGAGAGTAAAGGAACCAGAAGCCAGACTTGTTTATATCAAGGCAAAGCATATTTATATGATATCCAGGAGGCTTTCGGTATATATGAGGCAAAAGACTGATATGCTCCAGGAATTCTCAAGGCTGTTGGCAAAAGAGTACTCAGAAAGGATTGAACGGGTCTTATCACTAAGAAGAGGCACACTTGCCCTTCATTTAAGGGCATGATCTATCTTATCCCTTAGCATGGTGATCTTGAAGGGTTTTGTGATATACTCAACAGCTGTAATCGAGCCAATCCCCCTGCTAAATTCATCAGTCTTGGCAGTGAGGAAGATGATTGGCACTTTTTTGAGCTTTGAGTCCTTATTGACCGCTGCTGCCACCTGCCACCCATCCATCTTTGGCATCATGATATCAAGGAGGATAAGGTCTGGGAGGGGTCCTTTCTTGAGCAGCGCCATGCACTGCTTTCCATCTTCGGCTTCCGTAAAAGTATACTTCACTCCAAGATCCTTGAGGCCTTCCATTACGCTGAACCGCAAGTCTACATTATCATCGACTATCATTATTGTTTTACTCATGGGGATTCCTCCTTAATAGTGAGATACTATTAATAGCGGGATACTATTTATTAGGATGTTGCCTTTCATTGTTCTTATTGTTCCTTCTTTTTTCTCATCAGGCGTTCAAAGGCATTGACAAAATCATGGTGCTGTTCATATTCTGCTATTGAGACAAATTTTTTCTCATCAATATGCAGTGCAGTAAGGAAGAGGTGAGTGATGTCTGCTAGGGTCTTCCAGTCAAGGGCCTGGGAGCTAGTAACTGAGATGGTGTCTTTCTTATGGTTAAAGAGAAGCTTGACTCCTTCTATTCCTTTGTGGTCTTTTTCAAGGTCTGCCTTCACCTTTTGGATGGCTCCTGCAGCAAATTCTGGGTTCGCATTTTTTTCAAGGATCCGATAGGTGATGATGAAGAACTCAGTGAGGGCATCGAGGGGGCTCAAGGATAAGTGTTGTTCATCCTCCTTTATAACAAGCTGAGTCTTGAGATTTGTCCTCTTTGCCACCAGCATGGCAAGGAGAAGACCGGAAATAAATGCGAAGAGTAATGACGCAAGAGATGCGAGTGTCTCCTTATCAGGGATAGAAAGAAGCGATGAATAGTCTCCCTGTGCACTCTCATTTTCGGAGGCAAGGCCAGTGAGGGGTGATGCCTGGTGGTAGAGGGGTATGCTGGAAAAAAATGACACAAAAGAGAACACGAGAACGATTGAGAGAAATGCCATAAGACCATCTAACTTCTTTAATTTCCTGACTGTCTCCTGATATTCTTTCATCCTCTTTTCCTACCTTCTATCGTCAGTGCCGCATTTAAACTTTTCGCTTTATCCCTATGAGCCAAATGATTCCTTAATAGGGAGAGTGAAGGTGACACTTGTTCCTTTATTTTTTCCTGGGCTCTGCGCAAAAATCTCCCCTCCATGTTTCTCGATGATCTTTCTGCAGATAGCAAGGCCTAGGCCCGAGCTTGATAGTTCATGCCTGCTCTCATCAGCCTTATAAAACTCCTTGAAGAGGTGTGGCAGGTCTTTTTTTGCGATGCCAATGCCCGTGTCTTTGATCGTGAGCACCGCATCATCTTTTTGCCGTTTGCCAATGATAGTCAATATTCCTCCTTTTGGCATGAATTTGGCCGAGTTCATCATAAGGTTCTCTAGAACTTCCTTGATGCGAAGCCTGTCGGCCATGGTGACTAGGCTTCCAGATGTTGAGATGGCTGTCTTGATGCCAAATTTTTGGAAGAGGGGCTTATTCTGCTCGATGACTTCTTCAATCACCAACTTGATGTCCGTCTTTGTTATCTCAAAGGGTATTCCTGACTCGATCCGGGCAAGGTTGAGGGTGTCGTTGACCAGGTCATTGAGGTATTCTGCATTTTTGATGCAGACAGAGACAAATTTTTTCACCTGTTCATCGGCAACTCTTTTTTCCACGATGGGAAGGAGGGTGGTGATGGGGGTGAGGGGTGTGCGAAGGTCATGGCTGAGACGGTTGACAAATTCTGTTTTTACCTGGAGCTGGTTCTCAAGGAAGTCTTTTTCCTGCGCTTTCTTTCTTTCTGTTATATCGCGAAAGACGCCGATTGATCCTGTGATGTTTCCTGCAGCATCCTTCAGGACGCTAACGGAGATGTCGACATCAATGATTTGCCCATTGCCTTTAATCATCTTTGTCTCAAGATGGTGTTGCATCCCTTTTTGCCGTATGTGCTGGCCCCTGATCTTTTCCCATTCCTCTGGAGGATAGAGTGATCTGATGCTAACCAGGCGAAGCTGCTTTTTTGTCCGCTCCAGCAACTGTTCTGTGAACCTGTTCCAGGATATTATCCGCTCTTTATCATCTGAAAGGGTGATGGCGACGGCTGAATTCTCGAAGATCGATTCAAAGCGCTCTTCTGATTCCCGGATCCTATTATCCGCTTCCTTTCGTTCAGAAATATCACGGATGACGCCAATCGACCCGGTCACTTTCCCGATGTTGTCTTTGAGGACGCTAATGGAGATGTCAACATCGATGAGTTCTTTGTTCCCTTTGATCATGCGGGTCTCAAAGTGGTGCTGATATCCCTTCTTTGAGATGTTTGCGCGCTTGATCTTTGCCCATTCCTCTTTTGGGTAGAGAGAGCTTATCTTTTTTGAGAGAAGTTCCTTCTTTTTCCTTCCAAGCAGCTTTTCTGTAAAGGAGTTCCAGGAGATGATGCGCTGGTCCCTGTCAGCAAGGGTGATTGCAACAGCCGAGTTCTCAAAGATTGACCTGAATTTCTCCTCTGATTCCTGTATCCTTTCTTCTGCTCTTTTTCTCTCTGAGATATCCCTGATGACCCCAATGGAGCCGGTGACATTTCCAGCTTTGTCTTTGATGGTGCTAATTGAGATATCAACATGTATGGATCCCCCATTCTTCTTGAGCATCTGTGTCTCAAAGTGGGGGAGATACCCCTTCTGTTTGATGCCTGCTTTTTTGATCTTTGCCCATTCCTCTGGGGGATAGAGTGAATTTATTTTTCTGCCTTTGAGGTCTTTTTCTTTCATGCCGAGCAGCTTTTCTGTAAAGGAGTTCCAGGAGATGAGCCATTCATCCTCATCAGCGACGGTGATGGCAACGGCAGAATTGCTGAAGATGGATTTGAACCTGTTTTCAGACTCTTGGAGCTGTCTCTCAAAATTCCTTTGTTTTGTGATGTCAAGCATGACCCCGCCAATTCCTTCAGTATGCCTCCCAACCCTCACCAGTCCTTTACGGACAGTAACAATCTTTTTGCTTGTCGATAGTGGGGATAATTCGGCAGTATACTCATATCTGCCTTTTTTTCGATATAAGGCATGGTCCGTCTGTCTCACGATTTTCGAGAACTCTTTTGGGGAAAATTCTTCTGTTGTTTTTCCGATGATCTCTTCTGTGTTTAGCCCAAACATCCCAGCAAATGAGTCGTTGCAATAGGTGATTCTGCCTTTCTTGTCCTTGAAGAAGATAGGTACAGGGAGGTCGTCTGTGAGGCTTTTAAAAAACCGCTGATCCTGCAAAGGTTCCTCTTTTTTTCCCATGGTCTTTTAGTGCACAAATCCTATCATTTTTTTCCCTTGATCCTATTTAAACCCTTTGGTTTCCAGAAATTTCAGGATAGTTCGTGCAGCCAGTTCAGGTGTCAGGGAGGCAGAGTCTATGATGAGGTCTGCTTGGTGATTTTCTTCGTAGGGAACATCAATGCCGATCACTTCTCCAAGGCCATCTCTGCGCTTTTTTTCTCCTGCCAGTGCTCGTTTGTACGTGTTGCTGATCACCAGGTTGTTTGTCCGGGCAGCTTCTCTTTCCATACAAATAGCAAGCGGGCAGGAGATGAAGATTTCAATGAATGGTATTGTTCCGGCCCTCAGCCTGTCACGATACCTTTTCTTATGCCCTGTTGCATCAAGAAGGACGTCTTTTCCTGAACTGGCAATCAACAACGCCCGATCAGCGTATGCCTCATACACAAGATCCCTTTCAGCATCTGTGTATTCCGGGTGTGGGATGATCTCTTTTCGTATGGTATCAAGGGACAGGTATTCTAGTCTGCTTTGTCCTATGCTGCGAAGAAGCGCCTGTGCAATCGTGCTTTTTCCTGATCCTGGAAGGCCCGTCAGCCAGATGATAAGGCTCATGAGAGGTAGCTTTTTACTTTGTGATGATCAAACGTGCCTGCCTTGAGGACATTTTTGATAAATCGCATGACATTCTTTCGCACAGTATCACCTTGTTCAGGGTAAAAGAGGGGATGTGCAATAACGACCCCTCTGAATGCAAAAAAGAGGGGGGAGACTTCAGGTAGGTCCTTCCTGTGGGTTTTCTTCTCATAATTCTCCCAATATGCGCTGAAAAGGTCCATGAATGGTCCAGAAAATGATCCTGTATGCATGAGTGCATACCAGAGGTAATTGATCCCAAGGCAGCTGACATCATCTGCAGCAGAACCCCAGAGGGCCCGTGACGCATCAAGGACAGTTACGCCTTTTCCTGTAAAGAATAGGTTGCCTGGATGAAAGTCTCCATGCATCCGGCATAGGTCCACCTTGTCTTTGACCTCTTCACGAAGGGCAATCATCCTCTGTGCAATCGCGATGAGCTCTTCTTTTGTCACAAAAGAAGTGGTGTCTGGATAGGTATCTATGACACCAATGAACATTTCTCCATGGCCAATGCAGTCTCTTGTATGGCGGCGTTTTAGTGAGAGGATCTCATTATCACTCCCCTGATACTCCTGCCCATGGAGGTCTATGAGGTAGTCAGAGAGCATCATCGTTTTTTTCTTATCTTCAGGGGTAATCAATCCTGTTTCCCGGATCCTGATAAGGTCTTTGTAATAAGGTTCTCCCTTGACTTCTTCTACCAGCTGGAAAAAGTCCTCTGATGATGATAAAGAATTAAGCTTGCCTCCTTTCATCACACAGCCCACATCAAGGGAGGCAATATGTGAAGGGATGAACTTCGCATGGTAATGCTGCATGAGGAAAAGCCTTGCCCGATCGGCTGGGTATTCATGTCCTAGCTCTTTTCCCTTGGCAATCCGAAGGACAACGCGTTTTTCTTCCCCTTCTTGGAGGTACGTGACCATATAGCCGATATTGTGCCATCCCTCACCCAGGAATGCGACGTCTTTGACTGTGATTTGCACCTTGAGTAGGGTTGTGAGGTGATTGGCCAGTTCCTTTTCATCAATCTTTTTTTTCATTGATCTTGCCATAGGAAGGAGTACTGTTCTGGATGGGAGCGTTGGGACAGATGATCTGAGAACAAACCCTTCCATGCATCAAGAAAAGCAGTGCTAATTAAATGTTTCGGTGCTGCAGCACAACTTCTGTTATCCCGAAACTGCTTCACATCATGAAACTGCTAGACATCTCGAGACTGCAAGGCAGTCGTTTAGTCCTTCCCCTGTTGTGCTTGTATCTTGTTTTGCAGCTCATGTGTAGTCTATTATTGCGGTCTGGTATCATTGTCTTTGAACCGCCTAAACAGCAGCCACTCAAATGTTTACTCAAATATTTACCCAAATATTTACCCAAATGTTTATATAAGGTGCTCCTCCAAAAACCATGATGGGAAAGCAAAAATTATTCACTCTGCTGTTATGGACATTCCTTTTCTGTGTCTCTCTCTTTATTTTCATTGCCTGCTCATCGCAAGAAGAGCAAGTGATCCAGCCAGTCATTCAGGATCCAGTGGTGAATGCTGTAGAGCTGTGCAGTTCTCAGAACGCAAACCTTGTTGAGTGCATGGGAAAAAGCTTGAATGGGACATCTCTTCCAGTCTGTTCACTTTTTAGGAATTCAACAATAGTTGAAAAGAGGGATGATTTCACAGAAGCATGCTATACCTATTTTGCTCTTCAGCAGAATAGCGCCGCCCTTTGCAATCGTATCCCTATATTCCGCAATGGCTATTCAACCTGTGTGTCGCTTGTCGCCTACCAGGAGAATGATACTGGATTATGCAACAACCTAAAAGACCCATTCCAAATCGACTGGTGCATATACAATTTTGTTGCAAATACGATGAATGACGAAAGGGTTCCTGATCCTGCATGGTGCGATCTCATTGTGAATGAGAAGGAACGGCTCCATTGCCAGGCAAAGATAGGTATTCCTCCTGTATCAAAATAGCAGATGCAAAACAAGCAGCTCCTCGCAACATATGTACTTATCATCTGTATCTTAGCAGCTGTTCTCTTCCTTTTTCCTCATAAAGAAGAAGTAATCCAGTCTGGAAGAGATCAACCAAAACTTCCACTTCAGGATATACCCTCTCCCCCAAACATCCCTGAGGTCAAGGCGACCCTGATGGGCAATAATCTTTGTGACGAAATGCTCTGTGATGGAATCTGCAAGAAGGGTGACTGTATTCGTTCTCTTCATATCGGTGTAGTATACCTATACCATGATAACGAGACGATGAGCGATGATTGGGATGAGTTCCTCAATAGCCTCTCAAGCAGAATGACTGAAGAGTTTGGTGCACTGTTCGACAATAGGGTGAATGTATCAATAATTACCCTCGGGTCATTCCAGGCATCCTCTCTTTTTTGGACGCCTGCCAAAGTGGGGTTTCTCTATGAATGGGATGGTTCGAAAAAGTATGGCAGAATGCCAGGCTCAGAGCTGCTCATCTCTCCAGCGCTCACCCTGCAGGGGCACTTCTTAGAGTCGTATTGCAGAAAATGCACGATTCTGCAGGATAATGATGCTTTTACGATATCTCTTGACCAGCCCGGACTGTTCACCTATGATACCCTTATTCGCCGTCAAGGTCTTCATAGGCTCCAAGAGCAGGTCCGTCTTTCTTTTGGCTATGACCCCCGTAGTTTTGATGTGATTGTATACATTTTTGGCAATGTTGGTTTGCTCATTCCAAATGATCCGGCATCTTTGCAGTATCGGTGCACCACTATTGGGGGCATTGTCAATGGCATCGAGCCGGGTATTGTGCTGGGGGAAAACAGTCTTCGTGCTGGAGGCCTCGTCAATTGCTCATCTGTCAATGCAACATCATTCTATGATAAGCCCGGCTGGCACATCATGATGCATGAAATCCTTCATTATCTAGGGGCTGTGGATGTGTATAGCGCAGGGATGAGTGAGGGCATAGACCAGGAAAGGAGCGAAGCATTGCAGGTGGATAGCCGTGTTGGGGAATCTGTTATGGGGGATGAATTTCGAAGCTGCATGGATACTGGAAGGTATGTAAAGGAAGGTGTCACCTGCTCGGAAGATGAGCTGGAACAGGTGTATCTTGACCGGTATAACCGAGCGTTACTGGGGTTTATTGATGACCATGACATCGCAGATCTGGTGAACGTCACGGACAAGGATCATCCAGTTCTTCCTGGCATCATCTAGCCCTTCAGCGACAAAAAAGAATTCTTTTGTTTCTTTGTCATAGACAAAATAATCAGGGGTTCCTCCATACTTCCTGGAGATATCATGGATCATCAGGTAGGTTCTTTTGGGGATGAGAGTATGGAGTGTTTCGAGCCGTTTCTTTAGGTCATCAAGGATATTTTGATGGAAAGGGATGGAATCAAGGACGTGTTCCTTGAAGTGTTTCTCCCGCTGTTCTGTGATTTCCCCCTCATGGAACTGCTTGTGGAAGAGATGCGGCTTTTTCGCATGGGTATGAAGCTTTTTTAGGTGCTCGGTATGCCACGAGATCTCCCGTTCAAGGTCGATGTCAAAGTAGGGCTCTGCATAAAACACCCTAAATCTTGCCGTGCGAAGCTCATTGATGCTCTTTGGCTGCTCTGTCCTATGTTTGATTTGTTTTTTCCAAAACATGGGGACGTTCTATCTGTGAAACTAGTATCTTATTAAGTAGTATTTCATTAATGTTATGGGTGGGGCACAGCTGCTAGTCTTTTGAGTACAAGGTCGTGCGCTTCATCTTTATTCTTGACTGCCAGGAGGTCATACGCAAGGAAGTTATCCTGGATGACATCGCGCACCCAGGAGACAAAGTCGTTTTTTTCTTTGGTGACATGATAAGCATATGTTTCATGGTCCATATGGGCAAAGGCAAAGGCGAGGTCATACACACTCTTGACCACAAACCCATCATGGATGAAGAGGCATTTATCCGGTTCGATGTTTCCCATATACCGCTCAAAGAGCCGTCTTGGAACATATGTTTGGCGAAAGAAGTAATTGCTCAGCTTGAAGATGCCGGAAAAGACAAGTCCGAGCGCTATGATCATGAGCACGATGACGATATTCTCCGATGAGGAAAGGTCGCTTGAAGAGACAAGGAGGCTAAAGCCCAAGATGAGGCGGGAGATAAACATCATGAATTCAGTGCCGATTGCATAGAGGAGGATGCAGAAGAGGAGTGGCACCAGAAGGCCGCCAAGTGCAAAGAAAGCTGAAACATCGCACCCCACTTCGATGCGTGGCAGGTTTGAGAGGTCATAAATGATTGCCCTTCCTGCCTGGCATCCGTCCATTTGCGCTGCCATGAGGTATCCGATCTGGTGGAGTGAGGCCACCCCAATAAAAATGAAGGTGGAGAGGGTGAAAATGAAGATGAGGTATTTGAGCGCTAAGAGCCCCATGCTCACCTCTTTTTTCTGGAAGAATTCCTGCGCTGTTTGCTCTTTGAGGGCATTATGGTTTATGGTCAGTGTGGCAATCATCCAGATCAGCGCCAGGTTGGGGATGATCCAGGGCATGGTTGTGTACGGCAGGCCGAGAAGGGAGATTCCATGGAAAATAATGATGAGAATGCTGTAGGTGATTCCTGCAAATCCCACAATCCTGATATTCTTTTGGTGGTGGGTGATAAGATATGCAAAGATGCAGGCTCCAGCAACCCCTGTGCCAAGCCCAAGGATAGCCCAAAATTGGGTTGGAAAGGCAAAACCGAGGAGGAGGGCGAGAAGGTAGGGATATCCTGGAGTGGGGGTGAGCACAGAGAGAGCAAAGGCAAAATAGGTCGCCTGGAGGGCGAGGAGAATGCCAGAGATTGCAACAAATTCTGGTCCAGGCATGCTTACCTGGTAGAGCCAGGAAAAGTTGAGCGCTGCAAAGATGCTGTGGATGATAATGAGGCCATACGTTGCCCTGATGACTTGCTGAGAAACTTTTTTTTGGTAGAGATAGAGGAGGATGCCAATGCCTAGGGCTACTGCAAAGTTACTCACTCCATTCAAGAGGAACAGATAATTTCCCATTCTCACCCTTTTTTGGTCATTTTATGAACTTCTAGTACTTAAATCTTGCTCGAAGCAAAACGCTTAGAGCCAGGCAGCAACTGCCAAGTGATAATAGAAAAAAGCAGCGATGTTGGAAAAAGCGGCAATGGCTGGGAAGGCTCAGTCTCTAAGCCTAGGTTTTTCGTAAGAAAAAACGGTCTCCTGTCATTGTTGCTGCTTTTCCCAAGAACAACGAGGAACAACGATCACATAATATCACATAATAAGTAAGATCCTCAAGAATCGATACGCTTTTCAATGTTCCCTTATCTCTCCTGACTATGCGCTTATTCATCACCCGCCACGGAGAAACTGAAGGGAATCTCAGAAAAATTCATCAAGGACATCTTCCAGGGGTGCTAACAAAAGTCGGGATTGAGCAGGCAAGGAAATTAGCGCTGCGATTAAAGGATGAGAAAATCGATGCAGCATACGTGAGCGATCTTGACAGGGCAAAAGATACAGCAGAGGAGATACTGTTATTCCATCCGCATATTCATGTGACGTGCACCCCTCTTCTGAGGGAAGCGAGCGGCGGTGTTTTTGAAGGAAAGCTGGGCAAAGACCTGCTTGCAGAAAAAAAGGCATCAGGTGAGCCGTTTGATACTTGGCATCCAAAGGATGGCGAGTCATGGGTGGATGCCAGGACAAGGGTACTCATGCTCCTTAAGGGAGTATATGATGAGCACAAAAATGAGACTGTGCTATTTGTCTCTCATGGAGGGGTGATGACAACACTTCTTCTCTACCTGCAGGGTAAACCCTTAGACGAGCAGCACTTTCAGCAGTATCATCCCGGGAACACCGCAGTCTCAATAATAGAAATTAGAGGGGATAAGGCCCATCATTTCCATGTGCTCAATTCTACAGATCACCTCAAGGAATAATGTAAACCATACTATTTTAAAGTAAGTTTTTCTCTGATGCCCTATGCGCCTCATCCTCATTCGCCATGGTGTGACCCATGAGAACATAAATAATAGCATATCTCTTTAATTTCAAAACTTTAATATAGTGGTACTTCTTAGCAATTGATATATGAGGTGATCTATATGTGGAA
Source organism: Candidatus Woesearchaeota archaeon (assembly GCA_013329045.1). Taxonomy (GTDB): domain Archaea; phylum Nanobdellota; class Nanobdellia; order Woesearchaeales; family UBA9989; genus UBA9989; species UBA9989 sp9989u. Next base: position 31,586 of record DUKZ01000030.1, read on the forward strand.
TCTTCCGAAAAAACATCTATTCTTGCCCGATACATCTTTGCAGCGCATACGTTCGTTGTATGC
>DUKZ01000017.1 GCA_013329045.1 Candidatus Woesearchaeota archaeon
TCTTGGCTACCCTCGCTCTAAAAGGGCTATTGCATCCATTAACTTATGGAGAACATCATAATAGTCAGTCAGCGTATTCGATGGGTACTTTTCCGGGTCTAACTCCTTCAACCTCTGAAGGGTGATCTCCGCCATTTTTTGCAAAGCTTTGGCTTTTTGCTTGTCTGGCTTGATGAGAATTTTCACTTCAGCACCTCTAAGTCTCCATAAAGCACAATCCCATTGATGATATTGTTTTTTAGCTCTTTGGGAAGAGCTCCAAACGATTCGTTGAAATAGAGTTGTATCTTTCTTTGCAAGCTTTTTTGGAAGCTTTTGATCTCAATCTCGCTTTGAGGCGCTTCAATGAAGAGATCAATATCACTTTTTTCCGTGTCTTCGCCCTTTTGGTAGCTTCCAAACAATACGATCGATCTGGGCATAATTTTCTCTTCAAGATACTCAACCAGGCCAGACTCAATAATTGAAGAAAAGTTATAGATTCGCTTGTATTTCCGATATTCCTGGGAGTTTATGTTCGCCCTGTATGCAGGAAACCTCCTTTTTCCTCGCTTCTCGATTTCCTCAGTAATTATTTTTTCATGCACAAGGATCTTTAAATTTGCCTTAACTGACGTATGTGCGATCCTGATCTCTCGACTGATCCCCATTAAATACATCAGAGTGGTCGGATTCCTAAAGAAAATACTTGCCGTCTTCCACATACTATATTTTTGTAACATATATTACTTAAATGTTATATGTATTATATAAATGTTATGTCTCGAATCTCGTGGTGGGGCAATTATCCCTAACAATTGTTTTCCTTTTGTTCCTTGCCAGCAGCCAGTTTCTTATACACCGTGTCCGCAATCTTTTTCAGGTTGATGATGTCCTCTTCATTGTATTCTATGAGAAGGTTGAGGTAGTGCTCATCACCAGTTGCTCTATACATCTTCCAGAGCAATACAGCGTCCCCTCCATGCAAATCATGAACAAGATCCCTTCGCTTGATGCCAAAATGGGGTTCTATTGCTTTCAAGCCGCCAGAATAACCGATCTTTTTGCATCCAAATCTGAGATCGAAATGGGGTATGCTTGGAACAACGCCAGGAAACTGCTTGTTGAGGAAAGGGACATCGAAGGTAATGCCGTTGAATGAGATCATCATCTTATAGCGCTGGAGCTCTTTCTTGAGGAGGGTATAATCAAGGTTTATCCCTTTGATCATCATCTTGGTGTTAATGCCATCATATAATCCAACAACTGTTACTTCATCCCTCCAGGAGAGGCCGGTTGTCTCGATATCCAGAAAGACAGCATCCTCCTTGAAGTGGTTGTAGAGTCGCCAGTGTTCCTGCTTTGGGAGAACCTGGGAAAAGAACGATGTGTTGCCTGAATGAAGGTGCTGCTTTGCTTCCTTTACTTTTCTGTCAAAATAAGGTTTTTTCCCATCCTGTACTCCATCGATGCTCTCAACTGCTAAAAAGTCATCCCAGTGCCCGATGCCCTGTGCCTTAATCCTTGCCTCTTTTCCTGGGCCAATCCCGTCAAGAAATTGGAACGTGTGCTGGATCATGTTTCACTTCAATTTGGATTTTCCTGTTAACTCTTTTCTTGCTTCTGGAATTGATATCTCTGCTGGTTTTGAGAAATGCAATGACCCAAATAATTCTTTAAAGGGGTTTTTCTTCTCCATGATGGGATCATAACAATGATAGTTTTTATATCTTATGCCTAACTGTCCAGTGGAAATTCACAAAACTCAGAGAAAGTACGGTTTGATGGTTATAATCATGATGACAGACTCAATCGCCTGATCTTCTTCATCTCCAAGAACTGCTCTTTTGTCAGTGAACAGGAACGCAGGGCTGAGTTAATGATAAGGTTTTGCTGGGCTGACCAGTCCTTGTCATCATGGGTGAGGGCATATTCTGCCCACTTATCGATAAACGCCATTCTCTCTTTCTGGTTGTCATCAAGAAACTTTTTCCAGTCTTGAGCCATTTGATCAAGATGATGTTGAACTATTTTAAGGTTGCTTTCCTCCCAGCACAACCTATATAAACCCCAGTTTCTTTGGTGGGACATGCACGAATCAACCATCTGTGCGCAAATCATTGAAGAGGCAAAAAAGCTTGGGAACGTGAAAGGTATTACCCTTGAATGCGGCGCCCTTGCACATGTCCCGGCACATGACTTGGAAGACACAATGAAGCACATGTGCGATTGGGAGATAAAGATTGTTGAAAAAAAGGCGAGAGTAAAATGTGCCTGCGGATTTATGGGAGAACCAAAAATATTGGAGTATGCCCATGATTATGCAATATTCCAATGCCCAACATGCGGGAAGGTGCCAAAGGTTTTAGATGGGACTGACATTAAATTGCTCCATGTAGAGGTAGACTGAATGTGTTTTACCATTCCCGGAAAAGTTGTTTTTGTGACAAAGGATACGAGTATGGCAACTGTTGATTATGGAAGTGAAATGCGGGAAGCCAAGGTTATCGGACAAAAGATTGCTGTTGGTGATTATGTGATTGTCCAGGCACATTTTGTCGTGCAAAAAATTCCAGAAAAAGAGGCTCTTGAGTCAATAGAGATGTTCACATGCAAGAAGAACAGTACTTCTTAAAATATGCCTGGCCCTGCACGTGGGTCAAAAAAGAACGGGGGGGGATTAGCGAAGATGAGTTTGAGATGCTCAAAAATGCAGCAGAGAAAGGAGTGAGGGTCCCACGAGCAACACTTGAACGAGTCTATGATGTTGCATGCAAGCATATGAGGCGCGTTGCAAAGGAAATGAGAAAGGACATGTGGAGCATTGCCGTCATTGATCGGTATTTTCTAGAAGAACACAACCGCATGATTGATGAGAATGAAGATTTTGCGATGAAGCTGACACCTTCACTAAAAAAACTGTGCAAGTGCAGCAAAGCAAAAGTATTGGGCGTGATTGATGAGTTTTTAAAAGTTGAAGTTGGCAGGGACATCAGAACTGTTTCTGCCGTGTTTGTTCCTGATGCCAAGCCTGGTGATACTGTTATTGTGCACTATGGGTATGCGGTAAAGATGATTACCTCATGAAAATCACGTTACATTTAAATATACCTCATTGGTGTATATGTCTATGAAACAAAAAGGCTTTTCTCTGATGCTCGTCATTTCATTGTTCCTCTTGTTAGTCTCATGCACGTCATCACCACCAGATAATGGGAATGCTTCATCATCTGTTATTGTTGTGGATCAGCGGGGGAAAGAAATCGTTCTTCCGAGTTCTGTTGAACGGGTAGTCACGATACCATTCCCAGCTGCTTCACTCTTCTATACGATTGATGGTTCATCTGATCACATCGTCGGAATGCATCCGCGCTCACAAGAAGCAGTAAAGGAGAGTATATTAGAGGATATGGCACCTATGCTTCTCCTGGTGAATACGGGATTCATCAAAAGTGGTTTTGAAGCCAACGTTGAAGAGCTCTTAAAGCTAAAGCCGGATGTTGTCTTCCAGTGGGCTGACAAGGGAGATGCAATTATTACACCCCTTGAGGAAGCAGGGATACCAGTCATTGGCTTGAAGTATGGGACTCAGGGTGACCTTGAAGAATGGATGAGGATCATGGGGAAAGTTTCTGGAAAAGAACAACGAGCGAAAGGTCTCATCAGGTATCATCATGAAGTTGAAAACTTTCTCATCTCTCTATCAGAAAACCTGACAGAGAAACGTCCACGCGTCCTTTATCTGCCCTACGGTGCTGAGCTAAAAACAACCGGGCAGGGAACCTATAATGATTTCTATATTAACCTTACTGGGGGGATAAATGTGGCACATGACCTCTCGGATTGGCAGACGGTGAGTATGGAACAGATTCATGTGTGGAACCCTGAAATCATTCTGGTCGGCAATTTTGCTCCGCTCATGCCAAAAGACATCTTAAGGAATACAATTGATGGGCAGGATTGGGCAGGTATTGATGCAGTAGAGAACAAAAGAGTCTATAAAGCACCACTAGGGGGCTATAGGTGGGACCCTCCAAATCAGGAATCACCACTCATGTGGGAATGGCTCTTTGGGATACTCCATCCATCCTTAACTACCTTTAACCTTCGTGATGAAATGAGAGTATTTTATGAAGGGTATTATGGATATCAACTTAGTGATCAGGACATCTCACGAATCCTTAGATGTGAAGTGAATACTGATAAGTGGTGTACCGCGGCACCATGACACTCATGCAAGAAAAGCACCGCTATTATGCAAAAATAACCATTCTGTTGCTGCCGCTTATTATTTTTCTCTTATCCTTGTCTATCGGAAGATACCACATCCCGGTGTCTCATACTATCGGCATTCTCTTAAGTAAACTTTTCTCTCTGAAAGCATATTGGTCAGGACAGGAAGAAACAATTATTATGCACCTTCGCCTTCCTCGCGCGTTACTTGCACTTCTCATTGGGGCTGGACTCAGTATGAGTGGCACAGTGTTCCAAGGCATATTTAAGAACCCGCTCGTGAGCCCCTCCCTCCTAGGTGTTGCCTCAGGCGCGGGGTTTGGGGGGGCTCTTGCCATGGTCTTTTTTCCTCAAAAGATTATTATCATCCTTGCATCTTTCGTGTTTGGACTCCTTGCCGTCTTTCTTGCTTTTCTTCTTAGCAAGACTCATGACCAACAAGGCATGCTTTCTCTTGTGCTTTCTGGAATAATTATTAGCGCCTTCTTTACTGCACTCATCTCCTTGATCAAATACCTTGCTGATCCTACCGATACCCTGCCAGGGATTGTGTATTGGCTCATGGGCAGCCTTACTTCATCAAGTGTGAGCACGGTCCTCATTGTAAGCATCCCCCTTCTTTCTTGTATGTTTGTCATCTACCTTCTTCGCTGGCGAGTCAACCTCCTTTCAATGGGTGATGACGAAGCCATCTCACTTGGCGAGAGGGTTACCCATCTGCGATATTTCTTTATTATCCTTTGCACCTTCATCGTTGCTATTACAGTCTCTGTCGCTGGAGTCATTGGATGGGTTGGTCTTGTCATTCCTCATATTGCGCGCCTCCTTGTTGGAGCAGACCATCGTGCTCTTGTCCCCTTCTCTGCATCACTTGGAGCGGCATATTTATTAACAATGGACACTTTGACAAGAACTGTTTCTCCAGCTGAAATTCCCCTTGGGCTTTTAACAGCGCTTATCGGAGCTGTTTGCTTTGCGATCATCTTATCTACGCATAAGGAGGCTGGATGGAATGATACTTGAAGTAAAAAATGCAACTTTTGGCTATTCACACACACCACTATTTTCCAAAGTATCTTTTCGTTTGAAGGCTGGAGAAATACTTGCTATTCTCGGCCCTAACGGTTCTGGGAAGACAACACTCCTCAAGTGCCTCATGAGAATTCTCCCCCTACAGGAAGGGTCTATTAGCCCAATTGCTCATATTGGCTATTTGCCGCAGAAAATTCAGACAACCTTTTCGTATGATGTTCTGAATGTTGTGCTTATGGGCAGGGCATCATTTGTTCCATTATTCGGTGTTCCGTCAAAAAATGATTATCAAAAAGCGCTTAACGCGTTAGCAACACTCCATATCAGTCATTTTAAGAAAAGGTCTTTTCCTTCCCTTTCTCATGGAGAACAACAACTTGTTATGATAGCCAGAAGTCTTGCCAGCGATGCCCAAGTTCTCCTGTGTGATGAGCCAACTTCAGCACTGGATCTCCATAATCAACACACCATTCTTCGTCTGCTTCGACGCCTTGCATCAAAGGAAAACAAATGTATCCTTTTTACTACACATAACCCTCAACATGCCTTATCTATAGCGGATAAATCACTGCTTTTTCTCCCCTCACATGAAACTAGGTATGGACTGCCTTCGCAGGTGATAACTCCACAGAGTCTCCATGAATCATTTGGGCTCACTCTTGATTTTATGAAAGATGCCAGGGGGCGAATAATCATCGTCCCACCGCTCACCTTTGAGGATTAGCACATTCTAGTCATTAGGGATTAACGGACCGAGACTTGGCATGACCATCCTGTCAGCAGCAGAAAAATCCTGGCTTCTTGTGGATGGTCTTGGCGCTGCGATGATATAGTAAGATCCCTGCCTTCTTGCCTCTAGTACTCCTTCAGCTGTGTCTTCAACAACTGCGCAGTTCTCGAGAGCCTGGCCCTCATCCTGTAGTATCTCTGTTACTGGACCATATTTCAGCGTCTTTTTGTCAGGAACACAGGCATACCTGAACACATCTTCCCTGCCCACTTTTTCTCTCAGATGGGCTCTGGCGGTGTCTTCCTCTGTTCTGGTAACAAGGAAAGGAGTGATGCCCTGTTCCACAACATAATCAAGAAAGGGAAGGTTCTCTGTTAATGGTAAGACAAATCGTTTCATTCCTTCATAAATTTCAAGACGGTCTGCTGCATATGTTTCCCATGCCGTTGCAAATTGTTCTCGTTGTGGATGACACTCTTCTAAGAATCCAGTGAGTCCTGCTCTGATCCTCTCAGGAACCCATCCTCTTTCACCTTCTGAAAGCCTCTGCATGATCTCATCAATAATCCTCATCTGGCCTTCAATGTGCCCCTGCCTTGACTTCCCGATGCATTCCATTTCACATCTTGCAACAAATCCCTCGCGCTCAAGAATGCCGAGGGGAAAGCCGTAACTGGCAAGTGTTGTGATATAAGACAGCATCTTCAGCGGTTCTGGATCGATAAGAACACCGTCCAAATCAAAAATAATATTCTGAAGAGGGCTTTGCCTGCCTGAAATGTATGCTTCTCCCATTGGATTCACCCCGATTGCTGGTGATGTCCTGAAGGAAGATATGCTAATAAGTATTTTCATATGATAATATATATGCATATTTATAATCGAAATTCTTTTATATTTGAAAAGATTAGTCAGAGGATGATGCGGAAAATCATGAAAGTTGGGCCGACAACTCTTGTTGTCTCACTCCCCAGCAACTGGGCAAAGCAGTTCAAGCTCAAAAAGGGGAATGAGCTCATGCTTGATATCCAGGGAAATTCCCTTCGGGTCTCTGCGCTGGGTGCTGTTGAGCCAAAAGAGGCAGTTCTTGATCTTCGAGGGCATGATCACCTCCTTCACTTGCTTATCAGCAACCTGTATAAGGTGGGGTACAAAAAAATCACTATCAGCTTTATCCCGGAGAAGACTATCTGGCACCGTTACCGAAAAATTACTCATCTTGATCTCATCAAAAGCCTTGTTGACCACCTGACCGGGATGGACATTGACGAAATGAGAAAAACAAGGCAAGGAAGCATCATTATTCTTAAAGAAAGGGCACAGCTCTCATCTGAAGAATTCTCCCATGCCTTTAACAAGCTTTTCTTCCATCTTTCAAACCAGGCAGAACAGGTATCGATGCATTTCAAAGGAAGACCAGTAAGCCGGGAAGAAGTAAGGATGATGGAACGCCTCATCAACCAGGCATCGGATTTTTGCCTTCGGATTTTGAATACGCAAGGATATCATGATTATATGAAAACAGCGATTGTTTTTAGCCTTGTCACAAAGCTAGAAGAGATCGGAGATGAATACTTCAATCTTTTCTTGTATGCAGACCAGAAGAAGGTGAGACTGGATGAACGGCAAATAGCACTTTTGCTCTCCATTAACCAGCAGATAAAAGATATTTATTTGCTTGTCAATAAATTCAGTGATGGAGCGTATGATGCGTTTAGCGAACGCATTGTCAAACACTTTGCGCAATTTGAGGAAATAGCGGAGAAGAACATCACAAAAGAACAGCTGCGCTGCTGCTTCTTTATTTATTCCATCCTGCAAAAATGCAGGGATTTACTGGAGACGAGCCTTGCAATCAACCATGAGAAATTTTCCCCATGAAAATCTATGTTTTTGGCAATCCCTTCATTGATGAAGACAACATGGCATATCTTGTTGCGAAGAAGTTGGATATTCCAGGGATCGAGTTTGTCTATTGCAGGTCACCGGAAGTGTTAATTGAATCAGGGAAGGATTTGGTGATAATGGACGTTGTTGCAAATACGGATAAGGTTGTGATGATTGATGATATTGATCTATTGCACCAGTTCTCTTTATTGTCCCTGCATGACTTTGACCTGGCATATTTCTTGAAATTGCTCAAAAAAATGGGGAAAATAAAGACGGTGAAAATCATCGGGGTGCCACAGAAAGGAAAAGTTGAAGAGATCGTAAAAGAAGTTGCCCCTTTGCTGTCCTCCTTTAACTCATCGTAATGCTGATGAGGTAGTGAAATTTATTTTTATTGGGTGGCTTCCTAATGCACCGTGAATCTTGTAGTAATATAGGGTGAGGTTAATTGACCCCCTAATTCACTTGATGCATAAACATCTTTAAGGCTGACCAGAGACTCAAGGAAGGCGCTAGATACACTATTCCTTGGCATGCCTCTAATATCCAGCTTAGTAAGATTACTAAGGCTTCTCATGGTTGATGGCAACCCCTGAAGATCATTCTCAGCAACTTCACAGGTCTTTAGCTGTTGAAAATTTCCAATAGCATCACTCAGCAAGGATATATCGTTCTTATTCAGATAAAGCTCTTCTAAACATCGCAGATTATAAAAGGTGTCAGGAAGGTAATAGAGACTATTATTTGAACCATTGAAATAATTTAGAATCAAAAGGTTACCTACAGATTCGGGCAAGGTATCAATCTTATTGTTCTCCACGTTTAATTGCACTAAACTTACTAAACCTCCAATCTCCGGTGGGAGCCTTGTTAACTGATTATTCCCTAAAGATAATCTTTTGAGCAGTTTTAGCTGGCCGATAGTACCGGGCAATTCTGTGAGTTTATTTCCTCCGAGATAGAGACTTTCTAAATGAGACAGCTCGCCTATCCAGTCAGGAAGTTTTGTGAGCCCAGTCTCCCTGCAATTGAGAACGCCTAAGTCTGTACATTTTCTGACTGCATCAGGTACTGTTCCAAGGTCCCCGAATCCGTTTAAGTCCAATGAGGTGATATGATTATTTTCAACGCGGTATGACCTGAATTGAACGGGATCCTGCCCAAGGTAGGCACACAATTCTTCTAGAGCCCCGTACTCTGCCCCTGTGATCTTTCCCCAGCGGCTGTAATAGAGTTGATCAGGGCTGTAGTTGTGGTCCCTTGCTACCTCACCTCGAGGATATCCTGGGTGAGGGCGGGCTGGTACTGCACTTGGTGATGATGGCTGTTGATCAAGAGTACTCACAATAGCCGTTTCACTCTTCACCTCTGCCCCATGCCCATGAACGTACTTTACTGCTTGAATACCTCCTATAACCAAAGCAGCACCAAGTCCAAGAGTAATTCCGATCTTTCTCCAATCATAATAATCCAGGGAATCAGAAATCCTTTCTCTCGTTGTTGGCTGAGACCTCTGATTCATTGCTGCTATGCGCTTCTGTTGTATTCGCCTCATCTCTTCATATGGCAAAACAAGGTCCTGGTCCTGCAGGTTACCAATATGAGACCCTTCACTGTTTGTTTGTTGAATAATAGAATGATAGCGAAGACCAAGATCAAAGAGAGATGCTGGGCACTCATCCCGTCTGAATACTGAAGGTCCATGGTAAGATGGATGCTCCCTAATCTCCTGCTCTAAGCGCTTTATTTCCCGTGCTCTTGTCTCAATATCCCTTCCGGTCACTGAGCGTGGACTTCTTGCATCCATGGTGTACCTGTCTAATCTTGTACCTGCTAGTGGTTCTCGTTCGTCCATCTTATTCCTCGTAGCTTTCAAGGAATACATCGAGTGTGTCCCTTGCAGCATGTTCTACTTTTTCCCGAAGAGAAGCTGCTCTGCTGACCATTCCCTCGCTCTCGCTGAATTGAGAAAGGCCCTGAGTAACAATGCTCAATGGTATTGTGATGTTGGTGTAATACTCAATCTCCTGGATTGTGCTCATGATGCGCTCTTGGGCAATACTGATCAATCGTTCGATTCGATGAAGGTCTTCGAGAATTTCCTGGCGCTTTGCCCCATATGGTGCGACAATTTTGGTGACATATTCTATTTCTCTTGTGCATCCAGCAATCTGACGCTCAATACCCTGTCTCCTCAGGCGAAACTCTCCATTTACTGCCGGAAGCCTGGACTCTCCCATGAGAGAACTAAATTGCTCTCGAACCTCTGGGCTTTCAAGATCCTGTCCTATATCCCTTTGCTCCTGGAGCAGCCTTTCAATCTCGATTTCTCTTGATTCGTAAATCTCCCAGACAATAAGGAGGCGCCGGCTGAGAAGTTCACGGAATCCATAGAGGTGCTCGTATTGCTCTTTCCACTGATCCCGAAAAGCGATTAATGGACCAAGCGTCCTTTCAAGATATGCATGGTATTGTCTTGCCAAGGACGCGTTTCTCTCTTGTTCAGCACTCTTTTTTTGGGCGAGCCTCCTGCTTGCGGGAAAGAAACGCAGCGTTGCCCTATCACACGCATATCCTATCCTTGCCCAAAATGATTCTTTTGGCTCGGCAGGAATATCTGGAAGATGAATCTCTGGTTTTGCTGGAACACTTCCCTCTGGAGGAATGAATGGCACTACTGAGTATCCTTCCTGCTCTTCAAGATCATACAGTACCTGTCTTGCATCAGGACCCAGCTGCTGCTTATCAGTAATTGGAATTACTCCTGCAGATTCCACAATCTGGCGAAGGCCGTAGTGTTCAAAGCGTTGATAGATATCTCGTTCCATTGGTGTTTCCCATCATTATTGGCCAGGAGATGGTCCTTGGGGTGTTGTTGTTCCTTGGCTTTGGGATGGTCCTTGGGGTGGTGTTATTCCTTGGCTTGGGGATGGTCCTTGAGGTGAGGCTGCTCCTTTGTTTGCTTCTGCTACCCTTTCCTCCCACCATTGTCTGAGCCGATCTGGGGAGTATTCCTCTTTTGCCTGCTCCCAATTCTGCCTTGTCAGATCTGAATATTTTTGGCCAAATGAAATCGCATCAGAAGTTAGGGAATTGAGCGCTTCGAGCAACACATCAGTACCAGCATCAACGATAATATCAACTTGGTTTTCTCTTGGCAACGCTTTGATCTCTCCGTCAATGAATACGGTTCTTTTTTCAAGAGGCATTCCCTGCAGCATTTCATGCCCCACTTGGTGCTGCACTTCTGCTGGCATTCCCTGATATGCTTTGCTCGCGATGACTCTTCGCTCTTCTGGGGTTGTGTTGGAGACTACATAATCAATACTCCCTGTTCTTGGACCATTTAGTCCCTGGAAAATCTCTACCCGTGCACCTGTTTGTGTCTGTTTGAGGACCGGCAATGAACCATTATACTGTACGACAACCCTTTGTGCTGGCTCAACTTTCCTGATGTGTTGCTCAATTGATGGACCAGCAAGATATCCAGTTCCAGCTCCTCCAAGATAAACAGCTGTCAGAACAGCAGCATACCCGAAAATTTTTTTTGCTCCCATGATTTTTTCCTCCTTTTTTTACCACTCCCTTCGCAGTAGCTCATATTGACCTGGATCAAATCTCGTAGGCTCTGTAAGCCTCATAGGCTCTATTCTTGGTAGGTCATATGTTCTCACCTCAAACTGTGAAGGGTCAAACCTTTGCAATTCCACTTGCGGCAGGTCAATCTTTGGCAATTCCAATTGGAATGGCTTGTATGCCGGGTTTGCTGGATCGCTTAATGGCAGTAGTGGGGTGCCTATTTGGTTTTGATAGCCACCTGGTCCCCTTTCTGGCATATACCCTGCTGGTTCCCGGTACATGTAATCTCTATTTCCCTCATCATTGATTGTTGGTCCGAGAGGGTTTGCATACCCATCTGTACTTATTCCCGGCCCGAGTGGATTCACGAATCCGTCCATGTTGTTTACCTCCAAGCAGCTCCTGCTTTGATTACTCTTTGTTCACACCTTTATGATTTCGAAATCTTTACTCAGTCGCTCTGCTCTTTCTGTGAAGATAGCCCAGCACTCTTGCGCCAAAGTCTAATGTTCCTCTGCAAGGCCCTCTTAGGAATGGATGCTCTTCTACAATTCCTGCTAGTCTTTCTCCTAGCCCTCCATAATATGCATTGACTAATTTTCTTCCACATGTGTGGTGTTGCAGGTATGCATCCCTAAACCAACGGTACAAATCGACTTCCGGGGCATGTGGGTTTTGGTAGACTGCAGTTGCGACAAAACAACCGGAGCTTTCTGCCTGATTTCTTTCTGCATAGGTGGGTTCTCTTCCGAGCCCTCCAACAGGGCCTTCCCAAATTTCTAATTGCCCATCATTATTTCTGGCAGACCATGTGGGTCTCCTTGTCGAAGGATTGCCGTTGTATGCAGAGAAACTTTCACCCTCCCCAAGGGTCATTGCCCTTTGTACGATTTCGAAAGGAATTCCGCTCTCCTGGCTAATGCTTGCCACGCGAAGGCTTTCGCTATCCTGCTCTGTTTGTCTCATTGCTCATCACCCTCTTACCTATTGATTGAGAAAAATATATATACTTTATTCAATTATAATTGTTATAATAATTACTTTTACAAAAGGTTTTTATATATGTTCAGTATATACTTTTATTTATGATAAGAAAAGTAAATCTTGTTGGGCAAAATACGCTCACAATTTCCCTGCCGAGCAAGTGGGTAAAACATTATGCCATAACAAAGGGCGATGAATTAGATATTGCTGAGAGAGGTGCAATCCTTGAAATATCAACCAAAAAAAGTTCTCCTAGGAAAGGAAAAGAGCTGGCTGTTGAGGGGATAGACCATTCAATTCTTCGCTATTACATCAGATATCATTACCGGAGCGGGGTTGATCGGATCACGATTAGGTTTCGGGATCCACATATTATGTATTATCGTCTTGGCAGAGAGGTTGACCTTCGTGAGATCATTGCCTTGGAAGTCAACTTATTGATGGGCATGGAGATTATTGATCAGACCAAAAACTCATTTACCATCAAGTGCATGGTTAAGGAGGAGATTGATGACTTTGATGATTTCCTTCGAAAGTCACTCATTTTGATCAAAGAGTCATTCAATGACCTCTCCGGTTTTCCTGGTGGCGCGCTGCTTTCTACCCATCATGATGCCCTTACCCGGTTCATCAGCTACTGCATCCGGCTTCTCAACAAATTTGGGTATAAAGATTACCAAAAGACTATCTTTTTACACTCAATGCTAGAAGCGTTGGAAACGATCACTGACATTATTGATGAGATTGCCCGGCATGTTAATACAAACACCCGCTCCTTGAGCAAGCCACTAAGACAGGTGATGAAGGATTTTGCCGTGTATTTTTCTTCTTTTTCTGATTTTTACTACAAATTCTCTCTGAAAGGTGCAGTGCAGCTCCAAACGGCTAGGGTTGACCTCTATAAAAAGATGCATACGGCTGCGGCTTCTGAAGAAGAGAAGAAAATTATTTCCTATTTAGAGATCATCCTTGTGGTGATGAGGAATAGTATTGGAGTGAGAATTGGGCTGGAGGATGGATGACAGAAAAATTGGATTATTCACAAACAGTTACACATCAAATGATTGCAATAATCTCATGATATCAGTTCTCTCTGGTTGAACAAATAAATCACCATCAAGCAGTACGTTGATCAGTCTAGCTGTTGTTGAATCTGCCACTCTTCGTTCAACATCTCTGAAGATTCCTCTTCTAAGCTCAGGGCTTTCATACAACCTTTGCCTTTGATCAACGATTTCCTCTTTTTGTACTGTACCAATTGTTAAGGGTATTGATGGATAGAACAAGTGAGAGCCAGTTGCTAAAGAAAAAAGAGTCTGGCCGAGGGATACGCAATCGTTATTTCCCCCGCAAGGCCGGTTCCCCCAGAACACTGCGTCTTTGTCCTGAGTTGCGGCTCCAAGATCGATGATTTTTGCCCTGGACTGATCGTTATCCCATAGTATATTTCCGATATGAACATCCCGATGATACATTCTTTTTCTCCTCAATTCGAGAAGGCCGTTCAAAATATCTCTTCCAACTGGAGCAACGAGATGTGGTAATGGACCCTGCTTGGAGATTAGCTGGCCTATTGATTCTCCTGTGAGATGTTCAAGTGTCACTGCAAGTGGCCAAAAGTAGGGATTATTGTCATCTGATTCGTTAAAAAAAGGCAAACCTTCTGGCCGATCAACCATCATTGTATCCAGTACTCCAATCTGCCACTCTTCAACAAGATTAATGACATATTCATTTGGGATATCAGGATTAAATTCCCAATCATAATCACCATCATAGTATAAAAGCCGCAGCATGTCGCACTCATTGTCAATGGCATAGGAAACTTTCCATAGGTTTTGGCCACCCAAATTGTTATCTGCATAGACAACAAAACCGAAAGTGCCAACTCCTATAAGGTGGTAGGTTGAAGGATCATCAGTGAATGGTCGAACTTCTCGTTCATAACCTACTCCTTTAGAAATCACCCTTGGATCATCTAAAGGTACTGTGGGTGGGGCACGGGAGGTGATGCGGTTAAGATTCTGAAGGAGCTCAAGAAATTGATCCGGAAAAAATGTGGGGAACATATCAGGCAATAACCCCATAGCAAAACATCGCGCAACAATGTCACCATCCAACTGGTCAGGGTATGTATTTGCAACAGAGGGAGGGACATTATGCCTGAGTAAAGCGGCTTTTCCTTGTCTGTCAAACCTGCTGTCATACTGCCCGGCTTTTTTCTCCTGTGATCCTCGAATATGAGAGCGTTCTTCTCTCTTTCTTGTTCTTCTGTAATCTTTTATTCTACTTCCTGCAAATACGCAATGGACAATCTCAAATTCATCAAAACCTGCATTAGCATAACATTCTAAATTATCAATAGCTGTATCCACATTTGCGAGGGTGACAATATCATGATATCCTAATTTAAGAATGTGGCGCACTTTTTCTGCACTCCATCCAACTCTGACTGCGGCCATAATGTCCTGAGTCCTTAGACGCTGAGGATATCTCTGTGCTTGAACTGGGGAGCAGTATCTATTAAACAGAGAAAGGGCCTCACCGGGATTAAATTGTAGAGGGGGGGAGTTATGATAAAGATTTGCAACCAACGGATGAAGACCTGCAATAAAGCAATGAGAAACATAACCGCTGCTTCTAAATACTGGATCGTATTCATCAACAAACTCTCCTGTAATTCCTAGCTCCTCGAGCATGAGGCCGTCGGGATATTGCCTATGGTTGTTCCTTGGATCAGCTTCTCTCCTCTTTAAAACATGCTCTTGTAAAATAGTCTGCATGGTCATATTTAAATTTGGATTGTACTCATTTGCAACACTGCTTGGAACCTCCCATACCACTAACCTCAAAACATCACGTCCAGAGAACTCCTCGCTATAATCGGGCGTGTCATTAAGGTTTATGCCCATGACTTCTAGTGCCTCGAGGTCACATTCTTCAAACCTATCAGCAGGGTTACTCATAATGGCACTACCCATCATATATTTATAAACATTACTATATTCGTAATTATGTAGTAATGAATTTTTTGTAATCTTCTAAAGGTTTACCAGAACCCTTAAACACAACCTTTTTATATATTAGAATATTCTAATATTAATATGAATAATCTCTACGAGATCCATGCGGACATGTGTAAAGTGTTCTCCAACCCAACTCGCTTGGAAATCCTCAACCTCTTAAGGAGCGATGCGCTGTCCGTTATGGAAATTGTCGAGAAAACCGGGATTGGACAGGCGAATATCTCCCAGCACCTTGCAATTATGAGATCTAAGGGCATTGTTGCATCAAAGAGAAGAGGCAAAAATGTCTATTACAATCTCACAAATCCAAAAATCGTCAAAGCGTTTGATATCATAAGAGGGGTTTTAAACGAAAGATTAAGAAATAGGGTATTCTGAGGTGGAACCATGAAAAAGGCATTATTTATTATTGGTATTTTGCTCTTGAGCATTGGTTTAGTTCATGCAGTCAGCCAAGAAGAGCTGAATGAAGCTAGGAGCTTGATTGATTCAAAGGCTGCTTGTAATCAATTATCCAACGAACAACTGGAAATCATTGGGGAATACTATATGGAACAAATGATGCCAGGTGACGCTCATAAACGAGCGCATGAAATGATGGGGCTGGCAGAGGGTTCTGAGGCTGAAGAGCAATTTCATATAAACATGGCAAGGAGTTCATATTGTGGGGGGAATATCGGCATGATTGGCGGGAATATGATGGGTTCAGGAATGATGGGAAACTATCCAGCGTATTACAACTCTGGCTATAACAATCTCTGGAATCCACTCTGGATAATTTTTCTGATAGGAGCAATACTCTTCGTGATTTGGATTAGTTATAAACTAACAAGAAAAATAAATGAACCTGAAGCTCCGATCAATATTTTGAGAAAGAGATTTGCTAAAGGAGAAATAACAAAAAGACAGTTTGAAGACATGAAAAAGGAATTGGGGGAGTGATACTCATGGAAGAAAACAAAAACATATGGATGTGGGTTCTTGCACTATTGGCCTTGCTTTTCCTCTTTGGCACTTTTGGGATGGGGGGCTATGGCATGATGGGAGCGGGTATGGGCTTTGGATTTGTGTTTATGCTCCTCTTCTGGGCATTGTTGATATGGATCGTTGTTCTGCTTGTCAATGCATATCAGCCGGACAAAGAAGAACCCTTAACAACGCTCAAGAAGAGATACGCATCCGGGAAGATATCCAAAAAAGAATTTGAAAAAATGAAAAAAGAAGTAAGATAAGAAAATGACATATGATGCAAAAGAACATTGGGAACACATTTACCAAACAAAAAATCCTGAAGAAGTGAGCTGGTATCAGGAAAAGCCAAAAACCTCGCTTAATCTAATAGCTGAAACTGACATAGATAAAGATGCTCGGATTATTGATATTGGCGCAGGAGATTCGGGGCTTGTGGATAATCTTATTGCTCTTGGTTTTAGAAACATAACGGTGTTGGATATTTCTTCAAATGCGTTAAACCGAGCAAAGAAAAGATTGGGAGACAGAGCAAACGATGTTAAATGGATTGTATCTGATTTAAGAGAATTTGAAACGAATGATAGGTATGGTATTTGGCATGATAGAGCGGTTCTTCATTTCTTAACGGAAGAAGACGACATTAGTGAATATGTAGAAAGAGCAAGGCAATTATTAAAACCTAATGGGTACTTGATTGTTTCGACATTTTCACAGAATGGTCCAAAAAGATGTAGCGGATTGGATATAAAGCAATATTCTGAAGATTCTGTGAAAAAACTATTTAGCAATTTTGCACATATAAAAAGTTTTGAAGAAGAACACATAACTCCATGGGGAGCTAGTCAAATCTTCATATTTAGTGTATTCAGAAGAGGTGATAAACGATGAATGTTGATGATTTTGCATATGTTGTCGAGACAAAAAAAGGATTTGAGGAAGCGGTAGTTTCCATCCTCAAGGCGGTCGACCAGAAAGGATGGACATTGTTCCAGATTTACGACATAAGAGAAAGGCTTGCAGCGAAAGGATTTGAGCAGGAGCCGTTGAAGATCATCGAGATTTGCTCAGGCAAATATGCCAACCAGTTCCTCAGCAAAAACCGGCTTATCTCACTTTGCATGCCCTGCAAGATCAATGTCCTGGAAGAACAGGGAAAAGTCAAGATCGCTGGAATGAGGCCGACGATGATCTCTCAGTTTTTTCCAGAGGTGGGGCAAAACGAAGCTGAACAAGCTGAAAAGGATGTTCTCGAAATTGTCAACAATGCGAGGTAGAAAGGATGAAGATTGGCATAGTCTTAAACACCAATGACAAGGAAACCTGCTGGAACTGCTTCAGGTTTGGCAATGAAGCCCTCAATAATGACCATATTGTTAGTATATTCTTACTAGGCAGGGGGGTTGAGATTGAAGATGTTAAGGACAAAAAATACAATGTTCAGGAGCAGGTCAAGATCTTCCTTGAGAATAAGGGCCGGATAATGGCGTGCGGCACCTGCCTGCAAACAAGGGAAAAAGAAGCGAGCAAGGTGTGTCCTCTTTCCACTCTTCACGAGATGCTCCATATGATTGAAGAATCAGAAAAGATTCTTACTTTTGGTTGATATCAAGATAGGGATTTCTTTCAAATTATCATTCCCTGAACCCAATTCAGGAGGAATCCTGTTATCATAATCGCTATTCCCACCACACCAAAAAATATTGCAATGAGCTCTAGTTTCATTGCCCTTCTCAAAATAATTGCCTCTGGGAGGCTCAATGCAGCTGTTGCCATCATAAATGAAAGAGCAGTACCAAGAGGGACACCCTTCTGGAAAAGTGCAAGGGCTATTGGGACAATTGCTGCACAATTAGCATACATTGGAATGCCAATCAAGGTTGCCAGAGGGACTCCGAAGAATCCTGTTTTTGAGATGAGTACATGAATGAGCTCTTCTGGGACGAGATTGTGGATAATTGCTCCAATGCCAACACCCACAAGCACCCAGATCCACATCTTTTTGGTGATGTCCTTTGCTTCTTCATAGCCAAGGAGCATCCTTTCCTTTTGTGTTCCGATCTTTTTTTCCTTTTTTTTCTTTTCTGTGAACATATCCTTATCGAGATATCTTTCTAGCCCCAATGATCCAAGGATTAATCCTGAAAAAACTCCTATAAGGATGCCGCTGAGGACATAGATGACGGTGATTTTCCACCCAAAAAATCCCCACATCAGAACGACCAGGTATTCGTTCACGAGGGGGGAGGTGATAAGGAATGAAAGGGTAACTCCCAGGGGAACGCCGCTTTTGAGAAAACTCATGAAGATTGGAATTGAGGAGCAGGAGCAAAATGGGGTGATTGCGCCAAACAGTGATGCTGCAGCATTGCCGAGGCCAAAACGCTGCTGGCTGAGCTTTTTCCTGATAAATTCCTGCGAGAGATAAGTGCGAAGATACCCCATTACTGTTATCATCAGGAACAAGAGGAAGATGATTTTTATGGAGTCATAGATGAAGTAGTTGAGCGAAGCGCTCCACGCAGCTGAAGAATCAATCTTGAGGAGGCTGTACAAGAACCAATCAACTATTTCTTGGAGCATTTTCCAGAACAGCAGCACTTCTTCTCTGCTTTAGACTTCAGTTTTTTATCCATCTTTTCCATGAGCGTTGCAAAGAATCCTTTTTTCCTATTGTTCCCCAGGTTCCTATTGTTCCCCTTTTTCATATTATTCCTCCAGGAGCTTTATGAGAGCCTTCTTATCCTTGATGCAGCAAAAGAGGAAGGGGCCATCTTTCTTTGTGTTGATGATCCCTGCAGTTTTCAGGAGCTGGGCATGGCGGTAGATGACGGATTGGTCTTTCCTGCACACCTTTGCCAGTTCACAGATGCACGTGCACTCATCCTGTTTTAGGAGATATGCCAGGATTTTTAGGCGGACAGGATCCCCGAGAGCCTTATAGAATGATGCCTTCTTTTCTATTTGCATATTTGTGCAAATGTGCAAGAGTATAAAAAGGTTGCGGAAAAGGAGTTTTTATGGCAGCATTCTTTTTTTATATCTTTGTTTTGGCAATAACAATAATGACTGCAAACCGTTTTTACTCCATAAAAACTCGGCTTGGAGACCAAGCCGTTTGCGTCATTGTTATTGCCCATCCTAGCTGATAAAAACTTATCCTTCTTCCCAGTCAACCTTCAGAAAATGTGCAGAACAGGAAAAGCAGGGATCATATGCCCTGATGAGTTTTTCTATTCCGAGGATAATTTCCTCTTTTGGCAAATCGAGCACCGTTGGGATGTAGCCTTTCAGATTCTCATTCATCAGCAGCAGATTCTGGGCTGTTGGGGTGATGATGTTGCAGTAGACAATCTTTCCCTTCTGTATCCTGTATTCATGCCAGAGAATTCCCCGGGGAACTTCAATTGCAGCAATGCCATGGCCGGAATGCTGGGTTGGGAGAATTCTTTTTTCCTCCTTGAATGGCTCTTTCAAGAGTTCAACAATATCTTCCATGGAATGGACAGTCTCGATAGCCTGGGCGATGTTTTGGTGGAACGGATTTGTGGAAATATCCTTGAGGGGAGAATGCTTCATTAAGGCCAATGCTTTTGGCATAAGCTGGTGGCGGTTATTGTTGAACCTTGCCAATGCCCCAACCATAAATGATTTGCCATCTTTCACAACAAAATTAGCTGTACTGTCTCTTGTGTGATACTCTTCAATGTAATCAAGATAGTGCTCCTGGGTATAGGTCTTCTTTGAGCTTTTGAGGTCGCCCTCCAATACCGCATACTCTTCTGGATTGGTGAGTGAGAACCAATCAAAGCCCTGCTGGATGTTTGGTGTCTTTAGCTTTAGGAAGAGCTGGGCTGCTTTAATGGTATCAGGAATGAGCTTTTTTGCTTCCTCCAAAAGCTCTGCTACTTTCTGCGGGTCTGGAATATTCGTAAAACCGCCAACCTGTGCAGCTACCGGATGAATTTCCCTTCCCCCAATGACATGGACCACCTTGTTGCCAAAATGCATTAATCGCAGTGCACGTTCAATCTCCTTTTGGTATTTTGGAAGGAGATCCAAGCCTGATGCCTTCCCAAGGTAATCGGGCAACGCGAGGAAATGGAGGTGGGTAGCATGAGACCTGATGCGTTCGCCAAGAGTGAGAATTTTTCTGAGCCTCTTTGTTTGGTCTGTTACATGAACATCTAATGCCCGCTCCACTGCTTTTTGCGCAGCGATAGTATGAGCACAGGAGCAAATCCCGCAAATCCTTGAAGTCATCTCCGGGGCTTCATGGTAATTCCTGCCCTTGACCAGGCCTTCAAAATACCTGCTTCCTTCGACAGCAGTGAGACGGCAGGTTTTGAGTTTACCTTTATCAATCTTGACATGAAGCGCAGCATGGCCTTCAATCTTTGTAATATGGGAAAGCGTGATCTCAGTCATGGGAGAACCTCTAGTACCTTGGGATTCTTCTGGCCGCTAAAGGCAATGATTCTTTCTCTGATGTCTCTTTTAGTGAATCCTTTGCCTTCCAGCAGTTCGATGAAGGCAGGAAGGTTCATATCATCGGTGGGGCCCCTGCATCCCCAGCACTCAAAATGGGAATTTGTGCAAATAGCATTGCAGCCGCCCCTCGTTATTGGACCAAGACAAATCCTGTTCTCTTCCAATAAACAACGATTATTGTTTCTCCTGCACTCAACACACACAGGACTCGTGTAATTTTTTAACTGTTTCTTGAGGCAAAGATTCACAACGCTTTTGATGATCTCTCTCTTGTTTGGAGGACAGCCCGGGATGGTGAAATCCACCTGCACATATTTATCAATAGGGCCTGGTTCAATTGTCTTGATCTTATGGAGCTTTTCATACATCAAACGTGCATAGGAATCTTTTGGAACAAAGTGGCGATAGCCTGGAATGCATGCAGTGTGGGCACAGGCCCCAAGGGCAACGAGGGTCTTTGCCTTTTTTCTTACTTCCTTGAGCACTTCTTCATCTTCCGGTGATGCAACCAGCCCTTCCATAAATGCAACATCAACCTCTTTTATTTCAGCAGACTCATGGATGAAGGGGAAGGAGACAATGGTGACGAGCTTTGTCATCTGGACGATCTCTTTTTCGTTGAAAATAAAGGAGAGGAGGCATCCTGCACAGCCAGTGATGCTATAAAACCCCACTGTTGGTTTAGTGCTCTTCATTTAAGTCCTCCTTGATCTGGTCATACCTGAATACCGGCCCGTCCAAGCAAGTAAATTTTCCTTTTATCATGCAATGGCAGCACTCGCCAAAGGCGCAGTACATCAGGCGCTCTGCGCTGATATAAATTTGGTCTTCATGAAACCCTTTCTTCTGGAGGATGTCAATGCAAAACTTCATCATTACCGGAGGGCCGCAAAGCATTGCAGCATTTCTTTGCGGGCTGAGCTGGCTTTTTTCCAATAATTGGGTGATAAAACCAACGTTTCCTGTATAGCAGCCACCCGTTGGCGCCTTATCCACTGAAACGTTGAGCTTGTATAACTCTTTCCATGTGGGCATCTCATCCTTGAACAAAATATGCTCTGGGCTTCGATAACCAAAAAAAAGGTCGATCGTGCCATAGTCATGCCGGTGTTTGTCAAGATAGCTAACAACACCTTTTAATGGAGCAACACCGCAGCCGCCGCCGATAAGAACGAGGTTCTTTCCTTTCGTTTCCTTCATCGGATACCCTTTCCCATATGGCCCCCTGACAAAGATAGTATCACCCTTCTTGAGCTTGCTGAGCGTGTTTGTCACCATCCCAATTTCATGGATGGTGAGTTCGAGGAATGATGATGAGTAGGAGCTAATTGATATGGGGCATTCACCAATACCTGGGATGGAGAGCTGGACGAACTGGCCAGGGTCATGCTTTAATGGGACATCAAGCTTCAGCGTGAATGTATCTTTTACTTCCTGCCTCCGTTCAAGTATCTCGATCTTAAACGGCCGGTACGGGTCCGCTTTTGATAAGAGCTGTTTCATAATTTATTGATCACCTTGATAAAATCTATCCTTGGCGGGCAGTGCTTGATGCATCTTCCGCACCCGACACAGAGATCAACACCATGCTTTTCCCTGAAGTATTGCAGCTGATGGAATATCCTGTGCTTGAACCGCGAGGACCTGGATTCACGGAACGTATAATTTCCTGCAACGCCGCTAAATTCTTTGAGCTGGCAGCTGCTCCATGTCCTTTTCCTCTGCACCTCCTTCAAGGAAACGGGAACATCATCTTTGATCTCATGGCAATAGCAGGTGGGACACAGCGTCGTACACGCAGCACAGCTGATGCACTTTTTTACCAAAGAATCCCATGCCTTGCTGGAGTAATGTTTTCCTAGGTCCTTTCGTTGAAGAAGGTTGGTGTCCGGAACAATTTTTTGCTCTTTTGAAATCCTGACAACCGTTTTTCTGCACAGTTTTGACTTCTTGAGGAGGGTTTCTCCCTGAGCAGACCCAACATCAATCTGATAATGATGCTCCTGCTCGAAAAACATCAGATCATAAAAATCAGGAAGATCCATAGAGCCGCAAAAGCACCAATGATGGAGTTTCTTTGTGCATTGGTAGCCGATAAGGATGGTTGATTTCCTCAGCTTCTTATAATGGGGATCATTATGCTCGCCAAACGCGATGTCCTGATGCTGGATTGCGGCAAGGTCGCATCTTCTCAGGCCAAAGAAGATTCGCTTCTTTATCGGAGCTACCACCGGGATGATCATGTCATCCTGGAAGGTGAAGAGCACTTGCTCCTGTGGAAAAAAATATTGTTTTGCCGGAATGTATGTCTGTTCATCAAGATAAAGGTCTGTTGGATCTTTTAGGGGCTCAAACCTCACTTCATCCTTCTTGACAGGAGCGATGAGTTCTCCTTGTTTGCCAAGAAAGAGCAAGAACTTCTCAAGATCACCCTTTTTGAGGACATACACTGCCATTGCAGGATTCCTGGGAAATGGTCTTTAAAAAGGTTGTGAAAAAGAAAAGTTGAGATGCATTTGTACTGCCTCCCCCTTACTCATTCGGCAACAACACCACCGGCAGGCGAACCGGTTTCTTCGAAACCTCAACTTGGAGACCAAGCTGTTCGCGCCGGTGTTGTTGCCTCATAATCTTTCTCTTATAGACACCTCTTATAGATTCATATCACACCTCATACACCGGCAGGCTAACCTCTTCCTTCTTCATGCCAGGGTTGTGTCCAATGATGAGTGAACATTTCATCTTATCACTAACCCCTATCACTTCAGCAATGATATCTTTCCAGATGCCTTCCATTTCCGGCTCATCAGAAAAAAGGTCTCCTGGAGGAGAAAGGATAATCGTTGTATGCGCCGATGCATCAGCAGTATCATGGAGAAACGCAACTGATGCTTTGAGCTCGTATACAGTAGCTGGATATGCCACCTTGATATTCTCGAGGGACCTTGGGAACTTCCTAAGATAGGAGTGCTTCAAAAAATGCTTTTGAAAGCAGCCCCCAGCGTCTATGAAAAACACCGGTCCATCTTTTTGCGCCTTCAGCGCATGGGAAATGAGCATTGATGCAACAACATCTTTTTCTCCTGAAATGCAGTACCTGTTCATCTGATCACCTCATCTTTTGAATCAACATACCTGTTTAAATACCTCACGCGAGGTTGTCCAGTGGATTATCGATCCCCACATCATCTCTTATGAAATAGAAAAGCATAAGAATAGCGTCTAATATAGGAAAAGCGTGGAAAAGAAACTTGATAACCTGGTCAACCCGCTGGTTAGACAATTGAAGAAAAATGAAGCGACCCTCCACAAGATTATTGACCGCTTAAGTTTTCCTCAGATATTCATTATTTATATCATCTTTATTATTATTGGAGGATTTGCTTTCTATTACAATCCTTTCCCTGGCGCTGCATTAAAAGCTCCGGCTGGGAATGTTGACCTCACCATAGGAGATGCTGTCTACTTTAGCTTTATTGCCGCAACTTCAACAGGATTTGGTGACATTGTTCCTGTAGGTGCCAACCGGTTTATAGCTATTTTTGAAGTTACCTTTGCATTGTTCCTCTTTGCGATCATCACCTCAAAACTTATTGGTTACAAACAGGACCTCATCCTTGGTGAACTTATTCAGATTACATCAAACGAAAGAATACAGCGGCTCAGGTCAGCTTTGCTCCTTTTTCGAACAAATCTTGTGAGCACGCTTGCCTCTGTTGATGATGGATCAATAAAAAAACGTGAAGTCCAGGAGATCTGGCATTATTTTAATCAGTTAGAATCTGCACAATCAGAAATAAAG
Source organism: Candidatus Woesearchaeota archaeon (assembly GCA_013329045.1). Lineage (GTDB taxonomy): Archaea > Nanobdellota > Nanobdellia > Woesearchaeales > UBA9989 > UBA9989 > UBA9989 sp9989u. The sequence continues at coordinate 24,716 of DUKZ01000017.1, forward strand.
GAGGTCATAGCACAGTTCAAGAAAAGCGAGCTTGTGGTATCATCTGATCCGGTGCAGTTCCAAGTCCTCATTAGCTCCGTTCGACAAAGCTTTGATCGTATCCTGGAATTGATTAATCATTTGGAAGCGCAGAACCATAAGTGGAAGACGGACCAAAACAGGATTGCCCTGGAAAACTGTTACCTCCATGCAAAGAGTATCCTGGAAAATTATCTTTCTCTAGAACATATAGAAGCTAAAGTTGCTGCTGATCTTGAAAAAGTACTGAAGGATGTCGAAAATGTCATCAAGCCTGACAAAACAGAATAAATTGTTTTTTTCTCTTGCAGGCCCGCATTATGATCTTGCAGCAGCAGAGATTGCCCAAGTATTTCCTGGACGTTTGCATATTGATCACCCGTTTGTTATTCTGGCCCCGATGAAGGCTGTAATATTTTCGCGGTTGGCATTATCCCATTGGGGAAGTGAATTGCTTTTCTCCTGCAAGGACCAAGAGCTTCAGGCTGTGGTAAAACGGGCCCCGTGGGAAAAGATTGTCAAAGGCTCCTTTGCAGTTCAAACTCAGGGTATAACAGACAAGGCGGCTCTAGAACAGCTCATTGGCGCCTGCATCACTCATCCAGTGAGCTTGCGCCAGCCTGACACTGTCCTCATGTTCTGCAAAGGAAAGCAGATCCATTGCGCAAAGCTTTTGTGGAAGAACACCGAAAAGTTCCAGGACAGGCGGGCGCATCTTCGCCCGGGTTCTTCTCCAATTTCCCTTCATCCACGCCTCGCCCGGGCGCTCGTAAATCTGACCGGTGTCCCTGATGACGGAGTGATCATTGACCCAATGTGCGGCACGGGAGGATTCCTAATTGAAGCCGGACTGATGGGAATCAGATCCAGAGGATATGATATTGATGAAAAAATCCTTGCCAAGTGCAAAGCGAACCTCGACCATTTTAAGATTGAGAAAAGCAGCATCCAACACCAAGATGCCCTTTCTCTCAACGATCCAATCAGCTATCTTGTCACTGATCTTCCCTACGGGAGAAATACCAATCCAAAAGGTATTGCTGATCTTTATGAAAAATTCTTTTCCCTGCTCGGAAGATTGCTCAGGAAAAGGGCTGTTGTGGTAGTGCCATCAACAACAAAGATCATCTTTTCAAGACATGGCCTTGTGGAGAAAAACAGCTTTCTCATCAGAGTGCACAAGAGCCTCACGAGAAAGATTTTAGTCATCGAGCCAGGACCATAAAATGTTTTCTTGGCAATAGAAAAGTATTTATAGTCAGTATACAGAAATGTATATCAATAGCATAATTATTTCGCAAAAGAGGTATACTACAATGGGAATACGAGATTTTCGGGCAAGAGCAGAAATAAGGAGAGGGCATGCAAGGCAGGTGGCACAAGTCGAGTCAGCGGTCAATGCATTGTCGCAATACTTCCTTACTGGCGAGCATGCGCTAGACAAGGTTCCCCCAAATGTCTTAGATCAGGTGAACAAAGGGCATCTTGAAGTCTTGCGAGGGGCTGTTGATGGATCCCGTGAAGAACTTGCCATTTCACATGATCTCTTCAAAAATGCGCGAAACATCGATTCCCTTATCAATGAGCATCTCCAAAAGGTGCTCGGAGCAGCAGGTGGACAGGCAAAACACAGCCTAGACCAGGCAAGGGATGAAGCACTACGAGAATTCAATAGCATCCTTAACATCATAAAAATGGCACAAGCGGCCAGGGCTCTTAGCATAGACCAACAGATTGCTCAACTCAAGCAAGTAAATGCAACAGCACGGTCACGAATCAGGAAAGTGTCTGGTTATGCACGGGGAGCATCACTCGCAAGGGTAGGCGGTGTGCCTCTTCGTTTCCTTGCCAGGTATGGAAAAAGCCTGGCACCAGCAGTTGATGCATGGGAAAAAGAGGTTACCGGAAAACTCGATCAGGCACAACAGCTTTTAGAAAGGAATCGAGCAAAGCTACGCGGGCGAGGAGACATTGCACAAATCACCCGCGACGCAAATGAAGCATTCCAACAAGCGCTCGCGGCAATCCAGCAGGATCTCAACGCAGTATCCAGGGATTTCCAGGGAATGCAAGCACCATCTCTCAACCTTGACCAAATAGACATTCAAACAGCAAGGGGTGTCATGCATGCGATAGTCACCCAGCTCAATGACCATGTCGGTGGGATATTAAATTGTCTTGCTGTCTCAGAGGCGCTCAGCCTGGATCTCGGGAAAGATGGAGCGAGCGTTCAAGAGATGGTAAAAGAGATGGAGCCAGTCACAAAAAGACTCAGGGCTCGTCTTGCCAGGAACCAGGCGGCATAGCCGCTCTTTCTAATTTTAATAAGTTAAGGGCGAGAGCTCTCGTTTCCTGAAGAAGATCCCTCATTGATTCTGTTTCATCATGATGAGCCCGGAGCAATGTTCTCTCTGAATTCCTGCTTATTCCCTGCTGCCGCAGCGCAGGAATGACCACTCCTGGAAACTTGTCAATGAGGTCATATTCTGCCACAAGAATATTTGCATCCCATTGATAGAGCACGAAATCAAACCATTTCTGCGGCAGGGGAATGCTCGGATACCAGCCAACAGTGCGAAAAAGCCAACCCATCGTATGTGTTGCCATATCATATTGCCTCCTTTTTCTCAGTGTCTGCTCATTATCATTAACAAGATGGGCAAGAGTTTTCGTGTCAAGAGCAATTGCGCTCTCATCATCCTTTGAATCCATGAGAGAGAGCAGTCCATATTCACTGACTAAGCGCTTTGGAAGATCATAGACATGGTAATCAAAACAGTAAGCCTCCTGCCGAAGAAAGAATACTTTTCTTTCTTGTCCAGCGGGGATCTCGCAAGGATTCCTGCTTGCGAATCCAAGGATCCTGTCAATAAATAATTCTGTCTCTGTCGAAGGTTCATCAAAGTCAGCAGAAGAACCAATTCGTTCCAGAAGGTAGCCTAGCCATGAAGGCGCATCACTATACACTCCCCGGCGCCGCTGTCTATATTCTGCCAGATCTACTACCCCATCCATAATAAGAGAAAAAGAAGAAAGAATATAAAAAATTACCCCTTTTTAGGGGTATCAACGCCTCATCTTTTTTTCCATCTCAGCAATCGCAAGGGTCGTCTTGATGACAGAGTCAGGATTGAGGGAGATCGAATCGATGCCGCATGTCACGAGGAATTGTGCAAAGTCTGGATAGTCTGATGGCGCCTGGCCGCAAATGCCGATTTTTTTCTTATATCTTTTTGCGGTGGTAATAACAGACCTCACCAGTGTCTTTACTGCCTCATTCCTCTCATCATACACATGGCTGACGAGTTCTGAGTCGCGGTCAAGGCCAAGGGTGAGTTGGGTGAGATCATTTGAGCCGATCGAAAACCCATCAAATATCTTGGAAAATTCCTCTGCCAAAATGACGTTTGAAGGGATCTCACACATCACATACACCTCAAGGTCCTTTTTTCCCCTCTCAAGCCCAGACTTCTTCATTTCAGCCAGGACATTCTTCCCTTCTTCTATTGTCCTGCAGAAGGGAATCATCAATTTCAGATTCGTCAAGCCAAAAGACTCCCTCACTTTCTTCATCGCGCGGCACTCAAGCGCAAAGCAATCTTTGAAGTTTGCGGAATAATACCTTGAGGCCCCTCGCCACCCAATCATCGGATTGTCCTCTTTTGGTTCATAGGCATGGCCGCCAATGAGATTTGCGTATTCATTCGTCTTGAAATCAGAGAACCGAACAATGACATCTTTCGGGTAGAAGGCAGCCGCAATATGGGCCACGCCCTCTGCCATTTTATCAACATAATACTGCACCTTGTCAGTATACCCGACAGTGAGCTGGTCAATTTGCTTCTTGAGTTCTGGATCCTTGATCGTCTTATAATTGATCAATGCTTTCGGATGGATCTTGATGTAGCTGTTGATGATAAACTCGAGCCTTGCCAGGCCAACACCCTGGTTTGGAATGAAGCTTGCTTCAAATGCCCCCTCAGGGGTGCCGATGTTCATCATCACCTTTGTCCTTGTCTTTGTCAGATGCTTTAAGTCGATCCTCTTGATGCCAAACTTTAACAGCCCCTCATAGACATTCCCATGCTCCCCTTCTGCACAGCTGACGGTGACATTTTTGCCTGACTTGACTTTCGTTGTTGCATCATTGCAGCCAACAACACAAGGGATGCCAAGCTCTCTTGAGATGATTGCCGCATGGCATGTCCGCCCGCCCCTGTTCGTGACAATGGCAGAAGCAATCTTCATGATTGGTTCCCAATCCGGGTCTGTCATGTCAGTGATGAGCACTTCGCCTTTCCTGAAGTTGACAATGTTCTTGACATCCTCAATGATATGAGCGGATCCCTGGCCAATCTTGCTGCCAACAGAATGCCCCTGGACAAGGAGTTTTCCTTTTTCCTTGAGCTCATATTGCTCGAGCACGTTCCAGTTCTTCTGGCTCTGCACTGTCTCTGGCCTTGCCTGGACAATGAACAATTGGCCGCTGTTGCCATCTTTTGCCCATTCCATATCCATCGGCTTGAAGTGGCCCGCTTTCTTTGAATAATGTTCTTCAATGATAATTGCCCACCTTGCAAGAACCAGCATCTCATTTTCAGTGAGGACGTATTTGTTCCTGTCTTTATCAGTCACGGGAACGTTTTTTGTGACCTTATGCCCATCATGTGCATAGATCATCTTGATCGCCTTTTCTCCCATCGATTTGGAGATGATTGGCCGAAAGCCTCTTTTCAGTGTGGGCTTGTGAACATAGTACTCATCAGGATTGACCGCTCCCTGGACAACATTTTCCCCAAGGCCATATGCGGCGCTGATGAAGACCACATCTTGGAATCCTGATTCGGTATCAATGGAGAACATCACGCCAGAACAGGCAATGTCTGATCTCACCATCTTCTGGACACCAATGCTCAAGGCAACTTGGAAATGATCAAACTTTTTATCGACGCGGTATGCTATTGCCCTGTTTGTGAATAATGAGGCAAAGCATTTCTTGCATGCTTCAATGAGATCATGCTCTCCTCGAATATTGAGGTATGTCTCCTGCTGGCCGGCAAAGCTCGCATCTGGCAAATCTTCTGCTGTGGCGCTGCTTCTCACAGCAACATCAGTATTTGGGCCATACAATTTACACATCGTCTTGTAGGCAATGGATATTTCATCATGGATCTCTTTTGGGATAGGTGCTGCCCTGATCAATTCTCTTACTTTTCTTCCTTTCTCCTGCAGCTGGGTGATGTTCTTTGTGTCTAATCCCCGAAGAACGTTCTTGATCTCCTGGTCGATGCCTGCCTTCTGGACAATATACCGGTATGCGAATGCCGTGATCGCAAACCCGTTTGGCACCTTGACCCCTTTCTTTGTAAGATTCTGATACATCTCGCCAAGGGACGCGTTCTTGCCGCCAACGAGGGGGACATCATCGATTGTCAATTGATCAAACCAGAGTAAGAACTTGTTTTCTTTTACCATTACGAAACACCTCTTTCTCCTGAACCCAGGGAGAAGGCGTATTTAAAGGTTTGGGTTTTTTCTTTTTTTTGCGTAATCGGCCGCTGATCAGTAACATTTTTATATTCTGATCCCAGAGATCAAGTTCATGAGACTGACAACAAGTGGATTTCTCTTCATTTCCTTTGTTCTCCTCTTCCTCTCCAGCTGCTCTTCTGGACAGTATTATGGGGCTCCAGGGTATCCAGAGATGATGGATCCGGTGATGGAATGTTCAAACCTGGTCGAAAATAATTGTGGATCCGGATGTTCAAGGGAATCACTCTCTACTCTGCCTGCCTGTTTTGATCTTATCAGGGAGATAGATAAGACAAAACAATCGACGCTTGCCAGGCCGGATGTTCAGGCCATGCTCCAAGAGCTAGGTTCTCCTTCCCCAGGGATTCAAAAAAAGATTGATGCCCTCAATACCATCAGCAAATTTTTATTGAAATACCCTTCAGTGGATGATGCACTCTTCTCTGCATCAATTTCTGAGCTCGAGTCACTTCAGGCAGCTGAGCGCATCCTTGGTTTTAAAAGCAATGATTTTGGGATGATTACGGGAAATGTTATTGATGATCCTTGTGTTGAGGACCCTGGCCTTTGCATGCCAATAGAATCCTGTAATTGGGATGGTATTTGTGATGCCTCGGAAGATTCTTGCGATATCTGTGGAGATTGCTGCGACCCTTGCCTGCAGGATCCCTCCCAATGCCAGACCATGGAAGAAGACCCCTGCAAAGTTGATCCAGCATCATGTGAAGAACTCCAGGATCCTTGCCTCCTTGACCCTGATTCATGCATGCCATCAGAAGATCCTTGCATGGCCAATCCGGAATCTTGTGGGGATGATGTTCCACCAATAGAGCCAACGCCAATCAGTGATTCCTGTACAGAGGCATGCGTTGATCCATTATCTTATGAATGCAGCTGCTGCACCTCTCCTGGAGCTGGGTGCATAGAGCCAGCGCCAATCGAACCACCGCCGGGGGATACCCCACCGCCAGATGGTGATATGGGTGACAATGACAGGTTCAGGCCTGCCCTGGACATTGCTCAGTCTCTCTTCATGGGCTACCCTTACAAGATCGGAGGATCTGGCAATACTGAGATTTTTGGTTCGATCTCGGGAACATCAATCACCCTCTCCGGAAAAGTCCAGGTCGATGATCATCTCTCTGTCTTTGCATCCCGGCCATTGCAGGGAGGTGGAATGATTGTGGGAATCAATTACCGAAGCGAAACCCTCTCCCTTGACCTGAGCATCATCAACAGCGGCCAGGACTGGAAGATCTATGTTCCCCAATTCCAGTTCTCCTGGTAACAAAAATCGCCGTTCGTAGCGACAAGTTGAGCAAGTCTCAAACATAAATCTTTCTATATTTACTATCCAATAGTAGTAATATTTATCTCAAAACCTGTTTCCAATACTTTTTTAAACCTTTAGGGATTCCCCCTTCCCCATGGCAACCGTCAAAGAACTCCAACCACGACAAGGAAAAGTTGACATCACCCTCGACATTGTCTCTAAGGCAGATGCGCGGGAATTCTCGAAGTTTGGCAAGCCGGGAAGGGTTTGCAACGCAAAAGCGAAAGATGAGACTGGAGAAGTGACCATTACTCTTTGGAATGATGACATCGATAAGGTCAATGTCGGTGACAAGGTTAAGATCACAAACGGCTGGGTCTCAGAATGGCAAGGAGAACTGCAGCTTTCTACCGGAAGGTTCGGACAGATGGAAACGGTGAGCAAGAATGGCAATAATGATGCTGGAACATCATCGCCAGCTGCAAAGGCTGCTCCACCTGCTGCAAAACCTGCACCCAAGCCTCCAGCGAGTACTCCAGAGGATTCCCCAGAAGAGGGGCTGGAGATGGACGAGCCTCCAGAAATAGACGAAGAAGAGATGTTTTAATTTTTGTCCTGAATTTCGCTTCGCAGGTGAGCATCGACCTCGGTTCTCTCTTTGTATTTCTCTTTGTGGGTCCCTCCCGTAAGGTCCACCCTTCCCACAAATCGAGTTATTTTCCTGGTGAACCTCGGAAAAGATGCTCACCACAATTCAGGACAGAACCTGTTCTAAGCAAACTTTTTTATATTCTCCATTCTTTGATGAGGCTATGGGGACTTTGTTTTCAAATATGCTCAAAGGTGATGAATCACTCTTCACCAATCCTGACGCCCTGGATTTTGAGTTCCAGCCAAAACTGCTCAAATATCGGGAAAATCAGCAATTCGCCATAGCAAACTGCATCAAGCCATTATTTGCCGGCAGGACCGGGAGGAATGTTGTTCTTGTTGGCCAGCCAGGCATCGGGAAGACGCTTGCAGTCAAGCACATCCTCAAGGAGCTAGATGAACAAACTGATGAGATTGTTCCCGTGTACCTGAATTGTTGGCAGAAGAACACCACTTTTAAGATCGTCATGGGCCTTTGCGAAGCATTAAATTACCGCCTGACACACAACAAGAAGACAGAGGAGCTCTTTGAAGTGGTCAAAAGACTGATCAATAAACAAGGAGCAGTCATCATCCTAGACGAGATCGACAAGGTCGACGAGCAGGATGTTATTTATACCCTCATTGAAGAGATCTACAAAAAGACCATTATCCTGATCACAAATCACAAGGAATGGCTAACAGAACTCGATGATCGCATACAGTCACGACTCGCTCCTGAAGTCATCGACTTTCCCCCATATACTTCAAAAGAGACAGAAGGCATCCTCCGCCAAAGATTAGAGTATGCATTCGTCTCTGGGTGCTGGGATGACGAAGCGTTCAGGAAAGTTGCTGATAAGACAGCAGCGGTGCAGGATATCAGGACAGGATTGGTGCTCCTTCGAGAAGCAGGCAATGCTGCTGAAGACAAAGGATCTCGGAAAGTGATGCCAGAACATGTTGATACGGCGATGCAAAAACTCAACCTTGTCTCAGTTAAATCATCGGATGACCTTGATAATGAGGAGGAGAAGAAGATTCTAGAACTCGCACAGAGTTCGCAGGAGATGAGGATTGGCGATCTCTTCAAGAAGTATACCGGTGCTGGCGGCAATCCAGTGTACAAGACATTCCAGCGACGGATAAAACGATTGGAAACAAAAGGATTCCTTGTTGCAAAAAAGGTCACCGGCGGGGCTGATGGGACAACCTCGCTCATCTCTTATAGAAACATGGGCAAGAAACTGACAGAGTTCTGATGAGAGCGGGAAAAAAAGTTCCAGGAGGGAAATTGCTCCGGGTGGAGTTCTACTGCAACGGTGCTGTAATCACTTCAGCGAAAATTACCGGGGATTTTTTCTTGCATCCAGAAGAAGGATTGTCTCATCTGGAAGATGCATTGCTTGGTGGGATGAGAACAATGCAGCAAAGGCTAGATACTGCTGTGAGCGAGCATGACCTTGAGTTGATCGGCTTCTCTGTGGGGGATATTATTGAGCTCGTCCAGGGGGCTTTTGATGCAGTGCAGTCTTGATTTGTTAAATTCCGATGTTAAAATCAATGGCTTTGAAGTCCTAAAAAAAGAAGAGGGCAGTTTTCCTATATATCCATTAGTTCTTCAGTAGAATAAACAGCTATAACCTCTTGCTTTTTCAGCTTCTTGTCATTGCTCCAGAGCGCGCATCTCAATTTTAAAGCTAAAGCGAGGTAAGGGACATCTTTTGGATCTGGGGAGATTCCCTCTGATTTCTCAAGAAATGGAGTAATCTCCTCAATAGGGATGAAGATGACAGTGCGTTCAAAGATGTCGAAAAAATCAATAAAGCCAGGCTCGCTTCTTTTGGTTTTTCCTTTCAAGTAATCTTTATATTTTTTGAATTCCTCAAGAATGAACTCTGGGGCATAAAGCGTATGCTTGAAGAATATGTCGGACGTACTGCTCTCTTTAACCAAAGCAGCAAAGAGTATGTTTGCATCTATGACAAGATCCATGTTTACGCCTTTCTCTTGTATCGTTTCGCAAGGTTTTTGTTGAGCTCTGCTCCAAGTCGTAGTGCATCTGCTTCTGTCAATGTGCTATCCTCCTTAAATCTTCTCAAGAATTCAAGATCTTTAACACGCTGCATAAATGCCTGCCTTGCTATTTCTGACCAATTCATCTCAGGAAATGTGTCCATCTTACTCTTTAACTCAGATGGAACCGCTAAGGTCATGGTTACCATGTTCTTAACCTCCAATAAACAAGTATATTATGTGTGTGTATATAAATTTATTGTTTTGAAAAGAAAACTGCAATCTGATCTTACATCACTTTGAACTGCATTAGACGGCGCGCGGTAATATGCTAAGGGCTGAGGGTTGGGATATTGTTGAGCTCGTCCAGGGGGCTTTTGATGCAGTGAAGCCGTGATGATGTTTTGATGTATGTCAATGTGGTGCTCATGTTTGCATGGCCAAGCATTGTCTGGATGACAACAAGAGGGTAGCCGGCATCGATGAGATGGGTGGCAAAAGAGTGCCTGAGAGTGTGGGGATGGACATTTTTGTATAAGCCAGCCTTTTTTGCTGCCTCTTTTACTATGAGCTGAACACTCATAATGCTTAGATGATGATTGTTGTTTCCCGAAAAGAGCCATTTTCCCTTCATGTGAAGGTGAATTTTCTCTTTAATTGACTCAGGGATAACAAACATTCTATCTTTCTTTCCTTTCCCGCACCTCACCCAGCCCCGCATCTGGTCGAGATCGATATCCCTTGGTCTCAGCCTTATAACTTCCCCAACCCTCAGCCCGGAGCCGTATAACAGTTCAACAATGAGGCGATGCTTTGGGTTTTCTATTGTATTGATAAGAGAGTGCACCTCTTCTTTTGATAAGACCACAGGAAGCTTTTTTGGTTTTTTGATGCCTCTCAAGCTGAGAAGCAGTCTTTTCTTCAGCACCACGCCAAAAAAGAACTTGATTGACTGCAGATGCACATTAACAGTACTACCTGCTTTTTCCTTCTTGCAGAGTTCATCAAGGTATTCTATGACATCTTGCTTAGTTATCTCATGAAGCTGTTTGTTGCACTGTTTCTTGAACGCATGGATGCAATGAAGATATGTCTTTACCGTTTTTAATGACATACCTCTCAGCCGGGCATGTTGTTCCACAGCAGCATCAATATCCATACAACATAGTGGGTTATTCTCCTTAATATATCTCACTCAGGGTTGTCCAGTGTCCAGTTGAAAGAAATTCATTGATTCTGATTTTTATGCAGAACCTTTGAATTTAATGCGAGTCCATAACATTTAATGGAACCAAAAAAACAACTCCTTACCCCCTCAAAAAACCCAAAAAATTAATAGTTTGTATAATAGATGTTAAATCCAATTTTCTCGTT
>DUKZ01000001.1 GCA_013329045.1 Candidatus Woesearchaeota archaeon
GATGGAGAGTCATTACCTTTATAAATCTCTAGTTATTTATCGTCATTATGGTACTAGATAAGCTCAGCTCATCATTGAAGGATACCTTGTCAAAAATAGCGAATGCGTTCTTCATCGATGACAAGCTCATCAATGAGCTAATCAAGGACATCCAAAGAGCTCTTCTTCAGGCTGATGTCAATGTCAAGCTGGTCTTTGATCTCACAAGCGGCATCAAGAAACGGGCGATGGATGAGAAGCTCCCCTCTGGACTGACAAAGAAAGAGCAGCTCATCAATATCGTCTATGAGGAGTTGGTAAGATTCCTCGGCGGCGAAGGGGAGAAGATCGAGATTGAGAAGAAGCCTTTCAAAGTTCTCCTCGTTGGCTTGTTTGGTTCTGGAAAGACAACGACTGCTGGAAAGCTGGCAAAGTTCTACACGAAGAGAGGGATGAAAGTATGCCTCGTCGGCCTGGATGTGCACCGCCCGGCAGCAAAAGAGCAGATCATCCAAATAGGCAAACAAATTGCCGTTCCTGTCTTCACAAATCTCAAAGAGAAAGACCCGATCAAGATACTAAAGGAATTTGAGGAGAAGATAGAGAAGTTCGATGTCATCATCTATGATACGGCTGGGAGGGACGCCCTGAGCGATGATCTGATCAAGGAGATCCAGCTGGTGAGCATTAAGATAAAACCGGATGAGCGTCTTCTTGTTATCTCTGCAGATATCGGCCAGGCGGCAAAGCAGCAGGCAGAAGCGTTCCATGAGAGCTGCAACATCACTGGTGTTATCGCAACAAAGATGGATGGCACGGCAAAGGCAGGCGGTGCTCTCTCTGCTTGTGCTGTGACAAAAGCGCCAATCAAATTCATTGGTGTTGGGGAGAAAGTTGATGATCTTGAAGTGTTTCGGCCGAAAAATTTTGTTTCAAGACTGCTTGGTATGGGTGACCTAGAAGCACTCCTTGAAAAGGCAAAAGAGGTCATGAAGGAAGAGGATGCAGATGACCTTGGCAAGAAATTCCTCAAAGGAGAATTCAATCTTCTTGATTTGTATGAACAAATGACTGCGGTAAAGAAGATGGGATCGCTCTCAAAGATCGTCGATATGATCCCTGGCTTTTCTCAGCTTAAATTGCCAAAGGAGATGCTTGATGTTCAGGAGGAAAAGCTCCAGAAATGGAAGACTGCGATGGATTCGATGACGCAGGAAGAATTAGAAGACCCAGAACTCATCGATCCTTCGCGGTTGGAGAGGATTTCAAAGGGTTCTGGCGTGCCGGTTGCAACAATCCGGGAGCTCACCAAGCAATACCGCCAGAGCAAAAAGATGGTGAAAATGTTTAAGGGCATGGGAGCTGATAATCCCAAAGCGATGGAGAAGATGATGAAGAAGATGCAAAAAGGCGGCGCAAAAGGGATGAAGTTTGGGTAATCTCATGTTATCTTGATTCTTAGAGATTATCTCAATTCTTAAATAGGCCATGCACCAAGGAGCTAAAAAGCCATTGAAAACTCCTGGGTGCAAGGTAAGCGTGGGGGTGATAGGTGATTTCCTGGGTGGTTATCCAATGAAAAAATAATTTTTATGCCACTCAATGACCTTTTTGTGTCAATCAATTGCCTGATAGTACAAAGGGACGGTACAAAGGAATTGAGGAGCCTTCCGTGGAGGGGGTTTGGGGTTGTGGAGTAGAATTCTCTTTGGAATTCTCCTCAAATCTTTTTGTAACTAATGAGTAGTATAACTAGTATTTAAGCTTTTCTATAATTTAGTCACTATATAGTGACATAAGAACAGAGACTAGTGTGTATCATAACCGCTGGTGAGAACGTTCCTCTCAGTGGCGGGGGAAAAGAGCACTTTGATAAGTAAAAGGGGATGAGATGGGAGAAAACAACAGTGACGCAGACGTGACGGGGGATGCCCCCTGCGGGGTGTCACGTAGGGCAAAGCGAAGCTTTGACCGTCTGCAGTCAGTATTGTTGTTTTCGGATGTATGGATGTATAATACTGAAGGTTACGTATCAAAGTAAGGTATGAGAAAAATCCCCTTCTTTTCCCGGCGTGTTGAAAATCTCGCTTTAAATCTCGCTTTCGTTCGCCATTGCCAGGCAAACGCTTCTCGTTCTTTATCAGAATGGTTGGGTTCCCCATACGGGACGACCCCCTTCCAACCTTTAACGTGTCAGAGATGGGCGTTTGCACACAGGCAATGGTAATATCTTCAACACACCCCTTTCTTTTCCACAACATTTATAAATGATAAATATCGAGATTAACGAAAAGGGGTGGTATCATGGCAAATGAATTGTATTATACTAGCAAAGGGATTTTTGATGTGTTCGGGGCTATTCTCAAAGGTGTTATTGATATTCTGCCAGGGCTCATTGCCGCGGCAATCATTCTGATCATTGGCTATTTCATAGCTTTAGGTTTCGCTTGGATACTCCATAAGCTGCTAGACAAGCTGAAAGTGGATAAATGGATGAAGGCTCATAAGCTCGACGAGGCTCTCGGAAAAAACCAGATATCTGTGGTCCTGAGCACCTTGACAAAATGGTACATTTTCTTCCTCTTCCTCATCCCAGCAGCAGAGCGCGTGAGCAGCGTAGAACTTGGAAAATTATTCGCTGACTTCGCCAGATGGCTCCCCGGCCTTGCTGTTGCCATTATTATCATGCTCTTTGGCTTTATCGTTGCAGAATTGTTTGCGAACAAGATCCTTTTTTTGAAGAAGAAGGGGATGAAGCTGGCTGCTGATGCAGTAAAATTCATTACGGTGCTCTTTTTTGCGCTCATTGCCTTAGACCAGATAAACGTCGATGTCAGCTTTGCCCAGCAGGTAATACTCCTTATTATTGGCGCATTCTGCCTGGCAATTGCCCTGGCCATTGGTGTCGGGCTGGGTATTGGCCTGAAGGATGAAGCCAAGGACCTTATCAAGGATGTCAAGAAGCGGTTATGAGCCTTCTGTCATCTTTTTTTTATTCTCCTTTCAAAACGTTTAAATAGCTTAAAGGGGGATGATAACAAAAAAAGAGGTTTGGCATGTGAGAAATATTCCTGTGATATGGGTGGTTCTTAATCTCTTGGCATTGCCTCTTGGGGTTATGGGTGATGCATCATTTTCTTCTTCGTCCTCCACGTTCTCTCCACTATCATCATTCTCCATGCAGGGGTTTGGAAAGGTAGTCCCTTCCACACCCCTCCCAATCCACCAAGATTCTTATCCTGCTATATGGGTACTCCTAATTGGCATGCTGGCGCTCTTTCTTCTTGGGTGTCCGGAATCAAAGAAAGGGCAGGTCACAATGTTTATCATTATCGCAATCATCATCCTGTTTGCCTCTGCCTTGTTTTTCTATCTCCGTTCATATATCCAAGGTGAGCAGGTGGGGGAAACCGCGATCATTCGAAACCTCAAAGTAGACAAGGACATCCTTCCTGTCCAGGAATATGTCGAGCAATGCCTGATCCAAACATCCGAGGAAGCATTGGATGTCATCCGGTGGGGTGGTGTCATCAATATCACCGCTTGGCCTTCTCTCATGATCAATCCAGCTGATGCGACTGAATCAGCAGTCTATCCTCTTTCAGATGATCGGGGTATTCCCTATTGGCTGTTTGTTGCCACTCCAAACAGGATTGATCCTCCTGTCACCTTTTCCGGCTATCCTCCGCCATTGACAAAAGCAGAGGATGCAACAGGCCTCAATTATAGCATGGAAGCGCAGATGGAAAAATATATCGGAGAGAAAATGCCTGAATGCTTGGATGGATTTCGTCCTATAAAAGAGCTCTACCAGATTGATGTCACGCCCCAGGGCAATGCCTCAGTTACCGCCTCAGTAACAGAAGATGATGTCCGTTTTCTTCTTCGCTATCCCCTAGATGCACAAAAGGACGCGAATACATATCATACTGAAGAGTATTACATCATCCAACCGATTCATCTTAAGGCAATTTATGAGGCTGCTTCAAAACTCACCGCTCTTGAGGCAAAGACAAGCTATATGGAGATATTTACCCTTTCATTGATTGACATGTTTTCTTCATCAAAGGATGAGCAGGCTCTTCCCCCTCGTGGCTTTCGGTCTCAAATGACTCTTGGGTTTGAGCCCCAGCCTGTGTGGGACAAGATGGAAGTGGAGGCAAACGTGAAAAATATTCTTGCAAGTTACCTTCCCATGCTCAAGGTGGTAGGAACAAAGATTACGGCAGAGCCTCCAGAGCAGTTGATCAATAGGGGACTTTATTATTCATCCATGGTCTACAACCTTAACGCATCTGATCCTTATACCCAAAATCTAGAGGTAGACTTCCTCTATAACCCTGCATACATATATTTTGATCTGGACTGTGATGGGGGGATTTGCAGGAGCAATACGGTTCCTTTCAATATTTGGCAGCAAACAACCGGTATGACTTCAACGCTGTATTTTACCAGTTTTTCGTATGAGATCAGCTACCCGGTCATCATTACCATTAGGGATCCATCAGCACTGAATGGGAAAGGATATGACTTTTTTATCGCAGTAGAAGGCAATATCCGCGTCAACCGCCCGCTCACGACCAATTTCCCAACAATCAATTATGCTCAGCCTCCGCCAGCACCAAGAACCCTTCTCTGTGAGCCGGAAATGAGAACTTCTGGAAATGTGTCATTGATAGCAAAGGATTATACGTCAGGCAGGCCCGTGGGGGGTGCTGAGATATATTTTGGTGATGGGCTAAGCCAATGTTATATGGGGAAAACAAACAGCGGGGGCGCTTTCACTTCACCCTTCCCAATCCTCGCAAAAGGCATTATTGAGATCAAGAAGCAAGGGTATGATATTGAGGCGCATCAGGCAGTAACAACCTTGCCAGGGAGGCCCTGGCCATCTGCTGGCAGTTCGCAGCTCATCGCCTTAGAGCCCCAAAAAGAGCTGAATGTCTCCCTTCACATACGGCCTTTAAGGAAATCTGGGAATGCTTGGAGCATTGTTGATGACGCTCTCGCATTGCAGGATGGTCAATATGCCCGGATTAGTTTTTCCCGCATCCCAATAGAAGAAGGTGATTACTTCAAGGATATGGTGATCCCTCCTGTTGCTTTGGAGAATGGTGCTCTGGACAGCACTACTTTATTATTCCCGGGAACGTATGATGTCGAAGTGACATTCGTGCCAAACGAGACTGTCCACATCCCTGAAAAGACGATTCATGGAGGGTTATTTGCGCCTGATGTCACAATCCCTGCAATCGACACCTTTATCCCCCCTCTTCCTGTCACTGCCAGATTCACGATTGACCGTGACGAACTCTATGACAAATCTGAGATTATAGTGTATGGATTATATTATGACCTTGCATCCGCAGGGGATAAAACAATTGATGACCTGGCCGCGATGGATGAGGACCACCTTCCATCAATGATCCAGGCAAATCAGGGTCTTTTTGCTCCAGAGATTCAGTAAATCCAGAGATTCAGTAAAAAGTGATAAGTTTTATATAATACTAAAGTCAAAAATGATAAACATGAAGAAAAAAAGGTGTGCTGGTATTGGTGCATTACTCATCATCATCTCTCTCTCCTTGATGCCCGCAGGGTTTGCCTGGCAGTCTAATGATTCCTTACAAGACTCTCTTCAATCTTCTCTCTCAACACCTATTGATGCAGGAGGCTCATTTGGCAGGATCATCACTGCAAGCGCAAGGCCGGCATCTGCGAGCGATCAGCTAGCCCTTCTGCAATTGGCAAGCCCTGTTTGTCCTGGCATGTTTTCCTCATTTTCTGTTTCAGGATCTGATGGCATTTCTGGCTATGCCGGCCATGATGACACCATGCATATCTCCGTAACTATCGGCGCTTCCGTGGAAAACGGCGCTGATATCAACGGGCGTGTCCTCTTGCTCTTTTCTGGTTCTTCTTCTGTTCCCATGTCTTGCAGTGAGGTTGGCGCGGGCTGTTACCAATGCTCCTATGATGAGGCAATAACGCCAGATGCGGTTCCTGACAGGTATGCTCTGACAGTCCGATTGAATGATGATGCCGGCAATTCCCTTGGAATGTATGATTCTGGAAGTATTGCCATTGATGCGCTCGGTCCAAGAGTAACTTCCCTTGCTCCCGCAAGGACTGCTGTTGGCCCCGGTATGAATGTTTCCGTTGCTCTTGGCATGGAAGAACAGGCTTGTGGCACCTCCCGGTGCACTGGTATTTGCTCCGGTTTTTCTTCCCTGAACCTCTACCAAAACGATCAATTATATGACTCAATAAATATTTCTGGCCAATCTGGCTGTACTTTTTCTTCTGTCTTGTCACTTCCCATGCCTTCGCTCGACGGCAATGTGAGCTGGTGTGTTGCTGGTGTGGACAGGGTTGGAAACGAAGGCGATAAGGAATGCGTGAGGGTCCTTGTTGACACCATACCTCCTGCGCTTGCTGGAACGGCCGGGTTGTATGACACTGCCGGAAGAAGGCTTTCTGCATTCTCCGGCCGGGTGACTGGTCTGGTGATGAAGATGAATTTTACTGATGCGCTCATTCTTCGCCAGAATGTCCGTGCAGACTTATCAGCCATTGATCCAGACCGAAGAGAATTGATCATCCCCCAAGAATGCATCCATCATGATTTTGATGCGCTGAGCGGTGTAGAGGATATTTGGGAATGCCGCTGGGACTATGTCGCAGTCAATGTCAATGCATCTGGGGACTATCCGATCACGTTCCATATCAGCGATGCGAATGGGAATAACCAGACTATCACTGACCAATTATCTCTCCTGTTTGACACTGAAAGCCCAATCATAAATTATATCGGCACTGATCACCTCTTTAATGGCAGAAGGTTTGTCAATGCCAATAATGATACCCTTGTCGTTGACCTCATTGACACTGGTGTTGGTTTTAATAACAGCCAGGTATTTGTTTCCTTGTCCGCTATTGGCGGACCTTCCACTGCCAGATTCAACTGCACAAACGAAGGCAATTGGCGATGCTATTATAATATAACAAACGCCCAGCCCCTCTCAGGGCATCTGACTCCCGGAACAATACAGGATGATGTGGGAATGCCCGCTGTTCGGGGGGATGGTTATTCTGATTTTGTCATTGTTGATGGCTCATCGCCCGGAGTAGCAGAGGGAGGCGCCCTTCTCCAGGTTCCCGGGCTTCCAGAGCAGAGTGATAACACTTCCTTTTATGCCATTAAGGGAAAAGACCTGCACATCAAGGTTCTGGCAGCTGACCAGTCAGGAGTAAATGCTGCTGGCTCCTTCAATCAATTGTCCATGAGCCCTGAACTTCAAAACCTGGTTTCTTATAACTGCTCTGCTGTTGAAGATGACCTTTACTCTTGTGACAGGGATATCCCTGTTGATGCCTCCGCAGGAAATGATAAGGATATTATGATCCGTTTAGTCGATGCTGTCGGGAATATGTATGAGCATCACCTCAAGATTGATGTCCTGGCAGAGACGAATGACACAGAGAATGCCTGGCGTGCCCAGGTGATGAGTGTCATCCCGAATGTCATCAATTTTGAGTCTTCACAGAACAACGAACAAAAGGTGATGGTATTATTGAAGGTGACGGGCGGGAGTGCATCTTCATTGCTTCTTCGGGGGGTGGCATGCCAGATGCCCGGGATCACTTTAGAAGACATAAAACTCCATAAGGTGTCTGATAATACCTATGCCATCCGTTTTACCATCCCTCAGGGCGGGATCAGGGAGGCTGGAAGGAATATCACGAATGAAAGCCTTGGAGAAGATGATGTTTTTGTGAGCAACATCACCGCGAATTGCTCATTCATGATCCATTACCGGCAGGGATTGAATGCCCCAGCGCCAGAAAAGGAGGACATAGCATTCAATATTACCTTGTATCGCAATCTCGTGAAAGAATTGAACTCTACAGCATTGGATGAGGCAAGAAGGACGATTGGCCGGATGGATGGGATTGCCGGCAATGTGAAATCAATGAATAAGATGATCTCTATGGCAAGGACGATGTGCACGATGTCAAAGATTGCATTCTTGATACAGGAAGCATCTGCTGAGACAGAGCAGAGAACAGCAGAACTTGCCCCCAACTTTGCCCAGGCAGTGAGCGCTGGTTCTGTCATGACAGAACAGACAGCAAGAAGGATGTATCTGACTGAAGGCATCTATCAATTATGCGCATTTGTCATGTGTGAGAGTGTGCTCAAGGAAGGAACATATGATAAGTGTGTAATTAATAAGGATGCACCTTGCAATTGTGCGAACGGTGTTAATACTAACCCAATTCCCACGGAGAACTGCAAGGATAAAGGCGGGTATGTTTGTGCTTGTTATAGCGCGCCGTCTTGGGCAGGTCCTCCCAAACCCCATGCATTACCTGATCCTGGTGTCGATAAAAAAAATAAATAGGATATTATCAGTTCAAGTAGGTAATAATCATGAAAAAAACTCTCTTCCCCGGACTCTGTATAATCTTCCTACTCATTCTCACACCTTTTTCCTTCGCACAATCTGGTTCAGGTATGCCCTCTACATCTATGGGCACGTTTGGCGGGCAGTTTGGCCAGGCAGGCCAGTTTGCAGACACTGCTGCATGGGGTGCTTCTGCCATGTCAATGATGGGGGGCGGCTCTGATGATCCGCTGATGAGTTGCCTGATGGAAATGGCTTCAGGCTGTTATCCAAGATTCCTCTTTTGCATTGAGATGCAGCAACAGCAGCAATGCGCTGTTGCATACAACAATCTTGTCACCCAAATCACCGGCCATGCGACGATGAATCAATACAATCAGGGCATGAATGGCGGCTTTAACATGTACGGCACGATAGGGGCTATGATGCCGGCGATGATGGGAGGACCTTTCCCAAACAACATGATGATGATGAATGGTGCGGGAAACCAGGGAATGGCAACTCAGATGTTTGCAATGCAGATGATGGTGGGACTGACCCCCTGCAGGCCTGGCTCTCAGGATGCAGGCTGCAGGATCAGGAAAGCGATGGATGTCATGAAGCTTGTCTTTGAGCTGAAGTATTACAACATCGAGACACATTTCGAGATGGATTACTGCAATGCATTAAAAGAGCTTGTCAACAAGGTAGATGACCAGGCATTGAACGCTGATGCAACAGCATTTGACCATTGCCTGAACGCCGAGAGGGACCTTGACGAGACTGGTGTTGATTGCGGCGGTGCAGATTGCGGAGCCTGCACAACAACAGATGCTGGCATAAATGGATGATGAAACGTTTCACCCTGATCATTATTGTACTTGTTCTTTTTCCTCTTGCAGCAGGGATTGACTTATTTGATACCGGCAATGCGAAGGTTGATTATTGCCTCAACATGCTCGTCAATAACCAGCGTTCCTGGCTGGGCTTTACGTATGACGAGATCCTGCAATTTCCTGAAGTTGGGGCATGTAAAGAGACCCCTTTTGATATCACCTTCAAGTTTGTTCCAGAGGAGAGCTTGTATTGGCGCAGCATGGGCACGTATTCCAGCCAATCATCATTGCATAAGCAGCCAGAAAAGCTTCTCTTTCATATAGAAGGGGTAAAGAAAGAGGAATTCGTCTCCTGCGATGCAACATTTGACTGCCCGTTTGACAGTTATGGATGCGCCAATAACCAATGCACGTATCAGGGAACTGATATTCCAAAACCGGTGTTTAGCTATTTTCTCACTGCAACAATAAGGAATCCTGAATACGAGCACCTCTCCTTTAACATCGTCTTGAAATCCCCTCAGCGGGATGTCTTTACAGAATATCAGGGCCTGCCGGAAGGGGAGGATTTCTCGACTGATTCCTCATTTGTTCGGTTGAGTGATAAGGACTACAATGACATCTGCATCTCCCTTTTTGGCATTCCTGATGATGTTCTGAGGATAGAATACAAGATGAATTCCCGCCTCTATTGTTCGCCTATCATCACGCTTGAAGAGGATCGTTTTGATGCTCTCATCGGGCAGACAGAACCAACAAAGGAAACGCCCGTTGGTCAAAACCGCTGGTAATCTCCAATCAAGGGAACAAATAAGACGCTCCCTAATCGGTATTCTTTTAGTTCCCTTCCAAATTTCCTAAAAAGAAACAATTCCTGCCAGCTCGCCCCTCCGATTGGAATGCATATTCTACCACTTTCCTTTAATTGTTCGCCTAGCGCTCTTGGAAAATGAGTTGCAGCTGCTGTGACAATAATCCCATCAAAAGGAGCGTGGGAGGGTAATCCAAGTGAACCATCACTATGATGAAGGATGACATTCTTGTACCCCTTTAATATTTTTTTCGCTTTGGTGTAAAGGCTTTGATGCCTCTCAATTGTATGCACAGTCTTTGCAAGAAGGGAAATTATTGCTGCCTGGTATCCTGAGCCGGTGCCTATCTCTAGGATAGTATCTTCAGGTTTAATAGCCAGTGCCTCGCTCATGAGTCCTACAATGTATGGCTGGCTGATGGTTTGTTTATCCCCCACCGGCAGGGGTGTTGGCTCATACGCATGTTTTCTCATATCTTCAGGGACAAAAAGGTGCCGGGGAACTTCCCGCATGGCCTCTAGTACCCGCTTATCTTCTATCCCGCTTTTTTGCAGCTGATCCTCGACCATACTCAGCCGCTTCATAACAAAAGGATCCATAAAAGGGAAAGAAACATTTCTATGATTTAATTGTATTGGATAATTATAAGTATATATTTAATGAATTCTGTGTATGTTCTGCATCATTCTTAGGCATTCTAAATATTTTATCAAAAATTTCAGTTGAAATTTCTTTTTTACAATTATTGTTATTATAGAATTTTTCTAAGTCGTTATAAAAAACAAAATTCCAATTATCCATCACAAGGCTTTCTTTTAATATAGGCTCCTCTAGTTTTCTATAAAGTAATTTTTCCCTCTCTTTAGGTATTACAATAACTCTTTTTATGTTATTATGGGGGATATTAGACCCTCTGACAATAGCGTCTGTAATCGCCGTTGTATTTTCAACTTCAAATTCGTATTGTATTCTACCTTCATCAAGCCAGATCACATCAATCTGCTTAACTCTATCTAAATTGGTTACGGGAATAAACCTAAAGTTGAGGCGCTTATTATTTATTAATGAAGATAATTTTACTTTATTATACATTTCTCCCTGTTCCCTAATGCCAATCCAGACATCAAATCCTGCTTTTTGTCCTAAGACTCCTAAGAGGTAGATCATTTTGCTATGCTCACTTTCCCTAATCTTCACGATGGGTTTCAAAACCCATTTTCCATCGGGAGTGGTATCTGCATATTCTTTTAATATTTCCCTTACATCCTGAGTATCTGGCGTTAAGGCATTTGGGAATTTAATAAATATCTCTTGGAGGATATTATCAAAGGAAACCTTCACTTTATTATGTAAGACATCAACAACTGCAGTTTCCACGCGTTCAGCAAGAGGAACAGATTCCAAATGAGAAATTGATTTAACATTTTTTAGCCACCATTTTTTCCCAACAGATTTTCCTTTTTCATCTTTGACATTTATAAGAGTAAACTCATCTTTAAGGTGTTCTTTCATCACTTCATCTGGATTCTTTTTTCCACTCAACAATGCCC
This sequence comes from Candidatus Woesearchaeota archaeon, assembly GCA_013329045.1. Classification (GTDB taxonomy): domain Archaea; phylum Nanobdellota; class Nanobdellia; order Woesearchaeales; family UBA9989; genus UBA9989; species UBA9989 sp9989u. The sequence continues at coordinate 11,565 of DUKZ01000001.1, forward strand.
CTTCTCGTTTTAGCTCAACAATAATCCCATTAAGTATAAACTGGTAAATGGTTGGCTCTCCTCTCTCAGCTAAAATCCTTTTTGCGGCTTCAACTACTACCCTTTCGTATCTTTCTTCACTAACCTGTCCTTCAGTTAATTTTCTGTCAGCTTCTGGCTTTTTGAATCTTATATAATAATCTCCTACAGCAGAACCATAAGGTTGTAATAATCCTTTTGCAGAAGGTCTAGCTGGTGGTTGATAAACTATCTTTTCTAAATCAAATCCAGCTAAAACTACCGCTTTAATAATAGATGTCCATACTTTAATATCTGTGCTGTGGAATGTTACTGTCATATATTTTCCTCGTTTTAGCACATCATAGACCTGCTTAAATGCAGCAGTAAGCATTTTATGGTAATAATCAAAATCCTTAGTTTGCTGTTTGTTAATTGTTACCTCATCCTTATAGTTTAAATCTAACTTTAACCAAGACGCCCACAAAGTGCTTAATTCGAAATATTGAACTGCGCCACCATAGGGCGGATCAGTAAAAACGTAATCAACCGAATCTTTTGGGATTATTTGAGTTAATTCTAAAGCATGGTGAGTTTTTAGGAATATGTTTGCTCCATCATTTAAATCTTCAAATTTTTTTGCTTCTTTGTAGTATTTGATTTGGTTGTTTGAATCTGTTTTGCCTTCAACAATTCCCTGTGTTCCATAAACAGCACTATCAAACAAATGCCAAACATTAGACTCCATAAAAATCGGTGGTATCCAATAACGGTGCATAGCCCAAAAAGAACTCATTGGTCTTGTTGGTCTCACTGGTGTCATTTTACTTGCTAAATGAGACATAGAAGTAAAAGCGAATAGGAATATCTGCTTAATTTTTTCTTCTTTAACCTTGGAAATAGCGTTAAAAATTATTGTAAGGGATACAAGATTTCTTTTTGTAAATAGCTTATCTACTGAATCAATATTTGGGTCATGTGTTCCTTCTTTAAAGTCTTCTCCATTGTACGCTAATCTTTGGGTTGGATACCAATAAGGTACTCCCATCTTTTCAACTTTCTTAACTAGTTTTAAATCTTCATCATCTGGCTTTTTATCTAATTTCTTATTACAACTAAAACAATAATAATAAATTTTAGTGGGAGTAGAGTTATCCCAGTGAGTACATATTATAGAAGCATCTTTTCCGCACTTCTTACATTTAGTCTTGTATAAGTCATTAATCTCATTTTTACAGTTTGCTTTAATTTCCTCAAATGCATTTTTTATTTGGTTTATATCAATAGGAACTGCAGTCATCCTTGTAACAAAAGTAGAGATTGGATTTAAATCGACCCCAATACCCTTTCTTCCTAGTTTAATGGCTTCTATCGGTGTGGGACCAGAGCCGCAAAAAGGGTCTAAAACAATATCTCCCCCCTTAGTATAATTTTCAATATATTCAGAAACAACATTATGGGGCTTTCTGGCCCAATACTTATGCATAAGATACATGGGTGTATGGGGTTTAGCTACAGTAGCGTAATTAATCTGTTCAATTTTTTGTTTTGCCATATAACCCCAACACTATTGAATAAATTACTTCATTTATTAATGTTTTTCTTTTTTAAGTTATCGTAGTTTACTCCCAAAAAAATAGCTTCTTCGACGATTGTTCTTGCCACTTCTTGAGATTTGCTAATTAACGCTGTAGTAACCCTTTAATTTTAGCATTTTTGTGATCCTCTACTAATTATCTCAAGGAGATATTGATCAATCCTTCTTATCCTTTTCCGAAAATTTTCGTATAGTAGCTCACAAGATGGAGCAAGATTCACTACTTTTATCCATTTTAACCATATCTTTAAAAGCTATTTCGTATTTTTTTCTTCATGAACAAAGAGATTTTGGAACTCATTCATCGTGCAGAACTTATTCATAACCAGCATCACCCTCCAATAGGGTGGTGGGGCAGGTGTATCTTCTTGTCCTGGTATTGCACCATTGCTGACTGCGACTTTTGCTATCGTTCAACGCAGAAATCAAGGATCCAGCATGCTTCACATGCAAGAAGAAGCATCCCTTCTGTCCTCATAGAAGCAATGGTTGCAAAGCAGATGGGCTGGCGCATAGAGTTCCTGACGGGTGGGTTTGGCATTTTCCCTTTTGATGAATTAGTGAATATTGCTGATCTTGTCTCCAGGGTGTATGGGGAGAAGATATGGCTCAACCTAGGCCCACTTTCAAAAGCACAAATCAATGCCTTCAGGCCATACATCAAGGGCATCTGTGCATCGCTAGAGACCCTCGAGCCGATCCTGCATGAGAAGGTCTGCCCAAGCAAGCCAATTGCTCCTTATGAAAAGATGCTCAGTCAAGCTGAAGGGTTAAAGAAGAGCATTGCGATCATCATCGGCCTTGGGGAAAAGCGAGAAGACTTTTCTTATCTTGGACAATTCATCGAAAAACATCAGCTTGATCGTATCACCATCTATCGCCTTCATCCCATCCCTGGAACTCCTTACGCAAAAGGGCCATCGACGGAAGAATTTCTTTGGTGGATCGCAAATATCCGCATATCCTTCCCAGATATTCAGATCATCGCAGGCACTCATGCAGATTTCCTCGATGAGATTGATCTTGTCCTTCGTGCGGGGGCTCTTGGCATCACCAAATATCCTATTAGTAAGAAGTTTTGCTCGCCAGAGGCTCATCTGATCGAGAAAAAGTTCATCGGTGCTGGAAGGCAGATGAGAGGCACGCTCACAACCCTTCCCCTGGTTGATTGGCTGCAGGAGATCTCCCGATTAGACATTCCTGATGACTTAAAGCAGGGAATGATTGATCTTTGGCCGCAATATGAGAAGAGACTGCTTAGATATCATCCGGCAATAAATCAGATAGAGATCAAAAAGTAATCCTCTCCTAAAAAAAATACTGGTATGATCCTGACGGAAACAGGCTCTTAAAAGTAGGTTTCATAGTGATGGAAGCAATACAACAACTTTTTTTATTGATAAATCCTTTGTGAGGATTATGAATACCTCAGGAACATACGACGAAGTGTGATGTATGAGAACTATTTATAGATATTTTTTCTATGGCCAAGCTCAAAAACAAAGATAATAAGCGTATCCTCCTTTATGTCCATTATCACCCGGTAATCTCCAACACGGAGCCGATAATACGCGCATCCGACGAGTCGCTTCACATATGCCAGAGGGCGTATCCTGCACCGTTCAAGCGTGTTAAGAATCCTCAGTTGAGTTTCTTTATTCAGTTTCTTGAGCTGTTTTGCTGCAAGTTCTGAATAGATAAGGGAGTACATTACAACCCAAGCTCCTTTCTGACCTGCGCATGAGTATAAAACTTGCCTTTGGCAATCTGGGCTTTGGCAGTTTCAATATTGCGCTTTGTCTCCTCAGAGAGCTCCAAGCGGTCCTCTACCAAGTCCCAGATGATATCCTCATAACTCTCCTTATTTGAGAGCTTCATTGTCTTTAACTGCTCGAGGAGCTGGGTGCTGATTTGAATCGTTGTTGCCATAGCAACTATATAATCTGCTATACTATATAAATCTTTCTCTGTAAAACTATCCAGGGCTAAAGCAGCGGGTATTGAGGGGCGCTTGAAGGCAGGGGTATTGAACCAGAAATTTTCAATAAAAACCGTGATGATGTAGAAGAAACTGTTTATGACCTATTCGGAGCAGTACAAGAAAGTGGAATGGTCAGCTAGCCTCGCAGCTTATTCATCTTATGGAGTAATCGTACCTCAACCAGGTCGCTTAACGCGACTGCATGATGGAAGCCTGTCGGTGTTGTTGGAGTGGAGTAGATCATCACTCTTACCTGGTCTCCGAGGGAAAGCGAATCATAAACAGCATTGGAATCACTCCCCCAGTAAGGACTAGTTGACTTGTGCAGATAACCTCTAGGGGGCAGGCGAGAGTATCTATCACCATAATATTTGAAGACGTATCCTTCTCTTCCATGATCTTCTATTGTCACAGGGAAGAAATGTTGGCGCTCAAGGAAGGAGCCATTGACTTCTCCTTGGCGAAAGAGCCCATAGGCGAATTGGAGATTGAATGGTACTCCTACATATTGTCGGCATGATCCAAAATCCCATGGACCTTTTATCAAACGAACAACAAGCCGTTGATCATCATCAGAATGTGATCCATTGCCATACTCCTCAAAAATCTGTTCCGATAAGCGAAGCAATGAATCATCATCCAACACAAAAGCTCCAAAGCAGGCATGTAATTGTGTGAGTGTTTGACTTCCAAGAGGGGTAAGGTGCCCTACTAGCTCAGACAATCTGTCGGAATCAAAGGAGAACTGTGGGGATTCCTGCCAATCAGTAGTGCTTGGAGTGACAATAACCTCTTTATAGCAGGGTACAGAGATACCACCTCTCTCGCGACGAGTCATAATAATCTAATCAATAAACAGTTTATGCTTCTCATTGCCTAAAATCTCAGACAGGATCCTTTTGATGATCACTTTCTTTGGATCCGGGAGCAGCTTTACTCGTTTTCGCACATCCTCAAAATTCTCAAAGGGCTTCTCTTCCCGAACCTTGATAATCTCCCACATGTGCTTCTTGCCAACGCCTGGCAGCAATTCGATCGAATGCATCCGTGTTGTCAGCGGCTGCGCGGTATTAAAGAACTCAACAAACCGCTTCTCATCTTTTTCCACCATGTCCTTGACGACGAATTCCAGTTCATTCTTTGCAGTGGACGTGAGCTTATTTACCGGAAGCTTTCCGAGGATATGGTGGATCTTGTCTCTTTTTCCATCACCAATGTACACTTCCTCATTTGGCGTGATGCCAATACCCTTTTTTGGCACTAATTCCAATAGGGTGAAATGGTTCTTCCCCAGTGCCTGCACAATAGCATTCTTCCTGTGTGAAGGCGTATTGTCAAATGGGTAGCCATTTGGTAAATAATCAAGAACAATGCCCATCTCTTCTTTTCGCCTGCTAGGACTCCTTTCGCGCTGCCCATCTAAAGAGTGCTCCATCTGCTCGAGTACTTCCGCGTCCCCTTCTTGCAGATGTTCGTCCATGGTTAGTTAACACTTTTAACAGCTTCAACAATTTTTTTCATATTATCCTGGCTCACAGTAATCGTGTACCCTTGGAGCACTGCCCTGAGCTCCTCGAGCGTTGATGGCAGGATATCAATGATCTTTGCGATGTGGATGTCTTTGAGCCTTGGAATATTGAGGTCCTCTAGCTTCTTTTTGAGCTTTGATCCCTGCTCTGGGGTGATCTTGACAAAGTGGTTGATGTATTCCTCCACTTTCTGGCTCCTAATGGAGAGTTCACCGTCCCGTTTCTTGATCTTTCCTAGCTCTTCTTTCATCTCATACATGCTGATTGGTGATTCTGTGGCAAGTTCTGTCATGGTGTGTTCCTCTTGAGATGGACAGGATGTGCAACGATGACTTTTTCCTTGTTCCCGTCTTTGATCTTGACTTGATAGCAAAATCCCTGTTTTCTGACAATAATCCCTGCTTTTCCATGGAACCTTGGGTGGACCATCCCTTTATGGACTCCTGGTTCCATTTTCACATAGACCCTATCATTCAGCTCGAATTCCTGCATATATTTGCTGATGCTGATCTTGCCTCTTTCCTTGTATTTCTTCTGTAATTTGTGCCTTGTCTTGTGTCTTGAGCTTCCTATTCTTTTAACCATTTCTGATACCCCTAAGTAAGTAAATGAATACTAAATGATGGGGATGAGGCGAGTATTTAAATGTTGTGGTTCATTGGGTGAACACAAAGAGATAGAAAAGTTTATATAATGTTACGTCTGATAAGTAACTAAAATCAAGAATCAACCCCCAGCACAACCTTTATTGCTTCATATTTGTCCTTCACCATCTCCTTTCCTTCCGGCATTGTCTTGTTCCAGCATTTCTCGATCTTTTTGACCAGCCAGTCCCGAGCATCAGGCACATTCTTGTTTTCCAGGCCAAACATCGCATGCGCTAATGCCAAAAAATTGTCAAAATGGGCCATGGCATCAGCAGAAGCCGTGATTCTTGCCTCCAACGTTTCTGGCATATATGTTTTGTCTGATGAATGAGTCAGGATGCAATGATGGACCATCTTTATTTTTTCCTCAGGATAGCCAAGCTTTCTGAGCATCATTTCTGCCTCCCTTGCCCCAATAATATGATGCGTCGGCCATGCCTCCTCAGGATCACGCACTTTCACAGTGTCATGGAGCCAGGCAGAAATTTCACATACTTCTTCATCAGCATGAAGCTTTTTTGCGAGAATCTTGCTGTATTTGACGACAGATTCGATGTGACCCTTCCAGTCCCAGTCCTTTCCTTCACAAAGGGAGAAGATAAATAATCTGACCTGTTGGACGATGCCTTGCATGAGGACAGTATACCCAAGGACTATAAAACAGTTTTCCTTTCCCTCACCAATCCATTTCTGGATATCTTCCGAAAAATGTTCGGATAGATTTATATTACATCTTCCATTCTTTTTTTTGATGTTGGAGATAATTGAGAACTGCACTGCCTCTTTCCTCCTCTTTAATGACCTGGATGTTCTTTCAGGAGATTTTCTTGATTTTGCAGAACGCTATCTTCCAGCAATGGAAATAGCATTATCATCTCTTGATGCACATGCAGATATTTTCCCGCAGGATGCATATGCTATCGGAGAAGGTGGAACTGTCATTCTCTCTCGTCTTGGAATTCCTCCAAAGGAGGTTATTTGGACAGGGAGGGTCTGGAATGGGAAGGATCATACCTTCCATAGTGATCCTGGCGATGTTCCTCTTCCAGAGAACCCCTGCCTTGTTGATGATGTCATTGGGTCTGGAAGGACTGCACATTTTCTCCATGAGCGGTTATCTTTGAGATCTCCGGAAATCATTGCCCTTTTTTATAATCTTACACCGAGTGAATGCAAGGATGATGGGATAATTGGATACCAAAAAACAACTGGCATTATCGGTGTTGAAGGACAATGCGGCGATGCGTATTGGCATCCTGCGATCTATTCTGTGAGGCATCTCCTTAATAAACCTGCATCAAATCCTTATTATCTTCACAATATGGCAGAGAGATATTTCCAGGGAAACCTTGAAGGGTTAGAGGGTGCAATTGCCACGCTTCATCAGGGGAGGGACACACATGTTGCCCCACTATGAAATGCCTGGCGTCACGAATCCTGTGGCACTCCAGGAAGGTATAGATTCATTTGTCAGATCCACACTTGGTGAACCTGCTGAGGAAGTAGAGAACATATCCCGCATCGCGTTAAAAAATCAGGTGTATCGTGTCTCTACTCAGCAAGGCCAGTTTGTCGTAAAACTCTACCAGGGAAGATATCCGGACAGGAGAATGGCAAGAGAAATTGAAGGGTTTGCCGTCACGAAGGGTCAGGAATTTGTAAAAGGGGAACTTCGGGCTGATTTCTCAAGAGCACATGTTCCATTCCCAATACTTGTAAGGCCGTATCTTCAGGGGTCTTCACTCAAAGATAATCTTCGGTCAAGATCAACGGATGATGGCATTCTGGATTCTTTCTACCAAGCTCTGCTGGCGATGACCTCTCTTCACACACCCCATTTTCATCCATTTAGTCCTCCAACTTCCTGCCAGGGTATCTTCTATGATATCTTTCAGACTGATAATGATACAATAGGTCATGTCCTTGGAAGTTTTCCATGTATTCCTGCTTATTTTGACAAAAGAACCATGCTGAGAGATGATCATCCAACATTTTGTAATGGTGATCTTGGGTCAAATGATATCATCTTCACAACAGAGGGGATTGAGATTATTGACTGGGAGAACTGCTGTGTTGGTGACCCTTCAAGAGACTGCGGGTATCTTACATACAGCGCAGCAGGTGTGCATTTTGGAAATACTGGTCTGGTAGAAAAGATAATTGAATTATCTCAGTCTTTTCAATACCCAAACCTGAATTTTTACATTGCTGAGAGGGCTATTGGCTCTGCTGTTGTTGAGTATGTACCAGAAGGAAATTCCGCTAAACTAGGGTTTGCTATGGACCTGGCTCATAGGATGCTCAATAACTGATCCAATGCGGAAATTACCCCTTCTCGTGGCGGTCCCTCTCTCATTATCAGCATCCCCTGCATCCCTGCAGCTCTGGCCGGGATGATATCCCCTTCAAGGTCATTTCCCACAACTAAGATTTCTTCAGGAGAATCTCCTGACAAGGCTATTGCCCGAGAAAAAAAGAGGGGTGATGGTTTTGCACATCCAACATCCTGAGAACAAAGATACAGACTGATGAATGAAGCAATACCTAGCGCTTCTCTCTTCTTATCCTGGTACTTATGAAGCCCATTTGTGACAATGCCAAGAGAAAATGTTGCAAAGAGAGCCTCCAATGTGATCAACACATCAGAATAAGGCCTGACACCGGAGAGTGCTGATTGGAATTTCTGATCCATCTGTTCCGCCAAATCTTCTCCTCTCATTCCAATCCTTTCCAATACCCCAATCCTTTCCAATAAGAGCGCATATCTTGCCTTCCGATCAAAGTAAGTATCATGACCCATCCGTCCGCAGTAGTATTCTGTATCCATGTGCATTTTTACTTCAAGATAGTCTCTTCGCACGAACTTCCCTTCGACCAATGCAAAAACTGCATCATCCGCTTCTATTTGATAATGCCCTGCATAGGGGAAGAGAGTATCATCCAGGTCAAATAAAATTGTCTGAATCTTTCCCATGATAAACGGGAATTCCGGGCAGCTTAAAAAGATGAAGGTTGGAATATCTCCGAAAATTATCCCGTAACCCTTAAATATGAACCGGAATTCTTCTGTCATCAAGAAGATGGCAGAGACATGCTTGGCAGGGATAACAGAGAAAGAAGAGACTATTACCCTCAACCAAGTGCCACTTGTCAAGACCGATGATTGCGCGGTTATCTCTATCTTATCATCAGGTGTCTGTGGTACAGACCCCCATATTTTCTCAGGCAAAAGGGTTGGGGCAACCTATCCTACCATCCAGGGGCATGAGATATGTGGGCGGATCGAACATTTGGGAAAATCCTTTTCCTGTAAGCCGGGAGATCATATTGCCATAGGTGATCGGGTCATCCTCGTTCCGGGAAAAGCGTGTGGAACATGCCATTATTGCATCACCTATCCCCACCAGGAACATCTCTGCGTGAACCGAGGGATCTATGGGGTCACGTTGCGCTGCGACCGGCCACCATATCTTATCGGTGGATTTGCGCAAAAAGTTGTCATCACAAGTGGTTATTGGCTTTTTTTGCTACCAAAGGATATCCCTGATGAGATAGGATGCCTCACAGAACCCCTGGCAGTTGCCATTCACGCAGTAGAGCGGGGAGTTGGGATGAATATGCCAACCGCGCAATATGGGCCAGGGCTCTACCCTACAATCATCATCCAGGGCGCTGGACCCATTGGATTATTAACAGCAATCACCTGCAGGTCAATCGGCGCGCATGTCATCATCACTGATATTCTCGAACACCGCGTATCTTTCGCAAAAGAGCTCAAGCTTCATGCGGTGCTCCTTCCACGAAAAGAAGGTCGGGTTTTGGCCCTGAGAAAAGAAACAAAGGGCATTGGTGCAGATATCGCCATCGATTGTGCTGGAACACCTGAAGCGTTTGAAGAAGGAATCCAGATGGTCAGGAGGGGTGGAAGATATATCGAACTTGGCAATTTTGCAGATTCCGGTGAGGCATTGGTAAAACCCTCATATATCTGCAGGAATGACCTCGAGATATTCGGGTCTGTTATCGCTTCGCCCTGGGATTTTGGTCGGGCAATCCAGCTTCTCCAAAAGGATGCAGCGCTGTTCCAGAAATTGATCACCCACCGGTTCCGAATTGAGGAGACAGAAAAAGCGATCATTAATGTTAAAGAGAAACATGGCATCAAGACAATTATTGTTCCCTAGGACCAACACTCAGGATACCACCCTCAACCTCAACCTTGGGATGAGAGAAGAGCTCGCAGTAGTCCAAGATCATGCCTTTGAGAGCGTCCTCATCCGTCCAGAATATACCATTCGGAGGGCTGGTGCAGAGCTTTCTCATGAAAGGGCGCGCAGCGCTCTCCAATCAATGTTGGATGATGTCTCCCACGCATTCTTTGGCAAAGAGAAATGGTATCGGTTCTCAGATTACACCGCCTCAGAAGCAAATGCTCTTAGAGGGGTGCATGAGCAAATGGAAGATCCAAACCCTCTTCTTGGACTAAGGGGTGTTCGAAGGCTCATTGCCAACCCACCACTTCTTGAACATGAGTTGGATGTTATCATGCCATATGCGGAGACTGACCCGCAATTCAATGTGCTCTTGCCGATGGTCCATGAGCCAGAACAGGTTATACAGATAAAACGCGCCCTGGAATCAAGGGGATATAAAAACAAGCTTGGTGTGATGATGGAAATCCCTTCAGCGTTCCTGCTGCTCGGCCAGATCAGTCCTCTCGCAGATCATTTCATCATCGGCCTCAATGACCTTGCCTGTTTTCTCCTTGGCACTGATCGGGATTCATCCTCCTACTCCCGGGTTCCTCCTTCTGTTAGGCGATTTCTTGATGCGTATCTTCCCAAAAGAAGGGACAACTGGGAAATGGCCGGCTATCTTGGGAATGATGAGATCTCCTTGGCAAAATCATTTGGGATCAAAGGGGTGTATGTGAGAGCGCATGAACTTCCTGAAATCCTGCGTGAGGTATTGGCATGACAAGGATTCGGCTCGATGAAGTGAGCTTTTCTGGAATCGGGAATATGGTGAAACTGGCAAACAGCATCGGCGGGGATCTGATTAGGGGGGAAGTTGGCGATGTGGGGGCGCTGCCACCAGAGGAAGTAAGACAAGCACTTATCAATGCTTATGATGCACATCTCACACATTACCCGCCATTCCAAGGGGATGATGGACTCCTCGATGCTCTTGTAATAAAGGTCAGGGAAAAGAATCATCTTCCTGCAACAAAGAAGAACATTTTCATAACCTCCGGATGCTCTATCGGGCTCTCTATCAGCTTATCGAGCATACTCAATGATGGTGATGAGGTCATCACCACAGACCCAATCTGGTGCCATATCCCAGAAATGATCAAGCTTGCGGGGGGCATTCCTGTCTTTATTCCACTCCACCCGGAGACTGGAAGGATTAATCTCGAAGCATTGGCAAGAGCCATAACACCAAAGACAAAAGCGATCATCATCAACACTCCAAACAACCCAACAGGTGCAGTGCTAAGTTTACAAGAGGCAAATAAGATAATCTCCCTCGCAAAGGAATATGGCCTTTTTATCATCTCAGATGAAGAATATGAATCCTTTGTCTATGAAAAAAACAAGCATTTTTCCATCGGATCGCTCTATGAGGATACCATCACCTGCTTTTCTTTTTCTAAAACATATGCTCTTTCTGGTTTTCGCCTAGGTTATCTCGTGTTCCCAGAGCACCTGATGGAAAACATATCCAAAATGTTTTTGTACACCCAGATGTACCCTTCATCCCTCCTCCAGAAGGGAGCCCTCGCCGCGCTCACTGCCTCAGACTTGTACTCAGAAGCATTGTTAAGGGATTATACCTCAAGGGCTAAGGTGATAGTTGAGGGGTTTACAAATGCTGGGCTGCTAACGAAAATGCCTGAAGTATCTGTCTATGTATGGCCAAAGATTCCAAAAGGCTATTCATCATCACAGGTGTTCTGTGAAGACCTGCTTCGACATGCAGGAATCGTGGCGGTGCCTGGAAGCGTGTTTGGAAACCAGGGCAAAGGGCATATCAGATATTCCCTCTTTGAACCGGTTGACAGGCAAAAAATTGCTGTGAAAAAGCTTCAAGGATGGTCAATTGGGCTCTGTAGAAAATGAGTGCCTTTCTGCGAAACTCAAACTCCAGAATGAGGCAAGTGCGTCGCGAGGGGTAGCTCCATCCGGGAACGCAGCACCTTTCCGTAAATGGTCGAGAGTTGAGCCGGCACCAGTTGAGCGAAGCGAGACTTTCTACAGAGCCGGTCAATGGGATAAAGCTTAAAACTATAGCTCCAGCACTCCTTTTATGGAACGACAAGACATTATTGATCATGCACGAAGATATATTGGAACCCCCTATGAGGTAATGGTCTGCACTGACTTAATTGTCACAGCAGCTGATCTTAAGGATGACATGATCGAGTTCGCAACAAACCATCTTCATTATTTTTCCCAGGTAAACAGACGCCTTAGTCCTCAAATGCAAATAGTGCAGCGGTTCATTGATGGGACCGGACTTGCAGGTATCCTGAGAAAAGGACCATTCAACAACACTCCAGAAAACCCTGATTTTCCAAGAAGACTGCAGAACCTGATTGATTACCAACAGGCATTAGCAGCATACCTTCCCCATACTTATTTTATCCCAAAAGAGGGCTGGGTTGCCTATTTCATGAATGGAAAATGTGCATGTCCCTCTCATGTTGGTCTCATCACTGAAGTAAAAGAAGGAAAGCCAGACAAGGTTATTCATTCCTCTTCTTCTCGTGGAGTAATAGAAGACCCAATGGGACTGCTTCTAGAGCATCTTTCACTCTGTGCATATGGGATATTGGTCGATTGAAGAAAGACATATAAAGGACCATTCAAGATTTTTTTTATGGTGTATATACCAAAACGATATGGCCAGTCAAGGATTGACTACTGCCCTTTCTGTGAAAAGCAGGCCCTGGTAAAGAATGCGCAAGGGGTGCCAGTATGCTCTGCGCATAAGAATGCTACTATCGGAGAAATGAAATGCATTTGTGGCGGCAATCTCGAGATCAAGGAAGGAAAATTCGGAGCATTCTTCCTGTGCGATAAGTGCGGCCCTATCAACATGAAAAAGGTGCTGGAGATCAATGAGGTGGAGGCGCCAGAACAAAAACGTGATGTTGCATCTACAAAACCAAAAAAAGAGCCGCAAGACGAACTCGTTGTTCGGGGAGATGATCCCTACTGGTGCCGCTAGGCCAGAGACTCAACAGTTTTCCTCACTTTTTCTAGGATTTTTCCTATGCGCTCAGCATCAACAACAGCGAGCCTATAGAATCCTAGATGCTTGACTGGGGAGATGCCGCAGAATCTCAGGATGTTCTTTCCCAAAACCTTATGTCCTGCTCCCCCATAGATCTGCTCTGCAAGAAAGGGGCTGCTGTATGTATTGATGATCAATGCTTTCTTTCCCTTCAATAATCCCAATGGGATGTTGCCAAAATATGGTATCTTCTTTGGGGTGAATTTGTATGCGAAGTGGGAGGTAAACACCCGGTCGCACCATCCTTTCAGGATTGCTGGCATGTTGTACCACCATGTTGGATAGATGAAGATGAGCCAGTCTGACCAGAGGATCAGCTGCTGGTGCTTCTTGATGACTTCTGATGTATCATGGTTGCCGATGGTGTAGAGCTCCTTCAAGGGAAGCTCCGCATTGAATGCCTCCTTGTAAAGGTCGAGAATCTTCACCTCGCCGCCTTTTTTGGCAAGCGTCCTTTCCACCTCCCGCTTGATCTCTGCATTCAAGCTTTTCGGGTTTGGATGGGCATAGATGATGAGGAATTTCATGACTATAGCAGCATGAGCGCACTATTTAAACTTTCTGATGAGGCCGAATATCGTGGCCGAATATCGTGATTATTAGCCACTCTTAAGTGGTTTATTATGGAAAAGCTTATAATTATCTTGGTGTTCTTGCAGTACATGGATTCACTCACCTTGACGAATGGGCCAGTCCCCATAACGTTTGACTATCTCCGAAATGAAGCGTCCATGATTGATCTAGTGAAAGGTACAGACTCTCTGAAAGGTACAGACTCTCTGGTTCTCGGTCAGCACCGGTTCATGGTATATATCAGGACAGATGGCGAGCCGATCTGGAATGTTGGGATGATAGGTCAGGCTGCTCTCCAACGGGTGATGGCTGCAAATGAAACAAGAAAACATATCGCAACCGGCCAGGAAACTCTCGATTTGTTGGCAGATGAACAATCAAGAGAATTCTTTCAGGGAACATCACAGGACCTAGGCGTCGTGCTCTACAGTCCAAAGGGCACAAATGAGCCGCAGGCAACATCCCTCTATGACCAACTTCTTAAAGCTGGAGCCATCAATTCACAAGCTAATCTTCCTGTCTATGTTGAAGGACTGTGGGTCAAGCCTCAGACATATTACTTATTCGAACCAGAACTCTTGTACACTGAGGGATCAACAAAAGTGGTGCATGCCCCAAGCCTTCAAGGACCAACGTTTAGTACAGACCCTCTCCTGCCATTGGATAAACTAGTTGTAGAAGGGCCTCTTATTCAAGGAGGGCTTCATGTGGCGCTCCCAAGATACCGGCAGCAGGATGGGCTGTATGTCCTCAGGAGATGGAATCATTCCCTTCGGCTGGATATGCCATTCTTAGCTCTGGGATCCAGGGGTCATAGGGTGCTGCTAGGAGAACAACATCAATCCTGATCCAGCTGGTTCCTAGCCCAGCATATCACTCAATCGCGGAAAAAACAGCCTGAACCAGGGAGTAAATGAATCAGGATCAGCTTCTATCTCTTTTTTGAGTTCATCAATGCCAATCCAGCGATAATCATCAGCCTCTTCAGGGTTAGGAATGACCTTGCCATTCCACTGTCCAATATATACATGAAGAAATTCATGTTCAGTTAGTCCGTTTGAGAACGAAGCTTTGTATATCATGGTGAAAAGCTCTTTGAGATCGGTATCAAACCCCATTTCTTCCTTTAAGCGGCGGTGTATTGCTGTTTCAAGCGTTTCACCGGCATGAGGGTGAGAACAGCATGCATTTGTCCATAACCCTCCTGAGTGATATTTTATCTTCGCTCGCTGTTGAAGGAGGAATTCCCCCTTTCTGTTGATAATGTTTACTGAAAAAGCCCGGTGAAGAAGACCCTTTTGATGAACCTCAAGCTTTTCACCAGTCCCTATTTCTTTATCTTTTGAATCGACGAGGATGATTGTTTCCATTCCTATGGGTCTTGAGGGCGTCATATAAAAAAATTGTCTTTTGTCAGATAATATTTTTATAGTACTAATAGAAACTGATGGGGGATGAGACAATCACCATGGAGCGGCATTATCGGCCTCATCTTTACGCTGATCTCTTTTGCCATGCTGATCACAGACCGCCACCAATGGTCTTTTCCTGCTTTTATTGGTGTTTGGTTGATTTTTGATTATCTCGCACAAAAGAAAGGGAGGATCACCACCTTCATGCTCTTGAAGAACAAGCCGGCAGTCTTTATCCACCTGTATGTGATCATGCTCTTGTTTGGGATGTCTATTGAGTATGCAGGGCGATTCCTGACCGGATACTGGTATTACCCTAAAATAGGCTCGCTCTTCATGGAACTGCTGCTCATCCTCCTCTATCCTTTTATCCTCTTCTCCTGCAGGGAGATGTTCTCCTGGCTTGAATCGATAACCAAGAATTATTGGTCTGCCCTCTTTGGATCAGTCCTTCTTGGGGTTATTATCTGGGAAGTGCCAAATGTCTTTTCACCTGATTGGGTCTACGTGGTGCTTTTCCTTCCCCTCACGCTATTCTCTATCAATATCCTTGTCATCCTCGGCTGGTTCTTCCTCATCATCTTCCCCCTCTTCATCTACAAGGCTCTTGGCCTCAACTAAAAACTTATTTATACCCCGGATACCTCCCTGGCTTATGGTAACAGTCCTTGTCTCGGGAACATTCGACAAGCTCCATCCAGGCCATATCGCTTTCTTCAAGCAGGCATTGCAGCATGGTGATGACCTCATTGTCAATGTTGCACTTGATGAGACTGTAGAAAGGGTGAAGGGGAGACACCCCGCACAATCATTGCAGGAGAGAAAGACTGCAATCCAGCAGTTTCCCTTCGTCAAGAGGGTCGTCTCCGGCTATCCTGATGACCCCTACCGCATCATTGAAGAGGTTGCACCGGATGTTATTTGTTTAGGATACGACCAAAAAACGTTCACGAAAGATTTAAGAAGGACCTTAGCACAGCGGAAAATAGAGGTGAAGGTTATCCGACTGAGGCCATTCAAGCCGGAGACGTACAAATCCTCTTTGTTACCATGATTACCGCATATGCCCACATCAACGGGAAGAACCAATCCATCCCTCTGACAAGGATAGGCAAGTCCATTGCCTGGGTCAGCCTGATTGCGCCAACAGAAGAGGAGATCAAGTCGATCAGCGAGAAGTTCAGCATCCCTCTAGAACACATCCATGAAGCGCTAGATGAGGACCTTCGTTCCCGCGTCGAATTTGATGGAAAGGTGAGCGCTATCTACTACAAGGCGCCCTTCAAGGAAGAAGGGGACATTATCACATCAGGCTTCGGGATCTTTTTTATCAACAATGTTGTCCTGACTGTCTGCAAACAAAAAGTTGCCAGCATCGATCGCCTCGGAAAAAGGGTGGAAGAGGGCAGGCATTCGAATCTGTTCAAGAAGGGGCAGGTGACAATGATCTGCAGGCTCATCGATTACATCAATAATGAGTACCATACATACATCGAAAATTTAGAAGATAATGTTGATTTGCTTGAAGAGACAAAGAAGCTGACAAAGAAGAGCATCGCAAAAAGTTTTGACATCAACAGGACGCTTACTTATTTCCACAGGGCGTTTATCGCAAATCTTGAGGTGCTGAGGCTCTTATCCAGGGGCTACCTTCCCAAGCACCGAAAGCCCGAAGAGATTGCGCAGTTTGAGGACGCATACAATGAAGTATATCAGTTGCTGGAAATGGAGCGCATCCAGCGGGAGATCGTGAACAATATCTTCCAATTGCAAACAACTGCTGTGTCAATGGAAATGAACAATGTGATGAAGCTCTTCACCGTCATTACGGTTATCATGGTCGTCCCGACAATCATCACTGGAAGCTATGGGATGAATTTTCAACATATACCTCTTTCTGATAACCCTTATGGGTTCCTGATCACAAATGCCTTCTTGATACTCATTGCTGTGGTGATGTTCTATGTATTCAAGAAGAATGACTGGGTGTGAACCATTTTAAGCTGGGAATGACTCTTTCTTACCAATCAAATCCTTTAAGAGAATTTTGGTCATG
Source organism: Candidatus Woesearchaeota archaeon (assembly GCA_013329045.1). Classification (GTDB taxonomy): domain Archaea; phylum Nanobdellota; class Nanobdellia; order Woesearchaeales; family UBA9989; genus UBA9989; species UBA9989 sp9989u. The sequence continues at coordinate 28,656 of DUKZ01000001.1, forward strand.
GGGCACAAAGAGTATGGTATCAAGATATCTGCCTTGCATTTCTGCATCAGGAGGCAAGACACTCTCTCTGGATCTGTATGCCTTATATATCTCTGCGAGTTTGCTCCCCAGATTTCTGCCTGCTTCATCTTCAGTAGCACCCCTGCCCTCCACACTCATCCCTACCGCATTTCCAACACAGGAAGGTAAATCATGAACCGCCCTATACATTACTCCTGATTGCCCATCTCTTTCTTCAAAGAGAGTAACTTCGACTCCTTTGCGAAGGCCATACCCTGGAAGCTCAACTAGTTCTCTATACTCTCCGTTTACAACACTAATGTCCGCATCATCAATCAATTCAGCTGACCTGTTGTGTGGAATTAGGCATCTCATGTTCACCATGTTATTACTATTTAGTTTAAAAACATTTCGGTAACAACATTTATTTTATCTTCTCTTAATTAATAACCCATGATCATTCAAAAAATATTTGCAGCAAAACTAAAAACAACAGCAACGGCTAGCGTCAGTCCATATGCCCATTTGTTCCAGTCAAGAATCTTCCTGCCATCAAAGTTCCAGAGTGGGATCATATTAAAGAGCCCAAGCCAGGCATTGATTAATGCCCCATACATGCCGATGGTCTGGACTATTTCTACTGGTGATGAATGTGCAAGGATGAAAAAACAAACAGCCAAAACAAGGTTGGTGAGAGGTCCTGCAAGGGAGATAAGGCCGTTTTGTTTCTTTGTGATATGATAGCCATGGATGAGGACTGCGCCAGGGGCTGCGAAGACAAAGCCAAAAAATGAGAAGATGATTGCAAAGATGAGCATGTGATCATCTGACCTGAATTCTGCCCATAGCCCATAGCGTTGAGCGACAACCTTATGTGCAAGCTCGTGAAGAAGAAAACCAATCCCCACAGTCAAGCCGGCAATGGGCATGGCAATGAACAGTTTTGATAAGGAAAAGCCTCCCATGAGAATGCCAAAAGCAAGGGTGATTGCCGCCCATGCCTTCAACAAGTCGATGATTTCAATTTCCGAGAATTTTATATGCTGGCTCATGTGAACAAAAAAGAAAAAAATTATTTGCAGCCGCCACCACAGCAGCCCCCGCCTTTCTTTCCGCCTGGCATAGTATCAACCTCCTTGAACTGATAGAAAAGCAAGGTTAGGATGGTTTAAATAGTTGTTGTTTTTACTTGATAGCAATCTTTTCCATCGCCTGAGAGACCCGTTGCATCGGCGCTGCTCGAGGATCAGATTTATTCTTAAATTCAGTCGCTAGTATAGAAGCTGCCATATATCCCCTCATGAGGAATGTTTCCCTCATAGGCGTTTTTTCTGGCTGGTTAAACGAATATCCATAATAGGACAAGCTTTTCATGACGCTACCAAGCAACATTTCAATGCTGAACTGGAGTACCTGACTGCCCTTTGGCTCCCTCCCAAGGAACGCTCTCACATAGAAGGCTGCATCATCTAAAAAGCTCTCCATCGCTTCGAAGGGTTTGTCCGTTTCCACACCCTGATAAAGCAACTTTGCAACCTCATGGGAAGCATACTCTGCTCCTTCATATTCAAGGTCAAAGCGAAAGATATGCATTGTTTGCTCGACCCACCAATTATCCTGGTGAGGATCGCTCCTCAAGACAATTGGTGAGACAGGTGATCCTGGCAGGATATCATAAAGATCAGTCACATTTATCTCTAGTCCACAACGGGATTTTCCGATATGCCTCATCACTTGAGCTACTTGGTCTGGAGGCATTGCTCCAGCAGGCAAGATGTCATCCATTTGAGCATGGTACTCTGCGAGAAATTCCAGCGCTCTCTTCACAAGACCATGATCTGCTGAGACCTGGGAGAGCAATTGTCCTTCAGAGGCAGTCAGCCACATGCGCAATGTCCCATCAAGATCATCATATCCGACAAACTCGATCACGCTACATCCAGGACATCTCACCCGCTTTCTTGCTTCTTCCATCAGATACACCTGTTCTTCGAGCTTGTCCTTCTTGCCACCTTTCAGGATCAGATAATGGTATGCTTTCTCGTAGGGCGGGAAAAAATGGATGTCATGGCTGGGCATTTTCCTCAGAGGGAGCGGCCCATTCCTCCGCCTACTTAGGAGAAGGGAGATCAACACGTCATTTGCAGCATCTCGCTCGTCAAAAAGATTGAGGAAACGCGCATACAAGAACAACGATTCCTCATCATCTGGGTGTTTGTGGCACAATTGTGCCAGATTAGCCCTCGCATAGCCTATTCTTCCTGCGAGAAGGTTTTGGAGGATATCACTTCTCCAACTGGGCAGATTGGACGAATCGATAGTACCTATCCAATCTAAACGGGAGCCTATCACATTTGCTTTGTAACGCAAAGGTGCTGTCTGCCTAAACGCTTCTGCAGCTAGGCTTTCATACTTACCTGGCTCTGAGAGCACCCCTGCACGAAAGAAAGAAAATGCCCTGTTCGCATCATAATCATCCAAGGCTGTGAATGCTTCTGTCCAACACGATGCCAGATAAGGACTCACTGTCATTTTCTCCTACCTCATATTCAGCAAAAAGATCGGCCCCATCATCTCGGTGAGCTGCCTCTCGATCGAAAACGCATGATGCGCCAGTCTCACATCAAAATCCTTGAGCTTGAACAGTTCGCTGATGACTGCCTGGACTTCCTTTTGTGTTTTATAGAACCGGTCGATCTTGTCTTTTTTGAAGTCATAGAATAATTCATATGTGAATGACAAGTAATCATGGAGGCGCAAATATCCATTGATGATCTCTTTTGAGGGCTGTTTTTGGCTTGAGAGGAGGAGCTTTGCGACAAACCTATACTCATCAGCCACCCTCTCCAGATCCCTTGCGACGCAGTAGAGATACGTGGTCTTCACCGGATCTTCTGTGCCTTCTTTGTTGAGGATTCGTTTCAGAAAATCAGTAAATTTGTTGTTTGTCTTCTCCATCTGGACAATGATCCCCAGGTCTTCCTCGTTCCGTTTTTCTAATTGCGAGATGGTAAGGAGGGACATTTCCTTGAGATGAAGATATGTCCTCCTGAGTATCGGATTGAATTCTTCCTTGCTTGGGATAGAAACGTTCCTGATGATGCAGTATGACTGCCCTTTATCGACAATCTCAAAGCCGAGAAGGCTGTCTATGGCATGTTGGATCCCTTTGACCATTTCGGGATTTTGGAGCTTTATCTCAACCTCATCAATGCCGCTTTGATAAAGATAATCGATGTAGTTTTCATAATAGTTGATCTTGCCGGTGTCTATTGAAAAGATTTCCTTTGGTTTCTGGTTTTTTGGAGAAATGATTTCCAGCATCGGGCCTTTTTCTGTAACATCAACCTCCTCGCCCTTCTTGATGTTGTACTGCTTGACCCAGGATGTTGGAAGGGAAATGACAAACGTCTTTCCCGCAAGCTGAATGACTTTCCTTCGCATAGGTCTTTTCAGGGTTCATGATTTAAGAAGATTGCGGGGGTTCAGAAGAAATATTGTATCCCCTTCTCTAAACGTTGTTATTAAAAAGTAGTTATAATGGAAATATTTTTAAAATAATCCTTACTCTGCTCTCCTATGGGCGATATACCAATTGTATCAATGAATGTCCATAACCTTGATGGGACAACCAAACCTCTTGAAGAGGCAGTCTTTGTTATTCCTGACGGCCAAGGGCGGGGTTTCAGTGTTCTTTATGGGGGTGTAATCGGCGTGCAAAAGTGGGGGGAATCTGAAGGGCTATATCATCCTTATGCCACTGGAACGATGGCGCACGTCTGGGATATTGATTATAAATTATTATCACACAGTGAAGTTATTGATGATCTCGTCCGCGGGTACACTATGGTGTTACGGATGACGAGCGAGGTTGACGGTCCTTCTTTACCCCCAATATCAGTCATCCAGGTAACTAACCCTTTTGGGATAACAGCAGACATGCTTTGTATGCCGTTAACCAGAGCGTATAAACTACTGTTTGATGAAGCATGGAGAAAAGAGATTTGGGAATGGCATGATTTCTTTGAAAGGAAAATGTATAGCAGTGAAGAATATAGCACTGAAGGATTCGCTAATGGAAAGCCCAGGACGATGTACTTTACTTTTCATGAAAGTGATCCAACAGGAATTGTTGAAAGAGTAAGACAACACACACATCCAAATTCAACGCCCAAACCCTTTTCTTTCTCATCCTCTCAAGATTAGCTAAATAAGGGATTTGGACATCTTTCGCAATAATCAAAACCCCAACTTTTCCTTCACCAGGATAAGAGTGATCCTGTCAGGAATCACTTCCTTCTCAATAATAACCCATTTTCCAAGACTGCTGTTTCTGCCATATGCTTTCAATGCCCTAGCATCTTCCAATGGAAAGACATAGTCTCTCACCCGCTGCATTGCTTCGTCTAAAGAATCACAGATCTTTTGCGTTCCAGCAACCAAGATAAGCTTCTTTGCAGCAAAAGGGTAAGCTGTAACTCTCGAGCCTGAAGCATCACAAGCAATTAAGGCACCGGTTTTTGAGATGGCATTCACACTTCCAAGGAAATATTCAGCAGATGCTGCTTTTCTCCTGAGCTCAAGCTGCTGTGTAGGGTCTTTTTCTTCAAGAATTAGAAGATGAAGGTTTTTCCATCCATGACTGCCGGATTTGAGATATTCAGTAAATCCAATCTCTGTTAGGGTAGTAGAAGAACCATTCATCACTTCAGCGCCTTTAGGAATAAGTTCTTTGATCTTTTGCAGTGCCGCTTCTTTTTTCCAGACAGTAATCACTTTAATCCCTTTTTGTTCCAATGCTGTTGTGGTTTCTTTTACCGTTGAATCTGGGGGGATGACTATCCAATCCTTTTTCTTGATTTCTTTCATTAGTATCACATTTTATATGAATTCTTTGTTCTCTCATTTCAGGTTATAAAAATCCTTCTTTTAATGTTTAACTTCTAAGTGGAATTATAACTTGATCATATATACCCTATTTTAACTAATCTGTAATATAAACCGTAAAATATAAATATGTGTTAGTTTTTGATGTTAAAAGCATATTTCATTAGGGGTGTAGAACGAGTCAATTTCGAAAATTGATAGGTGTATCATTCTTCTTCTCAGTATTATTAATTATACCTTTATTCTCTTTACTCGTTTTTGCTTCTGTTCCTTACGAGCCTTATCTTCATGCTCCTTCTGTTCAGAGTGTTGATTCTAATGAATTGTGCTTTTATGATGGAAGCAGTTGGACTGGCTTGAAGACTGGGGGTGCTTGCTCTTAAAACGATGAAATATAGAACGTTGTTAGGATTGTGTATGTTGTTATTAGTAGTTTTGATGCCTGTAGCTTTGGCTACCCAAACAAACATTGCTTTAACCTACGATGCCAACGGCAACCTCCTCACCAATGGAGATAAAAGGTATGTTTATGACGGTTTTAACCGGTTGGCAGAAGTGTTCATCAATAACAGCATCAAGGAAAAGTACTGGTATGATCCTGATGGGCAGCGGTTGAAGAAGATGGAGTTTCATGGTGATGGTTCTAATACGACAATTTATTATATTAGTAACTCATTCGTCAGAATAATCAACAGCTCAGGAACCTACGACGAAGTGTACTATTACGATGAGTACGACCTCATAGCTAAAGAAGACAGCGAAGGTAAGAAATTCTATCATCCAGACCATCTAGGATCAACGACTTTGGTTACCGATGAACAGGGGAATGTTGTTGAAGAAACTGTTTATGATCCTTACGGAGCAGTACAAGAGGGTGGTGATCAACGATTTGATTATGAAGGGAAAGAAACAGACTTTTCAGGACTACAATACTTTGGAGCAAGATATTATGATCCAGGCAAACCAAAAAGGTGGACACAACCAGACACATTACTACCAGATGTTTATGACCCACAACAACTAAACAGGTACGCATTTGAGAGGAACAATCCGTATAAGCATGAAGATAAGGAGGGGCATTATGGTGAACCATTGACAATTGGTATAATCGGAATTTTAGCCTCTTTTTTCACTCCAGAACTAATTATTGGTACAGGATTAACCTTATTGGGCATTACACTCGTTGGACACATAATCTCAACTGATCAAGCACAGATAAATACTGATAATCCTTATCCTGGTCTGACCGGAAAAGATTATAATGGAAAAGAAGATTGGTTAGATAATGAGTTACCTAGGAATGGTGAAGCACCCTTCGTTGACCCACCACCTCAGAAGAGAGGGGGGAAAAAGTATAAATATGACCGGGAAGGAAACCCTGTTGATAAAAATGGTAGATCATGGAGACCAGACCGAACTGAGCAACATTGGGACAGGCAAGATCCGGGAGGTGGGCATACAAGAATAACTCCAGACGGGCGAATATTAAGCTCTTTAATTTGGAGGCCTATAAGTGGTTCTCAGAGAGCAGCCATAAATAAAAAATCAGAGTCTGGAGGAGGTTATAGTGACGATGTTGGTGGCTATGTAACAAAGGAAGGAAGATATTACCCAACACATAATAAAAATTGGAAACCAAAATCTGAAAAATGAAGTGAAATCATGAAACCAAAGATTATTATCCAAGAAGTATACAATGATGATTGTATTCATTTACTGATTAGAGTTAATAATAAACGAATGTTGAAAAATATTATTAACTATTTCTCTGAGATTATTAGTAATAAAAAAAATCTTAAGGATCTCGAGGAAAATCTTAGATCAATATTACAATTTAAGATCACCACCTTCTTCTCAGCAAGAATAAGAGATAGATCATCTGTAGTTGATTATCTAATAATTGATGAAGGTAAGGGAGGGGAGGTCTTTATTTACTTTAATATTATCACTAAGAAATTTAAAAAAATTAATAATATCAAACTTATGAAATATTTTAAGCCTTAGTTTTTGACATACAGACTACATAACATTGATTATATAACCAGTTTTTCAAGCATCTATATTCATGACGAGAGAAAGATTGGTACAGAACACTCAATATTTGAGAAAATATGACGCAACCAAAAAGCGTGATCAATCAGTCTCAGTGTTTATCAATAACGTGAAAACATGAATAATAAAATAGCTATCGGGTCGTGTATATTATTGTTGATAGTTTTTATGCCAATTGCTTTTGCTACCCAAACAAACATTGCTTTAACCTATGATGCCAACGGCAACCTCCTCACCAATGGAGATAAAAGGTATGTGTACGACGGATTTAATCGGTTAGCCGAAGTATTCATTAATAATACCATTAAGGAAAAATACTGGTATGATCCTGACGGAAACAGATTGCTTAAAGTAGAATTCCATGCTGATGGAAGCAATACAACAACTTTCTACATAGACGAATCATTCATCAGAATAATTAATAGTTCCGGTACATACGACGAGGTTTACTACTATGACGAATATGACTTAATAGCTAAAGAAGACAGCGAAGGTAAGAAATTCTATCATCCAGACCATTTAGGAAGCACGACGTTAGTTACTGATGAATCAGGGAATGTTGTTGAAGAAACTGTTTATGACCCTTTTGGAGCAGTACAAGAAGGCGGGAATGAAAGGTATGATTATGAAGGGAAAGAAGTAGACAGTACAGGATTGCAATATTTTGGTGCAAGATATTACGATCCTAATAAAATCTTTAAATGGACTCAACCGGATGATCTCTTACCTGATGTATATGATCCACAGCAATTAAACAGGTACAGTTTTGAGAGGAACAATCCGTATAAGTATGAAGATGAAGATGGCACTACTCCTGTATGCATTGAAGAAGTATCTTGCACGGCTGTAGGAATCTATCTTGCCACCCCTATCATTGCTACTGGTGTTGTCTATTCGATTAACCTAGTTGGTGATAGAATACCTGATAAATATAAGGAGCAAATACGTCAAGGGTTAGAACAATATTTTAAGGCTTATTCTAAGGCAGGTGATGTTGTTAGTACATATAACGTTTTGAGCGCTTTAAAAGATTATTCAGACAATCCCTCTGAGGAGAACAGTAAAAAACTAGCTGCGGCTATTGCTGAAGCAGGAATTTCTGAAGGAATCGAAAGGGGTGTTAGTAACTTTGCGGGAGAGAATGCGGGTAATGCTTTTGGAGCTATGTTGCATTCCTCTGGTTTATCAAAACCAAGTTTAGATAAATTTAATAGAGATAAAAGGTCTACAATAATGAAAGGTGCATATATAAGTGAAGCAAGGGTTAGTCAATACATGAGTAGATATGGATACAGTGAGTCAACAGCGAGGAAAAAATTAGCTAAAATTGATGAGTATCATCGGAAGAAAAATGAGAGGAATAATGAAGATGGTGATTCATAACGATCTTTTGCTTGTTATATATGGATTTCTTCTCATCATTTTTCAGATTATCTGTTTTGATAATATTCAACCTTTAAAATTTTTAAATTTCTTTCGTTTAACATTAATTAAAGAATTATTATCTCTAAGATCGATTGATAAATTTGTTAATAGTATTATAAGGCTTGTGATCTTTATCATATTCCAAGTTTTTAGTCTAACAATGATTTCTTCGTTTGGCATATCGAAATTAACATTATCCAATATAACCAATAAGTTTTTGCAACACACAGTAAATATTTATGTGCTTCTCTTGCTAGTCATTGAAGGAATGGTGGTTATGTTCCTCAATTTCGAGATTACATATTGTTTAGTTAAAGCATTTAGGCCTAAATTAATCAAGAAAAATGTAAAAAAAATTAATAAAATGCAATTTGATAGACGATTTATAGCTTATAGAGTGATTGCTTATTTAATTGGTATTATCCTTACATTATCCGGGTTTTATTTATTATGAACTATTGGTGATGATGAAGATAATTAAAGAATTTAACTTATGAAATAAGGAGTAACATATGATTGGATATATTTTAACGACAGTAGCTGTGCTAGCAATTACCTATTTTCTATATGATAATAACCTATCATCCCCAGAGAATCCAATTCATCTGAGAGCCACCATGTTTGGAGAAATATTCAATCGTATCACCACACTTGATGAAACGATATTTTGGGGGACTCTACGATTTATCATATTTAATATTTTTTTGTGGGAATATCTCGCACTAATCGATACTTCACTTCTTAACAACAAATTTTATTTTCTATTAAAAAATAAGAATTTAATTATGACAAATTTTGCATTTTCTTTTGCTGTGTTGCATAATTCAATC
>DUKZ01000024.1 GCA_013329045.1 Candidatus Woesearchaeota archaeon
GTTCTTGGCTACCCTCGCTCTAAAGGTATTTCACCACTTTCTGGCGAACCTTCCCATTAATATTTTCCTTCAACCAAATAATAATACGAATGCCCATAACCTTCGACAATTTCAAAATCCCGCTGCCTTTATTGAAATGTAAGATATTTTTCTTGGATCCTTTTCTTCATCTTAAATATTTTATTAATAATCTCTTTTCCTTGCTGATGCTCAACTTTTTTTCCATAATAATTTATTCCATTTCTTATCCATCGCACCCTATCAAACTCTTCATATTCAAAAGTATCCAATAAATCATTGAGGAGCTCACCCAGACAAACGTGAGATAACACTTTATAGCCTTTCAAGATGCAGAGCGCCTCGAGTGTCTCTCTCAAGGAATCATATGCTAAAGAAAAGTACGCCGATATATTCCTCTCATCAATGGTAGCATGTAGGACGGTATCCTCTTTAATATCAGCCATTTCTATGAGTGATTTAACATGTCCTTCGTCTACTCTTGTTTTTTTGATAAGTCCTTTCCTAAAGCATTCATCTATATCCATTGTATGCTTCCCTGGACTAAGATGCCGTTTAATACATTATTTATTAGATGCTCATTCTTTAATTCTTTCAGCTCTTTAATATTCATCAAGTGGATTGCTCTATTTATTTTATGCTCATACACCCTGAGATTGGTTATTGCTTCCGTCTTTTCTGAGATTACAATAAGGTCAACATCGCTAGTTGAAGTATCAAGCCCATATGCTGCTGAGCCGTAGAGAACAATTGTAGGTTTAAGGTAAAAGTCATTCAATTTATTGATCAAGCCCGATTCCCTTAGTGCCCTTATCATGTAATAAACTTTAATATCTTTATACGAATCGCTCTCAAGATTCGACTGGAACAGGAGATAGTTCCTCTCTTCTCTTTTTTTAAGAATTTTTTCCTTTTCTAATAGGTGCAGTTCTTTACTGGCTGTTGCAGGGGACACATTGCGTAATCTAGCAACTTCTCTTACATTGAACTCTTGTTCGGGGCTCTGAAAGAAGATCTCAAGAATCGAAATGTTTATTTTTTTGTACATATATTCAATAATTTGAACACCTGTTTAAATATTTTACCATTTTTATGCCATAGTAACTGTTACTCTTTTAAGAAAAACCTCTCCAGCGTCCCAAGGTATTTTACCACTTTCTGGCGAACCTTCCCATCGATATATTTCCCTTCAACTAAATAATAATAGGAGTGCCTTTTAATCTTCTTTTCCCGCAAATAGCCTCGATCAAAACCAAGCTGTGATGCTATCTTCTGTGCGCTTCCTAAATATTTCACAACTTTCTGGCGAACCTTTCCATTCTCATACACTCCTTTCACCAAGTAGTAATATTTCTTCCCCTTGATCGTCTTTGTGCGAAGGTAGGTCATTGCTTGCCACCTCCGCGCAAAAGCATAATCTGGAAGTTTTCATAGAGTGCATGGAGCCTGATGGTAAGCTCATCGCGGTCTTCTTTTTTAAGGTGTGAATGAGAGCCAAGGAGGGCAGTATACATTCCTTTTGCCTGTGGGATTTTTCCTTTCGCAAGGAGGGTATTTGCAGTGATGCAGTCTTTGAGGAGTTCAGAATAATGGCGCTTATAGGTTTCTTCCCGGTAAGCTTGGTGCTGCGCAGCAAAGAACCTTTTTGCAGTTGAGGGATACTGCATAGAGATAGAAACCATCAGCCTTCGATGGGTGTAGAGGAACGCTGGGAGAACAATTTTTTGAGTGAGAAGTGGGCATTGGTGATAATGCTCCTGGGCAAAAAAGAACTGTCTTGTGGCACGATTGATCCTGTTCATGGAAAGAGCAGCATTGGCGGCCAGGAGGTCTTTCCAGATAAGCATAGAGGAAAAACGATGCTTTCGTTTTCTGGCAAGGAAGTAGATTCCAAGGAGTATGAGGATGATCAGCACAATGAGGGTGAGGTCAAAGACTGATAATCCCTTCTTTTCGCAATCAGCGGGGCACGTGGCCTCGTCTTCTCCAAGCCCGCAAACGCCATTGCCGCATGCACACCCAGTCGGATCAAAAGCCTCATCACTCGCAATCTTCCTGCCGATAATCACAAAAGTGGGCTGAGAAAAGCAGCCATCTATCGGCACTTCAATATAGTATTGGCTGCCAAGCACGGGTACGTCTTGGCTTTCTTTTGCCAGTTCTCCAGCAATCGCACGCTCGATGACTTTGATGGGCACCGGATCCTTGATCAGCTTTCTATGGTCAGAATAGACATCCCAGAAATTTGTGCATCGTTCACTGATGAACTCATCTCCAACGTGTTGTGCAGAACTCATCGTGACAAGGCCATCATTTGGCTCATCATCGCCGATGAGCGCCCCAGAGGTGGTCTTGAAGCTGCCAATCGTGAATGTATACGGCTTTATCCCAGCAATGACATTGTAATCAATAAAAGGCACCCTCGGGGTATTCAGCCCATGCACCACCTGGTCGAGTAGTGGGCTGTCAAACTCCAGCAATGGCGTCTTTGCTTTCGCATTCACCATCGCTTTGTAGAATTTTTCATACACATCGCCTCCAGGAAGGCCGTCATTTGGTGTTCCTGCCATGATGACCTTTCTGACTTTCTTCACGTAAGGATAGTTTCCTGTCATTTGGTCTTCCACATATGAATTCCATAATGCTTGTTGTGTGATAATACCCCCAAGGCTGTGTGCAACAATGTAGAGGTTATCATATTCTCCTTCGTGCATTTGAAGGTACTCGGCGAGTTGCCAGCCAAGGTCGATTGCAGACGTGTTGCTTTGGTATCCAAACGTCCACACTTGATAGGGTTGGTTTGTTGAGGCAATATCATTGATCAGGGTATCATAGGTTGTTGGATCTGACCCAAGGCCATGGACAAGAAGGACCATATCTCTGCTTTCTGGAACAGGAGTGAACACGTTTTCAAATGTTGTTGTCAGGTCAGATGTTTTGAATTGTCCAAGAAGGATGATTTGGTCATTGATGCCAGGGGGAGAATCAAACGTCAATGCTGCGGTGTTGTTCTTCTTATGGATGGTTCCGCCAAGACGCTCCCACTCTCCTTGTTTGACTGTAAAGAATGCAAGGGAGTTCTCATCAATATGCTTGGAGAGCCTGTAGTTGAAGATAATGCTTGGTGCTGTTGTCTCTTCTTTTGTGATGGTGTGGGCAAGGATAATCTCAAATTGTTCGTTTGGAGGCTGGAGGTAGGAATTATTTCCTATCGTCACATTTTCTATCAGCCTGACCGCAGATGAGGGAGGATTCACTCCACACGCCAATTCTTCAACGGGATAATAGGGAAGTGCCTGGCAGTCTCTCCCCTCGCAGCGTATGACTTCAAGATCGGTATACGTGTCAGGTATGCTGAACGTGATATTGATCCTGTTATCCCCGCAGGAGAGGGAGAAAGGCTGGTAGATGATCTCTTTTCCTTTTGGTATGTTAATCTTTTGAGTGCTTTCTACAAGGGCAGTAGAATCCTGGCCATCAACTATGAAACAAGCGATAGGGGAGATTGCTGATTTCTGCTCTGCTTTTGGGACAAGGAGGTTCATGGCAAGTTCTACCCGTGAGAGTTTTTTTCCCTCAACCCCCGGGCTTTCAGGTGCAGGTCCTGGTGCGGGTTCGGGATTGATAATGATCGGACCAGGCGCTGGAGGAGGAAGCACTGGAACAATGATGGGTTCTGGTTGTGGCTCAGAAGGTGGAGCATCTCCCCCACCACCCCCTCCGCCAGTTGTCGGTTCGCTTTCTCCTGAAGAGATAGTCACAGTAAATGTTCTGTTCTCTGTGGCATTTGTCTTTGCTCCATCATTGTCTGTCACAGCACAGCTCCATTCATAGAACCCATTGGCTAAGGTAACAGAGAAACTTGCCTGCCCGCCCGTTCCAGATAATGATGCTGATTCAGCTTCTGCCCACACTCCAGTGAAATTACCAAGCAATGTTGCATTGGCAAGTCCAAAATCATCTGAAACATTGCAAAGGAAGATAACAGAGGAAAAAGTAAGTGTTTGATTTATTGTAGGGGAATGAAGCGAGACATTTGGAGCAGTATTGAGCATGGTAACGCCCTGTATTTCTGATACGTTGCTGTTTCCATAGACATCACGTGCTGACCATCGATAAGAAATCCCTCTCCCTCCTGCTGATGTGAGTGATACATTCACAGAAACAGTTTCTGATGCCCCGCTCCATGAGCCATTCGTGAGATTCTGCCATGACCCGGTAAGGTTAGAAGTAAGAAACCAGAGACTCCCCCCAAAATCATCAGATAACGTTGCATTCACCTGAACTGTATCTGTCTTATTCGGAGAGGTATTATTGATGGCAAAGCCGGAAAAGCCGGGGATATTGTCAAAAAGATCCAGCGTAAAAAGTGCTGAAGTGTTGTAATTGCCTGCAGCATCGTCAAACCACCAGAAATAGGTAAGATTTCTCCCTGCAGATCCGCTCATTGATAGATTGAGCGAAATAACCTCGCTCACGCCGCTCCAGCTTCCATTGGTAATGTTCTCATAGTATCCTGACTTGTTCCAGGTGAAGATCCAGGAATTCCCACCAATGTCATCTGCTAGTGTTGCATTGAATTGGGCATCTTGGGCTATTGTTGGATGGGAATTATTCAGTGCATAAGAGGAGCTTGTAGGGGGAAGGGTATCAATCGAAGTATTGACAACAAACGTAAAATTGCCTTGTGAATAGTTCCCATTCCCAAGAATATCGGAACACTGAACATTCCACACAAAAGACACTGTTGTGTTGAGAAGGGGGATGGTGAATGTGTTAATGGTCCCATTATCGATGCTTGTGTTCGATTGGTTTATCTGCCAAACGCCGGAATGATTTGTGAATAATGCGCAAGAGGTGATCGTATTATTATCAGCTGGTGTGTAGTTAAATTGGAGGGTTGTAATAGTGGTAGTGAGGGTATTATTGTACGGTTGATTGAGGGTGATATTGGGAGGGATACTATCAGAATCGCCGAATGCATAGAGAAACCCATCATTGCTGCCAAAGATGAGTGTTCCATCAGCCAGAGCGGCTGCAGAGGAGACAGGACCATCAGTAGTATAGTTCCACAGTTGAGTGCCGGATGTTGCATTCAGGCCATAGACCTTGTTATCCCCCCCTCCAAAGTAGATTATTCCTTCGTTGGAAATAGCTGCTGTTGAATGGATTGGGCCCCCGATAGTATAGTTCCACAACTGCAATCCCGTATTCTTATTGATGGCATAAAAGAGGTTATTAGCAAGCCCGAAATAGAGTGTCTTGTTAAATACAGCAACAGAAGTATTCGATCCGGAATTAAGGGTATAATTCCAGTTTTGACTGCCTGTTGATTGGTCATAACTATATAAGGTAGTATTCACGAAAAAGTAAAGGTTGGAATCATCTGCCGCGAGTTGTTGGAATCTGTTGGTCTTATCGCTTTCGGCGATGATAGTCCTCCAATTCGAAACGCCAGTTTTCTTATTGTAGCTGGTAAGATTTGTATTAAAAGTAGTTCCTCCATCAGGACTGCTTCTTGAAAGATAGAAGATATTATTCCCACTCAGGGCAGGATCCCCGAGCGCAAACATCCATCCAAACCCTGCCGCATAATTCCATAATGAGGTAAAAGAAGTTTCATTCAATGATCGGATAGTAGCCCCAAGAGAGCTGTCATAAACAGAATAAATAACTTCATCCTGAACGAGCAAATGATCAACCGCTGTCCCAAGATTCGCTGAGGAGCGAATGTGGCTCCCGTTTGAGAGGTTCATCGATGAGATCGAAAACAATAACGAACCACCTGCTGTTTTATTGGTATAATAGATCACACCATTCTTCACGGTGGCACCAACTAAGGTGGAGTCAGAGATTGAGCTATTCCATAGCAAAGACCCTGTTGTGAGGTTATAGGCAGAGATTTTTCCACCATTGTCTCCCCCATCGCCCCTGCTGATTATAACCCTTCCTTCAGAGATTACTGGATAGTTTAGCCCGAAGCTGAATGTTCCGCTCCCAGAAGTGGCATTTGTTTTCCAGAGGAGGCTGCGGGTTTTCGGGCCTGGGCTTGGGGTGTTTCTGGTGCCATTCTGATAGTTCCCATACATAGGCCATTCCTTGCTTTTGTTATAAGTGATTGTATACGTCGAATTTATAGCGGAAAAAGTGCATGCTCCATCTGAATCACATACATACGCATTCCAGACATGTACTCCAGGCTCTATGCTATAAATCTTGAACTCATGCCCATCATTCACTCCAGAAAAAGTGCTCGTAGCAACAGCCTGCCACATCCCAGAAGCATCAGTGTAAAGGGTCATATTCAATAAGCCAGCATCATCTGTGGCATTGACAAGGAAAGGCAGAGAATCAGCATAAAAAGAATCTCCAGAGGGTGGATAAGAAAGGTTGATGGTGGGGGGTTGGTTGGTGGACTCCTGCAATGCATACAACCTTCCATCATCGCTGCCAAAGACAAGGATTCCATCAACCAAAGCAGCAGTGCTTTTGACAGCACCTCCAACAGAATAATTCCATAGATGAACGCCTGTTGTTTCATTTAGTGCATAGATAAAGTTGTTATTGCATCCTGTATAAACAACCCCATTCCCGGATACTATCGGGGAGCTTGTTATGCTTGCATTGCATCGTTGTGTCCACAATTGTTGTCCTGAGGTTTTATTGACGGCATAAGTATAATTTTGGAGAGTAGAGAAGAAAAGCCGGTCATCAGACAGTGCAATTCCTGTTCTAATTGATTGGGTTATGTTAAACTCCCAGCCTCCCCCACCATAAACAGCCGTGTTGTTGACCTTCTTCACCGAATGGTTTAAGACAATAAAATAAGAATCACCATCACTTGAGAGTCCAAACCCTGTGTCATACCCATCAGAAGAAGAATTTTTAAGGGTCACATTGAAAACTGTTGATCCGTCAGCAGTCGAGTACCCATGAAGATAATTCTCTTCATCAACACCAACAACATCATCATTGAAGTAATTAAAAACAAGTGTGGAACCATCTATGAGTAAGCCTTTTGTAGCAAGAATTGAGGGAGTCCCTAAGGATAATTGCCTACTCCAGGCAGTAGAACCATCTGTGATATCAATTGCAAAAAGGCTGCCAAGTGCAGTTGATACTATCCTAAGATAATAGACCTGAGACTCATCTGTGGCCAATAAAAGTGAAGGATCGTCAAGAGTGAAGGATGCAGATGTCCAAAGGCTGACATTGTTTGTTGTGTTCAATGCAAATAGTTCAAGACTACTACTAGTGAAATTGCCAAGAATTATTCTTTCTCCTTGAATAAGATAACTATTTGTGAGAGATCCAGACCCCTGCAATGTAAAATTCCATAGGCTTTGGCCAGTGGTAAGGTTATAGACAAAAAGCTTGTTTGAAGCTACCATAAAGACCCGCTCGCCATCAATAAGTGAGCTGTTTGTTCCCGCAGGATTATCAATCGATACATTCCAAAGCAAACTCGGATTCACCGGTCCCGTCCCATTCGTCTTCCCCGTCCTGTTCCCATAATGCATCCATTGAAGCCAATTATTATCTTCATTTACTGAGAGTAGTGTACTATCCCTCAACGCATAGAATGTTCCAAGCAATGTTCCAAGGAAAATAGTGCCGTCAACAAGAGCAGGAGAACTAGTAACAGCGCTGTCTACGCTTTGGTTCCATACCTGGCTTCCAGAAGTTGCATTGACTGCAAACACTGTGCTGTTGGCATCCCCAAAATAAACGATTCCATTCCCAGAAACAATCGGACTTGACCTAATCGAACCATTGGTCCCATAATGCCAAAGTTCTTCTCCAGTATTAAAATTAAGCGCGTATAAGGTCTTGTTATCATTTCCAAAATAGAGTGTATTGTTATAGTAAGCAAAAGAGGAGAGCCTTTTCGATGCCCCGCCTATCCCTCTGTCCCACACCATAGTCCCTGTATCCACATTGAACATGGTAATGTTTATTACCGAAGCCGTATTTTCTTGAAAGGAAAAAACGATTCGACCATTTACAAGGGGGGCCTTTTGTTCATGTACAACACCATTGGGGGGATTGGGTTGAAATGCAGCGTCACAACACGTTACAACTTCGGTATAGCTGCCGTCTGTTTGTGAGAATTTATGGATAGTGATATTCGCATTTCCACCAAAACCAGTCTTGTCATTTTGGGTGATCACATAAACATCCGTCCCATCCTGTACAGGCCCGGAGATGATATATGTGCCAGCAAAAGCGACAGTCTTGTTAAATTCCCATATTTTATAGCCATTTGTTAGGTTTAAAGCATCAACCCAAAGGTTTGATCCTTCAGTAAAGGCAGTAAAGAGTCTGTCGCTGGAGAAGGAGATGATGCCATACTCATCCTTCAATACATTCGAAGAATTAATGAGTGTTGCCCAGAGGAGCGCTCCCGTAGTCGTGTTCACAGCAGTGATATTTACCCCGTTAGAGGATCCAATGGTACTCCTTTGGTAGATAAACGCCCGCTGATCATGGACACCAAGGGTATGGCCATCATGCATTGCACTCTCATTTATCGAAAAATTCCAAAGCTGATTGCCAGTTGTTGTGTTGAAAGCAAACAATGACTGATTAAAGGTAACAACAAATGCCCGCCCATCAGAAATAACAGGAGAGCCAACCTTCCCAATCCCTCCATAATTCCATAATACAGAAGGGTTTACTGGACCGCTGCCATTAGTGAATCCTGTCCCATTATTGAAATGCTGAAAGACTGGCCAGGTGTTGTTATCTGACTCCGTAAGAGTAATGGAGGATGGCTCAACATCTTTGAACGCATATACCCCCCCATTTGTTGTGAGAGCTATCAAAGTATTGTCCGCCAGCGCAAGGTGCGACCGTACTTTTCCGGGCATTGTGTAATTCCATAATTGTAATCCGTTTGTTGCATTCACGGCAAAGACAAGGTTTGAATCAGTGCCAAAATAGGCAATTCCTTCACCTGACACGATCACAGAAGACCTGACAGAGCCGTTGGTTGTATAGTTCCAAAGAGGCACTCCAGTGTTAGTATTAAGGGCAAGGAGTGTTTTATTGTTGTTCGGAAAGAGGATGGTGTGATTGTAATACGCAGGTGATCCTTCGCTTGCATTTGCAGTGTCATAGCTCCAGATAACGCTTCCATCCATGTCTACCTTGTATAATGTATGATTTGCTGAATAGAGAAGTCCAGATCCATCATACGCCATCTGCCTATATGATAATTTAATATCTGGTGAATTATCAATATTATTTCCTGGGCTGGTCCTGTATGTCACTCCAGTTGAGGTGTTATACCTGGTAAAGTTCATAGTAAAAGTCTCGCTCGCAGTTTCGTAAAATGTATGTATGGCATAGACACTATCACCAATGAGAACAGGACCAATTTTTGATGATTCTTCTGCACTATTATCAGCCACATTATGCTCCTGGTTGAGTGTTGTTATGTTATAGAGGGTGATGTGGACATTTCCTGTGAGCCAGGAATTGATGCCCACATAAGTGCCATCAGTGACCATGACACTGTCAGCATACTGCCCAGGAAGAGCCAAAGATGTCGCCAAGAGCTCTCCATTAGTGATATTTATCGTTGAAAGGCCATAATTGAGCTCAGCTATTGTTCTGTTGCCAACAAAGACTCGCTGGCCAGTAACAGCAAGGCTTGGCATGACATCAAAGCTGTTGTTGAAGTGTACCCACAACTGCGATCCAGTAGTGAGATTATAAGCCGTCAGGTTTGATCCCGGAACGACAAGGATGCCATTTGATATGATTGGTGCATTAGTTGAAAAAGTTCCAGGAAGAGTAACATTCCACAACACTCTAGCAGTTTTTGGACCTAAACTGCTTGTCGTTCCAGTTCCATTCGGATAATTCTGTGCCATGGCCCATATTGCGGAATCATTTACGTATTCCGCCACCACATACCCATCCGTCAAATTTACATGCTCAAACCCCTGGGTTGTGCCATTGCATGTCACATTAAACACGAATGTCCCTGCGGTCAAGAACGTTTTATTGTACTCATAATAATGTGATGTGGAGTTATAGCTCATATTGACAAACGGCCCAACAGCATTAAACACGATCCCGCAATATGTCTCAGGACCAAAAGCGGGTGTGGAATCAGAGCTGTTTGAGTAATTGGCATAGAATTTGAAATTTTGCCCTGTAACGACTTCTTCATTATCACTGTCATCAAAGATGGTAAGCTGGGAATTCCCCACCGTCGTGTAATTGCTAAAGCCAGTGACGTTGAACAGCAATGAGCCAGAACCATACGTGAGCACATGGCAGTCTGGTTCCTGACAGGAGAGAGCATCCTTGAGGAGTGTTGGGGTATATGTATAGGATAACCCTTCAAGAGATATGTTCGCTGCAAGGTCCAGTTCAGCATAAGAAGCAGAGTCAATACTCACATAATTCGATGATACAATGACAGCATCAGTAATATTGATTCCTCTGCTCAGGTTAACAAGCGGAGAATACGTGATCTTTCCCACACCCGGCTTGTCGAGCACTAGTTGCGTTTCTGTCAAATTGGCAACAGCAGTAAAGTTTGTTGTGTTTCCAGAGTATCCTGCAGTAATATCAATGATATGCGTCCATATATCACTGCTCACATTATTCCCATCAGTATTTGTGCAATTCACACTCCAATTCAGTACTGAGGGTTCTGAATTAACGATCGAAAAATACTGCGCCACTCCCCGTGTAATGCTCGTATTGGTCTGGTTCAGCACCGATTTTACATAGAGCGAACAGTTTGAGATGGACACAGAATCGCTGACTGTATAAGAGAAGGTAATATTGCCGTCATTATCCCCACTCATGGAGGGGGGGAAAGACAGTGTCACTGCCAATGTCTCAGCATTGTCATCAAATGCATAGACTGACTGGTTTGTCGTTATGTACAAGGTGCCATTTGTCAATGCTCCGGATTCCGCAATAGGCCCATCAAGCGTCCTTGTCCAGAGGGTTGTTCCATCAGTAATGTTTATCCCATATACCGTTCCTTTCCCAGCAGAGTTATACCAGCTGCTCACATATGCAACCTTGTCAGTGTCAGAAACGACTGGTGATGCCGCGATAACACCATCTAAAGTAACATTATACAGCTGTGCATGATCGGTTATATTAAAGATATAGAGTGTTTTCTCATTTGCTGCAAGCAGGTATGGGGCTGCATACGCAACCGCTGAGCGATTTGTTTCCTTATTGAAAGTATAGCTCCAGCTCGAAGCCCCAGTAGATGCATCGCGGGCCTGAAGTGTTGTGTTCAGGACAAAGAACACCGTGTCATCAGCCAGGAGAAGATGTGAATACATGTTCCTATTGAAGTTTACCCCACTGAAGGGAATATTATATCGATAGCTCATATCACCCCCTCTTGATGTTAAGTACGCATCATCAATTGCTCCAGCAGTATAATTTGAGAGCAGATAATACGCATTTCCTGTGCTATCAATGACCGGCCCACCGAGGGTAATTGTTTCATAAACATCAAAGCTTTGGCCATCAGAGTTTATCCCTGCCCCAGTGGAGGGATTAAGTGTCCTATATTGGATAAAATTGACAGGTGATGAGAATTCATAGAGAACATCGTTGTTATGGGTGAATATCCCTCTTGTCCCTTCTGTCGCTTCCCCTGTGCTCCATTTCAAGGAGAGGTCATCTCCGTTTAGTGCAGTGAAATTGATGTTTCCTCCAGGATCCCAAACAAAATAAAGTGTATTATTGAGCAGACTGGCCTTTCCCTGGATCGTATAGGATGCATTGTCAACAATTGTCCTCGATGAGATATCAATCTTATTCACTTTGTCTCCGATAACAAACAGTGAATTATTATAGATCAGAGGAGGCCCAAGCGATGTTGAAGTGTTATCAATCTGGGACTGCCAGAGTATACTATTTGTCTTCGGACCTGATGCCGGAGTGCCAAACGTTCCATTGGCATAGTGGCCATAAAGCTCCCAAGTAGTGGTATCTGGAGGGAGGGAGGGAGAATCTTGGAAAGCGTAAATCAATCCATCACTGCTCGCAATAAGCATAACTCCCTGAGCAATAGCCGCAGCAGAATCAACATCTCCTCCAGTCGTATAATTCCATAATTGCAATCCAGACGTTGCATTTAAAGCATAGATATTGTTATCCCTGCTTCCAAAATACACAATACCATTACCAGAAACCGCACCGGTAGAATGAACTTCACCACCTAAACTATAATTCCACAACTGAGTCCCATCAGTTTTGTTAATAGCATAAAACCTTTTTCCAGAAGTGCCAAAAAGCAGCCGATCTCCAAAGAGAGCGATTGAAGCATTCGTTCCATTACCAAGAAAGTACTGCCAATTGCTAGCACCAGTACCAAGATCATAACTCAATAGGGTCTTATTGTTGATGAGGAAGTAATCTACCTCATCGGTTGAACCTTGTTGATCAGAAACAGTAAGTTCAGGGATAATGTTTGCCCAGACTGCATCTCCAGTAGTAAGATTATAAGCTGTAAGATTAAGGTCAGAACCAGTTGAGTAACCCCAAACTACGTAAGAACTAGTTAATGTCGGGTATATTTTATCTATGGAATCAAGATTATTAGAGTTGTAAAACCAAATTGTGGAAAGAGAAGTAATATTACGTATGTCGATTGTACTGCCGATTGTAGTCTCTAAGAGATTAGCGAGTGTTTCCTTATGTATGATGAGAGGAGCTACGGACGCTAGAGACCCATCTGAAGTTGAGATAACCTGGCCGGATGAAAGATTGATTATAGATAGAGAAAATGCTACGGTTAAGGGTGTTTTATTAAGATAATAGACCTTACCTTGCGAAACAGCAACTCCAGGGGAATACGCATCAGTGGTCGTGCTATTCCATATCCCAAGCCCAATTGATAAATTGTACGTTGAGATAATACCCGTCGCCCCATTGTCTGTTCCTCTCGTAATAATAACCCTATCATCAGAAATAACGGGATAATCAAAAGCAAAATTGTGTGAACTCCCAGCAACGCTTGCATTAACCGTCCAAAGAAGTGTCGAAGCTAGAGGTCCAGAACTGTTCGTATATCTTGTCCCATTCCCATAATGCCCCCACTGCCTCCAATTATTATCCTCTGCCGTATCAGCCAGATTATGTGCTTCCGCTGTCAAATTCCCAAACGTAAAACGTTGGTTATGAATCCCTGTAGTAAACACCGTCACCCGGTGATAGCCGAGAGAATCACACGAGTAATTCTCGACAAAAACCCCATTACCAATTACAGTAACCGGCACAAGCGTTTCTCCACAATACAATTCCTTGAACCCAAGGTCATCTGGCAGCCCAGTGCCAAATGTTGTCCCGCCATACCCTTCAATCGTCAAATTTGCTGTTCCTGTCGTATTAAACCTAACCTCCCAAATCCCCCCAACGACTGGATAACTCTGTACATTCAAAATAACAATCTCAATCTCAAACGTTTGATTAGAAAGGTGTGGAACAGTCCATTCAATATAATCAATCAATCCATTCCCGTTTGTATCGTTCATCACGTCAATAGGATGCAATTTTCTCTCGCGGCTCCCATTCTCATACCAATACAATCGTAAAGAACTAGCAGACGCTTCAGTTGGCAAATTCATAAAGGCAACAACATCGATATATGGCTGATCGGAAGAGATCGTTATCTTTTTCTCATGATCAGAAACCACTTCCTCAACTGCCTCAGGAGGAGGTAGTTCATACATGATCTCTACTTCTTCATACGATTCTATTGTTTCTTCAATAATCACCGTCGTGCTGTTGTCTTCAGGGATTTCTCCCCCAAAGACAACAGCACCAGTGATTGTTGGTTGTGTGCTAAGTTTGAGTAAGTCTAACTGAAGATCTATCCTTTCCGAACGATTATCAGTCTTGTCAATCTTCTTCTGTATCTCCTCTTTCTTCCTGTCAAGGACAAAATCATCTACATCTTTTATTATTCCTTCATCCTCAATCTTTATCTTGCCAACCTCTTCTTCAACCCCAAACGATCTCTTTACCACGGTGACATTGAGCGCCTCTGAAGGGATTGAAGTCGAAAAATTAGTAGCTCTCTTCTCTAGCTTTACTCGTTTTACAAATTTGACCGGCTCTCCCAAACGAGCTTTTGCCTGCTTTACCTCAACGCTCTTCACAGCACTTGTCTGGTTTGTGGTGATATTTTGATCAGTAAAGACCGAGCTGATGTTCAGTTCCGTCGTATTTTGGTCAAGAAAAGCAATAAGAACGCTGGAAAGGTTAATGGTTGCATCAGCAACTGTAATGGTTAAAGTAAGGTTTTGTGATGTGCCATTCAATCGGCATGTTTCTTCGCACACATCATCAAATCCTATTGTTTTTGGTGAATCAAACCCGGAGAGGAGAATGCCTTCCTGAAGGATTGTTGTAGAATTAAGAAGCAGATAGGTACGGTTTCCATCAGAGAGCATGATTGTGTAATTCTGGCTTTCCCCAATAATGGTCCCTGACGCCTTAATGCTTGTTGGTGATTGGTTGAGAAGAAAAGGGATGCTTATGGTCGTGTTGGTGCTCAGGTTGACTGGTGATCTGTATATGATCATACCGGAAAAGGAAGGAAAGAACAACCCAAGAATAAGGAGGATGCCAAAGAGAAGTGCACCTAAGGCTACCCTCTTTTTCACACACACAACCATAAGCATATTAGGCACATTACTATTTAAATACTTTTCGCTTTTTCTCGTCATTAAAAGTATTGTTTAATAATTAGGCACTAATAGAAGGGGAAGAAACAAGAGTGATGAAGAGATATTAGGCACAAGTATTTAATCTTTTCGAATTATTCTTCTCTTTAAATAAATAAAAATCTTAGGCACAACAATAGTAAAAGTTAGGCACAAGATATACAAATTAGGTACGGTTTTATTGAAAAGTATTTCGTCGGAAGATGAAAATTTATCACCTAATCAACCACAAAGTGATGGGGATTTCTTGCTAGAAGAATTTAATAATATATTGGGCACAATAATTATTTATCTTACTACAAGATAGTAACATTAATAAATGATGGTGAATTGATTCACATGATAATGACAGAACAAACAAAACCAAGAGTAAGTTTATGGCGCACGTTCTCAGTAGCATTAGGAGTTGGAATAGGAATAGGTATAGGGTACTGGGGAGGATACTTTTTCAACAGGCCAGAACAATCAGAAGTTACTCAAGAAAAAGTTATGATGCAAAGAGAAGTGAGATTTAGAAGGCAATTAGCAGAAGACCTCGATGCAAGAACTGAGAGATTACCAATAAGATATAGAGAGATAGATATAAGAGGTTTGGTTAGAGATGGAGAAATAGATTTTCCTACTCTCTCACCTTATTTAAGTGGGTATGATCGTACAGAGGCACAAAGTGCTTTTGATCACTATGAATCCTTCCCATTTTATAGTGAATTCACAACCAATGGGAATAGGGTAATAAGATTATCAAAAAATTCAAAACCTCCTGGTGATGGGGTATTCCTTGATTATCATGCTCAATGCAACATAGGAATCGAGGAGTTTGATCAAACCTTATCACCATCACCCCATAGAAGGAAAGATAATCTTAAAATGACATTTATTGCTCATGGGAGAGATCAATCAAAAGATGGTAATACTCCAGAGCCAGCATATAGAGACGATGTTGATTTGCCTTTTAGAAATGAAGAACATGTAGAAGGATCAACCTATATTCAAACTAATGGATTGGGAGAATTAACTTTAGATCTACTAGTATATGACCCACAAAATCCCGGCAAAGATGTGACCATTTGTTTTACGAGCTTAACTGTAGAGAGCGTCGACTACAACCCACCACCAAAACGTTAAACCAAAATGGCAACAGAACAACCTAAACCAAGAGTTAAGTTTATGGCGTACCCTAGAGGCAACCATAGCAGTGGTAATAGGCATTGGCATAGGATCTTGGGTAACACCTTATTTCAACAAGCCAGAACAATCAAATTGTAATCCAGAGCAGGTCGCCACACAGGTAATACTAGACTTAGCACATGACTTCAACGTTCCAATCAGAAACCTGCCAATAACATACAGAAGATCAACCCACCCTGCACCATCCCATATTCCTATCTATGATCCCATCGCTGGAGGAGAAAAGAATGATGCTTTTCCTGATGGCCAGGAGCTTCGTGCAAGCGGAAGAGACCTAATAAGATTTGTAACGTGTCCCACCTACGAAGGTGATGAAACCATTGTGGGATGTAGAGTTTTGAGCTACCTCCCTCCAGAGGAAACCGATGTAAGTTTTCAGCCACATGGGAGAGGAAGGGACTGCAGGCTCGTAATGTATAGTCATGGCCCTCGTCATCTAGATTGTGGGGAAATAGAACCAGCTATCGGCCAAGCCAGCATTAACTTACCCTTAAGAAGAAACGACCATGAAGACATAAGGGCTCGCTTGGGTACACATGGCTATACTCAATTAGCATTAGACATGAAGATTTATGACCCCAACAGACCTACCGAAGAAGTTAGCGTCTATATCTCCAATCTAACCGCAAGAAGCATTGACTTTCCAGATCAAAAACGCTAATTGACATCAACCCTAAGGGAAATTTTCTAGCGGGGTAGTTATTTAAACGCCAAGACACGGAAAGTGGAAAGCCAACATCATTGATGGGCAAGATAGTATCGCACTAGACAAGCGTGAGATATTTAAACAAGAAAGTTTTTCTTGGGAGAATGGCTGAAAAAAGCGCTCTTGTGGTATTCCAGGACAAGAAAATCAGACGAATTTGGTATAATCAGGAATGGTTCTATTCAGTTGTTGATATGGTGCAAGTTTTGACGGATAGTCCAACACCAAGACAATATTGGGGGAAAGTCAAAGATAGAGAATTTATAGCGCTTGAACTGTCCCCAATTTGGGTACAGTTGAAATTACCTGCTGAAGATGGAAAATTAAGATTCACAGACTGTGTAAACACAAAAAATGCATTTAGGCTTATTCAATCAATACCCTCAAAGAAAGCCGAGCCATTTAAACAGTGGCTTGCACAGCTCGCGCAAGACAGAATAGATGAGATAGAAAACCCAGAATTAGCACAGGACAGGGCAAAAGAATATTATGAGTTTAAAGGGTATCCTAAGGACTGGATTGATAAGCGCTTAAGAGGCATAGCCATAAGGCAGAATCTGATTGATGAATGGAAAGAAAGAGGCATTGAAGAAAAAAGAGATTTTGCTATTCTTACAGCAGAGATTTCCAAAGCAACATTTGGGATGACGCCTTTAGAATATAAAGAGTTCAAGAATCTGCCCAAACAATCAAAGACAAACCTGAGAGATCATATGGGTGACTTGGAACTCATCTTTACCATGCTTGGAGAACGTATGACTACTGAGATTTCACAACAAGAGAAACCAGACACTTTTGATAAAAGCAAAGATGTTGCCAAAAGAGGCGGAAAAGTAGCAGGAAACGCAAGAATTGACGCAGAAAAAGAACTAGGCAGACCAGTCAGCACAAAACAAAACTACCTTTCTATAAAAGATAAAAAGAAGCTTAAAAAACAAAAATAACCAAATCCTAGTTATAACCAGCCTTACCTGAACAACCGCTTCTTAGCATCAACAGAATAAACGGAATTTTCTCGAGCTAAGAAATCACTTAAATCCATAACAACCAATGATCATCTCCGAGCTTCTCCAGTCTATTGAATCTTCAAAAGTATTCAAGTCGTGGAGAAAAACCAACCCAACCCCCTATCTTGTCCATTTCTTAAAAATCATCGAAACAACCCCAACCAATGAAAGTCTCTCTCTTTCAACATCTCTTCATCCCGGAACATCACCCCAAAACACATGATGTTCATTACAAATGAACAATATTGTTCATTACAAATGAAAACATTTAAATATCACATCCATCTACAATGTATTATGTTAAAAGAAGAAATAAAGGTAATTGTTGAAAAGCAAAGAGAGCAGCTGCAGAGTGAAGATATAGGCATTAAAAGAGAATTGTTGATTGATATCCTGCCTTCATTCTCAACGATAATCTCGGGGATTAGAAGGTGTGGAAAAAGCACATTGTTAAGGCAGGTGATGACAGAAGTAAAAGACTACTATTACTTTAATTTTGAGGACGAAAGAACGTTTAATTTTAAAGTTGAAGATTTTCAAAAATTAGATGAGGTTTTTAAAGACCTTTATGGAGAATCCAACTATTATTTTTTTGATGAGATACAGAGCATTACTGGCTGGGAATTATTTATTAGGAGATTAGTTGATGCAAAAAAAAAGGTTATCCTTACCGGTTCTAACGCTTCACTACTCAGCAAGGAGCTTGGAACAAAGTTAACAGGAAGGCATATAACAAAGGAGCTCTTTCCATTTTCATATAGGGAATATTTACAACTAGCAAAAGAAAAACCCGGCCTTGAATCTTTTAACAATTATCAGAAAAGAGGAGGGTTTCCAGATTTCATAAAATATAAAAAAGAACAAATAGTGCAAGAAGTCCTCAAAGACATACTTTTCAGAGACATTATTGCGAGATATGGATTAAGAAATGATCAGACTATTCAGTCATTAGCAAGATACCTTCTAACAAACATAGGAAAAGAATTTTCATACCACAAATTACAAAAATATTTGAAAGTAGGATCTGTTAATACAGTAATAGCATATATGTCTTATCTAGAAAATAGCTACTTAATTTTTACTGCTCCAAGATTCAGTTTTTCATATAAAAAGCAGTTAATAAGCCCAAAAAAAGTGTATTGTATAGATAATGGTCTTGCTCAATCAGTCACCTCATCCTTTTCCCAAGACCAAGGCAGGATGCTTGAAAACACGGTATTCCTACACCTAAGAAAAAATAATGATAAAGTATTTTATTTCAAAGGAGAAAAAGAATGCGATTTTATCACAAGCAATAAAAATAATGTTGAAAAAGCTGTTCAAGTGTGCGTAAAGATAACAAATGAAAACATTCAAAGAGAAATAGAGGGCCTTCATGAAGCAAGAAAACAAACAAAAGCAAAAGATATATGTATAATAACTGTTGACCAAGAGGAAAAAATTGAAAACATACAGGCAATTCCTGCCTGGAAATGGCTGATTAAAAACTAAAAAACCAAAAAAATGTTCCTCGCCACCCTTCTCTCAACCGTCGAGTCATCAAGTAGCTTTAAAGAATGGAGAAAAACCAATCCGACCCCCTATCTTGTCCATTTCTTAAAAATAATAGAATCCATACCCACCCCCTGGATTATCGGCTACTATAACGAAAAGTCGGATAAAATCACTTCTTTCTTTATAGAGAAAGAAATCACAACATCCAAAGAGGAGGAAGTGTTCAAGAAAGAAAAGAAGATTCCGCTGTTAGACATAAGCAGCATCACTATCGATACTGACAATGCTCAAGAGCTTGCAGAAAAAGTAAGAAAAGAAGAATACCCAAAAGAACAGCCGATAAAGACTATCATCATCCTCCAATGCCTAGATACAGCAGTCTGGAACATCACCTTCATTACGGCTTCATTCAACACGCTTAACATCAAAATCAACGCAGAATCAGGAGAAATAACAAGTAAAGAGCTCACTTCATTGATGGGCTTCAGGGCAAAATAGAATCTCACTGGACAAGTACACGTAGGTTATTTAAACAAGAAAGCTATCAATAAGAGCATGGAAGAAAAAAGCTCTCTTGCAGTATTTCAGGGAAAAAAGATTAGGAGAACTTGGTTTAATGATGAATGGTGGTTTGTTGTTGAGGATATTATTACTGCCTTGACTGATTCTAAAGACCCTAAACAGTATATCAACAAAATGAGGCAAAGGGATGAAGCCCTTTCTCAAGGGTGGGTACAAATTGTACATACCCTTCCAATAACCACTCAGGGGGGCAAACAAGGCATGAATTGTGCCAATACAGAAGGTATTTTTCGAATAATCCAGTCTGTTCCCTCATCCAAAGCAGAACCTTTCAAACTGTGGTTAGCGAAAGTAGGGTATGAGAGAGTGCAGGAGATCGAGAATCCAGAACTCGCCCAAAAACGCATGAGGGGATTATACAAGGCAAAAGGATATTCTGATGATTGGATTGAAAAGAGGGTAAGAGGTATTGCAATAAGAGATGAGCTAACAGATGAATGGAAGAGGAGAGGAATAAAAAACGAAAAAGAATTTGCTATTCTTAACAGCAGAAATATCCAAAGCAACCTTTGACATGACTCCAAATGAGTACAAGAGACATAAAGGCTTGGATAGGCAAAATCTCCGGGACCATATGAATGACCTTGAGCTCATCTTTGCGATGCTAGGAGAAAGAGTATCAACGGAGATAACAAGAACTAAAGATGCCCAATTATTCAATGAGTGTTCAATAGCCGCTAAGGAAGGTGGAGAGGTTGCTGGGAACGCAAGGAAAGATGCTGAAAAAAAGATTGGCAAGCCAATCAGTACGCAAGATAATTATCTAGAGAAGCCCCAATCAAGTATGAGAAAGCTTCCAAAGAAGCAAAAACAACCTTAAGATCAACGCAGAATCAGGAGAAATAACAAGTAAAGAGCTCACTTCATTGATGGACTTTCGTGCTTAGAACTGTGCAGAACTCACTTCCATAACAGTATACGGCACCTTCTGTTTCTGAAGAAAAGCAATCATCTCATGTAGGTGTTTAATAGGGATAATAAAGACACCATTGCTCAATTTTTTCCCGCCGTACCTATCAATGAAGCCTTCAGAGACATATGTTTTCTTGCCAACCTTCTGGGAATACCCATAGAGTTTTCTCCAGATCCGGACATTCTCAGCCCTGTTTTTTTTCGAATGCAGGGTATAGAGGCCATACAAAGCACCATCCATCTTTCCCTGATACTTCCCGTATAAGACGATGCCATCAGAAACAACCCCCTCCTTAATTGCCCACTCATCAAGCTTGCCCACTTTAACGGATATCATATTTTCAATCCCGAGTAATTTCCAATGTCCGGTAAATCTCTTCGATGTGTAAAAGGAATCAACCAGTGCAAGAATCTTTTTTTCAATGGCAGGGTCATTTGTTGCAAGAAAGATGTCCACATCACTCTTCTTTCCCGCATCGCCTCTTGCCACGCTGCCAAAAAGGAGTATCTCATCTACCTTACCTATTTCAACATGCTGCATCAGGTAGGATGCAAAATCCATTGCAAATGCGATAAGTTTACTCATCAAACACACCCAGTTCTTCCATAATGTTTCGCAGGGAGTTGAAATGATGCAATAACTCCTCAATATCCTGTTCAGGCTGCTGCTTCCCATAACAGAGAATGTTTCTTTTTAGTTCGACCTTGCTAATAAGGCTAAGAATTTCATCCTTCCGGGAGAAAGGAAAAGAGACCTTTTCCTGGATTTTGTTTTTTGACGCAAACCATTCATGTTTGAGGATAAAGCTTAAAGGGATGAGATTTTTTTTATGAAGGTATATCTCGAGCATGTCAACACATGCTGCAGAGGTATGAAAACCAATGGTTCGTTGCCGAAGCAAAACACCTTTCTCAACTGCTGCTTCAACTTCCTCAAGAGATTCCTTTAGATTTCTCAAGTGATGCTCTACCCTCACAGCAAGAGAATATGTGACAAAGTATATTAACTTTTCTATACTTAATCACATAAACCCATGTTACTTTATCACATGTGTTTATGGGACTAAATAACATAACTCTGCTTGAAATCATCCACAAAGAGCTCATCTCAGTGATGGAGTTTCATGCAAAACAATAACTTTAAATATCAATTGATATGATATATTATCAAATGAAAAAAAAAGATATCAAAACGACGATAAGGAACTTCTTCTTCCTCAATCCAACTATCAAGATAAGGGTAAGACAGATAGAAAAGAAACTTGCCCTCCCTCTTCCCTCAGTTATCAGGTACTGCAAGGAACTGAAGAAGGAGGGAATACTCACGATAGCAGAAACAGGCGGTGTTGTTTTCTACACCGCTGACAGGGCAAGCGAACATTATCTCCTGGAAAAAAAGCTTTTTAACATCAGGCAAGTGCACGTGTCCGGGCTCATTGACTACCTCAAGGTTTCCCTAAACAATCCGGTCATCATCCTTTTCGGCTCGTATGCGAAAGGGGAAGATATCGAAACAAGTGATATTGACATTTTTATTGAGACGCCATCAAAAAAGGGGATTAATGTGGAAAAATGTGAACGGTCACTCCAGAGAAAGATCCAATTGATAAGAAGTGATTCCATAAAGAACGTTTCAAATATCCATCTGGCAAACAATATCATCAATGGCATAATACTAAATAACGCTATTGAGGTTTTCACATGAAAGAAGCTTCCTGGAGTGACTGCCTGGCCACTAACTCCGCAAGAACGGTTACCCCAAACAAGCAGAGGGCAAAGGCATTACTGGAGACAGCGCAGGAAAGGATAGCTGTAATCAAAGAGATTAATGAAAAAAACTGCAACGTTGTCTTTGAAGATTATTATACGTCCCTTATAGAGATACTCCAGGCTATGGTCATTCAGAGAGGATATAACATAGGGAATCATGTGTGCCTCGGTTTCTACCTAAGAGATGTTCTGAGAAGAGAGGACATTTTCGCGCTATTTGATGATGTGCGCCAAAAGAGAAACTCCTTGACATATTATGGGAACAGAATGGACGCTAAAACAGCAAACCAAGCGATTGAAAGATGCAAAAAGCTCATTAGCATACTCAAGAATTTGTAACCACAAGAGCTCACCTCACTGATGGATTTCAAATCAAAGTGAGTACTGAAAAAAAGATACTCTTATAAGCTTATAGACAATGCATCAGCACTGTTGTAAGGTAGATGTTTTACTGTGAAAGTCCTTATTAAGGGAAAATAAGTGGATAGAGTCAAAAGGGGTGATAACCTTCATGCCAAAGAACATAACATACGAGACCATTAAGAAAAACAAGACACTGGAAGAATATTCTGAGGGAAGTGATCAGGACGCGGAGGAATAATGAATGGAATGCTTCTTGGCAGGTATCGCACACAGTGCCGATGCAATCACCATTTTCTTTGCAGGGTGCAACTTTCGCTGCCCTTTTTGTTTTGCCAAGCCCTTTCTCGAGACAAAGGAAGAGTTCCGATCTGAGACAAGGGAAGTAAAAAAGCTCATCCAAAGTGCCCATCAAGATAAGATTATTCTGACAGGAGGAGAACCCTGCCTCCAACGGCCAGCATTGGTTGACATTGCCTCTTATGCGAAAAAACATCAAAAAACCATCGTCCTTGAGACGAATGGTGCACATCCTCATGTCATTGTGTTCCTGATGGAGCAAAAGCTTATTGATGAGCTTCGCCTCGACATCAAGACACCGTTTACTGGTGAGATTTTTGAGAAGGCGACAAGATCCGCTACCTTCTTCAAGCCTACAATGATGATATTAGACGAAATCCACAACACCCTCACCTACCTAAAAGACAATGGCCATGATATCATTATTGAGATTAACACGACCATTGTCCCAGGACTAATATTCAGGAAGGAGGATCTTCTCCAGATAGCAGAAGCAATCCAGGACATTCGCTGCTCATGGACATTTACCCCTTTCTCCCCTGACTATAGAGAGCTCAACAACAGCAATTTCAAGAACATTCTCAGCCCATCAGAGGATTTCCTGCAAACGCTCAGGAAAAGTATTCTGAAGCAGTACCCTGCAATGAATATTATCATCATCGACCCTCCTGTGATGATGAAGGA
>DUKZ01000035.1 GCA_013329045.1 Candidatus Woesearchaeota archaeon
ATTAGGAGTTATGCAACACAGCAATAAATATTGCATAATTTTTTATAGCCTTCTTCATTTGTTCTGATGAAATACCCTACGGTAGAGTAGTGAACATGAACACATTACAATTTGAGATACGAAGGAAGCTCTTCCATATCTTTGTTGGATGCATGGGAGTGTTCCTTGTGTATGCAGGAATTCTGGATCCTTTGCTTTTGTTCATGATCCTCATAGCAGGGATACTGGTTCATATTGTCCAGAAGATGCATCCTCTCCCGCTGATCACCCCGCTCCTCAGCCTCTTCGAGCGAGAAGAGCACCGCTTCTCATTTCCCGGGAAGGGAGCTATTTTTTTTGTCGCCGGATTCCTTCTAGCGCTCAAATTATTCCCTCTCAACATCGCATTAGCGGGTGTGATGATTGTCACGCTTGGTGATGCAGCATCACACATCGTCGGGATGGCTCTTGGGAGGACAAAGAATCCGCTGAACCGTCAAGGTTTCAAGCTCGTCGAAGGCACGCTTGCGGGGATATTTGCCGGTTTCCTTGGCGCAAGCTTATTTGTCAGCCCGCTCCATGCTCTCCTTGGGGCAATCGCTGGGATGATCGCAGAAGCAATGGACATAGACCTCAACAGGGAAAGGGTAGATGACAACATCATCGTCCCGCTTGTTGCCGGGACAGTGATCCTTGGCCTTCAGAACCAATGGCTACTTAAGGTATGGCATTTCCTCTTGAGTTTTTGGGTGGTATGATGGAAAGAGCAGATATATGGTTTATGGCAAAAGTCCGCCAGGCATTAGGAGAGAGGGCTCTCCCGCATGATTTTGTCTTATGTGCTCCCAGCAGGATGGATCGTGCATTTCCATCAATCGCTGCGACGGTCGCGTATGGGATTGATATACCACCTAATAATATCCCCTTTGCTGATATCTTCACCTTTTCAAGGGATTTGCCATCAAAGCTCAGTTTTTCTCTTGCGACGGCAAGCCAGGGTTTTTGTTCTGATCCCCTCAGGGCAGGAGTGATTCTCTGTGGGGATGTTGAAGAAAGCACGATTACTGATCATTGCGGTTTATGGATTCCCGATGATATGGAATCTCATATTGGTGTGTTTCCTGATTGGGTGATGAGCCCTCCGCGCCGCACCGCACAGTTGAGCGCTGTTGCGCTCTACCAACCGCCTCTTGTGCTCGACAACGCTACTCTATCCAGGGTACTGGAATCCGGAGGGTTTGAGGGCACATCCGATGAATGGATGCTGCCAAGAACTGGGATGAGACAGGGGTATATTGAGCTTGAAAAGACTCTCGATGAGATGGCTATTGCTGCTTCGGAAAATCTCTTGGACAAATATCCTCATCTGAGATCATCCATTGACCTGGTGGCAGTAGCTACGTGTTCGCGGCCTGGCTATGACCTTTCCTCTACTGATCCTTCCCGCCATCCGGTCGCTGCAAATGTCGCGAATCATCTTGGCATTCATGACGATGCATTTGACCTTCAGGCAGCCTGTTCTGGATTCCCTTATACCCTCGCTGCAGTCACTTCCCTTGTGAGCATGGGTTATTCAGGATGCGCGCTGCTCATCTGTGCTGAGAAATTTTCTTCAATCCTGGATTATCAGGACCGGTCATCAGCTCCCCTGTTTGGCGATATCGCTGCTGCATGTCTTGTCACCCCTTCAGATGAAGGTGTCCAAAGGGTGCAATTGCATGGTGATGGGTCGCCAGGGATGCAGGAGATGTTGACAACAAAGTGGGATGATACGCGCTATATCATCACCCAGGATGATGGAGTGCTCTGTCTCAGGCAAGACCCTGGCTGGAAAGTCGTGATGAATGGCAGGAGAATATACCAATGGGCACTGCAAACACCCATCCCTGCAATTGTTGAGTATGTCCAGGAAAGTGGCGGAGAGGACTTTTTCAACAGGGGGGGCATCATCATCCCACACTCTGCAAATGCAAGGATTACATCTGCCCTCCGTGAGCAGCTGCATGCTGCATGCAGTAATTTTCCCGATAGCGCTGTCATTGATATCGTTGAACAATACCGCAATGTCTCTGGAGCATCGCCCCTTGTCGGGCTCTATGAGGTGGAGCAGCAAGTGCTAAGGGCAAAGAGAAACCCTCCAAAAGAGATCATCTTCGCAGGGTTTGGTGCAGGGATGACCTGGGGCATAGTCCATTATAAGCCCTGAAAAAAATAGTCCCTGAACAGCAAGATTATCCCCTCGTTGAGCAAGATTATTCCCTTGTTGAGTGGCGAAATCTTTATATAACATCTCCTGGTATTGGTTCCTGAGGGGATATGTAATGTCAAATCAACAACCAATCTATATTCTACAGGAAGGAACGCAAAGGACGCAGGGCAAGACCGCCCAGTCAAGGAACATTTCAGCAGCATTAGCAGTCGCAGATACGGTCAGGACAACCCTTGGCCCAAAGGGGATGGATAAGATGCTCGTCGATAGCCTCGGCGATATCACCATCACGAATGATGGGG
Source organism: Candidatus Woesearchaeota archaeon (assembly GCA_013329045.1). GTDB lineage: Archaea > Nanobdellota > Nanobdellia > Woesearchaeales > UBA9989 > UBA9989 > UBA9989 sp9989u. The sequence continues at coordinate 2,491 of DUKZ01000035.1, forward strand.
TGACGATTCTCGAGGAGATGGCAATAGAGCATCCTGCTGCAAAGATGATCGTTGAGGTTGCCCGGACCCAGGAGAACGAGGTTGGCGATGGGACAACAACAGTAGTCATCCTTGCGGGCGAACTCTTAAAACGTGCCGAATTCATGCTCGAAAAGAATATCCATCCGACGGTCATTGTCAAGGGATACCGTCTTGCAATGGACCAGTCGCTCCAGATCCTAAAAGGCATTGCAGAGCCAGTCTCTTTGAAGGAAGAGTCCAAACTGCTCAAGATCGCGATGACGGCAATGACTGGTAAAGGCGCAGAAGTTGCGAAAGAGAAGCTTGCATTATTGGTTGTGAGCGCTGTAAAGCAGGTGATGGAAGGAGAAGGCCAAGCGCCAGTCATCGATACGGGAAATATCAAGATAGAAAAGAAGATTGGCTCGAGCATTGAGGAGAGTGAGCTCATTGAGGGGATCATCCTTGATAAAGAGCGGGTTCATGCAGCAATGCCCCGGATGCTCAAAGATGCAAAAGTCCTCCTCCTGAATACTCCAATTGAGATTAGGAATCCTGAGACTGACGCGAAGATCGAGATTTCCAATCCGTCGCAAATGCAGGCATTCCTCGAGATGGAAGATGCAATGCTCAAGAAGATGGTCAACAAGATTATCAGTTCTGGCGCAAAATTTGTCGCCTGCCAAAAAGGTATTGATGACCTGGCTCAGCATTACCTGGCAAAAAATGGCATCTTAGCAGTAAGAAGGGTCAAGCAATCAGACATCACAAAGCTCTCAAAGGCAACAGGGGCAAAGGTTGTCACAAAGATCGATGACCTCACTGAGCGCGATCTTGGAGTCTCAGGTCTAGTTGAAGAACGGCGCGTTGGGAGTGAGCAGATGACATTTGTCACCGAATGCAAGAAGGCAAAGGCAGTAACTCTTCTGATTCGGGGTGGAACTGAGCATATTGTCGATGAGATCGGACGGGCAGTAGAGGATGCTGTGGGAGTTGTTGCATCTGCTATTCGGTCCGGAAAAGTTGTTGCGGGCGCTGGGTCTTGTGAGATGGAAGTGGCAAGGCTTTTGAGGAAATATGCAAATTCATTGTCGGGGCGAGAGCAGCTTGCCGCCGCCGCCTTTGCTGAAGCTTTAGAAGTCATCCCAACAACCCTAGCGGAGAATGCCGGCCTCGACCCTATTGATGTTGTCGCAGAGATCAAGTCGGCGCATGATAAAGGAAGGAAATGGGCGGGGATTGATGTGTTTACCGGGAAGATGATGGATGCATTCCAAAAAGGGGTAATAGAGCCAGTGCAGGTAAAGACACAGGCCCTCAATTCAGCAACAGAAGTTGCAATCATGATTCTGAGGATTGATGATGTGATTGCGGCAAACGCAAAGCAACAAGGACCAATGGAGTGATAAGTGATGGTAAAACAGAATCTTGAAGGACCATTCATTGCGCGGGTAACAGAGATAGAAACTGGCCGGCGGGGAAGAGATGCCTCTGCTAACTACCATACTTATCATATCCTCCTCCAAGGTGCCAAAGGTAGCCTGGTGGTAGGCCAAGAAGTCGTTGTCGAAGGGGTATCACATCCGCGAAATGCGAGACCTAATGAATATCTGGCTCTTCACTATACCCCAAGACATACTGACCATTTCAAGGGTGAGCAGGGAAGAGAGCTTTTTGATCAATTTCAGCAGGAACTGGATACGTCAGTAAATTTTTGGGTCGGTTATGATCTGGCAGTTGCAAGAGGATATGCAAGAGGGGGACATACAAGGGGACAGGGCGGGGATACATCATTCCCTTTGGTTGTTGCTGCAAGGAACGGGGAGCTGCCCTCAAATGATCTGATTTACTGTGCAGCACAGGAGTTTACCTGTGAATTCTTACCTGGAAGCTTAAGAGAGTTCTATATGGATAGAGATGCTCAGCAAGTAAATGGTATAGTTGCAAATTCCTATGATGTTTCTGGTTTTCAAACACCAATCCCGAGATTACCAGTATTTATGGCCCTCAATTGTATTGGCGGTGATACTATCCAGATCATATCTCTTGAAGGATTAGTGATGGATATAGAAGGAAAGCCTCCAATTCCAACAAGGCAGATCAAGAATGTTGCATTAGCTGTTGGACTGGTATTAGAGCAAAAGACCGGAGAAGTATTATCCCCAGTAGTGGATTGAGCATTCCTCTCATTTTTCTCTTTCTCTTCACCTTCTTTTTCATTTTCTTTTACCCTCTTTTTTCATTTTCTTTTTTTTTCACTTCCTATAAATCAAAACATTTAAAAACATGGAAGGTACAAATCTTTATCCATATCAAGAAAAGAGGTACCATCCAATGGCTAAATCTGACCAACGATCTGATGAGTATGAGATCCTTCCACATTCTGAGATCATGAAGCTCAAGCGCGAACTTGATGATTTGAAGGCTGGCCATGCCGATGAGTTTGCCGGTTTGAAGGTATCTATTGACAACTTGAAAAAATCCATCGACCTGATGAACAGCATGTTCAAGGATGCATCGGAGGATATCAAGGCAGAGCAAAGCCAGGGTGATTCCATCGCAAAGAAAGTCGATCCGATCATCGAAAAGATCGCTTCTATTGGCGACCAGAATGAGAAGATTGCAAATGCATTGCTGGCAGTAGCAGATATCGTAAATGATCTCAAAGACAAGATAGAAGACATGAACAATCGGCCAGTTGAGGTAAAAAAGGAAGAACCAATGCCTCCAAGGCAGTCACCTCCTCCGTTTAATAATCCTCCAATGCCCACAATGCCTCCTCCAATGAGCTTCAATCAGCCCTCATTTGGGATGCCTCCTCCTGTTGGAGCGCCCCCGCCACTAGGTATGCCTCCCCAAAATTTTGGCAATGATCCATTTGGGCAGCCGCCAAGCTTCCCTTCATTCCAGGGCGATAATCAAAATTCTTTCTTGGACAATCAAGGGCCAATGGGCAGCCCACCAGACCCTTTTGGAGCACCTCTTCCCCCCTTGCCACCAAAGAAAAAGAAAGGGCTCTTTGGACGATAATGGAATCCATCAGTAAGGGCCAGGTGCGCTTTGTCACAAAGCACCTGATAAATGTTGCACGAAAATATCGCGAGCGGGATAATGCGCGAGAGGCACTCGAGCATCAAATCACCAAAGTAAAAGAGGTGGCAAAGGCTCAGGATAACGAGACAATCAGAAAGGAGCTGGCCAATCTTGATCATTATATCAAGCTTGTTCTCGAGAAGGAAGGTGTTATTATCTATAAGCAGGAGGAAGATACTGGTCGGATTGGTGAGATGAAAGAGGAGATGGGTCGATTGAAAAAGGAGCTTTCCCGATCAAGGGAAGACCAGCAGATAAAATCGGTGGAAGCAGTCGAACGGATGGAGGACCTCAAGCAACACCTAGCGCGGCTCAAAGAGAAGATTGACTTTCACCTCTCAAAACAGGAAAAGCAAGAACAGAGATTGGTAAAGCTCAAGGAGGATCTGCAGGAGAAGCTTGAGCTAAAAGGGGATCTTAATGCTCTCGAGACAGATATTGATGCTATCGCAAGAAAAGCGAGGATTGGCCAAAAAATTAATGCATCGATCAAGAGGATCGAGAACCGCATAGCGGAACTTTCTAAAAAGGGATCATCAGTCCAGATGGATATCTTAAAAGATCGATTAAAACTCGTCAAGCAAAAAGTAAAAGAGATGAACCTTTAGAGGTCCTTTGCCATAACAGTGCTTCGTTTGTTCCCTTTTGCCCTGTTGCATGCTTCTTTGATGAGCACGTTCACTTTCTCATTGAGGACATCAGCAAAATCACCTGCAACAGCATTGATCCCTTCACCGCTCTGTGACACAATTTCCTTAATCTTTGATTTGACAATGACCATCTCTGTCATGGTATCACCTGTTTGTTGTTTTCGTCTATAAAGTTGCGCTCTTTATTTAAACTTTTTGTAATCATTCATGCCCAAACCAGAACAGTAACTTCCTTTTATCATCAAGCCTGCAAAAGCCAAGTCTCTCAAACTGGATGACCGACCCCTCTTCAACATGAATGATCTCATCTTCGGCAATAGCGGAAATGATCGTTGCATCTGGCATCATGATAGTGATCTCTTTCCCATCACCAGCAGGCAGCCAATGCATGGTTGCTTCTCCTCTCTCACGAAATTCCTGATAATCAAAGCTGTGGAAATGGAATTCTTTTCCTTTCTTAATAAAGTTGAGGCATTCCATCAGCCGATACGTCTTTCCTTCCCCGAGTTTATGGAAATCGTGCTTTTCGATAAGGAAATTATTATGGGTAATAAATGTCCTCTCGCCGCGCTCCGGATGGTCCGGGTGGCGATGTATCTTTGCTATATGCTCGGGCGCCCCGATAATCGTGATCTCGATTGGTTCCCTGATGCAAAAGAGCCTATCTGCGAGAGGATCAAGGAGTTTTCTGTTTGCAGCAGCAATCATGGTAAAATCGATATTTGTTGGGCTGGCAGAAAGGCCTGCTTGCTTCATGATCTCATAATATGTCTGCCGGGCAATGCCCCTCCTTTTTAGCGCCTTGAGTGTCACGAGCCTTGGATCATCCCATCCAATAAAATGGCCCTGCTCTATCCCTTCCCGAATCTCCCGCCCTTTTGTCAGGGACCCATGGATATTTATCCTTCCATACTGCCGGACGTATTGGTCTTTGAGCCCCAGGATTTTTTTGATGTAGCTTTGCAGCTCAACTCTCATGCCCCCAAATTCTGAAGAGCGTAGGATATGGGTCACTCCACATAATTCTTCTTCAATGCTGCCTGCAAGATCATAGAGTGGCCACACGCAATAGGTATCACCCTGCCGGTAATGCGTGTCCTTGATGATCCGGAAGATGGCAGGATCCCTCATCACGTGGTTATCTGCCTGCATATCAATCTTCAGGCGAAGGACACAGACGCCCGCATCATGCACCCCTGCTAGCATATCCTTCCACGCATTCATATTCTCTTCAATTGTTGTATTCCGATAAGCGCTCTCAATCCCTTCGCTTCTCTCTCTTTGCATCTCTTCGCGCTCTGTAAAATCAACATACGCATGCCCCTCAGTGATGAGCTTTTCCGCATATTCATAGAATATGGCCATGTCATCAGAGAAGTATTTGATCGCTGATGGGGAGATGCCAAGATAGTTGATGATATCATCAAGGATCGCATCGGCATATTCCTGTGTTGATTTCTCAGGATTGGTGTCTTCAAACCGCAAGATCACTTTTCCTTCATACTCTTTTGCGTAATAGGCGTTGATCAGAAAAGACAATGCATGTCCAATATGGAGATATTTTGAGGGCTCTGGAGGTATCCTTGTCACAACTTTCCCTTTTTCAGCATTTTTGAGCTCTGGCATCTCCTTTTTTTGCTTTGGTTTTTTCTCAAGCAGCTCCGGAGCTAGTCTTCGAAGCTCCCCTTCCTGCTCATAAAGGCTCATGCCATTCACCTTGATGATACAACTCTGCACAAATTTTGGCAGTGAGTGATCATCTTTTGCCTTTGGATACTCAGATAATAATTTCCCGATGACCGGTCCAGGATTCGCTTTGCCCTTGAATTTTATGGCATTCTCCAGCGCATACACATATGCTTTTTCTTCCATATGATCTTTGTTCTCGCATGGTTTAAATATATTACTGAAGATATTGCTCAAACGAGCGCAATACTTAAGAATGAATGAAAACCTCCTGCGCTTATGAAATACATAGCTGGTAGCGGTGAGTTGGAGCTTTTTTTGCCTTATCTGCCGTTCCATTCAGGATCTCTTCCGCCAGCAGTTGATGGGGACCCAGTGAGGGATGAGCTGGCAGCAATTAGGCAGTATGATCAAGATAATCTTGCTTTTCTTGTTTCACATCCTTCTTCAGATGCAATGGCCCTTGTTGGAGAGGCATTCACGTATAGGGTGCTCAGAAGGTTCTTGTTTGCTGCTGATGTGCTTGCGCGAAGAGCAAGGAGTGCCCAATATCATTTTCTCATTGATGGCGAGCGCTCAGAAGCATACCGTACAGTTCCAACACCTTCATCTCATCGGCCAGCCCCCCTGGAAGTTATGGTATTTGATGATCTTGATTTAAATGATCTTGATTTAATAGAATCTTGTGGTGAAAAGATACCTCCAAATGGAGTGCAATATCCAGTAGCACTTCATGTATTATCACCCGGCAGGGTGGACAGTTTCCGTTCTCTCCTGGGCCATCTTAGGAGCTCACTTAGCTCCGAGGAGAATAGGCAGCTCTTGCAGCGGGGAGCGCATCAGCCGGAGCATGCAATAACTATGCAGATCTATCATGCAAATATCCCTCCACTTGCTGTTGAAGGTCCACTGGTGATTCTCGGACATGCCAGCACCCCCTCACAAGTCACCTTAGCATATCAGAGAAGTGACCTTTAGAGAATGGCTTTGTAGAAAATAGGGTCATTGCCTGTATACGAGCACTATCAATGAATAATCTGGGTAGTAAGGGGGTTGTCCCTTACGGGGAATGCTGCCTTGCTAAGTATTTCTAAGTGCGAGTTTGGCAATGACTGGGGCCTCTGGTGAGTTTTTCTACAGAGCATCAGAGAAGGTACTTTTAGAGAATGGCTTTGAAGAAAATCTCACTTCCCGGACACCTGGGCAGGGTATGGTCACCGGCGAGGCTCATTGGCTGGCATCACCTGCTTAAAACCTCCCACAGACTTACATCTCATCTTCAAGAGAACCTCGGAAGATGATGCTTACCACTATTTTCTACAGGCCCTCCTATCAGGGTAAAGTCAAGTTAAGTGGCAAATGATTAGCCAGGCATGGCGCCGGTCGGCAGAGGGTTGGCTCCTCCGGAGTGATGGGTGAGGATCGCGTAGCAATCCGACGGCCGCCATGAGTGGCTGGCTAATCAAAATTGTAAAGACACTAGTATTGACTTAACCTCCTATCAGTAATGTTTTTAAAGCAACTCGGATACTTTTAAGAATGCGCGAGGGTGGCAGAGCCTGGCCAAATGCGCAGGACTTAAGCAGCGTTGCTGAAGACATCCTGTCCCTTAGTGGGTTCGTGGGTTCAAATCCCTCCCCTCGCATTTATT
>DUKZ01000046.1 GCA_013329045.1 Candidatus Woesearchaeota archaeon
TTCTTTCTTTTTTCTTCTTTATTCTTTCTTTTCTTCTTTGTTCCCTTCTTTTTCCGAAGCCTTCTTCTCCTTCTTTTCCTTCATCTTCTTTTTGACTTCATCAATGCCTTTTGTTAGCGGATCAATCGTGACGGCCTTGATCTTCCCAATCACGCCCTTGATGGATTCCGAGGTTTTTTTGTATTTGTCCTTCGCTTTTTTGACGAGGACCTTTGATTTTTCAAATGTTTTCTTGGCGAATGCAATCAGTCGCTGGATGGCTGCTAGGATGCCATCCCAAGAATTAAGTGCGAGCCGTTCGACTGGTCTGTAGAAGAAAAGAACTATCGGCCTGATATGCTGGATGAAAAACTTTCTGAGACCATAGCTCCTTGTGTAGAAAGAGAATGAAAGATGCTCGTAATGTTTTTGGATGAACAAGGAGAAATCTGTCTTCAGGAAATTTTTGATGTTTTCTAGTATGGTGGATATCCTGGGAGCAAGATATCGATAGGTTACAATGAAAGGGAAGAACAGTATGCGAAAAGGGGTGAGGATGAATTTTTTGATGTGGGACCTGATTGCTTTGTGTCTGTTTTTTCTGTCGAATGCTTGGTTGTGGGAATGATAGCCGGCATGGATCTTTTCTATCTCTCTGTTGAACTCCTCTTCAAGCTTTCTTTCCTGGATGAGCTGGTCTTTCTCAGAAAGTTTTACTTGCGGTTTTTTCTTTTTTTGTTTTCCTTCCTCTTCATCATCTATCTTCACTTCCTGGTTGCGGATGAGAGAGAGCTTTTTTAGGTACTCCTTCATTGCTTTGTCTTTCGTTTCTTCATACCATGTGTTTATCTCGTCTTCATTTTCCATGGTGGGCAATTTTCTCTTGTATGTCGATGCATGCGGAATAGACCATCCTTTTTTGGTCTGGGGTGAGGCGGGGATAGAGCCGGGTGATGTTGGTATAAGCAGTCAGGGCGTGGGCAACATCGCCGTTGCGAAGGTGCTCATACGCTTCCTGGATTAAGGCATAGGTATTGTCCATGTCTGAGCCTTCTCTGACCTCTTCTAGTTCATCCTTCACCCGTTTTATCACCCGTTTGACCCTTTCGATGTCATCTTTGTCATAAGTGACTTTTGCCATCTTGAGTGTCGGTGCAAATTCGAGTGCTTTCATCTCTGCAATCCTGGTGTCCTTCCCTTTCTTCCGAACTTCGCTCACCTGCTGCATGAGATCAGTAAATTCATCTTGCAGTCCGCCAAGCTCATCTTCAATCTCCTGAACTTCCTTGCGTTTGATGATCATGTTGCTTCCTCCTTCTTTTTATCCCCTCCCTCTGCTTCCTTTGCGACTTTCTCTTTTAATTCCTGCATTTTTTTCAGGAATGCATCCTTCTCAAGGATGGGCCTGAGCTCTTTCTCGATATCTTCCCTTTTGAACGCTTTCTTCACCCAGTCAGCAATCATGTTTTGTTTTTCATTTACTGCAGCTTGGAACTTTTCTGCTTTCATGGGGATGAGTTCGCTGATAAGGCCATCAAGACTGATGACAAGTGTTCCATCAGGGAGGGTGAGTGAAACATCTGGTGAGGCTTCTGTCTTGAAGGTGAATTTCTCCTCTTCTCCCCGGTCTGCCATGATCTTTTTCTTTGCAACATCCTGCTCCGCTTTTAGTTTTCTTGCCTTTTCCATCTCCTCGCGAAGCACGACTTCATCGATGAGTTCGAGCTCTTTTTGTTTTGGGGTTTTGCCGAGTTTTTGCCATGCCTTATCAATCCTTGGAGTTAATCCTTCAAGATATATCTTGACCATGTTGAAGTTGCCTGATTTTACTTTGTCCTTTGACAGCTTCAGCTCAAGGCGAAGGTCAAAAACATCTATTTTGTTTTCTTCAAGCTGGTCGAGAGAATACTCAAGGTTGTCAATGATCTGGTTGTATTTGTTGTATTCTGCCAATTCCTCATCAGTCAGCCTGATGACACTGTGGAGGATAGGCCTGAATTGAATGTAGTAGGGAATGCCGTTGTTGAATTTATTGTTTTGTACCATGCCAGTGCCGACGGGTGATTTGATGAGCTCCTGGATATAGGATTCTCCATACTTCAGCTTGATGCGATTAAGGTCCCCTTCATCTCGTGTTTTCATTTGCACTTCTGTGTTGATGTTTGCCTTGATTTCCCCAACGAAATCTGAGAGAACCTGTGAAATGAGCATAACCCCAATTCCCCACTTCCTAAACTCTCTGCATGACCGTTCGATTTGCAAAAAGCCAGACCCGGATCCGCCGAATTTTGGCAGGATACGATGGATTTCATCAAACGCGAGCATTTTTGTCAATCCTCTTGTCTCTTGCAGGTTGGAGCTAAAGATTTCGCGAACGACATTCGCAACAAAAAAGTCCATGTCTTTTGGATCAAGTTTGTTGAGAGTGAAGATCTGGATTTCTCCCGGTTTCATATATTTTAGGAGATTGATCTTTTCCCGTGCACTCTCTATTGCCCGAACGTTTCCTGGGAACGCCCGGGCCTCTGATTTCTTCATCCCATAGATGGGGTAGAATTCGAGCATCTTCTTGTCTTCGAGCTTGCGAAGCATCCCTGACCATTGGGCTGTTGGGTCAAAGATGGCAACAGCGACATTTTTCAGGAGGCATTCTTCTATGATCACTTGGGCTGAGATGGATTTTCCGCCTCCAGTGGATCCAGCAACGATCGTGTGGACAGTGAGGCTGTCCATGTCAAAATAAGCTTTCTTGTCGGTCTCGGCTATTCTTCCAACGGTCAGGGATCTATCCCCTGGCTGGGGCAGTTTGTCATATTCGACCTTGACATGGAATCGCTTGTTTGCTTCAATGTGTTTTTTAATGATCTTAAAGATAATGAATCCAAGGAGGATAAGAGCGAGGATAAGGATGATCACCCATACAGGGACCTTCCCAAACAGCTTGTGCTTATACAAAGGTACACTAACGACAAGGAAGGTGCTCGTCTGTGCCTCTTCACCGAAATATTCAGCAGTGACCTCCAGGATATAGTCTCCAAGCTCAAGGTCTTTTGGGATGTCAATGCTTCTGATAAGGGAATTTGCTCCTTTGATGAGGACATCTTCCTCCTGGCTCAGCATGTTTTGGCCCTCGATGAGCTCTTCTGCGCCAGAACGCTTGAGGGTGTAGATCAGTGTCGCGTTGAACTCTGTCTCTGCATTCAGAGAGGTGGTAAATAACCTAAATACATACTGTCTGCCGGTATACACGTTCTCCTGCATCTCCTTGATCTCAAGCATCAGCCAGCTTCCTTTTGACTGCTCTTTTGGTCTAGCAGTGATAGTGATCGGGATGGTAGTTAGCGTTTCCCCATCAATGATGAGCTCGCCAGAGTTGTTTGCAGAGAGGTTGAGGGAGAGGAATTTGAGGTTGACAGATCGTATGCTTTTCCCGGGGATCATGAGGAGTGTTTCATTGATGAGTGTGTTTCCTTCAATGGCTCCACTCACCCGAAGGTTGAGCGCTATGGCGCCGTTTTGGATGTTTGTTATGTTGATTGTCTGCTCAGTAAAACCTCCAAAGCCTGCATCTTGGGTGTTCTCTAATCCTTGGATGATTTCTATCACCTTTTCTATCCGGCCGGGGGCCACCTCATATTGTTGGGCATGGACAAGAGAGGAAAGGGAGATGATAAGGCAGATACAGACAACGAGCAGGATGGTTGTTTTCATAGGCTGAGTCCTTTTTATAAGTTGAGTCTTTTTCATAGGCTAAGTCTTGCCTCACTTCGTTCGATGAATATGCGTGCTCCTTCGACTCGGTTCTTGGCAAGCAGCATAAATGCGATGGCAAGGTCATTGCCAATGTCAAAGGCAGTATCATCTTTCCTCCGTCTGAGGAGAAGCAAGAGGTGCTCGATGCGTTGATGGAGCTGGTAATGGTTATGGATAGCCTGCTCTGTCAATTGCTGCTGATCATGGAGCACTGGGCGTATCTTGACATGGTGGCTCCCTGAGATAATGCATTCCCCAGGAGCAAGACTTGCAGTCCGGTATGAAGCCTTATCAGAGATATTCTTGAGCTGGATATGTGTCTTTGTCGGAAAATGTGTTTCTTTTGTTGTGCTAATCAGTATCGCTCCGATGCCAAGGCCAGCTATCTTATCAGGATGGAGTAGTGATGCAGTGGCTGAATGGAGGCATCCTTCTTCGAAGATAAGGACGGTTTGGAGATTATTCTCCTGTTCTGCATGTTGTAGGATGTCTTGGGTCGCAAGATGGACAAATGGCTGCACTTCCAGCGGGTCTAGCTTATTGAGTAGGACGATGCTGGCATGGCCCCTCTTTCTGATGATCTTTTGTTCAGGAGAGAAAATTGGTTGTATGATAGTCCAGAACCCTTGTGCTTTTTTCAGGTGAAATGGCCTGTATTTTTGTTGTTTGGTAGTGCATGGCGAGATGAGCCCTGTCCATGACCTGTCCATATCAAAGGCGATGATACTAATGTTCCTCATCAGCAGTTCTTCGGCAATGACCTTTGCAGTATGGGTCTTTCCGCTCCCCGCAGCGCCGCTGATACTCATCTGTCCAAGGAGAGAATGTTGTGGGAGGTGAAACATTTTTTCTCCTTCCTTGCCTATAGAGAGGTGTGTCATCCTAGTTTTGCTTTGAGAGCATTTGCTTTTTGGTAGATATCATTCTTTGCATCCGCAGGTGCATTTTTGTAGAGCTCGAAGATCTTTTGGTAGCATCCTTGCGCGGTTGCCTTGTCCCCTTTCTTGAGCGCTTCTTCTGCCTGGAGGACAAGTATATCCCATTCCTTCTTTTCAGGAGGGTTTGCGCCAGGTGGGCTATTCGCCGCTGGTTCTGCTGGCTTTTCTTCTGGTTTTTTTACTTCTCCCTCATCAGTATAGAGCTCTATTTCTCGTTTCTTTGGTGTCTTTCCGATCTTTTTCCAGAAGGCATCGATCCTTGGCGTGAGCCCTTCGAGGTAGATTTTGACCATGTTGAAATTCCCTGATTTGATCTTGTCTGATGCAAGCTTCAGTTCTAGTTTCAGGTCAAACACGTCTTGTCCCATCTCCTCGAGTTGTTTGAGTCCGTATTCAAGATCCCAGACGATATCATTGTATTTTGCATACAGCTCTAGCTCATCATCCGTCAGTCGCTCGACGCTGTGCATGATCGGCCTGAACTGGACAAAGTATGGCTTGCCATTGTTCCATGCGGAATTTTGCACCATACCAGAGCCGACAGGTGCCTTGATCGATCCTTGCACGTATTGTTCTCCATATTTCATCCTGATCCTTTCCATGTCCTCTTCATCCCTGGTCTTCATCTGGATCTCTGTGTTGATGTTTGCCTTGATTTGTCCGACGAAATCTGCCAATACTTGCGAGACGAGGATGATGCCAATGCCCCACTTTCGAAACTCCCTGCAGCATCGCTCGATTTGGATAAAGCCCCCGCCAGACCCGCCGAATTTTGGGAGGATACGGTGGATTTCATCGAAGACGAACAGGTATTCAAGCTGGCGCTTTTCTTTGAGGTTGCTTCTGAACACTTGCTTGATTGTGGCCTCGACGAACTTATCATAATCTTTTGCGGGAAGCCTATTAACGGTGACGACCCACACCTCCCCTGGTTTTGCAAAGGAAAACACGTCGATCTTTTCCCGATAGTCCTTTATGACCTTGATGTTTCCTGGGAAGGCCCGCGCATCTGTTGGTTTCATGCCAAATTCTGGATAGAGAGAAAGGAAGTGCTTATCGACGCATTTTCTGAGCATCCCTGTCCATTGTGCCGTCGGGTCAAAGATGATGACTGCAACACCTTTGAGGAGGCATTCCTCTATGACGACCTGTGCTGAGATGGATTTTCCCCCTCCAGTGGATCCTGCAACGATGCTATGGACCGTGAGTTTGTCCATATCAAAGTATGTCATCTTTGTCGTTTCAGCAACCTTCCCGACAAAAATATTTCTTGGCCCTTTCGGGGGCAGGGTATCATAGTCGACCTGTACATGGAACCTTTTTGCCGCTTCTTGCTTCTTCTTGATGATGACGAATGCAAGGTAGCCAACAGCGCCAAGGACAATGAGCAAGAGCACAACCCACACGGGGATGGCTCCAAAAAGCTTGTACTGGAGAGGTGAGGTGGTCACTTCGAAAAGTGCTGATGCTGATGAGGTAAAATCGAAATAGTTTGCTTCGACATTGAGGATATATTCTCCGGTCTCAAAGTCCTTTGGTATGTCATATTCTCCAAGCAGTGTTGTGAATGTCTTCAATCGTGTTTCTTGGGGTGCCAGGATAGCGAGCACTGTCCTATTGATGTCCTGGATCGTGAAATTCAATCGAACGTCGTATTCTTGGTCGGTGAGCAGGTTTCGAAGGTCGACTTTATATCTGAGCTTCTTGCCTTTTCTGACCTCTTTTTTCATGACATCTGTCCTGAGCATGAGTGCATTGACCTCAACTTCCTGGTCGGTCACGTTGAGGGTGATTGGCATCTCATAGTCAAAGGCGCGGGAGAATGTCAGCGTGCCATCAAAGTTGCCAAGATCATTGCCAAGAAGTCTTACCACAAATTCTCCCCGTGAGAGCTTTGGCACGACTACTGTTGTCGTGGAGAGGGAGATATAGGGGGCAACATCGCCAGCTACATCGAGCACAAGCTCCATATCCCTCTGCATGAAATTATACACTGAGACTGTCTTTTCAGCAAATGAGCCAAGGCGAAGTTTCTGCTTGATTTCTGATGGTGAGATGTAATAATCTACTTTTGCTTCTTCGACGACCATCTGCCGTGGCTGCTGTGTTGTTGGTGGCCGCTGCCGTTGGCTGGATTGTTGTTGCTGGATGACAACTGCTGGTGCCTGGTCTATTTTGATTGGTGTCAGGGCGATGTTTGTAGTATAGTTGTAGCTTTCATTGTAGGTGCTCAGGTTCACTGATGATTCATATCCATCCTTGAATGCGATGAGGTAATGCGTCCCTGCAGAGAATTCGAGGAAGTAGTTGCCGGTGGCATTTGTCGATGTGATAAGCCCTGCAATGCTCACGGTAACATTAGAGAGCAAATCATTTGTTTCAGCATCTGTAACGATACCTTGAATCATTGGGCGTATCATTCCTGGCACATAGATTGAGAAATGGTCTGTTGTATAGGAGAGTGTGTTTTGTGTTTCATCTCTTAGTATGGTCTGCGTGTCCCATGAGCTTGAGTTTTCAACAAAGAGGTAAAGCCCGACACTTGACTCATTGTAGGGTGCGGGAATTAATGATTCATTATAGGTAAACACGTACGTAACAGAAGATATTGTGCTTGTGTTGATGTTTGTAGAGATCTCAAGGTAATTCCCCACAAGGCTAAAGTCCGGGATAGGTGTTGTTGCAGGATTTTCAGTGTATTTTCTCAGATCAATTTTTGCATCAATAATATTCTCAGTCGCTGTAATATACATCACGAGAGAGAAATTGCCAGAGAAATTGACGAGGGTTGGGATATTTGCGCTGAGGTTGAGGATAAGTTCCTGTTCTTGGACAAGACCGGTAATATTTGAAAGAAAAAAGGTGAGGGTGGAAGTGTTAGATTCAGTAATAGTGGTTTTTCTTACCAAGTCGTTGTAGCCATCTTTGTGGGCAAGAATGAGATAGTCCTGTGCGGGAAGGGAAAACTCGTACTCGCCTGAGCTATTCGTTGTTGTATTATAAATGAGTGCATCGATGGTAGCGTTAGCAAGGCCAATGCCTGTCTTCGCATCATAGACTGCTCCCTTGAGGGTTCCATTCCTCCTGAATTCTCCATAGAAGGGATCCAGGGTGAAGTTGAAGGTGATATTTCCCATGGCAGGCATCGATAAGTTGCCCACATATGTCTCAAATCCTTGTTTTATTGCGTAGAACGTATGGTCCCCATAGGTGATATCAGTCATGCTATAGTTGCCCAGGGTTCCTGTGGTCGCCTGCTTGGTATCCAGATAGATGGTGACATTTTCAAGTGGATCACCTGTCAGGTTGTTTGTTACATATCCCGAGATTGTTCCGTTGTCATAAGCAGCTGAAATCGGCTGCAAAGTAAAGTTATGGGTAGTGTAATAGCCCCCTGAGACTGTAAGGTTTGCAACATATGTCCCGTACCCTGCTTTGACGCCGACAAAATTATGTGTTCCACGATAAACCCTGATGGTAAAGTTTCCATTTTCATCTGTGAAGTTTGTAGATCCATATGCTGACACCGTGACATTGGGGAGGGGCTCTAATGTGACGTTGTGTTTAGCATAGCCGGTGATAAAACCATATTGGGGTTGGAGAGAAGCATTTCTGTACGTAACATTTCCTGGAACGAGTGTGACGGTGTCAAGATAGATGTCATATTCACTTTTGTATACGATGATTGATTGGTTCCCTGGGGTGGTGAAGAGCTGGTAGGTGCCGTTGATTGTCGTGGAAGTAATTGCAGTTCCAACCTGGACGGTTGCATCCGCAATGGTCTGATTCGTGTTGGCATCAGTCACAACACCTTGGATTTCTGCCGTTGTTTGGGTCATGGAAAAGTTATAATTGAGAGGCTGGTTTGCGGTAAGGGAGATAATGTCCGTGTATTGTTGGTAATTGTCGAGCGTGCCGATAAAGAGGTTATTCCCTTCTCGTGCATAAATTGAATAATTTCCTGCAGCATCGCTTGTGGTGGTAAACTCGCCGCTGATATTAACGATGACATTCTCAAGTGGGGCCCCGGTCGTTTCATCAGTGACCATGCCAAACACTTTCACCAGGAAAACTGCCGTGCAGTTTCCAAAGGGGTCAGTGATAGGGTCTCCATAGATATAGTAGGTTCTATTGATTGACCCGTAGGGGATGGGAATCATTGTCTGGAAGTTGTATAATCCCCCATCATACCCTATCGCAAGCGTGTTGATATCAGTCCCAAAGAGGAGGTTTCCTGCAGCATCTTTGAGGACCCACGCATTAAAGTCTGTTCCGTTTGGGAGATTCTTTTGTTTTGTGTACGTGGCAATCGTGCTGATATTGTCTCCTCCAAGATTGACAGTGGTGGTGTTGAGGTAGGTATTGTTTGGTGATTGGTGTGCTGAGACTCCTTCAAGTGAAGCATTCACATATGCTTCGACATCAGCTATTGTCGCTGCGCTCACTGGGTACTCGATTAGCTGATACCACGTTTCTGAGATGTAAAGGTCATTCCCTGAACTGCCAAGGCAGTCGAGCACGGGGTTGTAGTTTTTAACATCACCACCTGATAAGTTCACGATGTTTGTGTCAAGGTCATGGAAAAGGTCGAGGGTAAGGATGCCATTTAGGCCCGCCCATATTTCTGCTGTCTCCTCCTGCTCAATCCCGATATGGTATATCATGCCCGCGCTCCCATTCAACATATACCCGACAAATCCTGTGTAGCTGCCAAGATAGACAAGGCCGCCGACAGCTATCGCTATAAGCAGGAACACGAATGTTCCATAGACATACTTGTTATCAAATGCGTTGCTTCTTGCCATGAACTGCCTTTGCTTGAGGATTCTTCCTCTTTGTGTGCCTCTTATAAGTGATCCAGATCGTGCTGTGGGATCGGCAAAGGTGCCCTGAGATCTCGATGAAGCTCAGGTGTTGCTCCTCTTTAAGATGCACAACAATGGCTTCTAGGACCGGTTTATCCCTGTCTTTTAGGATTAACAGCGGAAATGATGGGAGGGGATTAGAGGAAAGGAATGGAGCTGGCTCTTTTTTCCTTGCATGCTGGTATGTGGTATAGATGGTAGATGGCTGTCTTTCAAGCTCACTTGCAATCTCCTTTACCTTCATGCGTTTATTCTCGATGAGGTACTTAACGATTGTTTCAAAGCAGCTCAGCCGTACAGAAAAGATAGATAGGGGTATCCTGGGATCATCTTTTTGAGCCAGAAATTGCTGTATTGTTTCAGGGGAAAGGTTATGGTGCTCTCTGAGATGGGAGATGATGATACCTAGCAGGATGTCAGTGGAGCTTTGTTGTTCATTCCTTTGTTGTTTCATGCAGTCCACAGAGTAATTTATTATTATATAATGATTTTTTATGTAGAAGTAAGTTTTTTCTTTATAAATCTTTCTATAAGATATCATAAAAATTACTAAGAAATAATATATTATTATTAAAAATTACTATAAAATAATGAAAAATAACTATAAAATACAAAACATTGTTTAACATGTTTCATGATCCTCCTTGATGGGAAAAGGTCATTGAGAAGGTTTTTTCATGAGCTCCAGAAGCTGGGAATACACGCGTTCACATAAAGGATGGGTCTGCTGTTTTGCAGCAGGGGAGAGCTGCTTGTAGATCTCCTGGATCTTTGTATATCCCTCCCTTGCTTCATCTGTCTTATCTTCTTTTACAAGCGCTTCGACTTTAGTTATCTGTTGGGTGAGTCGTATGTTCAGTATGGTGTTATACAGCATATCAAGCTCGTTGAATATCCTATCCTTCTGGTTTGGAGAGAGCTTCTCGTTATAGATATCCATGGCTTTATGGTATGATTCATCTGCAAGGTCAGGTTTGTTTGCCTCAAGATATTCCCTGCCCTCAGCAATAAGATTCTTTACCGTCTTCACATGGCCCTTCAAGGGCATGATTCCGGCAAGTTTCTCTTTTATCTTTTCAAAAGGATTGAGTTTGTAAATTTTTGCGTGAAGCTCAAACTGGAGGAATGCATAAATGATGAGGAGTATGATGATGATGGCAATCTCAAGGGCAAGCCCCTTATTTTCTATCTTCTTGAATGATGAGACAACAGAATACCCGCTGATGAAGGAAAGGCTGCTCTTTTTATTTTCTGGGATGACAAAGAGTGCTGGGGAGATTTTTTTTACATCGCTCAAGCTCTCTGATGCTGGGAGGGTATAGGCGATGATGTCTGATGAGGAGAGATCAAACTCAATGACTGGATCCTCATCAATGATCGCATGCTTGCTGAGGAAATTGATTTCCTTTGCGTCCTGCGCGAGTTCTTTTGGGATAAACTCATAGTAGACCAGTCCTCTCATGTCCTTTGCAGTTGATATCTCCCTTTTGATGAGAAAGATTGTGGTCGTCTCACCAGACAGGTATTCCAGCTCGACTTTGTATGCTTCTGTCGGTGCCTGGAGTATAGCCTGCAAATTTTTGATGGTTTTGACAAATTCCAGTTCCTCCCGCTCCCGAAGGCTTGCATTCATGGAAGAAAGGTAGCGTGCAGTCAGGCTTTCGATGTCCTTTGCGCTGGTTGTTGCTGGAAATTCAAGGCTGTCTTGGACGGTTATATCAGCGATGGTCGTCTTCATCACTATGTCAATTGCTTCCTGGATCTGTTTTTCTTTTGCTGGTCTTTGGTCCTCGGGTATGCTCTCAAGGCTCCCTTTGTCCCTAGCTGCCCACGATACCCTTTTTCTTGCTTCGTCTAGGTTTTCGATGATCGAGAGCGCTCCGATCACAGTTTTTGTGTTTCCATATGCTTCACGTGCTTCTTTGAGGGAACTATCGATGATATCTAGCTCTTCTTGATATGCATTCTCCACTTGCGGGCTCTGCGTTTTATTTTCTTCTTCTTTTAATTCCTCGAGGAAACTTTCATTCTTCAGGGCTTCTTGCAGGATGTTGGAATAGTTTGAGAGGACAGTTCCCTTCGCAAAGAGGGATGGCTTGTCCGCTCCTTTCTTCAATGATACGCCAATCTCCTCGTTGCTTGCGATGTTGATTGTTCCCCAGAATGATTCATACCCGTTTGCCTTGATGATAATGTCGTGGGCTCCTCGGAGGGGCTGGAACGATGCTTTTCCAGTGTCTCCTGTTGTCCCATAGTCATCCGCGATCGTGATGCGGGCATCTTTTATGGGCTCGCCCGTGCTGTTATCAACAACCGTGAGCGTGAGATCATAGCGGTACCTAACGTCGATTCGTTTTGTCTCAACAGCAATATTATCTGATTCGTCCTTTACTGTCAAGGAGATGACATAGTAGCCGTCGCTGGTGAAGGGGTGGACGACCTTTTCTGCAGTGGAGGTCGATGAGTCGCCAAAATCCCAAGCATATGTCTTTGTGCCAATGCCTCCTCGGACAACTGCGCTAAACTCTATCTTTTCATTGACCCCGATGACACTGTTGTTCGTCGTCACGATGGAGACATGGAAATCATTGTTTACATCATAGCTTGTCTTCACTGTCTGGGTCGCCCCATTATAAGTCAAGACCCCTTCGATCATGTATGTGCCAGGGTGATGCGTGGAGTTGAGTGCTTCTACGATGGGATAGTCCTGGTTCGCATATGTTTTTGTCCATGTCCCTCCAAGAGGGTCAGTGATGAGCAGGAAAACTTGGGAATTATAAGGTGCGGTGATGATGAAATACCCCTGTTCTTTCATGTCATATTCCGGCTTGTTCGTCGTGATCGTGAAATTCTTGTTCACATCAATGAGGAAAGTTTGTGTGCTGCTTGTATTCGCATTTTGGGCTTCATCCCCGCACGTCACAGACCAGGTGTATGTGCCATTCGCAAGGTTTGTGGCATTGATGAGCTTGTTTATCCCCGGGACAACATTCCCAAGGCCGGATGTTATGTTGTTGAGGGTGTAATTGCAGGAGAGTATGCTTGCATGGTTGTCTGTGGCAGTAAAGTTGAGCCCGATCCAATTGGAAAGAGAAAGCGTATTGTTTGGGGTAATGAGTCCAACAACAGGATCCTCCAGGTCAGCGATGAACTGTCTTGTTTCACTGTTCTCCATGTGGGTGTTGTTTGCAGCGCAGCGAAGATACCATGTGTGGGTGCCATCCTGGATATCATCAGTATAGCTGATGCTGTTTTGGGTCGTTGCATCAATGTTGGCGAGGGCAATCACACTGTCGATTGTGAGGTTGCACCTAACTGAAGGGTAGGAAGCATTGTACTTCACCTCAAACGTGAAAGGGATAGTGCCAATGACATAACTCATGTTTGCAGGAGAGAGCAGGCGGATGTTGATGTCCGGCTCGAGGAATGATGCGAATGGGTCTATCATGATCACGACATCAAACTGCTGTGTTGAGAGATGTGGCACAATCCAGGTGAGCGCATCTATCATCCCATCACCAGTATTGTCGATATAGGTCAGATTGATTGAAGGATTTTCTGTGACATCAACTCTCTCGCCGTTGATGGTCCAGTAGAGCCTGATAAGGTCTTTTGGTGTTTCTTTTATCTTGGTCCTGGTGAGCACATCTTTGTATTCATATTCTCCCTCATATTCCGGATCGCTGGAGATGGTGATTTGTTTGCTCCATTCCTTTTCATTTTCAGTGGGTTTTTGTTCTTTTTGTTCTGGCGCTTTTGTCTCGAACACGATTACATACCCATCCGCGTCTCCTTCAATGAGCAGCTCTACTTCTTTTTCTTCTAGGCCAGCTGCCCGTTTCATCTTGGCAACAATCCCTCTGCTTTCTCGCTCAAATGAGGCAAGGGGTTTGATGCTCTCTTCTGTTTTTACCTGGACCTGATTTTTATCAAGAGGATGTTCTTTATCATCGGTAATCTCTTTGATATCGGTGATGGTAGCTGAGGTAATAATTGAAGTGTTTGTGATCGTTCCGCTCTCCCGCTCAACTCTTTTTTCCCAGATGACTGGTTTTCCCACCTCTGTTTGAAGTGCTACGGGGAGATCACTTTTGGCAGGTGATGGTTCTTGTATTTCGGTGGGGGGGCTCTCAACAATGAACGTGTTTGGTTTGACAGTTGAAATGTTTGAATCATTTGTCTGGTTTGTTAGGAGAGCATGTTCCTGTTTTCCCTGCAAAGCAGGAATGATCGACTCAGAGGTTCCTTGTATTTCATCTTTGTTTTTCTCAGTTGATGGAGCTGCCAGGATTTCTTGTTGAGCATTTTCTGGAAGGGCAATAGTATCAGGAGAAGAAGCCAACGGTTCCTCAGTCATCACGGCGGTGATATCTTGGCTGACTGTTGTTGTATTCGTGAGCTTATCCCTAATGACTGTGAACATCGCATGGGTCTTGAGGATAAGGTTTTGGTAGTAGATGGATGCAAGGACGATATATGACCCTTCATGCAGATCTTGCGGAAGAGCAAGGGGGTATTCCATAGGATATTCCCTGCCTGCAGGGATCTTGATGTAATGCTTGATGCCGTCCTGGTCAAAGTAGAGCTCCACTTCAGAATCTTTCGGCGCAGCGATAGTGAGGGTGACATCTTCTTCTGAACCATAATTATCTTTGTCTGTGTCTACACTAAAGATGGTGCCGCTTATCTCATTGAGTAAAACTTTGTCAGAAGAGATGATTCCCTTGTCTAGCAACGTTTTTAGGTCAAGGGTTTGTGTCACATTCTGCTGGGGTGGTGGTATGACCGGAGGAGGAATGATTGTTTCATTCTCTATTATGGTGTTGTTTTGTTGGACAAAGACAGTCTCATCGCGCGTATCGGGGCTTCCTCCTAATGAACTAGATGAGCCTCCTGAGCTAGAACTGCTACTTGTTGTTCCTCCACTAGATGAGCTTGTTGTTCCTCCGCTTGAACTTCCTGAGCTAGAACTACCACTAGATGAGCTTCCTCCAGAGCTGCTTCCTCCAGAGCTTGATGTTCCTCCTGAACTGCTTCCTGACGATGATGATCCCGAGCTTGATGATCCTGA
Source organism: Candidatus Woesearchaeota archaeon (assembly GCA_013329045.1). Classification (GTDB taxonomy): domain Archaea; phylum Nanobdellota; class Nanobdellia; order Woesearchaeales; family UBA9989; genus UBA9989; species UBA9989 sp9989u. Next base: position 14,607 of record DUKZ01000046.1, read on the forward strand.
TGAGCTGCTTCCTCCGCTTGAACCCCCTGAGCTTGAACTGCTACTTGATGTTCCTCCTGATGAGCT
>DUKZ01000054.1 GCA_013329045.1 Candidatus Woesearchaeota archaeon
GATTGAATTATGCAACACAGCAAATATTTATGCAATATGGATCTGTTGGATCTGTTTTACCTTGTCTTTATTGTACGGGCTAGAGATACTTTTCTTGAAAAGGTCTCCTGCACGAGGGAACTTCCTTTTCACTGCTACCTGGAGGATGCCATTGACGGGCTTTGCGGATGGATAGCGTTTCTTGAAGACTGCCACATGTTTTGGCAATGAGAGGGGAGGGCCTTTATGGATAAATGATGCGGGAATCGGATCAGCCTCCAGGATAAACCACATCATGAAGGCGCTTCCTTGAAATTGGTGCTGGGACTCTAGCAGGACAAACCCCCCTCTTTCCAGCTCTGCCTTGAGGAAGGTGAAGACTTTTAGCGCTTTTGATCCCACGATATCATCCTTTCCGTCAAGAAGATTCGCCTTGACGATGAAGACAGGCTTATTTTTTGCAATCCTGATGATTGACTCCTTTGTCATGTCTTTTTGTCTGAAGAATGACGCGCTTGGCTTCTTTTGCAGCTTTTTTGCCTGGTCTTTGAATGCATGAAAGCAATCAGCACTGAGCGCTGCTGCTGCATTCCTTGATTCCTGGACAGGATCGACGATAATCAATGGCGCTTGTATCTTTGATGCATTCATCGCCATGAAAACGTTCTTTCTCTTGTAATATTTTGCCGGATCGATGACTGTCTTTTCTTTCCAGGCTGATGCGCTTCTCAGTGTCTTTTCGAATGATCCATAATGGATGATGAGGATCTCGCACACATACCCTGAGAATCCCTTGATATGAGACTCCGCACCGTAGATATGATTTGCCTTGCAAAATGCCTTAAGAAGGCGGATATCATCCTTTTGCTTCTCTGAGGCATGTTTTAATACCCATGCTGAGTGCAAGGGGGAGATATCAGTGATGTTTTCTGCCTCACTTGGCCTCCGGATCTTGATTATTGGAACAAATTCAAAGAGCACATCATTCTTTACCTGGAAATAATCCCGAGAGCCATGGATCCGCTGATAGATGGGAAAGAGGGACTTGATGGTCTTTTCAAGCTCGTCAGAGATGTTGTGATTATGGGAAAATTCTTTCTCGTAGAGAACGAAAATGTCTGCGTCTTTTTGGTTTTTGAGAAACGTGCCCTTGGCTCCAGAGCCGCCGATGATCGCTTTTGCCCTTTTGAGAGAGCCGTTGAGCTTTTTTAGCGTTGCCGTGATAGATTTTTGCAATTGGCCTTTTTCCTTCTTTGACGGCTTGATGGCTTCGAGGACCTCTTTCCTGACATTTTTCATATTTTTGATTGAGGAAGAATTATTTATAAACCTTCGTATGCGAAAAGATTATAAAGAAATAAATCATTATCTCCTTATGGCAAAAGAAGTCAACGAGATCTGCAAGAACTGCGTTCGCTGGCAGCAATTCAACGACGCTTGTTGGGTGCACTGGGAAGGAAAGAAAGAATGCTCACACCGTGCAGAGACCAAAGATGAAGTGGACATGGCAAAACAGTTTTTGAACCCGGTATTCTAGACTAGATCATCATCAATTTAAACTCGGAACATGTGACTTAGTGTGCAGGAGCTAAAGAGAGATAGATTAAAGCATTTTTTTCAGTGGAAGCTTATGTCAATAAAAAGTCAATAAAAATACAAACAGTCAATGAGAAAGGCATGGTCAAAACTGCACATCTTTTACAGGAGATGGGGATACACTCGAGGTGCTACTCCTATAATCAAAGGAAAAAAAACTGCTCTAGGGTCCATATTTTATTTATCAACCGCAGAGAGGATAAAGAGACATTCTCCAAAAAGGTCGGGTTTTTTCATGAGAAAAAGACCAAACTCTTAGAAGAATCGTTAGGTTTATAAAATATATGAGAGTAAAAATGTTTATGCCGACGTGGCACAACCTGGTACTGCGCAAACCATATCGGGCGTAAGACTGGAACCACCATACCAGGTGAGAAATCTTGTTTCCGCAAGGATATCCCGGTTCAAATCCGGGCGTCGGCGTTTTATTTTTCTTTAGCCCGTATTTGAACATGCTCGGACACGATGAAACAGGGTTTCACGTGCAAAGAGAAACTAGGTCTTTCTTTTGAATCAAAGATTTCCTGCACCTATCTTATCTCAATAGGAATGCATCAGATTATTTAGAGGATGTTTAGAGGATGTCTCCCAAGCTTAGCCTATCTGCGGTGACCAACCTTCGAAGCCGTTTTAATCCATCAGTCTGAATCTGCTCAATTCTCTGTCTTGAGAGATTAAATCTTCTACCAATATCCTCTAGTGTCCACTCTATTCCATCATCGAGACCAAAGCGAAGCTTGATGACCTCCTGCTGACGTTCTTCGAGTAAACCGACATATGATCTGATGATGTCTTGCCGCCCAGTGCATGCAACCTGATCAGGGATTGGAACAAGAGAACACGCGATCGATCCATAAAGAGATTCGTAATCCTCATCGATTGGCACATCCAGGGATTCTGGATACAAAAACCCATAATAGGTTTGAAATCTCTCCAGCTGATCAGGGGTAAGATTTAGATCAAGTGATACACTTCTTTGAGGATCTGCATCTCCCCGGAGCGTTGACATTTCCAGGGCTTCTTGGTATCGTGAAAACGCAGTGATCTCCCTCTCAGGAATGTAGACAAGAGGTGATCGTTCTCTTTTTACAAAACGCCGCAGGGGATTGAGGATATATGGCGTTGCAATAGTAGAAAAACGTGTTCCAAACCTCCAATTATAGATTCCAGCAGCTTGTATTAATCCAATATTTCCTTCCTGGACAGCATCAGGGAGGAGGCCATTATACACACGCTTGCTAGCGAGAGAAACTACAAGGCGAAGGTTTGATTGGATCAAAGTTGTCCTGGCAGATTCATCCCTTTCTTCAATTCTTTTTCCAAGATCAGTCTCTTGTTCTCTAGTGAGAAGAGGATATGACCCAACAACACGAAGATAAGCAGATATATCTGTTGCATCTGGAATACAATCATGATCCATATCATCGAGAGTGGAATTTCACTTTTAAACTTTTCCCCCACAAGATTTAAAAACAACGTGGGTTCTCTTTATCCATCGCCTCGTTAGTGTAGTCCGGCCAATCATGCGGCCCTCTCGATACAGAAAAAAAATTCTCTTAAGGGAAAGGCCGCGACTCGGGTTCGAATCCCGAACGAGGCATTTGCCTTTCTTAGGGATTTGAACGTTGCTCCCAAGAGCGAAGCGAGAGGGTCCCAAAAATCTTGATTTTTGTGGACGAATCCCGAACGAGGCATTCTTTTATGCATATTGTCTAGCACACTTATCTTTATAAAAACTTCTTCTGATGAACCACTACTCAATGCTTTTCTAATCAGGCGTTGGGTTCCATGGATAAAAGAGGGGGAGGTTTGAGAGATGGCACAGAGAGTTGAGCGGGTGGATGAGATAATACCAATCAGATTTGCAGTGATGAGCTGTACTGATAAAACTGGGCTGGGGGAATTTGCGACGCGTCTTGTTGAACTTGCAGATGATATCACTATCCTATCCACGGGAGGAACGTATACTGAATTGCATAGAGCACTGGCTGCTGTGGGTCGAGAAGGCCATGTAGAACAGATTAGTGAGTACACAGGACAGCCAGAGATTGCGGGCGGACTTGTCAAATCACTCCACCATAAACTGTTTCTAGGCTATCTTACTGAAACTGACAATCCAAATCACCAGGAAGCGCTGGAAAGAGAGGGGGCACATCCCATTGACCTTGTCGTCTGCAACCTGTATAATTTTGGAAGTATAACACAAGACCCGGCAAAAGACATGGAGGATGCACGAGGACAGATTGATATTGGTGGACCTTCAATGATACGGGCGGCTGCAAAGAATTGGTTGAGAGTTGCAACCATTATTGATCCCTCAGATTTTGAACCAGTCCTGACAGAGATACAAATGAACGGAGGGGCCAGGTATGATACCAGGCGAACACTTGCAGCACGTGCATTTGACCATACCGCAAAGTATGACCTGATGATTGCTAAACATTTGCTCGCCCAAACACCTCAGCAGGGCAGGGCTCCTTACCGGTTCGAGCCAGCATAAGAATATAACTACTTTTAAGTAATTAATAACGAAATTTATTTAAATTGAGAGATATATCATCAGCGCATGATCAAGAGAAGCAGAGGATTTGGCCAGTGGAGCGCTATTACCAGCGTTGCGCTCGCAGTCATTACAGCCGGCATCAGCGGATATTTCTCCCATGCCCATGAGGCAAGGAGGGGACTGCAATATCAGCTTACCTTTTCTGAGCGAACACAAATCCAGCGTGACCTTCGCCGAAGCGAGATGCAAGGAGACAATCCCGAAGCCAACCCTATCCCTGCTGAAGACCTAAAAGGAGGCATCCTTCCAATCCTTCCTGCGTGGACTGATTACCTCTCCGCCGTTAATGACGCATCATTCAAGATCTATGAGTCATGGAACCATTCAGTCTATGGGAATGATGGCCGAATCGATTATCAAGGTTTTGCAGAACAGCTCAGGGGCAGGATGGATCCTGAGCATAAGACCCATACAAACAACCTCGCTGACCTTCTGGAGATTATCCCCAGAGCAGGGATCGCTGCCAGAACAGGCATTGCTGATGAAATCAACGTTGGAGCGAGCATGTCCAGAGCATCGCCATTATTCTCATCATCATGGAATTATCATCATTCGGACAACACTCATCCTGAAACAAGACATAGATCAATACCAGTTTCACATATAACTATTAATGCAGATGGAGAGAGCGAGATGACCATCACCTATGAGGATGAAGAGTATACAGAGGATGTTTATGACTCAACAGACAACAGATTTGTCTATTTTACGGGGCCAGCAGAGCAAGCGGCAAGTGAGCTGCGTAGAAGCCTCCAGGCAGTGCCCACCCTCCAGTTTGATTTTGACAGGGAGCTCCTCTTTGCTTCGAGAACGAATGCCCCAAATGATGAAGCAATCAGGCAAAGCAGGAGAAACCCTAACAGGAAAGATGACACAGAGCTCACAGAAGAACAAGTGAGAAATTATCGAGACTCCTGGAATATCGGATCGACGATAAGGCAGCGGTTGCCAACAGCTATTTCAGGATATATGGGAATGCCCATGCTCTCCCAACAGTGGGATACTGCCATGATCACCATGAGTGAAGAAGCAGCGCATGCAGGATTATTCAGATCATACCAAGGATTTCATGTTTCCTGTCCTCTGCTTGGTGGGGGGACGGTGCAGTTCTCCCGCGTTTCTTATGGAGGGATAGGATCGACCATCAGAGGCCCGGATGAATATGAACTCTCCCGGCGGGCAGAGACAAGTATACATTCCATCGCTTCTTCTGTCAAGGATATAGAACAAGGATTACATACAGGGATTGCATCAGCAACTGAACTTAAACGAGCAATACCCTCATTCATAGCGCTTGTAGATAATGATGAGGCGAGCGAGCGCGCACTCCGGCATGCAAGTGAGCAGATTCTTGATACCACAAAAAGAATGTATCAATCAAACATTTCCGGAGGGATTGATGTTGCAGGATACAGGAAAAAATTCCCCTGGACTTTTGGTTTTGGCGGACTCTTGCTTGGGGGGCTGGTAGGGTATGGGATTGGCTCCCTGATAGATAAAAAAAGAGAATATTAATCGATAAAAGAAATTTGATCGATAAAAGAGATGAATATCCCCAGATGGGAGGAGAAGCGAGGGTCATTAATTAACAGAATCTGGGTAAATACTATACTCAGGATATACTCAGGAGAAACCTTAGCGCTTAGGGTTTTACCTCTTCTACTAGCGGTTGGATTGGAGGCTTTGCCTCCGGGAATGATTAAAATGCGTCAGGACCAATTGCTTCTGGCAGAATCTCACCTGTTACCTGCTTGAGTATTTCAGTTAGCTTTAGTGCATCTGCTGCATGATAAAGAGTTGCTCCTTGATCTACTAATCCTTGAAAGGAAGCATCTGTATTGAAAGCGATAATGTAGATGTTTGTTGGGGCATCACCAGTCGAGGCATTGATCTCATTAATCTTTCCTAGCAGGCTTCCTGGATTAATACGATCAGTATTTTTACCATCAGTGAGCGCCACAACATATCTTCCCCCATGGCTCCGGTTCAGGATACTTTCTGCATGTGCCAGCGAGGTACCAAGAGGAGTATTGCCAGAGGGTTTTAGCCCATCAAGGGAGCCGGCCAATGCTGCATGATCAAAATCCCCAAACGGGACCGTTTCTACCACCTGTCCTCCAGAATAAGAAAGCAATCCTGCCTGGATATTCCTGAACCGGTCGTTATGCTCATCATACATGTCTAAGATCACTCTCAAAGATGCTCTCGCAGAGTCTATTTTTCTCGTACCATCCACCTTTTCATTCATACTCCTGGATGTATCAATGATAAACTCCACTGATCTCATGTTAGGGTTTATCTTAATAACAGGCGATGGAGGGGTGATATCCGTAAAGTCGAGGAGTCCTACCTCCTCAGTGGGGTTTACACAACCAGAGAGGGCATAAAGCGCTGCGCCGAATGCGACGTATCTGAATTTCATAAGGGGTAAGAATGATTCACTCAATAAAAAGCTTGCTTTTTCAAAAAGTAGATTGATTGATGGGAAGCAGTTTTGTGGGATGCTGTTAAGAGGGGATCATCCTAAAAGAGTATGGAGAACATCATAAACGGCTTCTGTTGACTGCTTGCTGACTGTTGTATCAATGAGCTGCTTTACCGCTTCTACGTCAAGAATTTCCTCTTCAACAAGGTCCGTTGCTACCTGCGCGACAAAAGGCGCATCATCCACACACCCTTTTAATACTGCATAACCAAACAGGTGGCAAAAATTGCGTTCTGCATTAGAATCGGTTTTACAAGAATAATGCGCATCATAATCAAATACTGGCTGGAGCGCATCAAAAAGGACAGCTGCACACTCAAGGTTTAATTCTATAAAATTCAACACGCCCTCGGCAGTATCACCTGCCAGGATCAGCCAGTCTGCTATGCCCCCAGCGTTCTCATACAGAAATCTCTTTGGTTTAGAGAATTTTTCCGGATTGGCTTCTTCTGCTCTCCTAAAAGAAGATTCACGCCTTCTGTCCAACGCATCGAGATGTTCTTCCCATGTCCTCCCCAACCTGAATCCCTCTGTCAAGATCACGCGCAGGTACCTCGCTTTCACTTGGTCTGGAATGTCCTGGAACCTATCAAAGAATGTCCTGTCAGTATGATTTATCTGATTTACCCACTCATGAAGAGTATACTTGTCTTGCGGCGAGAGAGTTGGCCGCATTGTTTCAAGGATAGCCACTGATCTTTCCATCCCAGCCTGATCCTCCTCGGAAACAACAGTATGTTCTATATTAGCCTTCAACTCTGCAATATGCTTCTCATGTGGTGCCAGAACAGCTAATTGCGTTAAGGCAATAATCTTCCCCTCCAATGCAGTCCTAGCAGAGGACAATTGTGCTTCATATCTAGCTTTTAGCTGAGGACCTGCAATTGACTGGGCAACCCTCGATGCAGCAATAAAATATGTTTGATAAGGTTCCTCTAGAGAAGCTAAAGCCTCATGTGCTGCTTCTTCCCCAGAAAAGGTTCTCCAAAAATGGGCTAACTCACTCCCAGCATATGCAAATGTGTTGTTAGCATCCATGAACCTGTTACATGCTAATATACGGCCATCTGAGGGAGTATCACACTGAGCAACAGGAGCAAAACACGACTGTGAGAGTGTGAGTTTTTTCTCTTCGCCGGTGAGGACATGTTCACCATAAAGAGGCACCTTACCCCTCCCAAGGTTGCGTGAACTGAGTAGATACATCTGAAGGGAAAATAGTCAATAATTTATAAACGTTACTATCCTAGAGTTACTTTTTCAGCCCAAGTTCCTATCAATCTCTGCTGCGACTTCCTTTAGGTCATCACATGTCCTTTTGAGATCTTTTTCCAACTCCTCAATCAGAAGGGTTAGGCTTCCTACCCGAAGAAAATACCTGTTTGACCTATTGATGACAAGGCCAGCGTCGATCAACCGCGATAAGTGATGGACAACAGTGCCTCTTGTTAACGTGAGGCGTTCTGCCAGATCATCAGAAGAGAGCGCGATGCCCTTTTTTGAAGCCTTCAAGAGCTCAATAAACAACCGAAAGCAGCTGTGGTCTTTATCTCTCAATCCCACAAGACCAAGAGACCTGGCAACCCACTGGAGCTCCTCATTGATATTCTTGCTAGTCGGCCTGGCAATCCTGCTGATGGTGATGCTTCGTTCGATGTAATACATGATGTGTTGACTTAAGATTGACAAATATTTAAATGTTGTTATGGATAAGTCAAGCAAGAATAGGTCAAGTAAGATTAAACGGGAAAGAGGCAACACCATTGGCGCAGATTGCGCAGTCTCTGCGCGAAGGTTTGTGAGCGAAGGGAGAAAACCGGTCGTTGGCGAATAGCCAACCTTGAAAATCTTTGATTTTCGTTGTGCCTGCCGATAGTGGTGTTGCCATAATACAGAATAATTTATTTTATCTTATGGACAATGCCCCTACGAAAACCCTGAAGGACCAATTGTTGTGAGGATATGCAGGGTCTCATCAATCGCCTTTTGCTGATGCTTTTTATCAGACATTCTGACAAACCGGAGGAGAAGGTCAGTCATGTCTGCCTCTGAGAGAAACTTTAAGTTATATCCGTCCGCTAAAAAATAAAACCTGAATGAATCATATCTCAACTCTTTTATAACAATACTGCCCACCTGCCCCAGCACCTTTCCTTTTTTTGGGTTCTCCTGGACAGATTCCATCAATGCAAAGATCTTTACTGATTCCTTCTTGAATACCTTTTCAATCTCTTCATACAAACTCAGGACGATCTCTACTCTGGCCATCGTTCTGCATGCCGCCTTTTTGCTTCTTCGAGAGTTATTGTATCCTTTGAAGACATGAGAAATTCGCGCAATTGCTCTTTTATGGCATATTGATACATCCGCTTAATAATCTCCTCATAGGTCTCCCCTTTTGCGCCAAGAGACGAAATCTGGTCTTTTGTCTCTTTTGATAATTGAATAGTTGAGTTCATTGTATAGTTGCTATAGGCATTATAGTATATCAATCTTTCCCTTGATAATCTTTCCCTTGATCCCATATCTGGACTCTGAGGCAAATGAAAGTGTCCTAGCTTCAGCAAAAACCTTAAAAAAACACAACATTTAAATAGAAAATGTTTATCTTAAGTGTTTATTGTTGATTTAATATCAACAATCATCAACAAAACGCCTCTAGGAACTGGAACCTGTTTCCAGTTCCTTTTTTTGATCATGACAGAGAAAAAAGAACTCGGAAAGGAGAAGAAGGATGAGAAAAAGCTGGAGCAAAAAAGCCAGAAAGAAGACCATCACGCAGTCTGCTCGTGCAAAAACGAGAAAAAGGAGATAGAACACCTCAGGGATGAACTGACCAAAAAAAACCAGGCAGTCCTCGACCTGACCCGCACAGCACAATATGTGCAGGCAGAGTTTGAAAATTATAAAAAAAGGGTTGATCGGGAAAAGGAGGGATTCACCCAGTTTGCAGCAGCATCGCTCCTCAAAGATATCCTTCCTCTCATCGATAATCTTGAACTGGCAATCAAGCATAAGGAAAACAAAGAAGATTTTTGCAAGGGAATCGAGCTTACCTATGCAGCATTCATCAGCTTGCTCGAGAGCAAGGGGATCACACTCATCGACACATCAGGATTATTTAATCCTGAACAGCATGAAGTGCTCCTGACAGAAAAGTCAGACAAGCCGGATGGAACCATCCTAGAAGAGCTGCAAAAGGGCTATCTTCTCCACGGCAAGGTGCTCCGGCCAGCGAAAGTAAAAGCTGCAAAATCATGATCAAAGGAGGTATTCATTATGACACACGCAAAAGCAATAGGCATTGATCTTGGAACAACATTCTCGGCAGTTGCCGTCCTGGAAGGGGGAAAAGCGACTATCATCCCCAGCTCAGAGGGGGAACGAACAACCCCCTCAGTTGTGACCATCAAAGACAGCGAGCGCGTCGTTGGAAGGGTCGCAAAGAACCAGGCAGTGCTCCATCCAGAGAATACGGTCAGGTCAATCAAGAGGCATATGGGAGATAAAGAATTCAAATTAACGATTGATGGCAAGGAATATGCTCCGCCAGAAATTTCCGCCATGATATTGCGCAAGCTCAAAGCGGATGCTGAAGCATACCTTGGCTATCCTGTTAAGGATGCAGTAATCACTGTTCCCGCTTATTTTGAAGATGCGCAAAGACAGGCAACAAAAGATGCTGGCGCCATTGCAGGATTGAATGTCCTCAGGATTGTCAATGAGCCAACAGCAGCAGCCCTTGCGTATGGCCTGGACAAGAGCGAAGCCCACACTATCCTTGTCTTTGATTTTGGCGGGGGCACATTTGATGTTTCTATCCTTGAACTTGGCGATGGGGTCTTTGAAGTCAAAGCAACATCTGGCAATAACCATCTTGGAGGAGATGACATTGACCAATCGCTCGTCGACTTAATGGCATCAGATTTCAAGAGGGAGCAGGGAATAGACCTTCGGCAGGACAAAACAGCGCTCCAACGATTGCTTGAGGCATCAGAAAAAGCAAAGATCCAGCTTTCTACCAGCATGAAAGCCGCAATCAACCTTCCATTCATCACCCAAGGAAAAAATGGGCCGCTGCACCTGACAATGGAGATTACCCGAACAAAGTTTGAGAGCATCATCGAGGATATCCTCACCAAGCTCGAAGGGCCAACAAAGCAGGCAATAAAAGATGCAGGCATTAGTGCATCTGCGATCAACAAGGTCATCCTTGTCGGAGGCTCGACTAGAATCCCAAAAGTCCAGGAACTGGTCAAGAAGATCACCGGAAAAGAAGGAGATAAGTCAGTTAATCCTGATGAGGCAGTCGCACTTGGCGCTGCCATCCAGGCAGCAGTTCTCGGCGGGGAAATAAAAGATGTGCTCTTGCTTGATGTGACCCCGCTCTCTTTGGGCATTGAGACCCTTGGCGGCGTCATGACACCAATCATTACCAGGAACATGACCATCCCGACAAAGAAAAGCCAGGTCTTTAGCACGGCATCTGACAACCAGCCAGCGGTGACAATCAATGTCCTGCAAGGAGAGCGGCCAATGGCGCAGGACAACAAGACCCTTGGCAGGTTTGACCTTGTGGGAATACCACCAGCACCTCGGGGCATCCCCCAGATAGAGGTGAGCTTTGACATTGATGCAAACGGCATAGTCCATGTCAATGCAAAGGACCTTGGGACAGGAAAAGAGCAAAAGATCACTGTCACTGGATCATCTAACCTCAATAAAGCAGACATTGCCCGGATGCAAAAGGAAGCAGAAGAACATGCAGCAGAAGACGCAAAAAGGAAAGAGGAAGCAGAGACTCTCATCACGGCAGAAAATATTGTCTACTCAACAGAAAAGCTCTTTAAGGAGCTCGGAGATAAGGTGCCAAAAGACAAGGTCGAACCGGTACAAAAGGAAATCGACGAACTCAAAACCCTCATCGAGAAAAAAGATACCGACACGATCAAGAAAAAGCTCGAAGAGATCAACGAGCAGGTGCAAAAGATCTCGACTGAACTGTATGCGCACGCAGCAGAGCAGAGGGGGGCTGATGGGAGAGATGAAGCTGGAAAAGATGAAGCAGAAAACGGCGAAAAAGTCGTCGATGCTGAATATGAAGTAAAAGATGAGAACTCTGAGGATGCATCTGAAAGCAAACCGGATAAAAAGAAAACAAAGAAAAAGTAGTAGAGCTTGGAGACAAGGATGAACACAAATAATCTATCACTTTGGATTGGGGCAGCATTGATCTGGTTCTACATCATCTGGAGGATGCAGGCCAACAGGCAACCAGGGATAGACCATGAGCTCGACCAGGTCCTTGATGCTGAAGAGTTCAAGGTAAAGGGGCAATTCGATGAACGATGAACATCGCGACGAGCTTTACTCCCTACCAGCAAAAGACACATTTTGACCGGGTCAAGGCTGTTGCCTTTGCGAAAAGTGATGGGTTTAGTGCATTTGAATTCTCGCTTCTTGTCACGCCAGCAGATACGTACTTTAAAATTTCCCGTGACATTGTCAAGATCAAGGACATGGTCTTCTCTGTCCATGCGAACCATATCGACACAAACATCGCATCGATCAATGAGGATATCAGGCGAACATCTGTCGAACAGGTAAAGACTGCCATCCAGTTCGCAAAAAGGATCGACTCGAAGATTGTCGTTGTCCATCCAGGCATATATAACAGGAAGATCTACGAGCAGGATGCGTATTTTAACCTCTACCGATCACTCGATGAGCTCCTCCCCTTTGCAAAGAAGTGGGGGGTGAACATCTGCATCGAGAACATGGAAGATAGTGAACGGAGGCTCCTTACAACACTCCAGCAAGTCTCCAGGATACTCGATCGCTATGACGGGCTCAAATTTGCCTTCGATGTCACCCATGCAGCAAAAAATGACCCAAACACTTACAGGGAATACTATAAGAGATTCGAGCCCAAAATCATGCATATCCAGATATCTGGACTAAAGAAGAGCCGGCAGCCTGGTGATGTGCCCCTTGGCCTCTCAGAACTTGATTTCACAGAGTTTATAAAAGACATCAAGGATTACCCAGGGATACTGCGGCTTGAGAGCAATGATTATGAAACAAATATGAACTCGTTTCGATTCCTGAAAAACATCCTCTCAAAGATCGCTATGGAAGAACCAAAAAAAGAGGCATGATGGAAGCGGTCATCTTTGACTTTGACGGCGTGATCGCCGACTCATTTGAATTAACATATGAGACATTCCACGAGATATTGCGCAGATACCATCTCCAGGGCATGCTCACGCGCGATAGGCTCAGGCGCTTTCTCAAACGGGACCATACATCCCTCCTCTACCATCTCAAACTCAAAAAAGAAGCGATTGGCACCTTTGAAAAAAGGTTCCAGGATCATTTCATGGCACACATCACCAAAGTCCCGATGTTTCCAGGGATGAAAAAGGTCATACAGGAATGCAGAAAAACAAAAAAGCTGGGGATCGTATCGACAAATAAGGAAATAATAATCGAAAAGTTCCTGAAACATCACAAAGTGAGGTCTTCATTCCACTCCATCGCAGACCAAAGCAAAGGTATAAAACCAAAGCCCGAACCCTTGCTCTATTGCTTATCGCAACTGCACATTCAACCAAACCACGCAGTGTTTATCGGCGATCGGCCAGTGGACCGGGAAACTGCCTGCCTAGCAGGGACAAGATTCATCGGCGTTCAGTGGGGATACCCGGGCAATATGTGGGAGAGCGAAGTGATGGTGCAATCACCAGAAGATATCCTTGAGGCAGTGAAATGACAAAAGACTACTATGAGATCCTTGGTGTCTCCAAGGAAGCAACAAAAGAAGAGATCAAGAAAGCATACAAGCAGCTCGCGAAAAAGTACCATCCAGACCTCAACAAGGAAGACCCTGAAGCAGGGGAAAAATTCAAAAAGGTCAACGAGGCAGCATCTGTACTTTCTGATGATAAGAAGCGGGAGGAATACGACCGCACGGGCAGCGTTGGGGAGAACCCATTTGGGCAAGGCGCTGATTTTTCCGATTTTGGATTTTCCTCGTTTGCAGACTTTGGGGACATTTTTGATACGTTCTTTGGGGGCGGAGGGACGAGACGGCCGCGAAAACGGCGAGGAGAAGATCTGCGCTATGATATAGAGATATCCCTTGAAGAAGCATATACAGGAGTTGAAAAAGATATTATCATCACAAAGCAATCCCTCTGCGAAACATGCGGCGGGAGGGGGGCGCTTCATGAAAAAGACATCGTCACGTGCGCTGCATGCAGGGGATCTGGTGTTGTTCGGAGCGAACGAAGGACACCTTTTGGATACTTTACAACCCAATCAACCTGCCATTCGTGCAGTGGCACTGGCACGACCATCAAGCTGCCATGCACCGAATGCCATGGGTCTGGCAAGCAGCGGGTGAAGAAAAAAATAAGCCTGACGATTCCAGCAGGGGTAGACAATGGCAATAGGATGCACCTTCCAGGCCAGGGCCAGGCAGGGGAGCGAGGATCAGTGCCAGGCGATCTCTATGTCTTTATCCATGTGAAAGAACACAAGATCTATGAAAGACGGGAGCATAACCTCTATATGCAGCTGCCAATCACGTTCGTGCAGGCGGCTCTTGGGGCAGAAGTGGAGGTTCCCACCCTTGATGGCAAAGCGACGATGAAAATTGCCCCCGGAACGCAGCCTTCGACCATTTATCGCCTCCGCGGAAGGGGCATGCCTGATGTGAACGCTTATGGAAAAGGAGACCTGATGGTGCAAGTCAATGTGAAGGTGCCAGAAAAACTCACCAAACAGCAAAAAGATATCCTCAAAGAATTCGATGAGACAGACATAGAAGGGAGAGGGTTTCTCAAGAACCTATTTTCAAAAAGATGATGATTAGCGATTGGACTGTTGTTGGTGAAAGGCAGGTGTATAAGGGGCATAAGACGATTGTCAAAAAAGATTTTCGCATGCCAAATGGCATCGTCAAAGATTTTGATGTCATCGTCGCAAAACAAGTTGCAACAGTCTTTGCTTTGACATCGGATAATAAAGTGCTCATCGCCCGGCAGTTTCGCCCAGGACCACACAAGGTTGTCGATGAACTGCCCGGCGGGTACTTTGAAGATGGCGAAGAGCCGCTCCAGGCAGCAGCCAGGGAATTATTGGAAGAGACAGGGTATAGTGGAGAATTGACCTTTGTTGGCAAAATGATTGGGAGCGCGTACACGACAATGGTGCGCTCTGTGTTTGTTGCACGCAACTGCAAGAAGGTAGCTGAGCTGAACCTTGATGATACTGAGTTCATTGAGGTGGTGGAAAAGAGCCTGCCAGAATTTCTCGAGCAGCTTCGTGCAGGAGAACTATCCGATATCAATGTTGCATATCGGTGCCTTGACTTTCTTGGGATACTCGTCATTGATGAGAACAAGCTTTGATGAACGGGATGATCTCTTGCGGGACAAGGTGATCCCAAGGAAGGCTGTTCTTGATATTGTTTCTTATCGCTGTTGAGGAGATACCCTGATAGCGTTCAAGGATGATGACTTTTTTGTCCTTGAAGAGGGAAGCAGTGTGAAGATTTCCTGTCAGGACAACATCATAGGCAGCACCAGAATCGAGGTTTTTTCTCCAGACAATGTCATCTGGAACATCCCCCAGCAAACGGAGAGCAGCAGTGAGATTATTTGAAGAGAAGACAGTTTGAAGCATGAGCATTCGTTCTTCTGCTGTAAAAGGGTTTTCTTTCGTGTTTTGGATATTGGATGAACCGATGATGATGACAAGGTCATAGCGCTTTGCATAGGTCTTGATGACATGGAGATGGCCAAGATGGAATGGCTGGAACCTGCCGATGAAGATTGCTTTCATGCAAGAAAAAAAGAAAAGAAGTATTTAAGGATGCTTAAAACCTAAGGATGCTTAAAACCGGTTTCTGACAGCAAATTCTGGGCCAGAAAGTCTTTGAAGGATCACACCTGCTGATACCTGGAAGTTTGCACCATCTGGGCCCTCAATTGATTCAAAGAGCGCCTGAGCAAGATCATCTGCTGAGGTGAGCCCATGGACAGTAGCTTCCAAGGGAAGACCACGAAAAGAGGGAAGAGGGATTATATTTTCCCCGCTATAGGTGGTGATAGTATGAGCTATCCCATGGCTTAGGGGAAAGGCAACTAATTCCCTGCAGGGAAATTCTCCATCACCTTGAGACCTCTTGAGAATATGCAAAGCGCCATATGAATCAATCGAATCTGGCCCATCAACAACCATCCCACTAATTCTTGGGGTATAGTTGGGTGCATCAGGTTCAAATGTTGTTACATCAATGCCATCAATCATTCTTTCTCCATCGAACACGGAGGCGAGTATGTCCCCTGCAGACTTAGCACCATCTAGGGTTATACTCATAGAGACAAGACCCCCTGTATTTTTATCAACAGTTTGGAGAGCATCGTCAATAATACCTGTTTGTTTTCCATTAGAACCAAAAAGTATTCCACGGTACTCTGCGAGTGCATCATAGACCAATAGTCTTGGATCTCCTTTTGATAATATCACAGGGTCGGTCACTTCAATGATTATCCGCTTCAATTCCTCATCAATTTTGAGCCTTCGAGCCTGGCTGGAAGACGATCTTCCGGTTAGGGTGTAGCCAATGAATAGGTGTCCTTGCTCTGTCATACCAATAGTTACTCCTCTTCCTGAATATTCCATCTCGTGTAGTTTTTGAAAGTATACCATCGTTATAACCTCCTGCCACTCATTTTTAAGGGAATGATTAAAAAGATTGTTAGAATTGATAGAGACTATTGAAATAGAGAGATTAAAAGAGAAACGAGAGATTAAAAGAGAAAAAACGCCGCCACTGAGATTTGAACCCAGATACGGTCGAGCAGAGCTCTCCCTACCTGAGTCCAAAGACTAAGGATCGAATCGGAAGAGAAATAAAAAACGCCGCCACTGAGATTTGAACTCAGAAGTCCTTGCGGACACCCGGTCTCAAGCCGAGCGCAATACCGGATTATGCGATGGCGGCAAGATGAGCATCGCGAATTGTTTTATTTTTATTTTATCATTCAGGCAATAACAATAATGGCAATTGTTATTGCCAAATTCATCACTGTTTCATCACTGCTGGCAACAATACTGGCGCAAACCGCTGAGCCTCTCAGCGGAGTCTTTCGAACGAAGTGAAAAAGACGTTTTGCCTGCCAGTAGTATTGTTGCCAATGCACCTTTTATTATCTTTAGCTTTACCTATACTTGAATCTTTACCAATAAATCAATTCAGAAATTGTTTATAAACCTATCTTTCCTTACCAGTATCTTTCTTTGGCATCATCATTGCTATCCCATTCTTGATCGGATAGATAGCCTTGCACTTGGTGCAGGAGAGCGATTCTTTTCCTTCTTTGAGATCACCCCTGCAGGTAGGGCAGGCCATCACTGCCAAAATATTCTTTGGTATTGAAGCCATACTAATTCACTGACAACCTTCATTATTTATATCTTTCGCAACGCTCATAACAATTGCGAATCAAAAGTAGTTAATGGATAACCAGGCCAATTTTATCGACATTAACAACAAAAATACCGAAAAGTTTATATATGGTTGAAGAACTATGTATATAAAATTATTGTAAATTAATCATATATGTTGGGGGGACGTGTGGGCACAAACCCACCTCGAGGTATTCAAGATGCCAGATTATATCAAGAAATGCCCTGAATGCGGCAGCATCAACTTATTCTGGAACAAGGCAAAAGGAGAGATCATCTGCAAGGACTGCGGCCTTGTTATCGAGGATAAAATGGTCGATTTTGGCCAGGACTGGCGCGACTTTGAAGATGGTGATAAGAGTTCTAGCAGAGCAGGAGCGCCTAGCACGTACACACAGTATGATCAGGGCCTTGGGACAGAAGTTGGCCAAAAAGCTGATTTATTCAATCTTGGCGATAAAGACAGGAACAAATTTTTCAGGCTTCGAAAATGGCAATATCGCATCTCTACTGCAATCGAGCGAAACTTAAAGCTGGCTCTAGCAGAGCTCAAAAGGGTATCATCCTATCTGAAGCTGCCAGCATCTGTTGAAGAAGAAGCAGCAAGGATTTACACATTAGCAGTCCAACGAGGGCTTGTTCGGGGAAGGTCGATGGAATCCGTCGTCTCTGGAGCATTATATGCGGCCTGCAGAAGGCATGAGATCCCGCGGACGCTCGATGAGCTCTCTGAAGCCTCCGGCATCGACAAAAAGGAGATTGGAAGAACATACCGATTCGTCACGAGGGAGCTTGGCATCACTATCCTTCCATCAAACCCAGCGGATTATATCGCACGATTCGCATCATCGCTCGCTCTCTCAGCAGAGACCCAAAGCAAGGCCGTCGAAATCCTTGAAAGAGCGCAAAAGTCAGAGCTCACCTCAGGGAGAGGCCCAACGGGCATTGCAGCAGCAGCACTCTATGTGGCTGCCTTGATGCATGGGGAAAAGAAGACCCAGCGGGAAGTTGCTGATGTTGCTGGCGTGACGGAAGTGACGATCAGAAACAGGTATAAAGAACTCCTTGACAAACTCAAGCTTGAGAAGGAAATCAAGAAAGTCAAGAAGAAAAAGTAAGGATTCTATGCAGATGTTAAAAAGAGGGCATGGCGCAGCCATGTCCGGAGGAACGATATCGGTGGTTTTGGTAGTCATCATCCTCATCCTTGGCTTCTATATCGTCAGCACTGAACTAAAAAAGCAGTGCAGGGGGGATGCAGACTGCACAACGGAGGAATACTGCGCGTATGACTTTACCTGCCACAAGAAAGAGGTCATCATCAAGACAGAAGTCCACCAGGACCTCATCATCCCGGCAGTCATCCTCGCAATCGCCCTCATCATCGCAGCGGCATATTACAAAGGAGACATTACCTTGTCCAAAAAGAAACCTGAAAAGAAAGCAGAGTCCAAAAGAGCTGAGGACAAAGAGGAAATCTCCCAACAAGGGACATTGAAAAAAGAGCGCCTTGAGATCATCCCCTGGGATGAAGAGGAGAGGGGGAAAAAGAAGTAATCATCTGATCCTTACTGATCTTCCCTGCTTTTATTATAATACCTTCACTCCTGAGAATCTCCATCTTCTTTTTTATCCCCCCTGCAAACCCACCAATCGAACCATCAGCATTGACGACGCGATGGCAGGGAACATTCGGCGCAAAAGGGTTCTTATGGAGTGCCTGGCCAACAGCCTGGTATGCTTTTATTCCAAGCGCCCCAGCTATTGCTTTATATGTTGTCACCTTCCCTTCCGGGACACGCCTGCATATTCCATATACTTGTTCTTCAAATGGTGTCATGGTCTTCTAAACAAATGAGATACGCGTTCATCATGATCCGGAGGGGTTGAGGAAGAAGGCATCCTGAGGGATGGTATTGGCTTATCGAGATGAACTGGACCTTGCGGTGCTTTCTTTGCCTTGCCAATCATGAATGCCTTATCCTTGACTGATGAAAGAATGCTGTCCATCTCGTTTGGTGCAAGGTCGAGCTTTTCCCAGGAAAAATCCAGCCCGTCATTCTCCCATCTTGGCAGGACATGGATGCAGAAATGGGGAAAAGATCGGGAGGAGTGCTTGCCTGAATTGACGATAATATTTGTGCCTTGGCATTTGAGGCCATCAAAAAGGACTGATGCTACATAGCTTGCAACATAAAAATAATGAGTGATCA
Organism: Candidatus Woesearchaeota archaeon; assembly: GCA_013329045.1. Lineage (GTDB taxonomy): Archaea > Nanobdellota > Nanobdellia > Woesearchaeales > UBA9989 > UBA9989 > UBA9989 sp9989u. The sequence continues at coordinate 19,313 of DUKZ01000054.1, forward strand.
AAGAATCATCAACTGCCTGCATGGTGTCCTGGTGCTCCTTTGGCGCTACTATCACATGCCCCTGGATCATCGGCTTTTCTGGAGAGAAAGCGATCACTTTCTCATCCTCGTAGAGGGCCTGCAATTTTTTTGCCTGAAGGTGGTCGCAAAGGTCGCACATCATTTCAATGCACCTCTGAACTTATCTAATGGAATCTTCCTTGAAGACCCAAGAGAGACGCCAAAATGCTCCCCTACTGCTTTCATGTCAACCTTTGCAAAGAGACGTTTTAGCTGGGGATGGGCTCCTATCTGATCCATAAACGTATCCGGCGAGGATATCAGGATCTGCCCGAGTTGAGGATGGCTCTCTATCAGCTTGATCGCTTCACTAGTGCCCAGCGCTTTTGTTTCAGGGGGGCGGTGCCATTGTTCCTGGTGCTGCTGGAAATGGCGGTCCATCATCTGAGGCAGGTACTGGCGCATCAGCTTTATTGCTTCCTGATGTTTTTCATGATCGATGAGCTTTTTTCCTGAGAGATAAAACTTGCCCAGCCTATCATTCTTCTCCCGCGGCAAGAGATGGAGCATGAAATGCTGGGACTGCTGGCCGGCAATCCACCCATTAGCGATGAATAACGTGGTGCCAAAGGAGATCATCCCCTCTTCCAATGCTACAGCGAGCTCTTTTGCCCTGAGGAAGAGATGGGTAAAATCCTCATAGGGGATAAGAGGCATGATTGGATAGTGCTCTTTTGGCATGACTAAGAGGTGGCCTTTGGCGGCAGGATTGATGTCCAGCACAGCGATGATCTTGTCATCCTCATATGCCTTTCTCGCAAACATCTCCCCAGAAATTATCTTGCAAAACGGGCATTGCTCCTTTTGCTTTTGCAAGGCTTCCTTCATTTCAGGAGTCATTTCAGGCATACCACAACGCAGGTGCTCAGTCTATTTAAAGGTTTCAGAACGTCTTTTATAATTTCTTTTATATAAACAAATCATTTAATCTTTTTACTGAGTTTAGTATGAATAAAGGAAAAGGATATTATCATCTGGTGAGGACAACATAGATAGGGGTGATACCTATGGATAAAGAAAAAATCTGGCAATTCGAATGGGGAAACATCGAAGAGATGCAGCGTCTCTATGGCCTTACCGAAGAGGAGGCTACCATCATGAAATCGTTCATGGGGATATGAACAGGTTTTTTATTTTTTTGTATTCCCCCTCTGCATGGCGTGACTTGTAGGCGGCAGCCATCTTCTTGATGGAGGGAATATCAATCGATATGTCTTTCTCCCCGAGCAATGGTACCAGGGCAAAGCTGGTAATGCATTGAAGGAACTGCGTGACATTCTTTGGGTCCGGCGTCTTTTTGCACCGCTCAAAGTCAATGAGTGTAACCTTGCTATCCCCAATAATAATATGCTTGTAGGGATGATGCATCTCCTCCTTATTCAGGTTTAGATTATCTAGCAACCTCATCTGATCCAACACCTCCCTAATGACCCAGAGCACCTTCTCTTTTGAGGCTCCCTGGAGATAATCCATCAGGAATTTTCCCTCAACAAACTCATAGACAAAAAAATCCCTCCCTTCTGATAGCAGATGCGGGCCAATGCCCTTCTTGTTGAGCACCTTTAGCATCTCTGCCTCACGGTGCACGGTACCCATTGCAGGGCTGTCCTCCCGCTGGAGCTTGATTGCAACAGTCTTTTTTTTCTGAACTCCTTTGAAGATAAGCCCGCGATGGCCTTTTGCGAGCAGATGGATGTCCTTTATCTTGTTTGACCTTGCGATGCGGATGATTGGACCAAGAGAGATCTCATAGACATACAACGTCTCGAACTCTATATTCCTCCGATCGATCTCCCTAAAATGATAGCCGTTGGAGCGGATAAACTCTTCGACCTTTGGCTTTTTGCTCTGAGAAGAAAAAAGAAGCAGTATCTTCCCATCATTCTTGAGGTGATCCTTTGCTGAGCAAAGGAACCGTTCTATAACCTCATATCCATGCTTGCCTCCATCAAGAGCAATATCTGCTGCCCGTGGATCATCAGGCAGATAAGGGGGATTGAAGAAGATCACATCAAATGATCCTTTGATATGGGAAAAAAGGTTTGAGAGCTTTGCTGAAAGGTTCCGGGTATTGGCATGCTGGATTTTTTCTATGGCTTTTGGGTTGATGTCAACGGCTACTACTTCCCGGGCAAACTTTGCAGCCTCCTTTGCGATGATCCCAGAACCCGCACCCATATCGAGCACCTTTCCTTTCGCATAGGCAGGGACATGTTTTAGGAGAAGAAAGCTGTCCTCTGCCGGCTCGTAAATGTTCATGATCTGAATAAATTTAAGCGTACATAAGAAAGTTATGGTATGCAGAAGTAGGGTGCATAGAAGAACTCAGGGACCCATCTCAGGCCGAAACCTTCCATTCTCCCTTGTCGGCAAAGGCTCGAATGCGTCATCATAGCCATCAATGAATTTCTTTTCGATCTCTTCCAACTGCCTGGTTCGTTCCCGTTCTGCAACACTTTTTTTTGGCTTCTTTGCCAGTTTTTGCTCTTTTACTTCTTTTACTGATACCTGATCCTCAAGGTGCTCTTTTCTGACGATATCACCCATGGGTTCTGGCTGCGTTGGTTTTGAGACAGGAGCGATGAAGATTGTTGCCAAGACCATGCCAAGGACAATATTGAAGACCGAGAGGTTCTCAAACTCCATCCCTGAGATGATGGGAAAGCTCCCGGAGTTTCCGAGAATAAAGAATATCCCGCCAAACACAAAAGGGAGAAACCAGAGAAGGTTCTTTATCCCCTCATTTACCTTATTGATCATGACACCAATAATGATCAATGTCGCAAACGCTGGAAAAAGCCCGATCATGACCAGCCCGATGCTCTCATCAATCAAAAATGAGAGATAAAAAGAACCCAGCAGGAAAACAATGATCGACCCCACAAAGACAAAATTATGATAATCGACTGTTTCCTTGTCAGGGATGGTGATGGCTTTCATCGCCTCTTCAATGATCTCTTTATGGTGGCCATGGCTGATGAGGACAGAGCGAACCTCCTCCACATCATACCCATGCTCCATCTGGTACTGGATGTACCTGACGAGGGAAGAGATGATCTTGCCGTATAACTCCTGGGCCAATGCTTTCGATTTTACTTTCTCCCGCATTGCCGCATTCACATCAAAATTCTTTCTCTTGAGCGTTTCTATTGCCTCTTGGACGAGGTCTTGGTGGTGGCCGCCTTCCAGCAAAGAACGCCTGATGCCATACAACGGATGCCCCTTGTCCATCTCTTCCTTGATATACCTGATCACCTCTTTCTTCAGATAATGGGCATACGTGTCTTCCATTACAGTTTTTTAGGAAAATGGGTATATAAAGGTTATGCAAATTCGCACTCATTTACCTGCATCTGCGAAGAGCCTGCAGGGCACGAGGCATCCGCCATACATGCTGTCGTGAATTGATAATTGCAGATCTCAGAATAATACATCCTTGCGAAAATCCAATGACCCCTCAAATCGGATTGGCAGGAGATGTAAGTGTCTGGAAAACACAATTTTGGATTGCATGGCTGCATACAAGTGATGGAATAGCTTCTCGACCTTCCAATCATAATGGCATCACAACTGTCAAACATCAAGCCTTGATTCGTGCAATAAGAAGCATCACATGCGGGATACTCCCCATCAAGAGTTAAGGGAGTTAAGGCTGTTGGCCTGTGAAATTCTTTTGTCTTGTTCTGTTGACAGACAACAGATGTTGATGGCGGCGTTTGCCGGCAAGCGCCCTTATTGCAGCCATATTGGCAGGAGACAGTCTGTATCCTGCCCCCCTGCCCGCCCCCACAGTCAGTCTCCATAAGAGTATTATTATCTTTGCAATAATCCCACCCGTATCCGATTCTGTTCACATACCCTTTTACATTTGGATTGACACCACCATCGGAATCATTGCACAATTCAACAGGTCTTGCAACCCAGGCGCCACCTCTACAATACGCCTGCTGAGGGGTTCCTTGAAAAATAACTGCTCCCGGCCCAACACACCCATCTGAACTGGCACAATCGCCAGACCCGCAGCACAAAGAACCATTTTGTGGGTAATCACCCTTCGTTTTGCAAGTCCTATTCGAATCACAGGGAAGAGCAGATGAACAGGGCATGCCAGGCTTTGCACTTGTAGAGGTATTTGAGGTGTTGTTTCCTGATGATTGATTAGCGTTATTCTGTTGATTTGTGTTGTTCTGTCCAGAAGAATGATTAGTATTATTCTGTTGATTTGTGTTGTTCTGTCCAGAAGAATGATTAGTGTTATTCTGTCCTGAAGTATTATTGCCAGGCAAGCATCTCACACAATACCCATATGCGCTTGAATGAGAATCACAGCCTGGGGTGTCCTCATGCACATCAGCACCAAATGGGCATTGTTGTTGATATTCTCCAACCCTCGCACACCAAAAGCCTTTGCCATAACGCTGCTGGCAGTTTGTGTAGGGAAGACAGGTATTATTTGCGCATGTTTGGCCTTGAGGACAAGCGCTCCATTGCCAATCAAAACAGCCAAGAGAATTTCTCACACATGTTCGCCGACCGTTATCATTGCATTCAGAAGTGTTTGGAGTGCATGTGTCCTGACACGCAGGCTGCGCGGACCATTCTCCTCCCCTGCAGTATTTCTGGGCCGTAGCAATAGAACTTGCATTTAGGACCGATCCTGCCTGGACGCACCCATCAGACGTTGCGCATTCTGTTGGCAGGCAGCAAAGGTCATAGTTGCCCGCATCCCCTGGCCTTTTGCAGGTTGTAGAATTGCCACAATCATCCTTGCTCTTGCACCCATTGCCATGCGTTGAGTATATCAGACCTCCTTCAAGAAGGAGAGGAGTCCTGATAGCATAAGAAATTTGGTTGGAAGCTTCGTTGGAAGCAGGTGATAGAGTAATTTTACCAAAAGCGCCTGAACTGCTTTTTGCAGAAAATGATGTGATCACTGATGATTGTTCCTCAGAGAAAACAAGAGGAGCCATCAACAAGATGACCAAAACAATTGCAGTTATGGGTTTTGTTTGTTTCATTTTTTTACGGGCTCGCGGGAAGTGTGAAAGTTAGCTGATCGTTTGCGCAAGGAGGGGCTCCTGATGCTGGCAGGATATGATCACCAGTAGCATCGTGATACTGGAATCGGATATTATTTGCTGCAGGATCGCTGCAATGAACACCGACAGGCAGTGGGAGCGTGATTTTGGTGTTTGCAGGTATTGTCCCCTCAATGCTGACTGTATCGCTCACCTGATTTTGGTCTGTTGCTGGTTGCAGGGTAAATGTTGGAGGGTTTGTCAATGTCCCACCAGCGCCTAAGGTAATGGTCGCCTGCGTCTCCCCTGTGCCGATCTGTACAGGAACACCCGCCTGAGTGACTTGTGTTTGGAATGTTTCTGCCACTCCAATATCAAATCCTTTTCCTTCCATGCTCAGCTCAAAATTTCCGTTTACTGCCTTTTCGCAAAGGTATCCTGGGCCATTCACCCGGATATCACCCAAACTTGTCTGCAGGATGACATCCTTTTTCTGGTTGACAAAAAAGAGGTTGTCTTTCGTCCCGGCTTTGAGAGAACTGGCAATCAGAGGAAAATTGTTTGAAAGGCCAGTAGAGGGGGGAATTACCGACGTATCCGCGATGCAGACAATCACATTGTTGGGGATTGAAAACTGCGCCGTTTTCTTCTGCCCGTTTGCTGTCGAGTCTACAAATGCCTTGATCTCCTCTGACACCTTCAGTATTGTCGTCCGTTCACTAGTCTTTATCATGGCAGTTGCTGCCTTTGCTGCAAAGATGCCAATGAGGATAACAGAAACTGCAGCGATGATAACAGTAAAGAGCACTGAAACACTCGACCCTCTTTTTTGCATGAAAGAGTATTGAGGATTAAGGTATAAAAATGTTTCTAAAAAAAGCTCAAGTGATAGGAGCACCTACTTATACCCAAACAGTTTATTATAATCCTTATGATCCACTATGTTTAGAACAAACAAAAATATTTCGATGTTACTCCCCTCAATGGTATAAAGCATTCTCCAATAATTCGACAATTCAACCCTATACAAATTTTGAATCCCCCTGCCTCTTAATGTTTTTGGGATTAGGTTTTTAGCAATAGGATCTCCATACTGAGGATTATCTTTAAGGACAACCTTGATCCTTTCTATTGAGTTCAGAATGCTTTGAGACTCTTTATCAGTCCTCTTTTTTAATTCGAGGTAGCCCTCCTTTGCCTGGTCTTTCAATAAAATCCTGACTTCTTTACCCAGATACATATCAGATTTCCAACGTGTTTTCCATCATCTTTCTCAAATGCTCTGGTTCTGCATATATCCACTGCACCCCTTTTGGGCCATAAATGATTTTTCCGCTCCTGAAGAGGTATTCAAGTGTGATCTTCAATGTTTGGTGCATCACTTGTTTTGGCAATCTCTGTTTGAGTTCAGCAATTTTTATAGGCATATCCCTATTCTTTTTAAGAAAATCTTCTACCATCAAGACAGTGATTAGGTTAGGATACCTCTTTATTTTATGGTCTTTTTTTTCAATCATTTCATTATTAGTAAATTTAAGTTCAGTCATTTTTATCACCAAATTAGATCAATTGATACTTATTAAGTATCAAAAAATATATAAATGTTTCTTTTTTGTCAATACCCAGCACCGGTTTCTAAAAAAAGCTCTCCAGCTTGCTCTGGCTCTTGCTCTCCGCCAATGTTGCCGGGTCAACACCAAAGACAGCAAGCAAACGGTCAACAGAAGGGACAATCTGGTTATTGATGTAGTACTCCGCATCATACTCATTTTCGATCACTTCATCTGGAAACTTCGCCCGCTCGCCGATGGATCCTGCCCCCTGGCAGATAATATACTGGATGATTGATCCTCCAGAGACGGGAATACCCCGCTCCTTCATGCGCATTGCCACCTTCACATGAGGCCCTTTGCTCTCATATCCCTCAATATCCTTTGTGAGCTGGGTGAAGATGATCACCTGGTCCTTTGGAATCATATGCTTTCGAAGCTTTTCAATGATCTCCTGGGCATATGCTGTTGCTTCCTTTGCATTCTTTGTCCTCAGCAGGATTGAGATCACTTCCCTTTGCACCTCTTTTGCGATGATGCTCCAATTCCTCCTGACAGTCTCAAACCCTTTGATAATGATCCTGTCTTTCTCATCGAGCAGGGCATACTTCTTCTTTGCCCCCCCCTCATTTCCCCGTGTTGGGACAAACAAGGCAGCCTTGAAATTGCCTTCATACTCAAGCTCCATGACTCCTGGAAGCGTCTCATTGATCTGCCTGACAAAGCGAAGAGCATCCTCTCTCTTCTTTTCCTCAAGCCCGATAAAGATGGAATCAGTATCAGAATAGATGACCTTAAAGCCTGCCGCTTGAGCCTTCTCGATGACCATCGTGATATAATGCCGGCCATAAGCAGTAACACTCCTCCCAACATCAAAATTGTAGAATCTTGCCTGGATAAAGCCAAGATAGCCATAAAATGAATTCGCAAGCAGCTTTAAGGAGTTTTGCCTTGCATCAAGAAAGGGGTTTGGCGATTCCTTCATCATCTCTTTCACCCTGATCCTTCTCGAGATGAGATCATCGATCTGCTTTGCAAGAAAGCTTCTTCTTTCCTGCACAAAAAATATCTTTGCGTCATCAAGCGGGACAGGGAGCGCATCCACAGTCGGCGGCAATGAGGAGAGGGTATCAGGACCGATATTGTGCGAAGAGATGATCGTCGGATAAAGGCTCCTGAAATCAAACATGAGGATGTTTTCATACAGCCCGGGAGTTGGCTGGAACACATAGCCCCCAACAAAAGATCTTCTCATGCGATCCCTTGTCTCGCGATAGCTGGGCTTATTTGGCATCAGCTGATTCTCTGCCAGCGCCTGCTTGAACAAGAACCATTCAATCAACTGGGAAAAACCCATCCGGTTCACATCAAACAATGGCTGGCCGACAATCCTGGAGAACTCTATCAGATTTGGAAGGAGCTTCTCTGCCAGCTTCAAGGTCAGCATGGCATCATGCAGGTTATAGGCGCAGTATTGTTCGAGGCCTTGTTCTTCATCCCATGCTTTGTAGAGGACACTCACATCACTCTCGTGCTTGCCTTCACCGAGCAATTCCTTTGCAACAGCATCCAGCTTATAAGACTGGGTCTGAAGGTTTCCCCTCACGATGCGCTTTACAAACCGATAGACATCGATATGGGGCATACCAACAATCTCCACCTGCCCTGCCTTATTCTTTATGATCTCTGAATGGTCCAGTCCTATATCCAGAGGGATCTTGTGCTTTTTTGCCCGAGTGATGATATAAGGGAAATCGAAACCATCACCATTATAGGTTGCGATGATGTCGGGCCTTTGCGATTCTATCAGACGAAAGAAATGCTCTAGCAGGGCAGCCTCGCTTTCCACAAATTCTATATCCTTCCTTTCGGTCTTGAACCGCTTCCAGGTGATAACCTTGCTCACAGACTTGCCAGAGACTGCGAGCATGATGATTGGATGCTCTTCTGGGACCATCACCCGCCCATGAGGTGAATACGTCTCGATATCAAAGGCGAGAATGTTGAGGCTTTCCCTGTTTCCTTCTCCAGGAGAAATCGAAGAGAGCATGAAACAGGGAACCCTTGAGGGATAAGAAAAAGGGACCGCCTCAACGGTATATGCATGCAGCATGGTGATGCCCTTATCAATCAAGTAGCGCTTTGCAAAGGGGATATCATACTCGAAGATATCCTCCACTTCGTCCATCTTCCTGACCTCTTCCCTTAATTTTGGGACGGATCCGGGTAGGTTGGTATGCGCCTTCAACAGGTCTATCTTCTTTCCAAGGTAGATCTTTGTTATCGGCTCAATATGGGTAAAAAATGCGCCCCCTTTCTCATCTTCCAGCTTGAAATCAAGCAGCCTCTTCATAAGAACTGTGCTTTCTCTCTGAACTTTTAACTTGATATAAAAGTAAGGGGGAAAAGTATTATCTGCAACAATGACATGACCCCCCTCCCCGCTGCGCCCGATGAGGAAGATTACTGCCTTGCCATCTATTATCCGATACGTCGCTTCGATAGGGTAAAAGGTAAATCCAGTCATACAGACGATAAACAGCTAAAGTTTATAAATCTGAAGGTCACATTTATATACTCTTATGCTCCAGCTTTTGTATGGGCAGTTTTAAGAGCACCCTCTCCACTCTCCGAAAAGGAAGGGTTGGAGTTGTTTTGGACCAGATTTTCTATAAGACAATTAAGAGGCATGTGCTGATCCCACCTCCAGCAAAATACCTGATCGAGTCTGCAAGCATCTGCAACCTGCGCTGCCCAACGTGCGTTACTGGCTCTGGAAAATTGAAAAGAAAAAAGCAGCTCCTTTCCATAGAGGACTATAGGGTAATACTGAAAAAGATATCACCTTATGCAACGAGCATGACGCTCCATAACTGGGGCGAGCCGCTCCTCAACAAAGACCTTCCTGAAATGATCACGCTCGCATCAAGTAAACATATCACCACAGAAATCTCAACAAATGGGCAATTGCTCGATATGGAATGGGCAAGGCAGCTTGTTCGCAGCAAACTCTCCTACCTTATCATCGCCCTTGATGGCAGTACCCAAGAGGTATACGAACGCTACCGCAAGGCCGGAAATGTCAATCGGACCATTGCAGGACTGCATAATATTACCAGGGCAAAGAAGGAGTCAGGGGCTAGATACCCACTTGTTGAAGTGCAGTTTGTCGCCATGAAGCACAACCTCCATGAGCAAAAGGAAGTTGAATGGATTGCAAAGCGAGGGGGCGCTGACTTTTTCAAGGTGAAGCTCTTTGGGATGAATCTTCATCATGAAGGGGTGCAGAAGCTAGCAGAAACTTTTGTCCCGCTCGAAAATATCTCGAGAGGGTATGAAAAGGACAATGAGGGGGTATTCATCCAGAAAGGATTGATTCCAAATTACTGCACCATTGTCAATACAGCCATGACCATCAATTCTGATGGCACCGTCGCCTCCTGCTGCTATGATGAACAGCATGACTTTCCTCTTGGGAATCTTGTGCAGCAAGGACTAAAAGAAATTTGGTATGGGAAGCCTTACCAAAACCTTCGAGCCGCAATACGCGCCAACAGGGCAGCTATTCCCATGTGCAACAACTGCCCGGAGCTTCGGCATACCATCAAATAATAGGGGCTAAGAATAACTATAGAAACTAAGACTATAGAGACTAAGAATAGCGGCTAGTGAATATGCATGAATATGCATAATCTTTTTATATCAATGAGATACCTTCTTGAATATGGCAATTACTGCTGTCATCCTCACCCACAACCATGAGCTCTGCGTTGCAAAAGCAATCTGCCAGATCAAGGAAAGCCTGCCAGATGCAGACATCCTCGTTGCTGATACCTTTTCTGAAGACAATACAATCAAAGTGGCAGAAGCATTTGGCGCGAGGACTCTTATCATCCAACATTTTTCTGAGGCGCTGCAAAAAGCAAAAGAGACGAACGCTGGCACATACCTGCTCCTTGACCCATCAGCGGGCATTAGCAAGAACGACCTTGCCCTGATGATTGATGCAATCTCCAATAATGTTGACATGGTCATTGGGGTGACTAGCGCAAAGCAGAATCTTGCGACAAGGATATTCAATAAGAAATTTTCTTCCAGCACCACTGACCCTGGATCGCCGATCAGGGCGTTCAATGATAAAGTCCTTGAGAGTGCTCTTGGCTCCCCGCAAACCAGCCTCACTGAGATGACAGCTAGCGCCCTGGCACAAAAATTACGCGTGCAGGAGTGCAGCATTCGCACGAGTGAGCAATAGATTTATTCAGGATTCATTCAGAGGTGGATTCAACTATTCTTTTAGTACCCTTGTTCTTTTAGTACCTTTGAAAAAGAGGTGATGCTTAAAACTTCTCTTGAATTCCCCCTCTCTAAATTCCCTCATTTTTTCACCTTCCCCTCTTTTTCTATCTTCCCCAGCATGTTCTTGACAAATGTCTGTGACTCTTTCTCTTGGTTTATCTGCAAGACTATTCTTTTTTCTTGTTTTTTCTCTTTCTTTTGAGGACCCAGAGGCTGGGCACTGGCTTTTGGGGAGGTCTCATAGAACGCCCCAACAGCGCTTGGACGAAGGCCGATCCTTGGCTTGATGAAGACAGAAGAATGGAAGAGCGACCTGCCAAAGTTGACCTCAATCAATCGCATCTCCCTGAGCCGGGGGAGCCAGATTAAAGCGATGAGCATTCTTGCAATCCCTGAGAGAAGAAATAATGTCCGAATGACAACCACTCTCAGGAGCAGGCCGCCGGTGAGTGACCCAACAAAGATTGAGAGGCCGTGGAGCAGGTTAAAGTAGGCAACGCATCTTGTCCTCTTTTCAGGTGATGTTGCATCAAAAATGAAATTTCCTGCAGCGAGATTAAAACCCCCCCAGACCATGCCTGAGAATGCCTGCAAGACCATCAGATAAGGAAGGGAGCTGCCAAAAAGCCAGAGCAACGGGACAAAAGGGATCAGGTAGCCAGTGATAAATAACACCTTCTTGCTGCCCTGGCTATCATTAAACTTTCCCCAGAGGCTAAGGGGGATGAGCCCTGCCAGGATCTCGATTGCGGTGAGCATGGTAAACTGCAGATAAGTCACATGGAGCACCTGGAACATGTAGACGACAAAAAAAGGGGAAGCGATGGTTGTTGCAAACCGAAAAAGACACATGAAGAGGACAAACCTTCCATAGTTTGTCTCGCGAAGATGCCTGATAAAATCCACCAGTGAGAATGCAGCAGCAGGATTTGGGATTGATGGTTTCTCATACATCCTTGAGAGATAATATGCGGAGAGGAGCCGTGAGAGAAAAGCGAGAGAAAAAAGGATTGCAAAGCCAACAAGAAGGTTCTTTTCCCCAAAGAACTGGAGAATTGACCCTGCCGCCAAGGTGGATATGAAGGAGATAGAGCCTGCAATCCTGCTGCGCCTCCCAAAAAAGCTGCCGCGCTCATGGTCTGGCACAAGGTTACCAATGAGGGTTCGCCATAATGGGTTGATGAAGGTTCCCAACATGACAAACAGGCACATGAAGATAAGAAGCACAAAACCAGCATTTTTTTGGGGCGCAATGAGCGGTATGAAAAGGATGGGAATCCAAAGCACTGCCTGCAGGGTCGCTGCAATAACAATCACCATCTTCTTTGACCTGAAAATATCCTGCACTTTGATTGCTGCAAGCTGGAAGAACGCACCGCAGAGCTCAGGGATCGATGCTAGAAGGGAGATGACCATATGAGAAGCATTCAGGAATAAGGCATAGGGAGCAATGAAGTTTGTCGTGCACCCTTCCATTAGTGAGAAAAATGATCCGTCAAGGATCGATGCCCGAAGGCTTCTCTTTGTCTCTTCCTTTTCATCTCCTGCACCAAGGCTCTGATCCATCGCCGGCTTCTTTCATCCACCTGTTAATAAACACTATGAGAAAAGTTTATATCTTAAGACTTCTTTTTACCTGGATTGTTGTTTAGGCGGACATTCATGGGAAAAAACGTTGCTTTCCTTTTTCATATGTACCAGCCCCCCTGGCAGGATGAGTATGTTCTCGAAAGAATTGTTGATGAATGCTATTCCTGGTTTACTGCATGGCTTGCTGATCAGAGTGATTTCCACGCGACCGTCAACATCAATTATTCCCTCACGGAGCTTCTTGTCAAACATGGGCATACAAAAGTCATAGAAAATCTTGGAAGAGGAGTAGAAAGGGGATTGATTGAACTGACCAGCAGCGCTGCGTATCATGCATTGCTCCCCCTGATTCCTGAAAGGGAAATCTGGCGGCAGATAGAACTAAATGAGAAAGGCAATGGGAGTGTCTTCTCTGGAATCTGGAAGCCAGAAGGATTTTTCCCGCCTGAACTTGCATTTTCACCAGCACTAGCAAGAATCCTATCAGAGCTTGGGTACTCATGGACAATCAACGATGCTGTTGCCTATCAATGCCACAACGGTGATACCATCCCCCACCATGACATCGGCATCCTCGAGGGCATCCCCTTGTTCTTCCGTGCAGACTGGAGCAACAAGTTTGCGATGGAATATCCAAAGAAGGGATGGGGCACAGATCGGTTCGTGACAGACATGAATGGAGGGATCTCTGGATGGTTCCAAGGACGGGAGGGTTATCTTATTTTGGCTTTTGACATGGAAACTATTGGACATCACCTGAATGGGTTTTATGATTTATGGCAGATGGAACAATTAGCAGACCATCTGAGAAGAAACCAGATAGCTCCTGTCACTATTTCTGCACTCTTGGGATTATTCCCGGAGAGAAGAGGATTGCCAGCACACAATGAACATGCCTATTGCAGCTCATGGTCCACACCTTTTGAAGACGTCAAACAGGCACCGTATCCCTTATGGTATCACCCCCAGAATCCAACCCACAGCCGGCAATGGGACCTGCTCAATTATGCTGTTGGCCTTGTCAATTCATTAGAAGATGAAGGGATAATCAGTCCAGATCATCCTGTGAGGGGAATGCTCGATCGTGCCCTGAACAGCTGCCCTTTCTGGTGGGCAAACATCGGACGATGGAGCCCGGATATCATCATGGAAGGGGCAAAAAATGTGTATGGAGTGATAGAGGCCGCTGCGGATACATTGGAAAATGGCTATCGGCCGGTTGTTCACGCAGAAGCAAACAGATTGTATCAAGCAGTGCAGCTGTTTGTTGAGGGAAAACCAAGACCCAGGCCCCAAGGCATCGTCGAGGCACGAATGCGGGCGCGCCAAGGCTTTGCTCCAGCATTCGCTGGCGGAGACTGACGATATCTTTTTATAACTCGGGCATCCTTCATGAGCATATGGGGGGAGTAAATAAACGAGCAATTCCTGTTGCTGCCATCGTAGCGTTCACGTTCTTTCTTGTCTTCTCACCCCATATCGGCTATCGGTTTCCACTCCACATCGATGAATGGAGACACATCACGGAAGCAAAGCATATCGTTGAGGGAACATACCGGTTTGACCGAATGTCAGCCCTTGAATACCCTTTTGCAGCATTCCTCTCCCTTATCTTCAGAGCGGTGGATATCATACTCTTTTATCGGTTTTTGCCAGCACTCTTTGCCTGCGCATCAAGCCTTGCCCTCTTTTTTGTGATGCTGAGACTGACGGGAAAGTATCCTTCCGCACTCCTGGCCATGGTGTTTTTTGCCAGCCTTCGAAGCAATGTGAATGTGCTCGGGCTTTGGTTCTTGACGCCGCTTACCATGGCAATTCCCCTAATCTACCTGTTCTTCATATTCTTTCAAGAGGGAATTGATGGAGATCGGAAAAAAATGTGGTGGAGCATCGGACTATTGGCAATTACGTTCTTTATCCATCCATTATCAGCGTTGTTCACCATACCAATCATTGGTGTTTGCGGCATCATCAAGTGGAAAAAGATAAAGGATATGATGATTCCCTTGATAAGCGGAGGGGTGATAACCCTTTTCAGCGGGATACTGCTCTTTCGTGCATATCTCTGGAAAGGAAGCATGGGAAAAACGCTCTGGATGATTGGAGAGATGCTCATCTTCAAGCATGGATGGGGAGTATTGGAGCTGGATATTGGGCTCTCATCGATCATATCCTGGCTGCTGATTATCCTTGCACTTGTCGGGGCTGTGTTGTTGAGGAAAAGAATAGTATTCATTGCCTGGCCAGCAGTGCTCATCATCCTAAAGATACTCTATGAATTGTTCCATATCGGCCTCTTCGTGCCATACCAACGATTGGTGTATTATCTTGCACTGGGGATAATTCCCCTCAGCGCAGCTGGAGGATACTACCTGTTCAGAGAGATATTCCACATATCACCAAAAAGATGGAATGTGCCTCTCAGCTTCCTTTGCATCATGATCCTTATCATCGTGCCATTCATCGGGTATGGCAAAACTGATGAACAAGTTGCAGTGTATCACATCATTGATGAGTATGATTACACGTCGTTGCTCGCACTCAAAGAGTTCCCAAAAGGAAGAGTTATGGCCCGGGTAGATTATTCTGCTGCAGTGCTTGCCATGACGCCGCATGAGATCTTTGCCACGTATTATTTTTATGGCGACCGAAAGGTTGTTGAGAAATTCTACCAGCTCGAATATTGCGATGAGATGGAGGAATTCTACAAGACCAATAAGGTCGATTATGTTATCTTTTGGGCAGAGCCAAAATGCCCCTGGAACCTTGCATATAAGGACAAGGTATTCATCTATGATGTCGGTGATATCAGGTGAACGCAAACATCTCTGTATTCATTATCACCTATAATGAGGAAAGAACCATCACAGATTGCATAAGATCCGTCTCCTGGAGCAATGATATCGTCGTCCTGGATTCCAACAGCACAGACACGACAAAAAAGACTGTGTTGTCATTTCCTCAAACAAGGTTTGTCCAGAGAGCGTTTGATGATTTTTCAAGCCAACGAAACTATGGCCTCCATAAGATCACTTTTAAGAATCCATGGGTATTCATCATCGATGCGGATGAACGATGCCCAGAAGAGCTAGCGCAAGAGATGGCCCATGCGGCCAATGATAAAACAAAGGGAAAAAAATCCCCTGCATACCTCATCCGGAAAAAGGAATTTTTCCAGGGGAGAATGATGAAGCATAATACCTGCTATCCCGTGTGGTATGAGCGGCTTGTCAAACCAAAGGAAGTGAGGTTTGAAAGAGAGGTTCATGAGCACTTGGTCTTCAAAGGAAAACCAGGAAGACTCAAAGGGCACATCCACCATTACCCTTTTACAAAAGGATTATCACAGTGGATCTCAAAACATAACAACTATTCTGATAGAGAAGCCTTGCTTGAATACTCAAGCACACCAAGATTCAGGATAAGAGAATTAATGAGCAAGAATGCCCCCAAGCGAAGAAATGCGATGAAAGCATTCTCCAGAAAGCTCCCATGCAGATGGGTGTTTTATTTCTTCTACAACCTCTTTTTTCGGTTGGCATTTCTTGACGGCATTCCAGGGATCCATTTCCTCTTCCTCAAAACATGGTATGAGTTCATCATCAGCCAGAAGGTGGCGGAGCTTCGAGGATGAGACTTTCAACATTTGCGCCGCTCTTCCTGAATAATCGCCTGACAGAAATCACTCTTTACACCACGGGAAAATGCAATTTCTCCTGCGCCCACTGCTTTGTCGCCCGGAGGCTCAACAAGAAATATGATGAATTAACACTTGATGAACTAAAGAAGATAGGATCATTTGTTCCGGCACTGCAACGCATCTCTCTTTCCGGCGGAGAACCATTTCTCAGGAAGGACATCAAAGAGATGGCAGTGCTCTTCTCTAACAGCTGGCGTGCTGAGCATGTTGTCATCCCCACAAACGGCCACTTCACCAAAAATATCACTGAGACAATAGAGCACTTTGGGAAGAATGGAAAGGGCAGGCTTCGCATCCTTTTTTCGCTCACCGGCATCGGAAAAGAGATGGAAGCATTTGTCAGAGTCCCTGGCTCGTTTGAACGCTGGAAACAATCACTTGCGAGCGCAAAGGATGCAGCAAAAGACTGCCCGAATGTGGAACTGGGCGTGCTCTCCTCTTATCATGAACAAAACCAGGACCGCTTCTTTGAGCTGATGGATTTTGTTATGAATGAATGCGGGATAGAGGATTTCAGCTTTGCGCTTGTTCGTCCGCACAAGCGCTATAGGCCAAAACTCAACCTTGATCGCTTTGAGCAGGTGCTCTTGGAGTATTACAAAAAAAGAAACAAACAACCCGCATTTACCAGGGCATATCGTGAACTCTACCGGGAGATGCTGCTCTCTTATTACCGCAACCCAAGGATGATTGTTCCCTGCCAATCCGGCAAGATGAGGATTGTCATCTCGCCTGAAGGTGATGTATACCCCTGCGAGACGCTTGGCTTTCCAGCAGACCATCCAGAACCCTGGCACATCGGCAATCTCCGGGAAAGCGGATATAATTTATCCAACCTGATGAGATCCTCAAGGGCGCAGACTCTTCATCGCAAGATCGTCCGGGACAAATGCCACTGCCATGACGGATGCGACCTCTCCCTCAGCCTCCTTGCCTCTACCCCATTTAAATTGAAAATATTTTTTCGGGGGATGAAGTATCTCATGATGCCCTCGCCGGGCAGGGGAGCATCTGGATAATTTGATCTGCCCCTGTCTACACCTACCTACACCTACTTCCCCTATCTACACCTACCACCTACACCCCTATCTCACCTATCATTCTCATGAACATAACCATTCGCATATGTTTTCCTGAAGAGCAATATCTATTAAAGCTGATATGTGAGCTTATTGGCTATGGAGCCACTTGTCCATCTTATCGTTCCCGTCCTGATAGTCCTGGCATTCAAGCCAAGATTGGATAAGAGACTTGTCCTTGGGCTCTCTGTGCTCACCGTGCTTCCTGACCTTGATGTGATCGTCGGGCATAGAAGCCTGTTCCACAACATCTTTTTTGTCATCATAGCAAGCCTCTTTGTCTTGCTCTTGTTCTTCCTCGCAAAATCCAGCAAGAGGATGACTGCGAATGCAGGATATCTGTCTCTCTTCTACCTCTCATCACACCTTCTCTTTGATATTGGCAGGCCAGGCATTCCCTTCTTTTACCCAATTTCTGATAGGTTGTATGGAGTGAGCATCCGCGTGCTTGCATCATCTGCGGGGGGAATAGCAAATGGGCTCTCCCTTCATTTAGACCCCGCCTTTGTCATCAATGACCTGAGTCTTGGGACAACGATGGTCAACAGTCCAGCCATCAATACCTTTGGCGTGATGCTCCTCTTAGTGGTCATCATCCTCGGGCTCTCTTCCTGGAGGAGGAAAGAATGGTAGAGATCAGCGTGTGCATTGCGACGTATCAAAGGCCGCATGGCCTATCACGGCTGCTCTCCAGCCTCGAGCGCCAGAAAGATATGGAGTTTGAATTAGTGATTGTTGAGAATGACATACAGGAACACATGAGAACACTTGTCGAAGAATTCTCCCAAAGGACAAGCATCCCCTGCACATATGCCCTCGAACAAAGAAGAGGGATATCATATGCCCGGAACAAGGCTCTTAGCATGGCAAAAGGAAGATATATCGCATTTATCGATGATGATGAGATCGCGACGGATACCTGGCTTTATCACCTCCATTCCACAATAAGGAGATACCCTTGCGATGGGGTGCTTGGCAGGATAGTCCATATCTACCCAAAAGGATCCTCAGGCCACCTAAACTATAATAATTTCCCGGATGATCTCCCGACCGGCTCAACACTTGATGGGATGGCAACAAGTAATACGCTTGTCAAGAAAGACGCCCTTCTGAAGTATAAGGGACCGTTCTCTGCAAGCTACAAGAATTATAGCGGGGAAGATGCAGCACTCTTCAAAAAGATGGTTACTGAAGGACATGTTTTTGTTGTGTGCCAGGAAGCGGTCACGTATGAATACATCCCAGCAGTCAGAACAACAATAAAGTGGGGATTGGAGAGAAAATTTAGCTATGGAAACGCAATCACTAATGTCAGGATAAGACATAAGCAGAGAGTTTCCTTTTTCAAACCACTCATCGGCCTGGTTTATCATACAGGAGTATTCTTCCTTTGCCTTCCCTTTGGCAAGAAACATTCTGTCCCCCACATGGGCGAAGCCGCATATCGCCTTGGCATGCTCTTTGCGGTTATTGGGCATCGCATGGAATACTACAAGACATCCAGGTCGCAGGATATCCCCCCTCAGAAAATGAAAAACTATATAAATCCGATCAAGTGAGAAAACCAGGGGTTGTGGAAAAAATAGGAGATCATGAATGGATAAAAAAAAGGTATTATCAAGTGTTCACCTCATCGACATTCTTATTGTTGCAGCACTGGTCATGCTTTTCCTTGTCGCCCTTCGCCTCGTCATTGTGGGAAGAGAAGAACAATATATACCAATAGGCATCCATCTGACAAATCAACAGAGCTATCTCATCGAGAAAATTGCTCTCGGAGATGCCTTTGTCGATCAGGCTGGCAATACCATAGGCACCCTGCAGGAGCTCAGGGTCGTCCCAACACCAGCAGTAAATGTCTATGACGCTGATCTCTCCATCAATGTCACGCTCAAAAAAAGCTATATCGGCGGCAAGCCATCATTCAACAAAAAGCAGCTCTTCATTGGCACCCCTCTTACCCTGGAATCAGGCATGTACAGGGCAGATGGCATTGTCACGTGGATCAACGAGAGCAATATCCTCAACCAATCATGGAAAAATGTCAGCTTACTTGTCCATGAGGTGCGGCCCTTTGTTGCTGAAACGCTCAAACCCGGACTCATTGCCCACCGAGGACAAGAGCCAATCGCGCGCATTCTTGCAGCGCATGCTGCTAGCTCACCAACTAAAGCACTCGTTGTCAAGGACAATTCGCTCTACCAGGATGATGATCCATATTATGATGTTGAAGTGAATGCTACAATCCTTGTTGACGAAACATATTATCTCATTACTTTCAACAATATACCAGTGAAGATAGGCAGGACACTCTTTATCGATTTTGGGAATGTAGAAGTCTATGGTTTTGTCACAAGGATAGAATGAAAAGATAGAATGACTAAGGCCCATGCATCATATACCAGAAGAGCGATTGATTCTCTCCTCACACCACAGCCCCTGCAATCAAAGATCATCCAATTCCTTCAATGGGGGGTCTATGCTTTTCAAGACACAAAAACCTGCTCAGTTTTCCGCTCGGCAAGAAAAAAAATCCTGCCCTACAAAGAATGGCAGCTTTGGCTCTCATTTTTTGCCACATTCATCTTTTTCCTAGCATCACCATACCTGCCAGGATACACCCTGGTGAAGATTGTTGGCATCATCATCTTTTGGGAATCTGTCTTCTTTGTTGTCTCAAAAGATAGCTTGCATGTCATCACGCATTATCTCCTCTCAATATATATTCTCCTCACAGCCATGGAATATAAAAGGAGAATATTCATGTATGAAGTGATCCCGCCCTCTTACCCATTTTATTTCCAGCTGGCAGATGTCTGCCTCTTTATGCTCCTTCTGATTATCCTCAGAAAAGACACCCTGAAAACATCAGCTTTTCTCCCTTTGCTCCTCCTCTTTTTTGGCATCATCAGCATTTCTGCATTCGCCAGCATGAACCTCTTCTCAAGCTTTTCGTTCTTGCTCATCATCTCAAGAGGGATCATCACGTATATTGTGCTCCAGAACACCCTTGACAACGATCAGGCGATAAGGGTATTCTTCAAAGCGCTTTTTTTTGTCAGCATCCTTATTTGTCTTTTTGGCATCACACAGTATCTATCTAAAAACTTGCTTAGCGTTTTTTACAACGTCCAGCACTTCGATGTGACCACCCCTTACTTCAGGATTACCAGCGCGTTTGGTCACCCAAACCAGCTTGCAGCATTCTTGGTTTTAGCAGCAATCCCTGCCAGCGCCTTTGCATTTGCCACATTTAGTCCGGCAATCGGGGTCATTGCAGCCAGCCTTTTTACTTTTACTCTCATCCTCACGTTTGGAAGGGTGGGGATAGCATCATACTTCTTTGGCATCCTTCTTTTCCTCTACCTGAAAGGAAAGATCCTCCTGTCAAAGGATACGATAAAGATAGTCTATGCGATCATCCCGATTATTTTGCTGTGCATGATCCTTCTCCTGCCAGCACTCAGCGAACGGATGAGAGACTCGAGCCTTTCAGAAACATGGGACACAAGAAAGAACCTTATCATCGAGGGATCGCTTATTATGGAAGATTTCCCCTTCTTTGGCGTTGGCATAAACGCGTTTGGTGATTTCCTTCGCATGCAGCCGTATAACCTTGTTGGGGAGACCATCCCTTTTATCCATAATGAACTATTGCATATCGGGGCAGAGGCTGGCATCTTTGCCATGATCATCCTCCTCTTCATCGTTGCGCTCCCCGTGCTCCTCGCCTATTCACTCCTTGGCGCTGGAGAGAACAAGAGAGATCTCATGAGTGCTGCACTCTTTTGCTCCGTTGCCGCATTCAACATCTTTTTGTTCTTTGAGGGGGTGCTCTTTTGGGATCCCTTTTTCCATCTATTCATAGCGTTTATGGCAATCCTTGTCACCTTTAAGCAGAACGATTCTCATAGTAATCCTCATAGCGATTCTCGCGACCCAAAACTTTCTGTTTCGCAATGATCTGCTCATATGCCTTGATTCTTAGTTTCATAGTTGCTGAACATTTCCATTTCCAAGCCAACTTTTTTCCATTCAAACCTACCGATCGCTGGAGGGACTCATCCTGATGGAGTTTTTCTACCTGCAAGGCGAGTTCTGGATATGTCGAACAGACAATACCATTTTCTCCTGAGGTAATCTCCTTTGCCACCCCTTCTGTGTCCATGGTAACCACTGGCGATCCTCCAGCCATTGCCTCAGCATTGACAAGACCAAATGTCTCATGCTGCGAGGGATGGATGAGCATCTCACACTGGGCATACCTCTCCTTCAAGTCTTCATCCCCAAGACTACCATGGAAAATTACCTGCTCAGCAATGCCCTGCTGATCAACGAAAGACCGGATATCCCGGAGATGCGTCCTGCTGGTCTTGGGGCCAATAATATGCAGGCGCAACCCTTCATCCCGGCGGAGCACCCCTGCAATATTCCTGAAGAATTCAAGAGGAAGCTTTTGCTGAATTACCCTTGAGACGCATAATAACTGCCCCGGCACTCTCTTTCTCCTTCCAGTAAAAAAGATGTCGCTAACGGGCGGCGGGATCTCAAAGACCTGGCCTGGCATGCTCACACGCATCATGCTTGTCACATATGCTGAGGGAGTGATGAGGGCAGGAAATGCCGCCAATGCTTTCCTAAAATGGTTCTTATGGGGGTAATAGAGTATCCGAAACGGCAATGATCCATAATCTATTTCCTTATCAAATATCCCATGGACAGAGAAGACTTTCGGATAAGGTTGGCAAAGGGCGATGCCAGCATAAAAAGGGCGATGGCAATCAATGATATCCGGGGAAAATGTCCTTATCTCTTCTCCCAGCCGTTTTTTATCGGCCGCAAACAAGGGGAAAGCAATTGGAACAAACTTTTTCAGGAAAGGGATATTGCAAAGAAATCTCTTTCGCGGGGGCAATAATGCTTCTTGGACTCTTGAAGCATCTGCGGTGATCACCTTTGCGCTCCCATCAGGCAAGACAGAGATCACTTTTACTTCATGATCCTTCCTTAATGCATCAGCAATCAGGGTCACTGTCCTGGATATTCCACCGGAAGCTACTGCCCCATAGTCCCCCAACAGAAGAATCCTCATGGTGCAAAAAAGGGAATAGGAGTTTTTAAGCATTGTGCAACCGTATTGACAGATAGTAGAAAAAAAACAGTATTGTAAGATGAGAAGTATCATGAAGAATCATGAAGACAAAAATTATGAAAGCACTACAATAATTATGAAAGCAATATCATGAAAGAATTCCAGTACTTTTCTGTTCAGCAATAATCTTTTTGTAAGCCAGGATCGTCTCTTTGACGACGAATGTTTCCCTCCATCGCTCTGCAAATGCCCGGGCTGATTTCCCAAGGGACTCTTGCAATGACTTATTGCCATGCAACAGGGAAATTGCTTTCCCAACCTCTCCTGCTGTGTTGCAGCTAAGGCCTTGTTTTCGATGAGTGATCAGGTTTGAAACGCCGCCGCATCTCCTCACGATGACAGGAACGCCAGCTGCCATCGCTTCTGCAATGACAAGGCCGAAAGTCTCATGGACTGAAGGGTGCACTAGCATCTCACACCTCTCAAGATGGGCTGCTACCTCCTGATCATCCAAGTTCTCGTGAAAAGTTATCCTCCCCGTGAGATCATGAGACGCAAGGAAGCTTTTGACAGTCTTATAATATGCTTTATCTTCGATCACTCCAAGGATATGAAGATGGAGCTTTTTGTTCTGTCTTGCCGCCTTTGAGAACTCTTCAAAGAATTCAAGCGGAAACTTTTGCTCGACTAGCCTGCCGATGGAGAGTATCCTTCCAGGCTCGCTTTTTCTTGTTGGTAGATAGAACTCCTCCTTTACAGGAGAGTATATCTGGAAGAGCATCTTTGGATGAAAAGTCTTCACATACGCTGTCACGGAGTCAGATATTGTTATGAATGCCGGAAATGTCCTGAGGGTCTTGAAAAAATGCATCCGGTGGATCCTTTGGGCCAGGTGATATTTGAGGGGGCCAGTGCTGTTTTCCTGATCAAATAGCGCATGGACTGAAAATACCTTCGGATATGGCAATGAGGATATAAGCTGGGCATAGAAAGGGCGATGCGCATGGATGATATCAGGATTGAACCGCTTGATCTCATCGATGATCTTTTTGTGATTCGTCAAATGAGATGTTATGATTGAAGGGATAAGAGACCTTAAGGGAGCGAGCTTTTTGTGGAGTGGTGACTTGAAAGGTAGCGCGCTCGCTTTCCCACTATGCATGACCTGCGTCTCTTCCCCTTTCCTGAGGCTGATGATCATTACGTCATGGTCCTTTGCCATGGCATCGACGAGGAGCACGATAGATCTCCCAATGCCACCAGTGATTGGCTTTTCATACTCACCTAGATGAAGAATTCTCATGGAGGGTTGGATGGAGGAAACGTATTTAAGCATTTCGAGAAATTGGACAAATCACCACCTCCCCTGATTTTACGAGAATGTTTACGATGATTGTATGCCATACAGGTGTTTGGTTACAACAGACGGTTCTCATCTTTTTGATTTGAGATCGAATATTTTGGCCAGGGTCTTCATGACTTCTGTGAATGCTACCTCTTCAGCAAGAAGGGGGAGCATGTCCTGATCCCATCGCTTGTGCAAACGCTTCGCCTTATTGAACATCTTAACAACATCAAACTCGTAACCGGATTGTCTGCATTTCTTTTCAGCGAGAGCAAGATCAATAGTGTATCCATTCTTGATGAGCATGTAGACATCAAAGTGGTCCCGTGGCTTGTTCCTGCCAATCGCTGCAGCGAGCTTTTCAGCGAACAACTCTTTTTGCGCAAGAGTATTCACTGAGAATTCTGGGATGAACCCCTCATAAAAATGTGGTACCTCATGTGTTTCTGGCTTTTCTATCAATGTTGCTCTTTCGTTCAGATCAATAAAGACCACATCTTTTTCTTCTGAGAATCCCCTATGGTGTACAAGTAATCTCTTGAAACCATCCACCTCCTTGTCCACAGTGACTTGTTCGAATATCCCGGAATCCTCAACTATCTTGATTATCTGCGAGGAAATCTTTTTTATATCCTCTGTTACTGTGTAATCAATATCTTCACTAAGCCTTGCATAATGAAGGAATATCTTTTGCAACGCCGTATCTCCCTTAAAATATATCCCGTCAACATCTTTTAGAGCGAGGGTAGCCAAGA
>DUKZ01000010.1 GCA_013329045.1 Candidatus Woesearchaeota archaeon
AAGGAATAGTTTGAACAGAAGAAATCAACGTCTCAAAAGACACTAAAAACGACTCCAAAGGAACATCAACAGAAACAGAAAAAGACTGCAAAGAAGACTCCCGATCAGACAATATAACAGAAACAGGAAAATCTAAAAGCACCTTAGTATCAGTAATGGTTGGCAGCAAAGAAACTTGAGGAAGACTCTGAGAAGAAACATCAACATTATACTGAGAGAATAAGGAAAGACCGTCAAGACAATGCGCCAACTTATTCTCAACAACACGAGAAGCGCCATCCAAAAAAGCAGGACGGGAATACAAAACAGAACCCTGCTGATTCACATCAACATAAAAAACAGAAACACCATTCACTTGCAAAGGAAACACCCCGCCAGTATTCAACACTTCCCTTAATCCAGCATCAGAAGAACTCTCCAAGCATTCCTGAACAAACAATTCAACAGCACGAACAGAATCACCACCACGCAAAGAACGCTCAACAGAAGGAGAAAGCGTCCGTTTAGTGGAAGAGAGACTAATGACAATAAAAATGCCGACAACCAGCGCAAGAATCATGCCGACAACAAGAAACATGGTAATCTGGCCTTTTTTCATGCTACCCTCTTTTTAGAGAATAAGAATTTCAAGGTTTAAAAAGGTTTGCGTGGTGGCTCTCCTTTTTTAGTCGTTTTTTCTTCTCAGGCTCCTGTAGGAAGTTATCTTTGCTTATCACTGGCCTCTTCGTTCGATTTTCCAGTTCCTGCCTTGCGACTTTTGCCACTTTCCCCCCTTCTCTAGATGCTTCTTTGTGCTCAGGGAAAGTTGTTGGGTTATCCACACGCTCAAGCTCCGCTGTCGATGCTTCACCAAGCATAGTGAATATGAGCTCCAAATCAGTCATGTGGTCGCGCAGGTTTTCATTTTTTAATCGCTTAAGCTTTTTGTATTCGGAAGGTGTCATGCCAAACGAGGCCTTAGAAATTTCTGCTATTAAGATGGAAAAATCCTTCTCGCATTCAACCCCTCTTTCCCTCCACTCATCTGTCAAATCCTGCCTTACCGCAATTCCCTGCAGGCGCTTATCAATCCATGACTTTGAGTATCCTTTCTGCTCGTAAATCTCTTTCATGCGATCCTGAGCAAGCTCAGGATTTTCTATCTCCTGAACCCTTTCATAGCCAACTTTTGCCAGCCAACGCTTGAACGGCTCAGCTTTCTTGGATGGAATGGATTGGATGATGCGAAACATACTCTCGGTATGAGCACAGTCAGTCTCATACTTTTTCCCATCAGAAGACTCCAATTTCACTTGTACCCATACTGGGGACAACTCAAGAGCCTTGAATTCTCGTTCTTTAACTTTCCCCCAATATTGCCTTGGTGTAGGGCTATCTGTCAAGGCTGCAACCACATCAATGACAGAAAAAAACCACTGACCAGTATGCCAGACCCTGCGAATCTTCTTGTCCTGGAACACAACAAGTACTTTATTTTGATCCATTTCATTTATGATATCCTTCAAACCTTATAAACCTCACGCATATCCAGTGGACTTGATTGATGAATTAAGGAGAAAGATTCCGTTTGGTAGAAGACAATTGGTGACAAGAAAGATGCCGACAACAAGAAACAGAGCTATAAATTTTAAGATAATGGTTTGCATCACCGCTTATAGGCGTCATGCCTATGGTGGATAGCACGAATAATGAGATGATTGGAAGAGAGGTCATGATCAACAAACAGCCGGTAATCCCCGACACGGATCTTATACCCATCAATTCCCACCAAGCGTTCAAGATAGCGCTCAACATCTGCAGAAACCTGCCCCTCAACCTTTTGAAAAATCCTCTGTGCAATTTCCCTTGGCAGTTTCCTTAAAAAATCCCTTGCTTTCTCATCCCACTCAATCCGGGTCATCCGAATTCTTTCCTCATCTCTTCATGTGAGACAAGCTTGCCCTGGGAACGAGAATGAAGAATATCTTTCTTCACATTATCAGAAAGTTCGAAATCTTCTGCAACAATCTCCCGTAAAGAACGTATCTCCCGTTTCAATCCTACAATGTCCTCATGCAGTTGCTCAAGAGTAATATTCATAAGCAAGAGAAAGGGATGATACTATAAAAACATTATGATTGCGGGATCCGCAATCTCATCTTTTCTCGGATCACCATTCTGCACAATGAGATAACAACTAAACGTCGTCCACGGCACGACGCGCAAAGCTTAAATAGTAAAAGAGCTTATTCTCTTTATGGCAGAAACACCAGAGATACTAGATGAACTCAGGGAAATCAAAACAGACATCCATCTCATCAAGCAGTACCTGTTCGATCCAGACAGGTTCCTGACAAAAGAGGAAGAAAAACGGCTTGAGGAAAGTCTTGAAGAGATAAAACAAAGAAAAACGGTCTCCCTCCAAGAGATTGAAAAACAGTTAAAGATATAACATGTTCTCTCTAGAGCTATCAAGCCATGCTATCAGGTTTCTCAACAAAGCAGATAAAGCACTTGCAAAAAGAATAATGGAAAGGATAAAGAGGCTAACTGAAAACCCGTATCCGTCGGAGATGGTGAGGATTGAAAACAGAAAAGAGAAAGTTTACAGGATAAGGGTCGGTGATTATCGGGTGCTTTATACTGTCGATTTGCCTATCATCTACATCCTTGACATCGATAAAAGAGAAAGTATCTACCATAAATAAACTGTTCATATAAACATATCCTGACCTTTTTGCTAACCATTCGTCAGAATAGCCTTTTGGTTCGCCGCACAAGCGCTCCCTTCCAACCCTGCAGGCGTCTTACGCCTTGCTTTTACAAACAGGCAATGGTAACATTGTAAACACACCCAGTGGATTTTAAGCAAAAGCCAGAGCAGGGCTGGACTCAAGAATGCTTGGTATGAGCAGCACAGGGGCAATTTCCTTCTTTTTGCTGGATAGCACGATCCTCAGGAGCAGCATATTCCCTCTTCTCTGTTCACTTATCCTGCAGTCAATCAAGTTTGACAGCACCTCATCAACAGACTGCTTCTCACCCAGGAGGTCCTTGATGATTCCCGACGCGCCGATCAACTGAATGCCGACAAACTCCTTCTTATTATTAAAATCAATGATCATCTGACCGCATTCCACGCCCCCTTTAGACCTTGATCTTGGATGATAAATAAAGAGGGCATCATTATCCGCATCGTAACTAAACTTATATTTTCGCATTTTTTTCAATGATGTGCTGCCATCTCCTGTTTATCTTTATTACTGACAACGACACAGTCTCCATTAACAACGATGATATACCTTTGGCATTGGGTCTTGCTGTACCCAAAATAACAATCACATTTCCCTTGACCTTCGAGCTTCCTTGCATATGATAAACGCTTTGGATTAAAATGTTTTCTTTTACCTCACTCAGATCGATGCTTCTGAACACTGCCTGCATCAGGGCATGGCGAGTTATGACAATATCGTCTTTGTGATAGCGCTTCAGCTTTATTTTCAACTCCTCACCAACATTCTTTTCATCCACAGATCATCACTAAGAAACCAATCCTTATACACCTCACGCATGTCCAGTGGACCTGATTGATGACTTAAGGAGAAAGATTCCGTTTGGCAGAAGACAAATTAATGACAAGAAAACTGCCGACAACAAGAAACATGGTGCTCTGGTTATGATAACCACCCTTGATTTTAGGGTTTACGTGAAATTCGCCAAACGTCGTCCACGGCACGACGCGCAAAGCTTAAATAGTAAAAGAGCTTACTCTCCCTATGGCAGAAACGCAAGAACTGATGAAGGTCATAGAAGAGATGAGGGACGACATCAAATATATCAAGAAACACCTCATCGACCCCGACAGCATTATGAGTGAGGATGACATCGCATGCCTTGAACAGGCACGAAAAGATTTCAAGGAAGGAAAAACTCTATCTTTAAAGGATTTACGACGAGAGCTTGACTTGTCATGAGAGAGATTGCGTTCTCCAATCAGGCAAGAAAATTCTTGAAGTGATCGGAAAAAGAAACACAAGCCAGGATCGTTGATGCAATCTCCTCCCTTTCACACCAGCCACTTCCGCAAGGTGTTAAAAGAATAATCAATCAGGAGAACACCTACAGGATAAGGGTAGGCAATTACCGCGTGCTCTATGAAATAAAAAAGGACACCGTCCTCATAGCTAAAATAGACAGAAGAGAAACAGCATACTCATAAGAGTCCATTGCGCTCAGCAAAAGAAGAAAGATTCCGTTTGGCAGAAGACAAATTAATGACAAGAAAACTGCCGACAACAAGAAACATGGTGCTCTGGTTATGATAACCACCCTTGATTTTAGGGTTTACGTGAAATTCGCCAAACGTTGTCCACGGCACGACTCCATGCCTTTATCAAGAGACTACGTTACCTAAAGATAGGTTTAAATAGTATAGCATATTATAGTTTGCTATGGCAACAACCATCCAAATAAGCGAGAAACTCCAAAAAGAGCTCACTAAAAGAAAAATGTTCACCAAAGAAACATATGAGGAAGTGATCTGGGCACTGCTCGAGGACACAGAAGAGATCTCTGCTGAGACAAAACAAGAGATAGCAGAAGCCAGGAAAGAGATCGCTGACGGAAAATTTGTTTCGCTTTCTGAGATAAAAAAGAGGTATGGGATGTAACTTGTACGATATCTTTTTTACAAAAAATGCTGAAAAATTCCTTGACAAGGTGGAGAAGAAGGATAGAGAAAAGATTATTTTTGCATTGGAACGGCTGCGAGTTCGTCCTGAAGCATATCTTACCAGACTTGTTGGAGAAACATGCTACAAGTTCAGGGTGGGGGATTATCGGGTTATCACAGATCTGGATAGAGGAAGGTTGGTGGTAATTGTATTGTATATAGGGAAAAGGGAGAGGGTGTATGATATTTAGCTTCCATCAAAATCCCGCGTAAAACCACCAGTAGATACTGGGATTACCCCCCCATTTGATCGTTTGGTATCCACTCATTCTGTCTAGGACAGGTGAGGGTGGCAGTCTTTCTGGCGATTGTTAATTCGCTGTCATGAGCACCATAACAATACACCGTCTCAGCGGTTACTTCTAATGAATTAAATAAATCACTGTTTTGATTTTTAGTGAAACACGCAAATGCTTGGATAAATGCTTGGATATCACTTAATGATTCTGATTTGTTATCACACAATAATTCTTCAGCCCAGTAAGAAGGATCATTAACCCCTCCAACAGAAACTGATAGGTTGTCACCATCCATATTAAACATAAGATATTTTTTGACCTCTTTTTTTCCACCCTCTCCTGTTTCGATGATTCCAACATATTTGATGCCAAGCATCTCCCCAACATATTTATCTTTGACTAACTCAGGGGCACCAGGAATACTCATTCTAATATCTAAGCGATTTTTATCATCTCCGGTGACATAATTAGCAGGAATGATATGTGTTTCATCAGGCGTAAGGAGGATCACCCAGATACCACCTAATTTTTCTAGGTTGAATATGATAGGAATAGAGGTATCCCCTCTTTTTACTGTAAAGGAGTATTGTTTATTTTTAGTTGCATCTGGGGCATAGGTTATGGGTGATTGGTTGTCAAGATTAATCTCCCCGATGTTTGCAGCAGCAGGAGGTGGTGTAGGAGTAGGAGGAGTTGTTGGAACAGCAAGATCGCCCAAATTCGTCTTCACGCTCCCATCCTGCTTGATATATACCCATTTTTGGTCACCTGCCGACCTGACCAGGAGCGGACGCTCTAAAGATAATTGTTTCTTTAGAGAATCAACAGTATGAGGATAGCCTAAAAAGCAGAAAGCAAAGTTATTTCCAGAGGAGGAATATCTTGCCACTAAGCCGACAACTGCTGGCTTGCCGCTTTCTATTGCGATGCGGTAGAGGTACTGGCCGGATGAAATGGTGGTAGTACCACAGTTCACATTCGCTTCACTATTAAACGTCGAACCATACACATCAATCACACCAACACTTGTGCCGGAGGTGGTGATGATGTCTAATCCGCCAGAATGACCANNGAAAACAAGGAAATCCTTATCGATCTTTTGTTGTTGTTATCAATGAAAAAAGACATCGGGGCATCCCTCTCGTCAAGGTGCAGCTCTCCATCTTGTGCTTTGAACTTCGCAACGCTGATTGCCTTTCCATTGCTGCCAATCACCGTCTTGTTTGGGGAATCATCAGCAAAGCTCATGTCGTTGCTAAAAGCAAACCAGTACCTGCCACCCTTATGGACAGCCCGTAATCCTTTGAGACTGGAAAGTTTTCCTTCAATACTGCTTTGATAAATGTCAGCATTGCCATTATCAACCCTGCCGATGACAGCCCCAAACTTGCCATTATCAGCCTTTGGCACCAATAGCCAATTGTTCACCTGAATCATGCTGTTCTCTGCTTCAAACGTTTCCACGGCAAAAGCCACCGGGAAGAGGATGATAAGGAACGAGATGCAGAGTCCAAGGAATGCTTTTGGTTTCATGTTTTTTGGTAGTTTACTTTGCTGTCAATTGTGGGAATGTTTGTGGTTGGCTCCTTAATAAAACATACTGAACCAACAACGATGATCTCTTTGTTTTGTGGAGGATTTGAACAGGCAACGACCTGAGGTTTTTCACTCACCGAACCGGACTGCTCGTACCGAGCATTGGCTGAAGCACTGAGGAACATCCTATCTATAGCATGACCAGTCACACCAACACCAGGGATGATGAAAGCACCGGCTAACAAAATGATGATACTCAGTCCGATGAGGAGTTTATTCTGCATTGCAC
>DUKZ01000052.1 GCA_013329045.1 Candidatus Woesearchaeota archaeon
GATTGAATTATGCAACACAGCACTAAAAATTATTATTCTAGTCGTTTGAGGGCAAGTTCACTGATCTCAAGATGTTTTCTCGCAAAGGCGATCAGGGAATCAGTCATGCGTGCATAGCGATAAAGGTCATTGCGAAGCTGCCCGAGGTCTTCTGCCAGCTGCATATGCTTCATGAGGATGAGCCGTTCTTGTGGAGAATTTTGGGGGTATGCCCATGCATCTGCCGCCTGCTCGAGGCGCTGCATGATGCTCGCTGTAAAATCGATGAGGCGGGGGATCCTTGCTGCATGAAGCTCATCATATGCCCCAATGCTTCTCCTCAGCTTGTCCCCTTGAGGGCTCTCCCGTGAAAAAAGGTCTGAGAAATAGGAGATGGCAAGGACAAACTGCGGATCCAGGCGGGCATTTGGATCCTCTTTCCTCGCTTCGTTTTCAATGTTGCGGCATAGGTGATGCAGGCTTGTCCCAAGCTTTGCCATGCGCTTCATATCTTTTTTTGCTCTTTTTAGGTGTGAGATGACACCCTCTAGCCCTGATATCACCTTATCTTTCTTTTCTTTATCAGGGGTAAACCCTCTTCTCTCGCTGTAGAGGCCAAAGAGTGGGATGACATCTGAAAGGAGCTTGTTTGCATCAGCCAGTCTCTTTTTTTCCTCAAAAAGAAGTTTGAGCTCGTCATCTTCCAGGCGAATGGTGATATAGGCTTCACGTACGAGTTGCCGTGGAAGCCTTCTTCTGGAGGCAGGTGCTGTTGCCATATGCCTCTCTGCTTGCACTGATTATTTAAAACTTGTCAAACATCACATTTTTTAAACTCTTCAAGACCCCTCACTCTATGAGCATATCACTATGCATGATAGTCAAAGACGAAGAAGCATCCCTTCCAAGGTGCTTGGATTCAGTAAAAAGGGTTGTTGATGAGATTATCATAGCTGATACAGGAAGCAAGGACAAGTCTGCCAGCATTGCAAAAGCGGCTGGTGCAAAGGTCATCCAGGTCGCATGGAACAATGATTTTTCCGCGGCAAGGAATGCTGCGATCCAAGCAGCAAAGGGCGACTGGATTCTTGTGCTCGACGCTGATGAGTATATCCACCCAGATGACCAAAAAAATCTGCTGGAATGCACGCAAAAAAAGGGGGTCGATGGCTACCTTGTTCCGATCAATAACTATACAAATGATGAGGCCATTGTGGGTTTTGCCTCAACAGATAACCTTGAAGCGAAGGGGTTTTTTCGCACGGAGATCATCCGGCTGTTCCGAAAGGGGATCCGATTTACAGGAGCGGTCCATGAGCTTTTGGCAATAACTGAGGGCATGGTCATCCTCAAGGCACCCATTATCATCCACCACACAGGATACTTAAAGGGACAGGATATGATCGAGCAGAAGCGTGAATTATATCTTAAGCTTGGAATAAAACAGATTGAAGAGCAGCCAGGCAACCCAAAGCCTTTCTTTGATGTCGGCAAGATTCATCTGCATAGGAGGGAATATGGCCTGGCAAAGGAGTTCCTTGAAAAAGCTGCAATGCGAGACCCGGCAAACCTGAAAGTGCTCTGCACGCTCGCAGAGGTAGAATACCTCAGTGGAGACCCAGCAAAGGCAAAAAAGATCTACCAACAGGTCATCCAAAAGAATCCGGAGAGCGATACGGCATTGACAAATCTTGGGGTTATGTACTTTCAGGATAAAGAATTCGAAAAGGCCATTCAGCATCTCAGAAAACCAGCAGAGAAAGGCATTCCAGCAGCCTTGATGAACCTCGCTCTTATCTGCGTGAAGCAAAAAGAATATGGCAAAGCGTTCTTGTATTACCGGAAAGGTTCATTCCAAGAGAAAGTCGAGAAGCTTCGGGATATCCTGAAAAATAAGTATAATGATGCAAAATCACTGCAAACAATTGCCCATCAATGTGTCAAGAACAAGCAATTTGCTGATGCAGTCTTTTTTTTAGAGTTGGCAATAGAACAAGAGCCAAATGAAAAGATTGAAGTTCTGCTTAAAAAGTATAAAGAACAGATAAGCTAGAACAGAGAAAGAAACTAGAACAAAGAAGCTAGGTTTTATGTTTGTAGCTAGTTTTTATGTTTGTATCTTCCTCGCAGATCTACAACAGCAAGTTTTTCTTTGATGAGTGCTGCTTCTTTGCTCGATGAAAGGTACCCTAAAAAAGCTCCCTCCCACGCCTCTTCCCAGAACGATGCATGCTTTGATTCTAATGATTCTTTGAGCAGATGCAAGTCAGTTGCCTTGTCCTCAATCTTTGAAGAGAAAAAGCTCAGCCCAAAATCAATGAATGATAAATGCCCACTAGCAGATACGATGATGTTTGAGGTGGTAAGGTCCCCATGGATGATGGACGCATCATGAAGTTTGACAAGCATTTTTCCAATCTCACAGCAGAGAAGATGCGCATTTCTTGCATTGAGGACGTCCCGGGCTTTTTTTCCAGGAAGAAAAGACATCTCTATGACCATTGAGGTGTCATCGACACTGAGGAACTGGGGTCCTGGTATGGGAAGTTTTTGGAGGATCTTTGCCTCTCGCCGTGTGCGAGATCTTCTGAGCCGGTCATCTATTGCCTGCAGTCGATACGGTTTTGGCAAGCGGATTTTCTGTACACCAGCGCTAGTTCTTTCGATGGTCGCTTCAGCACCCTGTGATAGCCTCATTTACCCAAAAACTTTTAAGCAACTTATAAATGTTCCTCTATATGAATGAATTATTGGTATTTCTCACGATTCAGGGGGCCATGATATTTTATGCCTGTTCTGAGGCATATATGGAAAGGGATACTGGCTGGACCCAGAATGAAATGTGGTTTAGGATCAATTTTGGCAATTATAACTATACTGCGTATCATATCTTTGTGTATTGGCTGGCTTTCCCAATGGCAATAATTCTCCTGCCAAATCTGATTATCGGCTTTGATATGAAGATGTCTTTGTTCTTGCTGGTCTGCTATCTTATCGGGACCATTGTTGAGGATTTCACGTGGTTTGTTGTCAACCCGCACTATCCATTGAAGAAATGGAATCCTCACCAGACCCAGTGGTATCCCTGGCTCAAGATCCGATGGTTCTACATCCCGGCAACGTATGTCATCAAAGGGGGAATCGCATTATTTGTCTTTTTTCGGTATTATCATTGAAGAATTTCCGAAGGGACGAGAAGCACTAAACACCTTAAAATAATATGTTTTTTTCAGGAGATAAAAACATAAAAAGGCAATTGGTAGTAATGGTGGTATGACCTTTTTTGAACTGCCTGGTACCGAAATTACGGATATCCCCCTCATCGAGGACGGCTTTCCTTTGTCTTTGCTATTTATCGAGATAGGATGTGATCCTAATCAAAAGCGCTCCCAGCTGCGCAAACGGCAGATGTGTTTTGCTGAATACTGGGAACGGGAATATCGATGTCAGGGTATTGCATGGTATCCTAGTGTGAGGCGTCTCCTTGCTCATTATGATCCGTTCAGTTTTGAGAGAGGAGTCCTGAATTGTGAAGCAGAATATAATCCGGATATCGTTCTGTATTTTCAGGATACCCCTCCTGAAGTTCTGGACCGGTTAGATATTGTGCAGCGACAAGAGCTGCTTTCCCTAGATCGTAGGACGAAAGGATTAGCGGAGGAGATGATCAGGCACCCCAATCCATCCTCGCTCCATGAGCTCATCATATCCCATGACTCCCAACGCACAGCAAGGCTCCGAGGAAAATTTGCGGAGATGATCGCCCTGAACACTGTCCAGGACCAGCTGCCGGAGGGATGCACCCTTTATCGCAACAGTGATATTCGCTATTTTCATGATACCATGAGTAATGGGACTGAAGTTGATGGGCTTGTAGTGATGTATGGGGATACGCCTTTTTGGAATTTGGTGGAGAGGATGAGGACACTCTCCTACTTGACGGTAGAAATCGATCGCAATCTTCCGCGGTAGGTTTATATAATCCAAAATCAATGAGAGGATATGCCCCTCCGTACCCAAACCTGGCTTGTCCTTTTTGCTCTTGGAGCCTACTATGACCATATGGATAAGGTGCTGCAGGGCAAGGGTTTATCCATCGCCATCTCAAAGGTTTCTTTCATCCATTTTCTGAAAGAAGCAGGGCTGGCAAAGAAGGGCAATCGGGCGCTCTACCAGAATCTTGAGTCGCTCGAAAAAGGAAGATATATCACGTATGATGGGCAGGTGCTCCATCTCACCAAACGAGGAAGGGAGAAAGTAAAGAAGATGCAGGGACAGATGCAGCCATATCTTGACATTTTTTCTACTGTTTCAAAGCTGCCTCCTGGAAAATATATAAGGAAAGGCCAGACAGTATTTGTGTAGGGGGAGCAGAGGGGATGTCTGCCTTCTAGGAGAGAACTAATATTACCATTCTTAAGTGGTAGAGAGTAGAAATGCTTTTAAAGGAAGAATGAGCAGGATGTTGGTATGAGGGATGTGACGAGGGTTTACCATCAGCAGGTCTCTGAAGGAGCAAGAGCGCCATACGCTTTAGATGAGAGCATAACCCTCAGGCCAGAAGGGATACAAGGGGGGATCTCATTTCCACAGAGAGTCACCGAGGCGATCGCCCAGATGACAAGGATATACCAATGCGACTCACTTGCTGATTTGGGCAGGAATTATCAGCGGCTTATAAGAACTGTCCCACAATCTCATCTGATTCCAAGAAGTGAGGAGTTTGAATTAACAGACTGGCTCGCAGAAGCCGTGCCAGGAGGTGACACCATCGTACCTTCTGATGATTTTCTTGTATATACCAGGTTAACCTGCCCGTTTGAGACTCCATTTGATTATTCTTTCCTCCAGGGTATCGGCCTTATTCAAAGAGTGCGAATGAGAGATTTTAAGATCGTTGAAGGTGTATCATTTAGCGCAGCAGAGCTTACCCTGGAAGACAGCACTGGAGAGATGCCAGCAGTTTTCATGTATAAAGACCCTTGGAAGAGCGATGAGACAGACATGCTCCTCGCACAGTGGGAAAAGGTAAGGGATTCAAATGTCCCCTTCAATATCTCATTCCAGGCAATGCATCCTGATTATAAGATAGGAAGCAATGGAGTGAGGGGAAAGAAAATAAAGATACTTGAAATCGCTTCTGCAGAAAAACCCCAAGTCGATGAGGACCCGCTTGTCAGAGTTCTTGTGCCCTTGCAAGGATGAATGGTTATCTTCCTCTAAGATTAGCCTCTAGTTGGGATGATTTATCATGCACTTTTACCATCAATTCTTTGCCTTCTTTCGCAAGTCCGACAAACGTTGAATAAGGGTTCTGGTTAAAATGAAGTTCATTAACGTTGCCACCAGAGGTCCTTCGAAGGAATCCAAGGATGACGCCGATATCACCATTCCTGATATGCGTTGGAGCATTTTCTGGTGGAAGCAGCCTCTTCACCTGTCTGATCCAAAGCTCCGCTGCAGCTAATTTCTGAGAGAATCCTCTTACTTGAGAAGTATAGGTGTTGAGCGGTTCGATATGGCCACATCCTGTCAAAACAGAATTTGTCTGTTCGATCCATCCTATCCGGTGAAATGGGCCTCTTCCTGAATCCAATTGGTTTGATAGGTTGTCAGCGACTTCATGTGTCGTCTTAACAACGCTAGAAAAGCTAGTGAGGACTCTTGTGAGGCGATGGGCATCTCCCATTTTTTTGGGGTCTGCGGCTATCGCTTTTAGCTGATCAGCGCTCATCCCACCCCATCTTTCTGCACTGACAATATCCATATCTTTAGTCGTCGCATCCCAGATGTTGGGGAGGGCATGTTGATTGTTTTTATGCCAGTGTTCACATTCCTGAGTGAGTGCATTCGCGGCTCTGGAAACAGCTTCAAGGTGCTGTCTTGCCCTCCTGGCGGTGTGGAATTGTTGTGCTAAAGCAACTGCCTGATTTGCTGCTATTGATCGTGTAGCTGTATTGGAGACCATTGTTGTGTACCTCTTTTACGGGTTTTTGATATTAACTCAGGTCACAAATGTGTATACTGGTATATAAGTTTTTTGTTTATTGGATGATGAGCTCTTATCCTGTTGTTATTCAGATAAAGCCCCAAAACCACAGCAAACCAGATACCTTTAAAAACAATTAATTTTCCCTTCTAATTGACAGCCCGGTAGTGTAGCGGCCAATCATCTCGGACTCTGGCAATGGTTGTTGGAGACATCCGGGGACCCAGGTTCGAATCCTGGCCGGGCTATTTCTTCCTTATTTATGATAGAATTATAATAGAAGAATAATAGAAGGGAAAAACAACACTGACGCAAACACTGAAAGTTTCTGAGGTGAGCTTTCCAAGGAAAAGCGGTTTGCTGTCAGGAGTGTTGTTTTTTCAAAAGACTGTAGAAATACGCTCTCGACCAGGCAAGTTACGCTGTTTTTCCTTTCACTGTCTTTTTTTTATCTTCCTCAGGATCATCACGTCCCCTGCCTTTCCCCCACCGATGATATCCAACAACAATGAGATAGGGGAACAAGAACAAGAATAGAGGCCAGAAGATATACGTGAACCGGAGCAGCGGCTTTGAAAGGATGAACACAATAAACGATGCCAGCACGATGCCAAGCAGCATTCCGCTAAGATTCCCCTGCCTCTTATATATCCGGGCTTCAATGAGTATCGTGAGCGCGCATCCAATCACATATCCAACATAAAACCCTCGTACGATAAAGGCAAGGGTTTCTGCAACTGGATGGTCATGGATGATGAGTGAAGCCACAACAGCACCAATCAAGCCGAAAAGAAGGCCAAAGAGCCCAGAGAGGATAAACTGAAGGACAAGGATGAAGGGTGAGGGCTTGTTCATTATTAACCGATGGATATGATGATATTTTTTCCGCGAAGGTCTGTTGGTTGTGTTCCACCTGCGCTGGTAACAACATCATTTACTCCTTTCCCCCCAAGTGAAAGCCTGCCCTCAACCTTGTCTCGTCCAAATATCTTGCCTTCATGGTGTATTGAAGCATCAAATACTAGTTCTATAGTATTATCTCCGCCTGTTCCAGCATCATGGAGAACCCTCACAATTTTTACCTTGCCTCTCATTTCACCCATATCACCCTCCAAGCCAGTCTGCTAGCTAAAGTCCACCTTTACAACGTTTTGGCTGCCTTCATCAGCAGCAAACATCTCTTTTTTCTCAAAGCCAAACCATCTTGCAATAATGGATGTGGGAAACCTTCGCGCAAGTATGTTATAATCACGAACCGCAGCATTATAATTGTCCCGCTCCACTTTTATCCTGTTCTCTGTGCCTGCGAGCTCATCTTGCAATGACAGGAAGTTTTCATTCGCTTTCAGGTCAGGATAATTTTCCACAATGACCAACAGTCGGGAGAGCACGCTATTCATGTTGCCCATCGCTGCCTGTAACTCCGCAGGGCTTGTTGCTGAGTCTATGGATACTTTTGCCTGTCCAGCCTCACTCCTAAGCTCGGTGATCTGTATCAGGGTATTTGCCTCATAATCCCGATACCCTTTCACTGTTTCGACAAGATTGGGGATAAGGTCAGCCCTTCTCTGGTATGCAGATTGCACATTTGCCCATTTTTGGTTCACACCTTCATCCATTCGGACAAGCGAATTATAAGAGCCCATGACCCATGAGCCAAGAATGATGAGAACAAGGAGTATGACTCCTGCTATGATCCAGCCTTTATAGCTTTTTTCCTGTTTTTTTGCGATGAGTACCACCCTTTTGTGTTGTTTTTTGCTTCGCTAGTGATGCCTGCCTTGCAGCAAGGGCAACGAGCTTATCAATTTCTTTATCATCAAGCCACATACCTTTGCAGGTGTCACAGACATCTATGATGATATCTTCCTTAATAATCTTTCTCATCTCACCATGCCCGTAGGGGCATTTAATGATGATTTCCCCGCATTCATGCATTTTTTTCTTCCAAAACATTGTTACCAACCTCCTGATGCTCCCCCGCCTCCAAAACCCCCGCCTCCAAAACCGCCAAAGCCGCCGCCGCCAAAACCACCGCTGCCACCTCCAAAAACCCCACCACCAGAACCGCCGCCTCTAAAAAATTGTGATGCGAGCAGTGCTGCCCAAAATGTTTCATTATCAGTTCTTCCTTTTTCACCTTTCGCCTTTTTCTGATTGTGAAAGAGAGCAGAGATGATTGTCCCCCAGACAATGATCTGGATGAGGATCACAAAGATAAAGATTGCAATGATGATGAAGATGATGGCTTTATCTGGGAGGGAAGAGGAGAGACTATCAGTTATTTCATTGGGGTTCTCTACCTCCTGTTTGATTGTGCGGACCGCATCAACAACCCCTTTTCCATAGTCTCCTTCCCGAAATGCTGGGACCAGGTATGTCCGGCCAATCCGGCCAACTTTTGCATCATTCAGGATAGGCTCTAATCCCCGGCCAACTTCAAAACGGTACTTCCTGTCATCGACAGCGATAAGGAGCAAGAGCCCATTGTTTTTTTCGGCATCGCCAAGCTTTCCTTCAGCGATTTCATAAGAGAATGATTCTATGTCTCGCCCTTCCAGGCTGTTGATGGTAACAACTGCCACTTGTGCCTGATTGGTGTCATACAAAGGCTGGAGCAGGGCATTAATCTCGCTGATCTCACCAGAAGAGAGCACTCCTGCATAGTCATTGACAAAACCGTTTAATGTGACATCACCTGGCACTTCTGCAAAGGCTATTCCTATAAAAAAAATGAGGAATACAATCCATATCTCTGTCGGTTTTTTCATTGTTTCAGTTTCATTGTTTCAGTAGTTTCACTATTTCTGTATATCAAATTCAGTATATCAAATAAAGGAAAAAGACCACCGCTCCCAGGAGCAGGACGCTGAAGATGTATCCAAACACTCCCCAAAAGCGTACATAGCTTTTTATCAATTCCCCATCTGCTTCAAACTGCGCTAGCTCCATGTGCTGCGAGACGCCCCTGACAAACCAGCCTCTTGCTTGTGCCCGTTTGCCGACAAGATGCTTGACCTTGCTGATGCCAAAAAGAAGGTTCCCAAAGAATGGCACGGCGCCTTCATAATTGAGGTAGAGGAGGCCGGTGCTGTCCTGGAACATCATGTCTTCCGAGACAATGTTTCCAGCCTGCCCCTTGCCAACTGCTTTTCCTTCAAGCTCTACTGGCTGGCCTTTGATTGGTGATGCATACAAATCTGACATGAGTGCTGCGACAGTTGTTTTTTTGAAACTGGTCTTGGGGTATCGGTAGGAAACCTTGAGCCATGCAGCAAGGACAAACAGGGCAAAGCCGCCAAAGAGGACCGGCTTGAAGGGTATGAGCTCAGTGATGGATCCATAAATCAATGCTATCAGTGTTGTGAGGAAGATGAGGGTGGGCAAACAAACAACTGCAAGGTCTACAAAGAATCCTTGCCATAGCCTCCCGTAATCAACGTCTTTCTTTTTGATCTGATTGATGTTGAACAGGGGTTTTGATGTCATGCTGCAAAGAGCGCTGATTCGCTTCCCCGTCAAAGGATGTGTTGATTTGAGTTCCAGTAATTTTGCCCAGGGATTGACCATGTCAAAGAGGAATGCCTTTTCCATTGCCCCTTTATGGTGATGGTCTGCCTCAACGACCAAGCCAACGCTCTCTGCTGCTTTGAAATCAAAGACGCCAAGAGCCCTTGTGCTATTGAGGAGATGCGCCGTCTTTTGGGTGTCTGGCACCACTGCAATGCCATATGCAATCTTGATCAAAGCGGAGGAAAGGAGGTTTGGGTCTCCAGTCTCTTGTGCTGAAAACTCATCAGCATAATATTCCCGAAGGCGGCTGAGGAACAACAGCACATACATGCCAATATAATAGAAGAGCAATGAGACATATCCGATGATAATCAAGCTGCTGCCATCATCATCCTTGCTACCCCGTTTGCCAAGAGCACTGCCCCGTGACATGCTTCCCCTGGCAAAGATCACATAGAGCTGATAGAGTATCTGCAATAAGAGTGATGCCACTGCCATGACGATGAAATCCTTATGGACAATATGGCCAAGCTCATGGGCGATGACTGCTTCTAGTTCATCTTCATTGAGATAGTGGAAGAGCCCTTCAGAGAGGACGATGCGAGAGTTCCATGGACCAGAACCATACGTAAAGGCTGTAGGATTATTGTCAGGGATAATGCCGATGGTAGGATAAGGGATCTTATGCTTGTCGCACACTTTCCTGATGAACGTTGCAAATTTTTTTCCCTTCAGATCCTCCTCTTTGTAGAATGTTGCCCGGTAGAACCAGCGGTACATGAAGTCGCTGAGTGTTGGCCCAACCAGCCACATCACAAGATTAAAGATGATGGTGATTGCCAGCATCCATGCCCAGCTGATGTTCCCTGCAAAGTACATGATTGCAGCGATGATGGCAAAGACAAATCCTGAAAGAAGCCCCAGAGTGATAAGCGATGCAAATCCTAAGTTTATTCTCATGGAATTCCCCTCCTTTTCCTGAATATTTCAGAGAGAAGATATTTAAGAATGTATCGATTTTCACACGATTAACCTAGAGTTATATAAAAAAGCGCGGGGGGAGTTATTGCCCCAATTAAAGGAAAGATTTATATAGTAATATTGACTACATATTTGTAGTATGATTGATAGCAGGGTATACTTTACAGATATCCAACCGACAGATCATTATACCCAAGAACATGAAAAAGATGTTCCTTGGAGTACAGTAGTAGAGATAATTTTCAGTACAAAAAATCCAAAAAAGAAAGGTGATAAATTCGAAATTGAGAAAGATGGATATTATATCCTCTTTGAAATAAAAGACAATATTTTATTTGTAATAAACGCCAAGAAAGGGTGAGGAAAAATGAAATGTCCAAAATGTGAAGCTAATTTAAGGAAAGTTGACATTACAGTTGCTGGTGCTAAAAGCAAAGTAATGAGCTATCAATGTTCTGAATGTGACTACTTTGAATTCGAACCAGCATCTTCAAAAAAAGTAGTTGAAGAACTAAGAGAAACCCCTCTTAAGATTAAGCAAAAAATAGTAAAATTATCCCAAGACAGACTGGGCATGTATATTAATAAGGATGTTGCAAGAAGTTTAAATCTTAAAGGCGGTGAAGAAGTGTATGTATCTGTGCCTGACAAAAAACATTTTGTGGTGGACCTCAATTAGTTCTACAAGATTTGGGGGTTTGAGTAAAATATAAAGATGAGACGGCTGAAAAGGCATGAACAAGCGCAAACAGGAACTGTTTAAC
The DNA here is from genome assembly GCA_013329045.1 of Candidatus Woesearchaeota archaeon. Classification (GTDB taxonomy): domain Archaea; phylum Nanobdellota; class Nanobdellia; order Woesearchaeales; family UBA9989; genus UBA9989; species UBA9989 sp9989u. The sequence goes on from DUKZ01000052.1 coordinate 11,227, forward strand.
AGTTGTTAGCCAATCCGACCCCTACAAGGCAGGACAAAATTTCGACCGAAAAGCAAATTTGAGTTCTAAACCCTCTATTAATGAAAGAACTTAAATTTTATTGGACTCAAATCATATTCATATCCCAAACCCTATCCTGATAAAGCGAACGCCCCACGAGATAGTAATAAGGCCAAGGGAGGTGGACAATAGTTGAACAGTTGTCCGGGAAACCTTTTTCATGGCATTTGTTGAATGAATAAAGAGCAGTGCTGTCACCCCAAGAACGATGGCAAGTGCAGCGCTGGTAATGAAATAGCCATAATCCTTTGTTGAGACAATGATGGTAGTAATTGCTGCCGGGCCGGTAAGGAGCGGTGTTGCGATGACCGACGCAATGGCCCGTGCGGATTTATCTTTCATCTTATCAACATCTACAAGAGGTCGTCCAAGCGCCATCTTGATGCCAAGAAGGATCAGGATGATTCCCCCTGCAACTCGAAAGTCATCGAGGGTGGTGTTGAAAAGTTTTAGGAGGCCTTCACCGAAGATAAGGACAAGAACACAGATGCCTGCTGCAAGGCTCACTGCAAGGATGCCTGTTTTTTTCTTTTCCTCTTCCTTTACTTTTTTTGTTGCAATAGTAAAAACGAACAGGCTTGCTGGCGGGTCAAAGATGACAAAAAATAAAACAATGAGCTGGATGATTTGTTGGATCATGGTTTCTTCGCCCTCTTCCTCGCCTCAAGAGAACGATTAATAATCCTTAAAAATGATTCCGGATCAAGTGACGCTCCCCCGGGAAGAAAGCCATCGATGTGTTGATGGACAATGAGTTCTTCGCAATTGTCCGGCTTGACGCTCCCGCCATAGATTACTCTTGTCTCTTTTCCATACTGCTTTGTGAACCACCCTTTGATGAGGGCATGCATCTCTTCTGCGTCAGCAGGCTGTGCAGGCTTTGCTCCGGGGAATGTGGAGATTGCCCAAACTGGTTCATATGCTATGATGATGGAATTGAGATTGTTTCCAGGGATATCCTTGAGGCATGCTCGAAGCTGTTTTCTGACAACAGCAGAAGATTTCCCCTCTTTTCTTTCTTTTGCAGTTTCTCCGACGCAGAGCACCACCTTGAGGTCTTCTCGCAGTGCTACTCGAACTTTCTCATTGATGAAACTGTCTGTCTCACCAAGGTAAATCCGTCGTTCAGAATGGCCAAGGAGGACATATGTTGCGAATTCTTTTACCATGGCAGGGCTAATCTCTCCAGTATACGCACCGGAGGGTTTAGGGTAGAGGTTTTGCGCGCCAAGGGATAGTGGCGTGCCCTTCGCTTTTTGAGAGGCAGCAGGAAGGATCATGTAGGGGCAAAAGAGGACAATATCTGCATCATAGCTGCTCAGAGGTCCAAGAAAAGTATCAAGATATGTTCTGGCTTCGGCAGTCGTTTTGTTCATCTTCCAGTTCCCGCCAAAGAAAAGTCTCATGGGATTCCACCAGAATGAGGCGTATTTAAATGTTTCTTAGTCCAGGGCTCCGGTGAAAATAGTGGTGAGCATCGTTTTCTGAGGTTCTCTTAAAGGTAAAATTTAAGTCTGTGGGAGGGGGTTGGACCTGCGAAAATATAGTTTTCGCGACCCAAAAGCTTTGCTTTCGGTGGACTTCGGGAGGGACCCGCACTCAAAAGAGATAATATGAATGAACCGAGGCTGATGCTCACCTGCGGTAGCGAGAGTTTCATCAGAGTCTTTTAAGTCCAGCCTCGAGAAACAACGAATCAGGATCCTGCTGGTACTGATCAAGGATATCTCCTGGCCCCTTCTTCCTGACAAGGTCTGTCATCTGTGCTGTGCCGGTGTATGTTTGATTGCGATCTTCCTCGCGCAGGAGCGCTTGGACTGCAGCATCAGGTATCCTAAGTGTTCGCCCGTATTCCTCAAACCAGGCTGCCCCGATTGCATGGACGACTCGCTCTTCGCGGGCGCACCAGCGGTTAAGAACAGTATTCCCATCTTCTTTTGTGATGAAGTTTCCGGGTTTGCTGAGGAATTGACCTACATGGCCAAATGTTACTGGACTGACGAGGTAGTGGAGATACTCAAGGAGAGGGCTTCGCAGCAGCCGGACAGGGTCTCCCCGTGTGCAGAAATAGATGGCATTGGCGTTGGTAGTGAGTATTGAGGCTGTGCCATCAAGATTTTTCTGGATGCTCGTCTTTCGAAGGTTTCTTCCATAAAGCATGTGTGCTTCAACAGGGCAAAGGGCAATTCCTTCCTCGCCTGACACAAGAGGATATTCCCATGAGGTGATGCTCACCTGCTTTATTGTGCCGGCAAGAATCATCGTGAGGCTGGAATAGTCTCTTTCAAAATCTGACAGGGTCTGCCCATGCACGATCGTTGGCCCAGCGCCAGAGATAAGGGGGTGTTGGACATATGATTGCAGATGACAAACACTTTTTCTGATATGTTCGCTGATGCGTTCTGCATAGGTGGCATCAGGCTCTGGAACAATCCGGTCTTCAAGATATGCATCCTTGAACCGTACGGGTGGCACATACGGCTGGTTGCGCAAAGTATCCTTCACTTTCTCCCAGCTCATGATCATCTGCTCTTCTGATATTATCGTTTTGAGCTCGTGGTGCGGTATCTTTAGAACATCATCTCCAATATCCATTCCAGATTTTTCCTTGGCAAGCAGATAAATTCCTGGCTCAGAGAATTGGCGAACTATCCGATATGCAGTATAGGTAGTACCAACGCCAATAATCCCCAACATAAAATTTCTTCTTCCTCGCTGGAGGTCAGCTTGCATCCCTTGAGCGAGGTATTCCCTCACTTCACGTCGAGAAACACCCATCTCCTCTTCAACTCGCCGGGTGATCGCATCGGTGGCAATGCCTCTTCTGAACAATTGGCGCACTCTTCGCTGGGCGTTCTTATCCATAGAACAAGTGATTGCAGGATGTTTTAAAAAAGTTCCCACGCTGCCAGTAATTCTGTGAGAAAAGATGGGACTGGGTGGAGAGATGATGAGGATGCACACAAAAACCTTTATATACCCCTGCACTACCCGATAATCATGACATTCGAGCTTGCAATATCTGCTGTTATCTACATTATAGGAATTGTACTGATCATCATGTTGTTGAAAACATTTTTCAAGATATTTATCACGCTTATCCTGTGGACGGCTATCTTCTGTGTCATTCTTATTGCGCTCTCAGGATATGTATTCTATCAGGACCTCTCAGATTTCAAGGAGCGGCTCTCGAGTGAGGATAATTTGTTCCTTCTCCAGGATCAGGGCCTCGTTGCTGGAGTTGCTGGAAAGATAGAGAAGGATGACCGGATCTATCTGCCAAAGGATGATCTCGCATTCTTTGCAAATAAGCCGGCAAGTGATATCCAGGGGGATTATTACAAAGTGATCATCTTCAAGTCCGAAGCATTCTTTACCGTGGAGAATGTTGATGTTGGGGGATCAGCTATGTCTGGGCAGGGGGTGCTGAGTAAGATCATGGCAGAGCAGGATTATATTGTGAGGGGCCATGATTTCGAATCCTTGGTAAAGAAGAAGTTTGATGACCCCATTGCCTTTGTTATTGACTATAAAAAGGGAAACATTATTATATATCCAGATCTCAGTGTGAAAGCATATATTCAGGTCCTCCCCGAGAGGGTTATAGAAAAGGTTGGGAATAAGGTCCTCCATAAGGAGTAAAGAAGGAAAAAAGAGGGAATAACGTGCATCTGGCATTCTGGAAAAAAAAGAAGGACGATCCTTTTGGCGATGGAGACATGGGAAAAGACCCTTTTGGCAGTTCGCAGAGTGATCCCTTCGCAAATCAAAACTCCGGCCAGGATCCTTTTGGTTCTCCTCCAGGAATGGGGCATAATGACCCCTTTAGTAACCCCAGCAGCCAGGGCGGCTCTTTTAACGCATTATCCCAGCCAGGAGATCCTTTTGCATCACCAGGCTTTAACTCATCTCAACCCTCACCTTTTGCACAGTCACAAAGCCCGTCTATTCCTTCATCCGGTTCGATGAGGACACCCACGCTCGAGCCGGTAAGACAGCAAGAGTCATCTCCCGAATATTCCCATCAGCAATTCATCATCAGCAAGGACATTGAGGTGCTCTCAAGCAAGATGGATGCCATCCGCGCGTCACTCGACTCCCTCAACCAGCGCCTGGCAAACATTGAGCGGCTCGCTTATGGGGAATATGACAGGCAAAAAAGATCGCAATGGTAGATGGTTCTGGATCCTTGCCTTTATCATCATCATACTTGACCAGATAACGAAGTTCTTTGCTCTCAAGCTAGGGTCTGTGGTCAAGCTCATCGGGCCCCTGCAGCTCAATCTGGCAATGAATACGGGCACACTCTTCTCCCTTTTCTCAGGCAACAACCTTATTTTCATCATTCTTTCAATAGTGATCATTTGCGCTATTATATGTTACAGAGAGAAGATTGACTCTTGCCTCCAGCCCTATTTTGGCCTTGTGCTGGGCGGCGGCCTTGGAAATCTTATCGATCGCCTGCATGTCGGGCAGGTCATCGATTTTATTGATCTGAACATCTGGTCTGGCATGGTTCATAATAGCTATATTACGATCTGGCCCATCTTTAACGTCGCAGATATGGCAATATCGATTGGAATCGTGATGATCATCTATCTTACCTTGAAAGAGGAGAAGAAAGGACAAGGGGATAAAAAAACAGAAAAACATACTATTAAAAAAAAAGACAAGAAAAAAAGATAAGAATCATTTCTTGATCACGCACTCATGCGGATGGTAGCCTTTCTTTTCAGCATCTTTCTTGCTCGTAAACCACACCTTATTTGTCCGCTTGATGTTGTTGATCCACTCACAGTTTGAGGTATGAAAGGTTGTCGCCATGATAGAGCCGACATATCTTCCCTGAAGTTTTTTCTTCACAGGTTTTGCAGTCGCTGCTGTTTTCTTTGATGAGGCTCCTTTCCCTGCAGAGCGTGGAGAGGGAAGAGTTTTTTTTGTTGAAGTCTTCGTTTTTGCATCCTTTTTCGCAGCTGTTTTCTTTTGAAGTGCTGTTGCGGCTGTTGCCTTTTGTGCTGTTGCCTTTCGTGAGGATCGTGAGGATATGCCCTTTCGTGGAGAAGTTTTCTTTTGTTCAGCTGGTTTTGTCTTTTTCTCATCAAAAAGAGCGCCGCTGTGCCCAAGATCGCTCCTCTTTGCAAGTGAGGATAAAAGATATGGTGTGAGCTGTGACTGGGGCCTTAGCTCAGAAGCTTTGGTCTTGATCTCCTGGCGAAGCTCATCGATGACCGCTTCAGGGCTCTTTTGCATTTCAGCTGGCATCTTTTCTTCCAAGGGGCGAATGACTGGGCTATCCTTGTCTTGTTTGATAGTATAATGGTATGTTGGAGTAATCCGCTTTTTTCCAGGCCTCTGGAGGAGGATGACTCCCATCAAAAAGCCAATCACGCTAGATGCCAGCATGACATATACCCAGATACTATCAGAGTAATAATAAAAGTTGAGTGACACCATGATCCAGAGCGCATAGTAGATGGTAAGGAAAGGATAAGCATTAGGCTTCTTTTCAAGCATCCCTGGCATGAGTCCAGCAGAGAGGACAAGCATCACACAAAAAAGCCCCAGATACCAGAGGGACAATGGTCCAAGGTGGAACATCACTCTCACCATGCCAACAAGCGCCAGAAACACGGTCAGCACATAGATAAGATAGCTCTTTGTTTCCATAGGAGAAAGAACCAATAAGTATTTAAAAACATTTTGTTTTTTAGTATTATAGAGTAGTTAAAATAATGGGGTGGGTGAATCTCGCCTAAAACGTGAAAGTTCACTAGTGGGAAATATTCCCTATAGGGAGAAACAATAAAAGGATAATGAGGATAACATCCGTAATAATTACGAACCTTTTGGAGGCTGGACGAGATGACAACAACTGTAAATTCTGAATATATCTCAAACGGGTTAAGATGGGAAATCAACAAAATGCTCGTGGATTATGTAGTAGCGGTGGCAAATGATTGTATCACCTATAGCCTTAATGGAGAAAATGTGAAAGAGAGAATCGCCATTGCAACAGGCTCTGAGCATCATCGCCATCACGAGAGATATAATCTAGATACGGTTGTTGAAGGGTTTGCGAATGATGCGCTCAGGCCGGTCATAGAGTTTTTAGAGAGAAATGGTATACAAGTCTCGAAAAGAATCGAACATTCCAGTGATAATCCCACGAATCCAGGAAGCAGGTATGTTCTCTGTACAAACTATGTGGAAGGAAGTGACAATTTTGCAAACGCTATCAGAGAACGTGCGATAAGGTTAAAGGAAGGGAGGACTCCAGGAGAGTTTAATCCTCAGGCCGTCGGCACAGTCGCTCTTATAGACACATATTTTCCCTACGAGCCAGTCTCAACAGCAGTGTACCATTTCTATAATGATGAGGTATATAGCTCAATTACCCTGCTCGGTCCAGGTGGGGAAAGGGATCCTGTCGCATTTACTGGGAGAGAAAGAAGTGTTGTCGATCCGAATCGATTGTTGGAACAGGTCATGTTTCCACAGGAAACACTTCGTTTTTTTGTTGGGAATTATAAGTTTGGCTTCCCTCAGGGGATCGCCGCATTCGAAAGCTCCCTCATTGAGCATGGAGTTACAAGAACATGCAGGGTTGATACAACAAATGGGTCTTGTGCAACAGCATCCAATGTCCTCCAAGTAATTGATGGGAAGAGCTATCATGCATACATCGATCCAAGGCATCATTTCCAGTTCCCATCAAGCGTGACCGTTCCTCCCGAAAGACTCTACGCAAAGCTGCTCTATACGAACGTGATCGCAGTGCTCCCTATTGCCAGAGGATTTGGGTTCAAAGTGACTGATTTAGATGAAAATGCGTTTTGGGGAAAAGAAGGGGAAGGTGGAGGGGTTATGTTACCTTTGACTGATAAGGACAACCCAAACAGCAATCAGGAGATCAATATTATCATTGCTCGCCCAGAACTGTTTGAGGCTTCTGGCTTTAATTTGATGGCAGCCATCATAGCAGGCAAAGAGCTCGCAGCAAGAGGATGGGAGGAGCATGTCTTACAGGTTTGTGGAAATAAAGAATGAAAATCTCTGACCCTGAAAAAAGAATAACCTATAATAATTTAGTCCAAAGAAGCAACGCTCAGCCCAATGATGTGGGGGCAAGGACATCACTTGTCGAATTTTTTCTATCCGTTGGCGAACAAGAGCTCGCAGAAGTGCAAGCAGGGATCATCACTGATCGTGTAGAACAAGGTATATCCGCATTGTTACAAGATAGACAACCAACACGTATTGAGAATCTTCCAGGAGATGCGTATGAACGTATTAGACCTGCTATTCCACCCAGTAGGCAGGCAATGATAGAAATTACCCTCAACCTGCTCGCGGATCTTGGACGGTTGAGGGAGTATAAGTACCCAAATACCAACCGAGGAGATGTTCTCTCGCTCTTTCGATTGATTGAGGGGATGGATCAGCAAGCGATCGCGACCAGGAGGATGGTAGAGATTGCGGGCAATCCAGTACTCAATCGACAGTTCATCACTCCAGAGAGTCTCGATTTTGTCAAATTGTGTCTCAGCGCATCACCAACGATGAGGCCTGAAGATATTGGATGGGCGCTAGAATACATCGTGCTCGGGCTCCACCCATTTGCTGGCCAGGACAAGCCAATCACTCCAGAAAATCTTGCAACATTTTTTTCCAGCCTCATGCGCTACGATGGGGAGCTAGATATCATTGATGCTGCCCGCAAACCGATGCTGAGACACTCTACCCTTCCCTCAGGTGGGAGCGTACGGGCAGTGGTGAGAAAGTTCAAACCAGAATTTTGCCTCTATGTCCTGGACGACACTCCCGAAACAAGAGAATTGTGTGGGGGCTACCAAACTGCTCCTGATGAACTCACCAGGAATCGTGTCCACAAACAGATGGCAGCGACAATCCTCGAGCAAAACGCTATGAAAATGTTTCTTGGGAAAGAAAATTTTTTCCATTTCCTCAGGTCTATCTTCGGATCAGGGATGGAAGAAGTGGGGAAATTTTTCCAGGGTCTAGACCAATCCTATATCTCTGCCGAGCAGCAAGAGGCTGCATTGGCTGTGTTAGACGATTTTGATCTCCAGCATTGGCCGATCCATGAGTATCAGAATCAGGTGACTGCAAGGAATAAAAATTTTCGTATGGATATTACGCTTGGGAATGCAGGCACGCTCAATACCTTCGTAAAGATATACAGGGATACTAATGGTCAAGGAAATGCGAGAAGAGAACAGTTTTTCCTTGAAGGTGAAGGGCGGGAAATACTCGAACAATGTGGAGTTACTATGCCTCCTTCTATTGGGTATAAGGAATTCCAGCTGCCAGATAAAACAGTGATACATGCAAGGATCATGCACTTCATCGATACCCCAACACTAGACCAGATCATAAATGGGGATCCCAGCGCTCCAGCATTCAGAGAGGCTCCAAGGGTAGCGCGTGAAGCTTCTTTGCAGCTGGCAAGGGTGCATGCTGCATCGCCAGCGCTTATTGCTGCAGCAGAAAAGGCAGGTATCATCCTGTTTGATCAAAGAGAGGAGTATTTCCTTCAGGACCTTGATGCAAAATACTTAAGGATGCCACAAACAGCGCTCGATCCTGAAGTTGCAGCATGTGTTTTGGCAGAAGCACAGCTGCTCTGTCACCACCTTGCCTTTCTTTCCCAACAAGACAGCGTTTACTATAAGGACTCAAACACAAGAAATATCATGGTTCCAACAATGCTCATCGATTATGAGTGTGGTGTCTACATGCTCGGAGAAGTTGACCTGATGAAGGGGATGAGGAATGGGTGCCAATTCAATGAGTGGAAACCGCCGCAGGACTATCCAGCAGGTGCACCAGCAGCGCTCAGGGAAGAAATTGATGAGTACCTCCAAAAACACAGGTATGTGTGCCTCGATGAGCAATATGAAGTAGTAGAAGCGTACAACAGACTGCTAGAGGAAATCAGGAGAGAGCATGAGACCAGGGGAGAAGAACGTTCACTTGATGAGGGATTGAGGAGGTATGACCTCGCGACAGTATTTACCCATGTGTGGTATTTTGGATGGTTTGCACACAAGATGGAAGACCATGATATCAGCGACCACACCCGTGAAATAGTAGGCAACCGCGCAAGGTATCATCTTCTTGAAGCAAAGGTGTTTATCGATCGATTGCTCCATGAAACACCCGTCTACTTTCAGGATGCCCCATTCCCTTTGCCGGATCTCCGGCTCCATTCTTTGAGGAGGGTTCTAGACCAGGTAGTGATTCCGGAGGAAAGATGACAGACATAATTATCAAGCCATACCTTGAAGGTGCACATGACGCAGAAGGCATCGTAGTCATCATAGATGTCTTTCGGGCCTGCACGAACATGGCATTATTCCTTGGGAGGGGAGCAGAAAGGATCATCCCGCAGGAGGATGTATCCGCTGCATACGCGATCAAAGCAGCACAACCTGAATATATTCTCATGGGAGAGGTTGAGGGAAAGAAAGTTGAGGGATTCGATCTTGGCAATTCAGTCTCAGAAAATGCAGCGATCGATTATCAGGGAAAGACAGTGATCATGCGAACGACGGCAGGGACAAGAGGCGTGCTCGCAGCAACGAATGCAAGCCAGGTGATCTGCGGATGCTTCGCAAATGCAACAGCAGTAGAGCAATATCTCTTCCAGGAGGCTATGTCTTATCCAGACCTGCCAATCACCCTCGTCCCCCTCGGATGGGCAGGAGTAAAACGGTCTGTTGAGGATGAAGTATTTGCCAGGTACCTATCAGACCGTCTGCAAGGGCAAGCGCCAGATATCGATGAGGTCACAAGGGAGATTATGGGAGCCGAGCTCATCAGAAGGTTTCAGGATCCCAAAGATCTTGATTTTCCAGAAAAAGACTTAGAATATTGCTTGTCATTTGGAAGATATACTGTCGTACCAAAACTATCTATAGAGGATGACTTGCCTGTTCTCAGGGATGTAGTCCGTTTTCCCCGATACTGAGCCGAGGCTCCACCATATGATAATAGAGCTCAAGGATGAATGATATATCCTTGAGCAATGCTAATTCATTTGCAGGGATCTTGCCGATGAGCTTTGAGATATGCTTTCTGATGATCCAGCGTTCATCTGCCATGCGCAGCATTGATTGGGGCGTTGGCTTATAGAAAAATTCCATATACATTGTATTATGATCAATGATCTTCTCTAGCAGCAAGATGGTCTCTTTGTGCACTTTTTTCTGCGGAAAAGTGATGTAATCATGTGCTGCATATTTCATGATGTCAAGGATCTCATCGAGTTCTGAGACGACATAATAGAGGAATGTCATCTTATTCCTGTCAACCACCCCTTCTTTATTGATGAGGCGCTGGCAGTAGAAGATGAACTTCGCGATATTGAAATGGCGATCTCTCATCCCTTGCAGCGATGAGCGGTCATTTGCCTTGATCTGGTCGATCAATGACCCGCCATAATCCTGAAGAAGGAGGAACACCCGTCTCAATGTATTCTTGAACTCGAGCTCGGAATCAACAGCATAATCCTTGATGACACAGCTCTTGTCCGTCTGCTTGATCACTTCGCATCCGATAAGGTTGCTCACTTCATGGTTGATGAGCTCCATGATCGGACGATCATTTTCGGTTCGCAATTCCTTGACGAGATTATTTTGAAAAATGATCCTAATCTCTTCATACCCAAGTTTATACACAGAACGCAGCTTCTGGCGGATGGTTGCGACATCGAGCCCTGATACATCAATTTCAATGTGGTCCCTTTTGAGATCATTGTCGGTGCTGATTTTTAAGGAGCGGTGGGATTCTTCGATGGAGAGTTCATCACCAGCGGAGATATTGTTCTCGATGGCCCATTTGGAGGGCAATGTGATCGTGAGCGTATTATGCCCCTGCTTGATGACTTTCCTTCTCATTGTAAGATCAAAAGGAAGTTTTCTTTGATATATATAAATTTTACGAAAAATAGTGTAATAATTTCAAATATATATCAATAGTGTAAGATATATTCATTATGGGCAATCTATAAATAGGAAGAATCCCGACAAAGATCGTAAGGATTACATGATGCTGACAGCAGCATGATGTGGAGGGAAAACCATGGCGCAAACGACAGATGTAATTGATGCGAGGCCAGACGAGGCATTGATACAAAGGGGAAGGCAGGTATTGACGGCAAGGAATGATGGCGTTTTTGTTGATCTGTTTGTTGATGATGAAGGTGAGGGTCACCCAATCAGTATCAGGGGGCAAATTCCAAGGAGTGTCTATTCAGGCTTGATTCTCTCGGCAATGATAGGAGCCCAGGCAACCGCGTCAATGGACGATGTGAGCATTCTTGCTATGCCCTATCAGGACAATGTCAGATTGCAGTTTACCAAATCGGGGCCCTACCACACGCAAGTATATATCCTCCAGTTTGACCCAGCAAATTTCCATCCATATTAGGAGAAAAAGGAGAAAACGATGACAGAAGAGTTATGGGTCATCAAACTGTCGTCTGCCATGCGCTGGCAGGTTCAGTCGATTATCGACCAGGAAAAGACATTTGATGATGAAGAGGATTTTGCACGCCACGCGCTGCTACAATTGATCGAACGATACAGGTGAGAAGATGACAATTGCAATGAGGATATATGAAAGACCAGATGCTCATGAGAGAAGGGATGGGAGAACAGCACAGGGGCAGGTGCTCCCAGGTGATGCTAAGGAAAGGATCAGGATGTTGTTCCCCCAATTAGAGATAGGTGATATCACGATGGAGCAAGTGCCAAGGGAGTTATGGGATGGCATGCTGGGGTACACATTACAGACACTAACAGAGAGGCCAGCTTTTCTCCCGGATACTCTCTATGTGCTCGATGAGATTGTTAAGGCGGGGGATCAAAGATTTCAAGAATCAGCAGCAAGGAGGATTAGGAGTTATCAGGAGACCATCCCCAGGGAATCATTGCTCTATCCAGCGCTCGATGGATTTCTTCAAAATGGGTGGGGCCAGTATTAATAGCTACCCCTCTTTCTTTTTTCCAATTCCGCGATAGTCTTCTATCCAGCCTTGGATGATATGCTTTGTCAGGCTTGCGCGTGACCCATAGATCTTCTCCTTTTTCACGATATCATCGAGCACTGCTGCGAGGCTTCTTGGGATATTGATGCCAACATATTCTGGTTTCTTGGCCATGGAGTAATTGAATAGTCCTTGATATATTAATTTTACGGTATTTTACGTGATAATTATGCAATATTGCAACATTATATTGCAATATGTTGAAGCTTAAATAGGTGTAATCATAACAAGAAGATCATGAGGAATTACATAAAATGCCGGAAGGGAAGGGATTTGATGCGATGATCTCACGAAAAGACGCATTGATCATCAGCCATCTTCGGAAGGATGGGAGAATAAAAGTGACAAAGATCGCGAAGAGTACAGGTATTCCAGTGACAACGATCTATGACCGTATCCAGCGGCCGGCAAGGAATGTGATCAAGCGCCATGTCACCCTTCTTGATTTTGAGAAATTAGGACTCCATGCGCATTCAAACGTCGCAATAAAAGTTGACCGTTCTCATCTCCACGAATTGGAGTCATATCTTCTGGGCCATCCGAATGTCAATTCATTGTCCCGGATCAATCATGATTTTGATTTCCTGGCAGAGACAGTATTTCGGAACATCGCAGAGTCAGAGGAGTTTATAGGATCTCTTCAGGAGAAATTCCCCATCTCAATGCTGCAAAAGTTCCCTGTGGTAAATGAGCTCAAGAAAGAAGCGTTTCTCACTGATCCATCACATCATGAAGCGCTCAGGGAGGATGCACAATGAAAACGGTTATTCTGGCAAATGGGGAAGGAACACGTCTTCGCCCGCTCACCTATGACCAGCCAAAATCCCTCATCTCCCTTGACGGGAGGCCGCTTATCACCCATATTTTTGAGCGCCTCAAAGCCCAGCATCTTGAGGATATTATTGTCACCGTCGGGATCAAAGGACAGCAGATCATAGAAACGCTCGGTAATGGAGAGGCATTTGGTGTTCATCTGCACTATGCCATAAGCGAGGATGACCCAGCAAAGCTCCCGCAAACAGCAGGAGAGATTGTAAAAGCGGCACCATCTCTCGAGAATGAGCCTTTTCTTGTGATATATGGTGATACCTTATCAATGACCAGGTATCATGACATGCTCTGTATCCATCAGGAGAAGCAGGCGGCAATTACTATGCCTGGCATAAGAGGTGTTCCCCTTGGCACATCATATATTGAATCAGAACAAGATGGCAGGATAACTGTATGGGAAGAAAAGCCCACGTTGCCAATTCTTGCGAACATCCCGGAATTCATCTGTTCACCAGATATTCTCAAGCATCCTTTGATGGGATATGGCCATGATTTTTCGAGTGAGGTGATTCCAGCATACGTCACATTGCAGAGAGTCTTCATCTATGAACAGCTCGATAATTATCATTGCGATATCGGTACTCTTGATCGTCTAGAGCAGGCAGAGAGGCATATGAGAAAGGGGACCCTTGGTCCAGGCATTGTCATAAAGTGAGGTGTGGGACACATGAAAACGTTTGCAAAGGAGCGAGAGCTATAAGGAGGGAACAATGGCAGAACTGCAAAGGATATATGAGGGCATAGCAAAAATTGATCAGATCAGGTCGCTTGGCACCACTGCTAATATTGATATGAGAGGGAGGGATATTCCTCCAGGCGTTGGATATGAGATTGGCCAGCATCTGGCAGAAACCCTCTCAACTCTCGGCCAAGGGTATTTGTTTATTTCTGGTGATGGGCGAATCTCAACACCGGGAATTATTGATGAGCTCACTGATGCAGTGACAGGGAAAGGAATAACAGTAATCAATGCAGGGTATGGGAATATCACCCCATTGTTTGAGGTGATGCGAGAGCGCATGGGGGTATCTGGAGTGAATGTCACCGCTTCACACCAAAGCGCTGAGTATAATGGGTGTAAGGTTGTCATTGAGGCAGAGCCGACAAACAATATTCCTGATGAGTATCACACAGCCAGAAATAATGCAGGGGTTATTCATGCGCAGGAATATTGCAGGCAGGAATATCTTGAAGATTTGACAGGAAGGCTAGGAGAGATTAGGTCCGGCAGCACGGTATTGTTTGATGGACTGCAGGGATCTTCCTTTCCTTTTTTTGAGGCAATGGCAAATAAGCTGGGTATTCCTTATAGAGCAGTGCGTGCAGGGCTAAATGGATATTTTCCCCTCACAGTCTCCGGACCAGATCCTGGAAAAATAGGGAATATTCAGATGCTGGGGAATCTTGTGGATGTTGAACAATTTTCGCTTGGCGTGCATGTTGATGGGGATGGTGACCGTATGGGAGCAAGCAGGCATGGCAAGATCATTCCTGCACCCTATCTCGGTGCCCTTCGTGCATTGCAGGCTGGCCCTGGGAAATTTATCATGGAATACTGCCTTGCCTCAATAGTGATGCCATGCCTAGAGCAGCATGATATCAATGTCATTGCAGTATCCAGGAGCAGGCCAAGCCATATCAGCGCTATTAGAGGCACGCCTCAGGCAACTGGGGGCCAGGAACTCTCGCTTCATCCCTATAATGCTGGTGGAATAGATGATGCGATTGAAGCATCTCTTCGGTTGATTGATCTTGATGCAAGAGAAGGCATTGAGAATCAGGTCGATCTTATCAGAAGGCAGTGCAGGCCTTTTGTCCCGGAGATTCGGATAAAGACTTCCCGCCCAAGTAAGCCTATTGTTGAGGAGATATTCAGCCAATTCCCGGATGCGTATGATGCTGCTTTGGTAGAGGGGGGCAGGCTTGTTGATGGAATAATTGTAGAGTCTGAAGACTTCGCGGTGTACATCCGCGGTTCGAGCAATGAAAATGCTCTCACGGTAAATGTCAATGGTGATCCAGGCAAACTTCCTTCTCTCATCGATGGGATTGCAGACCAGATAGAGTCTGTCGAGACTGGCGCGAGGGAGAAGATCATGAGCGAATACAAAACAGTAGGAGGTGTTGTCCAATGACTGCAAGAAATGCCGTTGTTTGGGGGACGCAGTCAACAATGGACTACAATTACCGGATGAACCACCAGGGAGAATTGGTACCGACACTAGAAGAGATCCTCACTGTCGTTATTCCAACACTTCCCAATGTAGACCAAGCATCAGTGGGGCGATTGCAAGAGCTCAAGGAACAATTGACTCATGCCAGATTAGAGAATGATATTGAAGTGAGTGGGATTGATGGATCATTGATTGATGCAATTGTGAGAAGCGCCAGAAATGGGGATCTCCACCATATTGATGGGGAGCTCTTCGAAGTTGCGGGGGGAGGTTCTCCGTTCATCTCTGCGTGGGCATCGATGGCACTTTCTTATATGATTGATGAGAATGGACACACCGGCCAAGGCCTTCCTGATGTTTACTATGTTGGCTTGCTTCCGGAGAATGTTGAAGCATACCTTCGGGACACGAATGCGGTGTTTCCAAGACTGAGGAAATATGAGATTCCGATTGGTGCGAAGCCTGCGACCCTGGCATTTGAGTTTGGGAATCGAAAGATAATGATTTCCAACGGTGAAGGAAGGCAGCTCTCTGACCTGAAGATGGACTTATACATTGATAACCTAAAAGTAATAGTCGACAGCCACCCAAAAGGAAGGACAGTCATTGCACTCGGAGGACTAAATAAGGGCACCCCGGAGGAATATGAAGCATTTATCCAGGATATAAAAGAGAGGTTTGGTGAGAAAGTATTATTTTTTGTTGGGACAAATTCTTTCAAGGGAAGCCAGAATGCCACGCCATATATCACTGGTGTACTCCCCTATGCAGATATTGTGTCATTCAATGAGAAAGAGTTGGCTGAGTGTTATGACGCTGCGGCAGCGATAGATAAGAGGCGGCCAGCCGCAGATACGCTCACGCTGGCATATCAGCTGCGCCTCTTTCCCCATTTAGGCATAAAGATTTGCCACGCAGTTGAAGGAGCTATTGGTGATCTTAATTTTGTTCCCGAAAAGATTATCAGTCCGCATGAGGATATGTATGGGTTCGTGCAGGAATCCCTGGAATTGGCGGTTGATGGCATAGGGTATTTGCTCACGCACAATCCAAGGGAAAACAGGTATCCGAATATTACGGCGATAAGGGATTTTTCTCGTGGTGTCCAGGGAAGAGAGAGAAATAATGACAATCTTGAAAAAAGGTTTAATAGCGATGGGCAGAATAATGATCCTGTCCCGGGAATGCATTATGTCTCTGCATTGAAGGTCCCAACACCATATTCGAGGATAACCGGAGCAGGGGCAACATTTGATGGGCTCGCGCTGGCCTTGTTGATGAGGGGGTAGATAAACATGGTAACAATAACACTTTGTAATGGAGTTGAAATAAGTAAGGAGGAATGGACAAGGCTCAGGGAGATGAATCCAAGGATGCAGCCCGCACAGATTAAGGCAGCATTTGAAAGGAATCTTGACGATGCAGTGATGAATGCGTTGGATATCCATTCACAGGGAGTCCCCCGGCTCGATATCTCCCGTTTTTCAAATCCAATGATTGTCGGGTCTGGAAACGCTATTGCTGCAGCAAAGATTGTCTTTGCTGGAAGAAAAGCGGTATTTGCTGATGAGACAAATTATCAGGCAGTCTTCGCCCAGCATCAACCCGATGGTGTAATCGTCGTTTCAGCATCTGGGACAAGGCAGGCAGCAGACGTGGTCAAGGAGTATTCTGGAGAGCAGGGAATCGATACCCTAGTGATCACCTGCAATGGCAGCTCACCTGCCGTAAGAAACCTTGCACCAGCGCATCAAAGCAATGTGATCGTCACACAAAAAGCAAGCAATCCCTCACAGGTTGAATTGTTCACCTACAACACCGCAACATATCTTGGCTGGGTTCTTTCACGCACGCAGGAGGATCCAAGAAGGATCAAGACATTCATTGAACAGGAAGTTGCTCCAAGCATTCCTGCGGACATGGTAGAGTACAATGCTTTCTTTTTTTTCCTTCCAGACAGGTTTGATGCCCTCCCAGAGATGCTGAACAATAAGTTTGATGAGCTCCTCAGGCCAATGTATGCTTGCCAAGCGTTCACCGTAAAGGGGGAGACCCATTCAAAGACAATAATTAATAGCTCTTCACGCCTCTATGTGGCAATTGGCTGTGATATTCCAATAGATTGTACTCCTGCATGGCATATCCCCCTGCCAGAAGGATCAGGGTATGGGGCAGTGATGGCTATAGCATACACTGCGATTGGGCATATTCAAGGGTCACATCCTCCGCAATTTAAGAGGAATCTTCCTGATTTCTGTTTTAACAGGTATCAGAATAGGTTTGGCGCACCAAGAAATCCGCTGGATCCTTAAACAGAATAAACAGAAAAGACCCTTAAACAGAAAAGACGAAGCATCCAATCCAGGAAATCCAGGAGAGACAAAAAGAGAAAAGCAAGATGGATAATTAAAAGATGCATCATTATAGCTAATCTCTTAAATAAT
>DUKZ01000008.1 GCA_013329045.1 Candidatus Woesearchaeota archaeon
GATATTCAAATTAGGACAGACCCAAAAAAACTGAAGAAGAATAGTAACTAAAAAAAAGTTAAAATAAAGGCCTTATTTGGCCAATCCTTTGTTTGCCCGGAGGCTTGGCCTGATCTTCTCAGCACCTTTGCCTTTGTTGCGCATTCCCCTTGATTTTTGTCCAGCGGAAGTCTTTCCTCTAAAGACCCTTCCCCTGTTTGAAGGATCGCATATCCAGTTGATCCTTTTATCTTTCATGATTGAAGGCTGTCTGGGGTCGACAAGGATGATCTCAAACCATTCATGCTTCCCATCAGCTGCAACCCAGTAAGAATTGAGCACCTGGAGGCCGACATGCGCTTTTGCAGCCCGCTCTTCAGCGATCCACTGGTGGGATTTGCCGACGATCTTTTTCCTGCCCATCGCTTTTGGCCTTCTTGCAGCACGGTATTTTGCATGCATTCTCCCGCCCTTAGTAACCCTCTGGCGAACAATGATATAGCCTGTTTTTGCTTTATAGCCAAGCGCCCTTGCCCGATCAAGCCTTGTTGGCCTTTCCACGCGGACACAGACAGGCTCTTTTCTCCAGGCAATGAGCCTTTCTCTGAAGAGTTCTGGCATGTTCTCTTTTGGCTTTTTCCAGGCTTCCTGAATATATTTGTATGCTCCCATGATATTACCTCATTTCTTAATTCTTATTTAGTATTGTTCATCATATTTATCAATAAAGACACACATCTCAAAGAATTCACATCTTTGAGATTCAGGCCACGTTGCGTGGAATCCCACATGTCTCAAAGGGGAATAAATGAGAGACCATTTATAAACATTCCTATTATCTGACGAGCTACTCATCTCCTGATGGCAGTGCCCCTTTTCTAGTATTTACTGGTCAATAACCATCAATTTTATAAAGTCAAAGATGTAGGGAATAAATTGAGGTATCAACCATGAAAAAAGTAATTCTAACTTTTGGGTTAATCATGTTTCTTACAATCGGTTTAACTTCTGCTTGGCCAGAGAAGACTTCTGGGTTCTCATTGGAATCTTACATATCGAATATTGATGGGTCCGCTCAACAATATGGACTCTATATCCCCACCCCCTTTGATCCTAATAGTACCCATCCTGTCCTGTTTGACATGCATGGATTCGGCGGCGGCCCTTCTTCTTCATTTAGTTCTACCCAGAAAAACCATGCCAATGCAAATGGGTGGATTTTAGTCAATTTAGATGGGAGGGGGAACCAATTCTATGATGGTGTTGGAGAGGTAGACTTTTTTGATGTGCTTACAATCCTGCAGTCAGAAATTAATGTAGATACTAATAGGATTTATGCACAAGGATGTTCCATGGGTGGTACTGGAGCATATAGGCTTGGTATTAGGCATCCTGATATTTTCGCAGCGGTTGCTGGTGTTGACGGATGGGGTGATTACCGATTGTGGCACAGGCATTGGTATGCTCCATCATCTGATCCCTATGCAGTTGAACAGACTAGGATTCCGAATCTTGAATTAGCATCAGGGGTGGATATGGCTGAAAATACGAAGAACCTCAATATTATGATAGTTGCCCATTCAGGTGACACAAGTGTATGGCCGGATAATGCACGAAATCTGCGTAATAGGATTACTGCACTTGGATACACTGGAATGAGTTATACGGAACTAGCTGGAGGCCATTGCGGCCCCTACAGCGAATCTGACATACTCAATTTTCTCAACTCAAAAGTAAATGATGTAAATCCTACATCCGTTGTCTATAAGACCACAAGCTTGGAGGCAAATAGCGCTTACTGGGTAACCATTGATAGAATAGCCGGAAAGCGAGGTACAGCAGAAGGCACAGCACAGATTCAGGCAGATAATCTTGGAAGTTATGTTAATGTGATTACTGAAGGTATTTGGCAGTTTACCCTTGACCTTACCGGTAAGACCAACAGCAGCACGGTTCTCGTGTATGTTGATGGAAACCTTACCTATTCTGGTTCTGAAGGTGTGCTCTCATTCTATGCAACACGAGATAGTAATGAGAATATCATAGGCTGGTCAACAACAGACACTCTTCCCCAAGGATTAATCAAGAAAAAAGGATTATCTGGACCTATTGGGGATGCATTTAAGAGCCCCTTTATTGTTGTGTATGGAACAACTGGTTCTGCTACACAAAATCAAATGAACCTTAATGATGCAAATAAGCTCGTGAATGAATGGAATAGCTGGATGAAGGCATCAATATCACCTGTCCCAGACTCGTCTGTGACTCCCCAGGATATTCAAGATAAGAATCTCATTTTGGTAGGAACAAGAGACAGCAATAGTGTTATTGCATCAATTGCAGCTGGTCTTCCTATCAGTGTGACAGAAAGCACCATCACTCTTGGCATGAACAGCTATTCAACAAGCCAATACGGAACCTGGTATTTATACCCAAATCCGAATAACCAAAATAAATATGTAGTGATAACAACCGGATCGGTTGCAGGTTCTTATAACAAAGATAATGAGGCGTTGCCCTGGTTCTATCCTGATTATGTAATCTTTGATAAGATTACAACGCCACAAAGCACGGTCCAATCCCCTCAGGTCTACCATCCTGACGTATGGGTTGAGGCAGGCTATTTTGACAATTTATGGAGCCTTCCACCAGTTCCAAATCAGGCACCAGTAGCAAATGCTGGACCAGACCAGGTACGCAGTGATGCTGATGGTTCTGGAGGAGAATCTGATATCTTAAACGGGTCAGATTCCTATGACAGTGATGGTGCTATCGTTAGCTATGAATGGAAGGAAGGTTCCACAACTCTTGGAACAACAGCGGCAGTTATGTATAACCTTAGTGTTGGAACCCACCTTATTGACTTGACCGTGACTGATGATGACAATGCAACAGGAACTGACAGCATAACCCTACTTATCAATGCAAATAGTGCGCCAACAGCCAATGCAGGATCAGACCAGTTAGTCAATGATAATGACAACACAGGATCAGAGCTTGTCACCCTTAACGGTTCTGGCTCATCAGACAGTGATGGAACAATACTCTCCTATGAATGGAAAGAAGGACAAACAATCATTGCAACCGGTGTTACACCTCAGGTCAGTCTTACAACAGGCAACCACACCATCGAGCTTACAGTTACAGATAACGGAGGCGCAACAGCCAGTGATAACGTTGTAGTAACTATTGCAGAAGGTGTCCAGCAACCAATCGTCCTGTTCTCTGACATGTTCAATGAATTCAGCAAATGGACTGAAAGCAATGAATTTGACTGGAATATAGAGAACCCCTCAGAGAAACAAGTGCCAGGACACATAACAGGAAACAAGGTCGCGCATGCAGACGCGTGCAGGAGCAAAGCAGGATGCTATCTGACTATGACCAATGGAGTTGATGCTTCCCCTGTGGGCGCCGTGAATTTGAGCTTCTACCGCTATGTGGATAATGAGCTTGATTCCAAAGAGTTCCTCAAGGTCCAGGTATGGAACGGTGTTAGTTGGAACCAGATAGCCTACTGGACAAACAACGCAGGAGACGATGACACCTGGCGGCTTGAGAACATAGATATAACCCCCTATAAGAACAATAATCTCAAAATAAGGTTCATCTCAAAGGAAAGCGCTGCAGCAGAAGCAACAGAAATCGACGATGTTCAGATAACTGTTAAGTAAGCGGAGATAGGCAAAATTTTTATTTTTTTATTCTTTTTTTATTCTTATTGCGAGCGTAGCGAGCTTTGAGCCTAATACCCCTGCCTTTAGGCCCGGGAGGAGGTCATTTTATCTTATTCTGGGGAGATTATTTCCTTGTCAAGTATTTCGACATGTTGATTAGCGCTTTTGCCCCATCACCAGCGGCTGTAATAATCTGATATACCTCTGAATCTGTCACGTCGCCTGCTGCAAAAACACCCGGCACACTTGTCATGTGATGCTTATCCGTGATGATATGGCCATGCTCATCGAGCTTGACAAAGTGCTTGACAAAATCAGAGCCTGGCACCCTGCCAATCTCCACCAGGACAGCATCAACAGGAATCATTTTCCTGTTTCCATCAGTCTCAATACCAATCTTTTCAACTTTTTTATCACCAAATATCTCCACAATCTTTGTCCCGCACATGACTGTTACCTTTCTGTTTGATTGAATTCTTCGTGCAAGGATCTCCTGGCCAGTGATGCACGCCGTGACATCGATCAGGTACACTCTCTTCGCAATGTTCATCATGAACTCCCCTGCTTCGAGGCCAGCATTGCCGCTGCCAAGGATAGCTACTGTTTTTTCCTTGTATAATGGGCCATCACAGATCGCACAATAATGAACCCCCCGCTCGAAAAACTTTGATTCCCCAGGAATAGTCAGCCTCCTTGCATGAGCACCAGTCGCTATCAAAACTGATTTTGCCCGGTAAACATTCTTCCCAGCTTCGATCCGGAATATGTGCTTTGGCTCTTGCACAATTCCTGTCACATTGACGCCTTTTTGGAGCACTATCCCGTGGATGTCCAATTGCTTTTGGAAGCCTTGGGCAAGCTCTATCCAGTTCGTCTGGGGAATCCCTGGATAATTCTCAATCTTTCCGACATAATTGAGCTGGCCGCCAAAATCTTCAGATAAGAAGAGGAAGTCCATCTCTTTTCTTCTTGCATAAATCGCAGCAGATAATCCCGCGATACCAGCTCCTATAATGATCGTCTCATAGACCCGTGACATAACTTTCACCTCTTTTTTCTCATCTGATAGGATAATTCCTTGCTCCACTCAACATCAGGCTGGTCGTATGGATCAACCCCCCGAAGGAGCGATGAATAGACCGCGACATAGTGGTAGAAACCCAGCAGCTCCCCCACCCCTCTTGCCTCGACTTTGTCGATGGTGATGACTGCATGTGGAATCTTTTCCTTGAGCGAGCGCTGCTCTGCCCCGATAAACTCATACGTGATGGCGTTTTGGTAAGAGAGGGAATTGATATCCTTGAGCAAGCCATCCCTCACGGGAATCTTCGCGAGTTTTGGGGGCACGTGCACTTTTAATTTTTGTTCATGCATCGACTTTACACATTGAAATACGATCATGACATCCTTTTTCCCGCCAAAGAGCCTCTGGCCGGTATGATGCTGCAATTCTGGCCCCTGTCCGCCAGTGATGAACTGGCCTTTTCCATCCTTTCCAGAGCTTTCATGGATAAGCTGGCGCACTAATGGAAAAAAGCTGTGCAGCTTTGGTGAATAGGAAGCAAAGAACACAATGCCATGCGCTGCCCAATCGAGGAGGAAGAGGACGCTGGAGAACTTTAGCGCAGGGTTCTTGTCGAGTATCACTTTCGGCTGGCATTTCTTATACATCGATATTGCTCCTTTGTCGATAGCTTTGATGTCAAGGCCAAGGACTGCCGCAGGAAAGAATGCCGATGCCGTTCTTCCAGAATATCTTCCCCCGATAGGCTCGTGGAGGATAGCAGGGATGCCTGCTTTTTGCGCAATCTGGTAGAGGGAGCCTGTCTTTTCAGTCACCACAACCTTATCATACTCCTTGAAGAAAAGGAGTTCCTCGATAACCTGGACAGTGTTGCCCGACTTTGAGACTGCGATGACAAGAGTGTCTTTTTTCGTGAGCTTTCTCTTGAGGCTTGAGAGAAAATCTGGGTCTTCTGAATCGACGATGTGGAGCCTTCTGGACGTCGGAAGGCAGCCTGCATATGCCATGACTGACGTGATTGACCCCCCATTGCCGATGACGACAATATCCTTATATTTCCTGTATGGTTTTGCTGCCTTTTCTATTGCACTCAGGTCTGAAGAGACAGTCTCAAAGATAGGGAGAGGCTCTTTTCTTATAACTTCGAGGCGATGCGCCAAGCTCGAAAAATCAAGAAATTCTGTACAATGATACTCAATAGTTATGCTCATGATTCCCCCTTCCCTTCCTCCTTGGAATGAAGAGTATTTAAGTGTTGTGCTATCCACATACGCTGCCATCCCTCCTGTGCGATCCCTTCATCTCCATAGTTTTTATATAGCACAAATTGATCAACATCCCATAACTATTATTTATGACACCACTTATGAGAGATAAATTTTTATAGGTTGGTATAACCTCCTTTACAGAAATTTGACATAAAATGGTAAGAATAGATGTACAGATTACGCCTGGAATATCGGAAAATCAAAATTCCTTTCATCCAACGTTGAAGCTTGAAAGGCAGGAGATTTAAATGTCATTAATCAACCGTTTACGGCATCATCTCAGGAAAACAAAGAGATACGAGCTAGGTATTGAACGCTATGTCAATAATACCACTGTTGGGTTGACGAGCGGCAATGAACTCCAAATCAGGCCTGAAGGGCAGGGGCCAGGAAGCAGGTGGGACACAATGCCAACAGGGATTGAGTACTCTAGAGCTCAAAGAGGTTTTGCTAAGAGACTAGTGCTTCCACGCGAAAATAATTCCTATGGTGGATATGCGATTCTCCAGATGGATGAATCAGCGGAGGCAAAATCCACACTTCTTGGCCATATCCATTATAAAGATGCAGAAGCGGTGCTCCGGTATGTAAATCTTGGGCCTTTCACCAGATTCTCCCTTTCCCATGAGCCTAAGGGTAGAGCTCCTATTTGTGTTGCGGAGTCTCTTGTTGCAGTAGCTCCTTTCTATCATCCCTATGACCGGTATATAGAATCTCTTGAGGTCAGGGAGGAATTCCAAAACCAGGGTTATGGAACAGTGCTCCTTGATGTTGTTGAGCAGTTGGTGTCAAGATATTCCCGAATGACTGTCATTGCATCAGCCCTAAACGCTCCGATACCTTTCTATCTGCATAGGGGATATAGGGTTCTCTTCTCCAAAAATAGGAATGGAGAGACTGTGGAGCTGAAGTTTGCCAAGGTATTGCACCCCACCTATAATGAAACAAGTGTCATTGCAGAGCTTGATCGCAGATTCCCCCCTATTGCAGATCCCCTTATTGCAGATTCCCCTGAAAGAAGAGAACAAAAAGAGCAAGCTATTTAAGTTCTTAAAATAAAAAACTGCAAATGCTCATCGGCATTGACATTGGCGGCACAAAAATCCATGCAGGACTCTTCTCTTCTTCCTTAAAACTCCTTTCTGAGACGAAAGTGCCAACGCAAGGAAAGGCTGCCAGGCCAGTCGTGCTCAAAAATATCGCAAAAGCCATCGACTCCCTTCACACAAAGCCAAAGATGATTGGTGTTGGCATCGCTGGAACAGTCAAAAACGGAAAAGTGGACCAGGTCCCAAACATTCCCGGCCTTGAGCAATTCGATCTGGCAATATTCCTCAAAAAAAGGTATCATGTGCCAATAAAAATAGAAAACGACGCGAAATGCTTTACGATAGGCCAGCAAAAGAAGCACAAGGCAAAGCACCTGGTGGGCCTCACCCTCGGGACGGGTGTTGGTGGCGGGATCATCATTGATGGAAAACTGTACCATGGGATGGCAGGCACGGCAGGAGAGCTCGGTCACATGATCATCAAGGAAGACGGCATCCCCTGCCATTGCGGCAGTAGAGGGTGCCTGGAAATGTACATTGCAGGAAAGGCTATCAAGCGAAGGTATAAGGAACTCACCGGAAAGGATAAGCTCCCATTAGACATCGCAAAAGAACAATCAAAAGCAGCAAAACAGGTGATCAGGGAGACTGGATACTATCTGGGTGTTGGCCTGGCAAATATCGTGAATGCTTTCAATCCAGAGGTCATAGTCGTTGGGGGCTCAATTGCCATGATCGATGAGATATTTCCCATCGCAAAGCAGACGATGGAAAAAAGAGCATTGAAGATTCCTGCAAAAAGGGTAAAGATCGTCCAGAACAAGCATTCCGGATCATCAATCCTTGGCGCAGCATCCCTCTGTATGGTCGATTGATACCTTGCGAATATACCCAATTAATCAGCATAATTCTTAAAAAAACATATCGTCAATAATCAGCTATGATTCTTCGATCTGTCAGGCTCCGGAATATCCGCTCATATGAGGAAGAAAAAATCGAGTTTGAGCCTGGAAGGACGCTTCTTTCAGGAGATATTGGCTCTGGGAAATCATCTATCCTTCTTGCAATAGAATTTGCCTTGTTTGGCACAATCAGGGGGACTGTTGCTTCATCATCACTGCTTAGAAATGGTGCGGCTGACGGCGAGGTCATCCTTGATTTTGAGGTGGGGGATAAATCATATGCCCTGAAACGGACACTAAAGCGCACAGCAAACGGGATCTCACAAGGCACCGGCTACCTCATCACGAACGGCGTCAAGGCAGAATATTCCCCGGTTGAGCTGAAAAGCAGGGTCCTTGACATCCTTGGTTACCCTGCAGGATTCCTCTCAAAAAATAAGGAGCTCATCTTCCGATTTACGGTATATACCCCTCAAGAAGAGATGAAGCAGATCCTTCTCGAGCCGGCAGAATTGAGAGTTGGCACCCTCCGGCGGGTGTTTGGCATCGATAAATACAAGACAATCAGGGAAGGATCTGAAATATTTGTCAAGGACCTTCGGCAGAAGAATAATGAGAACAAGGTTCGGCTCGAATCTCTTCCAGATAAGCAGCAGCAGGCAAAAAGCATTGAAGAGAGGATCAGCGGCATCCAGGAAAAGAAAAAGATCCTTTTTCCAAGACAGCAAGAAGCAATCATGCTCCTTGCATCCCAGCAGCGGGTCGTCGAAGGGCTGGAAGCTAGGTCTCAGGAGGCAAAAAACATTCTCCAGGAAATTTCGCTGACAAAGAGGGATCATGATTCCCAGATCTCCCAAAGGGGAATGCTCATAAAAGATACCGGCGCACTCCAGCAAGAGATTTTGGAACTAGAGCAAAAACTTGGAGCAGAAAAATATTCAGATGACCATCTCGGGTCACTGAGGGAAAATATCCAGGCAAAGGAAAAGAAGGTTCAGGAGTATGAGAAAAAGCGAGCGCACATCATTGTTCGCCTCGAAGAGGTCAAGCGCAGGATTCCAGAGATCCAGCAGGAAGCAAGAATTATGAATGACCGATTGGTGCTGCTTCCAGAAAAGCAAATCCGCCTCGACCAGCTCAGGAATGCAGCAAAGATCCTCCAGATAAATGAAGAAAAAAGGGAAGGACTGCAAAAAGATGTCCAGGAATTGCATGCGAATATCTCAGTGATCCAAAGTGCTATCACAAAAGAACACCTCCTCATTGAGCAAGTACGACATCTGGATGAGTGCCCAACATGCAAGCAGACAGTATCAACAAAGCACAAGGAGGACATCCAGAAGCATTCCCTAAAGAAGATTGATGCTGCAAAAAACGACCTCCTGGATATTCGTCATAAGCATGATGAACAGGAAACATCACTTAGGGATATGGAAGCTGCAATAAAAGAACTCCAGGCAAAACAGAGGGCATTTGATGTAGTAAATGTGGAGGTAAAGCAGCTGGGGCTTGTTCAGGATGATCTCAAGAGAAAAAATACGGAGCTGCATATGCTCATTGAAGAAAAAAAGGAGGTGGCAGGAGCGCTCGAGAATATCACCACCTTTGATTATGACGAGTTCCAAGAAGAACTATCCCGTTTGAGAAAACAGCTCTTGCTGATGGAACAATTTGCAGAGGCGCAAAAAGAGCTGGAGAAGAAACAGGAGCAAAAAAACGAGAAAGAGATGGCTGCTGCAAGGATCCAGGAGAATATTAATGCTCTGCAAGAAAAGCTCACTACCCTTGAGAGCGCATCAGAGTCGATGGAGGGAGTAGAGGAAGAGCTCAGCCGCGCAAAGGCGCTTCTTCAGGATTGCCAAAGAAAAGTGCATGCTCTGGATGTTGAGGTCGCACTGCTCGAAAAGGAAGTGCAGACAGTGCAAGAACAGCTCTTGCCGTTAAAAGAAGAGATCGCAAAACTTCTTTGCATCCAGCAGAAAATGGAAAATGTCTCCCAAATCAAGGAATGGACTGAAAAATTTTTCATCAAGCTCATGGAATCAATGGAAAAACAGGTGATGGCCTCATTGTATCATGCATTCAATGAAGTATTTTGCGAGTGGTTCAGCATGCTCATAGACGATCCACTCCTCTCCGTCAGGCTGGATGAGGAATTTGGGCCAGTCATCGAGCAGAATGGCTATGAGACAGAGTATGAATCATTATCCGGCGGGGAAAAGACAAGCCTCGCCCTCGCATACCGCCTCTCCCTCAACAAGATCATCAATGACCTGGTTCCCTCGATCAAGACAAACAATCTTATCATCCTTGATGAGCCAACTGATGGATTCTCTACTGAGCAGCTCGACAAGGTACGGGATGTTCTGGCTCAATTGGATATCCCTCAAATTATCATAGTCTCACATGAGCAGAAGGTTGAAGGGTTTGTCGATCGGATCATTAAAATAAGGAAGAATGATCATGTGAGCTCGATGAGCTGAGATTTATAAGTTGAGATCAGTCTCTATTCCTAGGGTTGCTCAGGGCATACACTTCTCCTCTATAAGTGCCTCTAGTGCCCCTCCTGGTGATGTGTTGCAAGAAGGGATCATCCAGTTTTTGAAGCATGCTCATTGCTTCAGCACTCAGGGGAAATGTCTGTTCTGCAACAAGCTCTCTTCCACCAAAATGCTCATCCGCAGCAGCCAGGATCTTCTCATGGTCAGAAACACCAATGCCAACAGTGATGACCATGTACCCGCCATCAGCGAGGTATCCTCCAGCGCTTGCAAGCAATGGCAGGATCACTTCAGTGCCATCAGGGCCGCCAGTAGGAATACCTGGTGGATACCATCCCATATTGACAGCAACCTGGTGGCCAATGCCAGAGACATCCGCGACAATGATCTCATATGCGTCCCCATTCAACGGCTCACAGAACATTCCATGGTGGACTCTCACCTTATCACCGAGATGGTGATATGCAATATTCCGTCTGGCAATCTCACATTGAGCCTCTACTGGCTCTACCGCATCAACAAAGGTGACATCCTCCCTTCTTCCCAGATAGGTGCAGATCGGGCCTTGCCCAGTACCAATATCCGCAACCCGCACAGGAGTGGGAAATCTAGCTATTACTTCCTTTGCTCCCTGGACATAAAGTGCTGTGACCCTATTTGGAAGAAAAAGGTCCCTTCGGACATAAAGCTCAAACGGCTCTTCATTTTTGAACCATCTGTGTTCTACAAGTTCTGGTTCTTGTGGTGATACAGGAACATCCATATTGTTTTGGCTAAGAGATATTATTTAAGCTTTATTGCAGTGCAAACATTGCTTACTCATTTGGTAAACACCACAAATATTTTTAAACTGCAAAGTATTCTATGCTTTGGGGGTTATATCATGGGGCTGGGAAAACAATTATTGTTGGGGCTGATCTTTATTGTCTGTCTTTCTAGCTTGATTTTTGCCCAGACACTGACATTTGAAGTCACTCATCCGGGAGAAGAATTCACGTACGATGTTCGATCAGATTACAATTCTTATAGTGTTGGGGTTACTTCCAAGGCATCGGTTGATTCTGACTGGTATCCAAGCTATGAGCGGGTCGTTTTCAATGATGATTATGATTATTATTACGATGATGACTCTGATTATTATTACGATGATGATGATGATGATGATGATTACCCTCGGTCATACTCTCAGAACAGGTATGATTATTATTGCAACTCAGGGTATTGCAGCCGCAGGGTGTATAAGCAGGTGTATACAAAGAATTCACGAACATACTATGGCAATAGATTCCCTCCAAGATACCCCTCAAGGAATTATTATTATCCATCATCTGGCAGGAGAGATTATTACGACTATTATGATTATGATGGCTATCATAATTATTATGACTCCCGCTATGACACAATGAATTATTACTATTACCCTTATCGACGCATGAACTCAAGGGACACCCAGGTCCATTACTACCCGATAGGGTTTACCAGCAACCCAAGGAGCGATCTAGACTTCTTTCTCAATAATCCAGAACTCTTCGATTGATGGCTTTTCACCACTATTTTCTTCAAACCCCCGATTGAGGCAACATTTAAATAGTCCTTTACTATTGGCATTTGAGAAAAGAGGTGTTTATCGTGAAAAGAAATATCCTGCTTTGTTCTTTAATGGGCCTCATCATTCTCTGTTCAGCGCTAGTAATTGCGCTCCCAGATACCTTAACCTACAATGGTTCTACCTACGAGCTTCGAGATGGAGTCTATTACCGCATACAAAGCCCTCCTGCCCCAGAAACATATCAAAGCAAATATGAGAAATTTGCACAGGCAAACGAAGTATTATGGAGGACTCCGGGCCTTGATTTTACCTCTGAGGACCACCGGAGTGCTTCCTATTCTCGGATTGTTGAAAAGATAAGGAATAGGGCGCTGGCAACTGGCACAATAAAACTTGATGTGATGAACACGACAGTGGCAGGGGAGAACGCTGCCGTGTCAGAGCAAGCCTCCTGAGCGGTTTTATCGAAACATTTTTAAACTTTTTATCATTTTATAATGGTAATTAATGAATGGGGGGTACCATGAGAAAGCTAATCAGTATTGTGCTATTAGTCATTTTGGCATCAACTCTTGTCTCTGCCAACCTTTACAGGACAACCTGCGGGTTAACATACAAGGATCAGCAGGTCATCCAGACAAAAAACCAGTTCTTTCCCTATGACCAGTCGGTGGTCATTAATCGGGGATGCGAGAACACAATAAAATATAGCGACCAGGTCGTTATCAAAAGGTCACCTTGCGACCAAAGGCAATATGGCAGAGGAGTCGTGGTAGCATCAGCACCTCCTTTTGATTATTACTCACAGAGAGTAATCGAGCGGGGACGATGCACTGCCCGGGCGCCATTTAACTATTACAACCAGGACGTCATCGAGAATACCTGCTGCAACTGCTAACCGCAACCTTTTTTAATCATTCATTTTCTTTTTCTTTTATGCCAAAAATAACTATTATCGGCGCAGGGTTTGTCGGGAGCACTGCTGCCCACTGGATCGCTGCAAAGAGCCTGGGAGACATCGTATTGCTGGACATTGTGGAAGGCGCCGCAATCGGAAAGGCACTAGACCTTTCTGAGGCTCTTCCAATCATTAGGTCGACTGTCACCGTCAGGGGGACAAAGGATTACAAGGAGACAAAAGGATCAGATGTGATTGTGATCACTGCAGGGATTGCCAGGAAGCCTGGGATGACAAGAGATGACCTCTTGAAGATCAATACAAAGATTGTAGCAGATGTTGCACAGCAGGCAATCCCCCACTCTCCTGCAGCAGTAGTCATTGTTGTTTCCAATCCCCTTGATGCGATGTGTTATGTCACCCTCAAATCCAGCCACCATCCAAGGAAAAAAGTGATCGGTATGGCAGGAACACTGGATACTGCAAGGTTCCATTATTTCATCGCTGAAAAGCTGAATGTTCCGGTGACTGACGTGGACGCGATAGTCATTGGCACGCACGGCGATACAATGGTGCCCTTGCCAAGACACACAAAAGTGAAGGGCAGGCCGCTCTTGGAAGTGATGAAAAAAGAAGATATTGATGAGATTATCAAGCGCACCATCAATGGCGGGGCAGAGATTGTTAATCATCTGCAGATAGGCTCGGCATATTTTGCCCCGGGAGCTGCCATCATGCAGATGGTAGATGCTATCATTAACGATACAAAAAAAGTTCTGCCTTGTTCTGTATGGCTGGAGGGAGAGCTTGGAATTAAAGAGGTATTCCTTGGTGTTCCCGTGAGCCTTGGCTGTGATGGCTGGGAGGAAGTAGTCGATTTAAGATTCAATAAAGAAGAGATGGCAGCATTGGAAAAGGCTGCAGCACAGGTAAAAGAGACGATACAATCAGCAGAATCCCTCCTTTGATCCTCCAGGTCACTTCTCAATCTGATGGAGAACCTTCTTCATGAGGTCATCGATGAGCACGAACAGGTTAAAATCAGTGCCTTCAGCTACCGCCTGCCCATCATCATGATCCAGCCGGATATGAAGCTCATGCTTTTTCACTTCCTTTTCCGTGCGGTGTACCGGCTTTATCCTTAGATGGAGCAGATGCACATTCACTTTTTGCGAAAATTCCCTGGCATAGTTGCCGACCATCTTTTTGACTACAACCATCTGCGAAGGATCAAGATCCTTGAATCCAGAAAGAGTTATGTTCCCGCCAAGTTCAACATCATCCATGATACCAACCTCTCTTGTTTTACAGGGCATCTAAGAATTGCCGTATTTTTAAGATTATTGTTTTAGGAGAAACAATCAGTCAGTAAAAACAATCCTTCTGGCCTGAAAGATCAGGTCTTGGAGCTCAGATTCATCAGTGATACTTTCATCGACATGGAGTGAGGCAACAGGGAAATTTTTGAGCATGATGAGAGCGACGATTGATTCTGACCCCTGATAGGTCAATGAGCTCGTAAGCATACGGAAGAGAACTCTTTTGGAAAAAAACAGGATCATACACGACAATAGCTGGCTTTGTTCTGTAGGGGGCATAGGAAAAAACATCCGGACCCCCGTCAGTTCCAGCTCGATGGATATCCTCTTCTGTCATGCAATAGGTCTCATTCTCTTGACGCTCAATTCCTCTTTGGAGGATTGTTGGTGACCGCTCGCCATTGCATCCTCTATGTATCAGATCAGGCGAATACCTATCCCTCTTGATTAAAGCTGATCGCACAATGTCAAATCCTGTTGTCACATACTCATCGGCATGGGCTATATCTAAAGAAAATACGCTTGGCCTTCGTGTTAGACTCTTCATGATAATAGTTACTATCAAGTAGTACATATATTTTTCTCCTTAAGTAATCTGTCCTGATGGAACTTATTTATACTCCTCTCCGTTTTCCAGCCGCATGCAATCAGTATATATGGAAACGTTTGGCTGCTCTGCTGCACAGGGGGAATCAGAGAATATCCTTGCCTTGCTGCAGGACGCAGGCTGCGAGATTGTTGAAAAGGAAGGTTTAGCAGACACCATCATTGTTTATTTTTGTTCCGTCAAAGGCCCATCAGAAAATTCAGGACTGCGCATCATAAAAAAGGTCAAGGAACAGTGCCCCCATAAAAATATTATCGCGACAGGCTGCATCTCTAAATCAATTCGGGAAAGATTATCCTCGCTAGATCCATTAATCAGCATTGTGGACACCCATAACCTCGATAAGATTGCAACAGCGCTAAAAGAGCCAGGTGAGCAGTTCATTTGTTTTTCTGAGCTAAACAAGGCGGCATTGCCAAAACTTCGGAAAAACGACCTGGTAGATATCATCCCAATCAACTCCAGCTGCTCATCCCACTGCACGTTCTGCGCAACAAAGCTCATCAAGGGAAAGCTTGTTTCATACCCGGAGGAAGATATCATCACTTCAGCAAAAAAAGCGATTGATGAAGGAGTAAAAGAGATCTGGATCACCTCCCAGGATACTATCTGCTATGGCCTCGATACGCGCAAGAAACCAATGCTTCCGGAGCTGATCAAAAGAATTGCCTCGATTGAGGGTGATTTCATGATCCGCATCGGGATGATGAATCCAAAGCACATCCCTCCAATCATTGAAGATATTGCAAGTATGTTCAACCAGAAGAACGTATACAAATTCCTCCATATCCCAATCCAGTCAGGGAACAATCGGATCCTTGGACTCATGCAAAGGCAAAATACGAGGGAAGATGTCATGAGCATCATAAAACATCTAAGGGTCAGAATGCCTCAATTAACCATTGCAACTGATGTCATCTGCGGTTTTCCGAGTGAAACAGAAGAGGAGTTTAGTGATACGTTATCCCTGTTAAAGCTCATAGAGCCAGATGTGGTCAATTTTTCCAGGTTTTGGCCAAGGCCAGGAACAATTGCTGCAAAGATGCCCCAGCACCAATCGAAAGTGATCAAGACAAGATCCTCCGACCTGACAAATTTTCTCGTTCCCCTGCTAAACAAGAGGAATGAAGTGTGGAACGGGTGGCAAGGAGAGATCATGATCAATGAATTGGGAAAGAAAGGGACAATGGTTGGAAGGAATCAGAGTTATAAGCCGGTGGTAGTGGAAGGAAATTATCCCTTAGGTAAAAAAATCATGGTATCAATTATTGGAAGCACAGAATACTACTTGATTGGTAAAGAAACATAAACTCAAGAATA
The DNA here is from genome assembly GCA_013329045.1 of Candidatus Woesearchaeota archaeon. Classification (GTDB taxonomy): domain Archaea; phylum Nanobdellota; class Nanobdellia; order Woesearchaeales; family UBA9989; genus UBA9989; species UBA9989 sp9989u. The sequence goes on from DUKZ01000008.1 coordinate 16,094, forward strand.
ATAATTCGCGTAATATCTTTGGTCTCGAGAGGGCTGGTTTTGCGCCCAGCTCATTCTTATCAAAGGATCCTGCCGGGAACCAGAAGGCGCAACTCTCACCGTTGACACAACAGGCTGGAACCGGTTTCCATAAGGATAATTTGTCGTGACAATCCTAGAAGAGAATGTTCTTTTGTTTGGATTGGGAGTGGACCCAACGGTAGAGACGAATGATCTCCGGTAAGGATCAGATGGTGATCCTACTGTTGAAACAAATGAGTTCCTGTATGGGTAACCAGGTGAACCGACAGAGGGTTGAAATGACCTTCGGTAATAATTTTGACTTGGGCCAACAGTTGAAACAAATGTCCTCGAATTCCCTGTCACCCTGCTGCTCGCCGACCAGCCTCTTTGGTATGAATAAGAAACTGGCACATCGCATTGGTATGTATAGCAGGCTGCACTAACAATCCCTGAGATCAACACGAAGCTGATTGCCAAGAGCAGGAGTAATCGTTTCATATTACTACTAATAAGTTACTATTATATTTAAATCTTGTGTTTTTTTGGTAATAACTATTAAGAAAGAAGGGAGATTTTTCATCTTATGGTAAGATATGTTTCGTTGGATGACATGGCTGTGATGTTGTCAAATGCGCCCAGGTCCTTAGCGCTCCACGCCAGCGATGCAAAGGGTGTTTACACCATCACAACCCACTCACCCTTTATTGCTCCAAATAGAGTATCATTCCAGATTGCAGATTTGACATCTGGATCACATCTTGTCGATGATGAACGCGTGTATACTCTTGCCGCAATGGCTGCTTCGAATCCGACGCTTGCTGTCTCATATGATACAGGGAGGAAGAGTGCTTATTCCTTTGATGTTTCTCCGAGGATGATTCCACTCCTCACATGGTATGATGTCCATCCATATGGCCCGGGGGACCACGCAGCCCATGTTACCCTCAAAAGACACATCCAAGATGCACTTCCAGCACCGGTCATAGGCAAGCTTCCTGTCGAGAGGGGGCTAAAGATGGTCCATGACCTTACAAGAAAAGGTTTTGATGTGGAATATTATCTTGATCCAGGTTTATCCGCATTGTTATTTGAGGGGAAGGCCGCCTTCTCGCTTCGGCTGCACGCAATAGCAAGGCAGCAAGCAGCACCATTCTGCGACCTAACATTTACCTATCAGAAGATGTTTGATATGAGTGGGAATGATGTGGATCTAGACGAGATCACCAGACGTTGCGGACTGGCAAGAGTCACAAGAGAAGAAATGAAAAGTATGCTAGACCATGTCCAGCACAGCCTCGTCATCGACCTTCTTGACCTTGAATGGACGATTCAGTAGTTGACCAGAACTTCTACGTCCCTGCCAAAGATATTCTTGAGGTCTTCAAACAACGGCTCCTTGATGAACACTTTTGGGGGAATCTCTACCTTTGCGATGGCTTTCTCAAACTCTTCTAGGGATGATTTCTCCGGTGTTCCAATGCTCCCATCAGCATTGAGCTTTGCCTTGCTCACTTCCTTTTCCTCATGGTCTATGTCATGGATGATGAATGCCTGGGTATCGAGCAGGATCACTTCCCCAAACCGGTTGCCATGCTTTACCCTGATTTTTGCCCGCTCTAGTTCCCGTCCTCGTTTTCGCTGCACATATTCGACAAGGAATTTGACAAGCTCGGTTGATTCCTTCTTGACATTGCTAATGTCTGTCTTTGAGAGCTTTTTTGTGTCATAATCTTTCTTTGCCTTCACAAGGTTATTCATCATGCGGAGGTATTTTGCAGGGACCTTGCCCGAGTTTATGAGCTCTTTTTCAAAGGTGGCAACGATCTTTGCATCTTCCACTTTCTCAATGCCTTCAAGGCGCATCACATCCCGGATCATGGTGACAACATCTTCATATATTTTCAATACCCCCTCTTCATCCTTGAGCTGCTCTATCTTTGAGAAGAGCTCCTTGAGCTTTTTGAGGAAGCCCTGTGCATCCTCAACAAGAGAGTCTATCTCTTTGCCCGTGATCGTCTTCTTTGTTCCATGCTCCAGGTCTTTCCTTACCTGGATTACTTTTGCGAGCGTCTTGATGGATGCAGCATCAATGAGCTTTTCTTTCTTGACAAATATCTCCTCAAAGAGTTCTGGCGTCTCTCTAGGACTCGGTGGAGCGATGCCATAGAGCATCAATGCAGCCTGTGATGGGGTGAGGCATGCATAATAGATATCTTCCATCCCTATAGCTTTGAGGGTTGCATCAACCCGCTTCATCATCTGCTCGCCAGAGCTCATGAACATGTCGATAGCCTCTGTTGATGGCTTGATCTTTCCCATGCGAAGGAGGTTCTTCCAAGGCATAAAGATTCCTCTATCATAAAGAGGAATACCATCCCTTAGGAGTGTGAAGATGATGGGGTTTGCTTCCCGAAGGCTCTCCCAAAAATCGGTGAGGATATACACCTGGATATTGAGCTTATTTCGAATTCCAGTCATGTCACCAGCATCAAGGCCCATACCGATGATGATTGCCCGAAGTTTGTCCTTGAGCTCTGCCCGAGTCATCTTCTTGACGTCCGTATCATCAATGACAATCCAGACATCGATATCTGATGTTTGGGTGGCTTTTCCCTTGACAAGCGAGCCTGCAAGGACATAGCTGATGATATAATGCTCAAACTTCTTGATGACCATGGACTTGTGGAGTTCTGCAATCTTTATTGCTGCGAGCATGCCTTTGTCATATATTGGATGAGCCAATGCAATGAGCTGAAGAAGGTCATATTTCCCGTCATAGCATGACTGCCAGATTTCTGAAAGAAGGTAGACTTCAGGGAGGATATTCTTATCGATGGCTAAGGCTTCCTGGTCCATGATCTTGAGCAGCTTGTTTTTCAGCTCGATCTTTGACATCTTCTTGCTGTCAGTATCATCAACGAGAACGAGGGTGTAAACCTTGTCTTTGTCTTCAGGTTGGCCTTCACGCGGCTTTGGAGGGGGCAAGAGTCCAACCCCGACGATATATTCATCAAATTTCTTGCAGATCGCCTTCTGGAAGGTTTCAATCTGCTTTTTTACTTTCTTGAGCTTTTCTTCTAGTTCTTTTGTCGCTTCAGGGGTCATTTGCCCCATGGGCATTTGTCCTGCATTCCCTTTGATTGCTGCTAATTGCTGCGGGCTGAGCATAGGCATGCCCATTGGCATTCCACCCGGCATTTGTCCGGGGCCAGGTTGTGGAATTGCTGAAGGTAAAGAAACACTTGATGCTTTTTTTGATTGTTTTGCCATAGTATGACCTCAATAATTTGATGAGGATTTGAACCCGTATAGTTATATAAACATATAGATTGTAAAAGCGATAAACCTGTGACAAAAAAATCATTTGTTTATAAAGAAAGCAGGTTATTTTCTATATTAGTCACTTATGAGTAATAAATTATGGAAAAGTTTATATAGTTGGGGATCTTGTCCATTCATATCACACTCCGCTATGATAGAAACCAAGAATCAATATAAGCAACAGATGCTTACCATGTAAAATAGGATATTCATGCAACAGCACCTCTTGGTGCTAAAGAAGCGAAAAGTTTATATGTGAGGATGAAGAAAATGAGCCTTGAAGCAATCATGGGAAAAACACCTAATAGTCTTGGAGGAAAGATCACGCGGATCATCAAGCACATTGATGAAATAGCATCTACCGAGCCGGTTCAGGTTGAAAACAAGATAGTGACTAACGTGCTGAGCAAGTATGGCATCAATTCATCTGTTGATGATTCCCACAGGGCAGATGTTGCTGACATGATCTATGACACATTCAAAGAACACTTAGCTGAGCGTGGAGCGCTTCCCCCAGATGAGGAAGCAGCAGACCAGTACATCGCAAGCCAGATCGGCGCAACGAGGGAGCAGTTGAGGAATAATACTCTCAATGATTATGAGATCCATAATGAGTCTAATCTTCGTCAAGCCTTAAGGCAAGTTGTTGGTAGATATGGCCAAAACCTTGTTGCAACAAAGCTCCAGGAGATCACAGAATCAGATCTTGGACATATCGATGCAGCAAGGAGCGTCATTGATGAGCTTCGGGCAAAGGATGATATTCTCTATGCAAGATTAACCCCTGGAGAAAGGATCACTACAACAGAACACCTTCGGGATACAATGTTTGATTATTTCCAGGAGAAGTATCAACGGGCATCTGAAGCGGCCATGCGTGGCAGGCAACGAAAGGCTGCATAAGCCTCTTAATTTTCTTTTATTTTAATATATATTTTAATGCATAATATAATGCATAATAATGACAATGACCTCATTTATTCCTTATGTAATAAGCGAAACGACACCTCCGCAGTCACACCCTTCTTTTAACACAGCTGATTCTCTCCGGATGTACCATCGCCAGCAGGTGAGTGATCAAAAGACGCTAGAATCACTCGCAGCTGAAGGCTCACCACAAAAGGTACGGGATATTTCCTTCTTTGTTTATGATGATGAAACTCCAACAATTGCGTATGCAACAAAAGTTGAAGGAAGAAGGGTCATTGCCGCAGCAAAGCATTTCCGTGAAGGTGCAAGGCACCTGTCAAGGGTGTATAACATCAGCAGAGAGGATGTAGAAGGATTGTTCCTTGACCATGAGATGGTGCATCATGCCCTTGGCCATCTGGATCGAAAGCCTTCAGCAGTTATTGCTGAGTTGCAGGTATGGAATGCTTTAGTCAATCATTATCTTCGCATGATAGGATCTTCCAAGAACAAAAAAGAGAAGATGGCCTATGCCCATATGGCTGATTATTCTCATCGGAGAGCTTTTGAACATGAGGTGGTGCAAGATGCCCTTGCTGCAGGGTATGTTTCCTCAGAGGACATGGAAGCGGTACTGAGCGGCACTGAGGATAAGGGAGTCAAGGCACGGTATGCGAAGGGTATAGCTGCGTTTGCATCAGATCACCAAGGCAGTATCTCGGCAAAAAAAGCTGCTTCAGAAACAAAGATGAAAAGGAAAGCAATGAAAGCTCTTGAATCCTCAGAAGAATCTGATCCATCTGAGGAAGGATCCGATAATGAGGGTTCTGAAGGATCATCAGAACCTGCCCAAAAAGCTGCGTGATCATTTTGTCTCACTTTTAATGGTTAAACAAAATAAGTATTAATAAGCGGCCGCCCTATTATGCATATCCTACTGATAGGAATATCGCTATGATACCAAGACAAGTGCAGGAAGGATTGTACCAGAACATCGCTGGCGTTGTTGGCAATTATGTCAGGCCTTGCTATAAGGATGCTGCTGATGCATTCACTACTGATGTTTCGCAGACGCTTGGAACAAGGTTAGACGAGGGCAAAGGAAGGAAATATTCCCTCGACCAGGTCGATCGAATGATTGACATATTCTATCATGCAGGATTGATCGTTGCAGATCCGAAAGATAACAGGGGGATTAGCTATCTGGGCAATAGGGCTCAGCTGGCAGAACATGTTGTGGGAGTTTCAAGGGAAACCTTGAGCAGGAATGATAAACAGATATATCATGATTCCTTAAATCTTGGCTTTGCTCAGGGGGTGACATTAGACCTTGCAACGCAGGGAAAGGCAGATGAACTCCGGATTGCACCAGAAGCCCGCAGCCAATATGTTTTGCAAAAAATCACTTCGCCATCAGATATCATTGGAGGCATCTCCAGGCTATATCAAGGAAATCTTAATGCACCAAGAATACCGGGCACTCTGGCAAGGCAGACGATCGATGATATTGTCCAATCAAGCCTCTCACATGCAGATCAGAGCTTTTCGCGCGACATAGCTCAGATAAAGGACAGGCTCGTCCAGGATGTAGCGCTCGCAGTCCAACAGGCTCTGCCACTAGGAGATGCTGAGGCAAGTTCCTATTTATACATCTTCGCCCAACACGCATATGATGCGCTGCAAAGCGGGACATATAACAAGGAAGATATCAAGGCTGCCGTCATGAAAGACATCGCGTATGATGCATTTGCACACAATGGGTACAACCTATCAAAAGCTGCAGAAGAACTCCAGACGACAAGAGGAAAACTATCCAGGCGGCTTGGGTCTCACTTGGATGATGCCGCAAAAGAAGATAGTACTAAGCCGGGTGAACCATTCATTGGATTAGACACGCCAGCCCTGATCGATCCAGCTTTCCCAAAAGTATATCCTGAAGAGATCAAGCTCCAGTTGCCAAGGATTGAAGAGGTGCTGCATCGTCAACAATCCAGACCCATCCCAAAAGATCTTGTCTTGGCTGAATAAAAAGATGTATTGCATATTCTCATCACACTTCTCTTTCTTCAAGCTTGATTTTCTTTATTAACGATAAACACTTCTTTGTTTTTGGTGATGAACAATGTCATACAAAACAAAGAGCAACTATCAAGGAACACCATCGGGAGATGGCAAGAAAGCAGGTGGTGCTAATACAGTAGCGAATACAGCAGCACCTTACCAATTAGCCTCCCAGGGACAAAGGCCAACATTATACCTTATTGAGGGCGGCCAAGGGATGCCTGCATATAGGATGTCTGAGCAGGCACGGCCTCAGCTCTATGATACCATGCACCAGGATTATAAGCAAGGACCACTCATCCCTGGCCTTGCGCCGGAAGAATCTGTCTTCTATTTGCTCCAGGCAGCGCTCCCACGGGCAGGACTCGAAGAACTCGATGCGCAAAAGATGTTTGTCGATTATCTCAAAGAGCTCGAAAGCAAGTCCAAGGACAACAGATTGTATAAGCGCCTTGGCATTGTTGCACAAGCGCATCTTGCCTTGTTAGAAGAGGATGAACAGGCTGGGGGATTAGAAGAGAAATTGGCTGCGTGAGAGAGTTTGGATTTAAGGAGGGGTAGACAACTTTCATAAAGGAGAGTTTTCTATTTAGAAAAATATAAATAGAATATTTGCTAAACTAGTCTTATGACCAAAAAAGAAATCGCTACTGGTGCAGTACACAGCGTGCCGAAAGATGTACGAAAAGCACTTCTCTCCTCCCAGGCAGCGCGAGACGTGTGGAATGATCTTACTCCGCTTGCGCGTAACGAATGGATATGTTGGATTACCTCTGTCAAGAAGCTAGAGACAAGAAAAAATCATATCGAGAGAGCATGCGCGGAGATTATCGAAGGAAAGCGTCGGCCTTGTTGCTGGCCTGGCTGCCCACATCGTTGAAATAACCTGAGGCGTGGGAGCATTATGAGTTCTGTGTTCCTTAACCAAAATAATCTCCTACCGGAGCAGAGATCTGTGTGCTAACCAGAAAATTAATCGGGGCGACTGCTCCGTTTATTTATATCTCTTGAAGAATTCTTCTCTTTCCATACCAATCTCTTACAATATGCCTCGCAGCAGGCCGCGACTTATTGGCTTATTCGCATGAATTGGTACGAGGGTTGTGCGGCCATCTACGTGACGATAGAATTTTTGGCTTCCCTTTTGCCTGATTGCAGTAACACCTTCCTGTTCCAGAAATCGGCAAAGATCCTTTGAGGAAAGAATGAGAAGTTTCATACATCAACTGCCTGGACACCGATAAACTTAACCTGTTCCTCGTTAACCTTAATCTTTTTATCAGATTGTACCTCGAGGTATAATTCGATGGCCTCACGGACATTCTTCATGAGTTCATCCAGCGCATCTCCTTGAGTGATGCACCCTGGGAGATCTATGACTCTGCCGATGTACACCCCGTCTTCGTCTTGTTCGATAACCACATGAAACATTTGTGTCATAGAGGTTGAAAGATCTCTTGAATTTATAAATCTACTCCATTGGAGATCACCTGTCATACTTTTCTCCCTCCATAGCATTGAGTAAATGATAATCCCTGTAACCTACCTCTGAAAAGATATTTATACTCTTCAATAATTATTATCTCTTGGCGATGAAGTCCGCCATGGATATGCCCAAAACCGCCTCAGCTGATGACTTCTAACAAAGGATGACTGGGTGATATCATGTATATATGGCTGTTGATGGGCATTGGCGGATTTATTGGCACTATCCTGAGATATATCATTGGGGGATGGCTGCAATCCGGCTCTAGCACGTTTCCTTTTGGTACACTTGGAGTAAATATCATCGGCAGTTTCCTCCTTGGTGCTGTGATGTACCTCTCAGAATTTAGGGGCATCTTTAACGAAGAGATGGGGATATTCCTGACAATCGGCGTGCTTGGAGCATTTACGACATTATCATCATTCAGCTATGAATCATTCAGGCTGTTTGAGCAAAAGGAATTGCTCCTCCTGTCCATCAACCTCATTGCAACAGTCTTTTTATCACTCGGTGCTGTGTACCTTGGAAAGATAGTTGCACTTGGCTTATGGAGGTCATGAATATGAAAAGAGAAACAGAGGCAATCTTGCTGAGGATCTTCATTGGAGAATCTGATAAGTATAAAGGCACCCCTCTCTACCAGTACCTCTTAGAGATGCTCAAAAAAGAAGGGATCGCTGGAGCAACAGTCCTTCGGGGCATCGCAGGGTTTGGAAAGACATCAGTCATCCATACAACCTCCATCCTCCGACTGTCAACAGACCTTCCTATAGTCATAGAGATTACAGATAAGAAAGAGAATATTGACCGTATCCGTCCAAAGCTCGATGAGGTCATTGAGGAGGGCCTAATCACAGAAGAAAAGGTCCGGATCGTCCTCTATGAAGGAAAAAAGAAAGCCTAAAGAAAATCTATCATCTTTAAGCTATCAATTCCTGCCATGAACCCTTCTCTCTTGTAATCCTCAATGATGTAATGCACCATCCGCGTCTTGATCTTGAACTTGTTTTCAAGATCGTCAAAGAACCGCTCCATGTCCCTTAGTTGAGGGAAAACAACCTCAAAGAGCAGGTCAAACCCGTTATTTATCCTTTGCACCGTATTCACGTTTGGATGCTTCACCAGGTAGCTGATTCCTTCTTCCTTTGCACCCTTCTCCAGTTTCACGACGACATGGGCACGAGAGCTGAGGCCAAGCTTGCTAAAATTCAATAAGACAGTTGACTTATCCACATAAGGGCTCACATGGCTTTTCATCCGGTCATGTAATGTTGATTGCGGCATTCTCAGCAACCTTGCCATTTTGTTCGATTTCATCCTGGCATCTTCCCGAAGGACTGCCAAGATATTCCGTATATGTTCATCTTTCCAACGCATTATCATCCACCTCGTTTGGTTGATAAGAAAAATATACGGACTGGTTGGATTTTATCCTATGGTATAAGAAATATAAGGCAGGATAAGGGCAGAAGAAGGAAGGTGATTAGTTACCATCAAAAAATGGTAAATTATGCTAATGTTTTTAAACAAGATACCCCTCTTTTCCTCATGAAACTCCGATTTTTGGATCATGATGAGGCATCTTGGCTAGAACTCGTAAGGAGAAATGCAACGCTAAATCGCCATAACTGGATCCGGTGGAGGTCCCAGGAGGGTCCTGAGACAGTTCCTTTCGAGCGAAGCATTGATGAGGTTCTAGCTCTCTACGAGTTCATGGAAAATGGGGACTGGAACCCGATGCTCGACTTTATGACAGAGGGGATGGACAGGAAATCAATTGCCTATCACGTCCGAAGGCTTGTGTGGATGGTGGGGCATGATTTTGAGCAGCCATCCGAGGTGATCCCTCCATTGGTGAGCATTTATTCCCGGTTATCTGAGGAAAGAGCAACCCAGACAGTTCTCGAAGAAGTATTCTCGCTCCGAGAAAGAACCTGTGAGGATATTACATTAGATAATCTAGCGCCAATCATCCGAGGCATTGCTTGGTCGCTTGGAAGCGTCCTTGGCATGTATCCTGCAGCACTCCACCTATTAGACAGTGTCCCAAAGGATTCCATGACAAGCATCCTGTATCTGGAGAGGGCCCTGACAAGAGCGCAGGTGTATCAGCATAATGCAAATTATCCTGACCAGGGGGAAGAGAACCAGCGAAGGCTGTCTAGAATCCATGAGGACCAAGAATTTGCGCTCTTCCATCCTGATCCTGCTCCAAGGCTCTATCATGAATTGGCAAGGATTGGTATTGAACGCCTTGTCAACCATTTTTCTCCAGCAGACATTGAGCGCTGGGAAGAGGAAATAAGAGAACTCATCCATGAAGAAGTGGAAGATTTCAGGGAGAGAGTAAAAACAGGCGGCACGGAAACATACCTTCCCGGCCTGATCTATTACCTGCTGAACATTTTCATTGATGCCTGTGATCATCTGATGAAAGAACATGTTCCAAAGGATGATCCCCTCTTTGCAGCATATTGGGTGAGGTCAAAAGACTATTTCGAAGATTTTATTCATGTTATGCAGCAGATTCCACTGGATTGGAGCAGGAGGCTTGTTCGCCCATTGCATGAAGGCATTTTCCAACTCTGGTATGAACTTCCAGCTATCCACCATCTGACAAGAGAACTCATCTTCAAGGTGACAGATGAAGAAGAGATCGTGACACACGAACTCGTTTCATTCCAGTTGCAGCAAGAAGGGACGAGCACCAATTGTTATGGGGGCTACGCTAACAGGTTTGGGCAAAATGTCCTCATCTCCCAGATGGGTCCTTGCACGCTAGAGGCGGCGGTGCAGCACCCCATTTATCCCCACTCAGGAAGATTTTACAATCTTGTCCATGCAGCATTCAATTTCGGGATGGTTGCAGGAAAGATCAACGTGAGGGAAGATCAGGATGGCACATGGCTCCTTGATGAGCAGGGGGAGCCTGCGGTGAGAGTGAGGTCATTTACTGTCATAGATGAAGTGATCAGAAAAACTATCGGCAAAGGAGAAGGCGAGCGAGTTGCTAGATCTTGTAATGAAGGGGATGGTTTTGAGACAGTGGATGGTTCAAGAGTCTATTTTCCAAAACAAAACAAATTCCTCGATGATTTCATCTTTTCCATGAGTGAGTATCTTGATGAAGGTGAACAGGTAATTAGGGAGGAGTATGGTCAAGCAGTATATGAACAGGCGCTAAAGCTCTCGCACGGGCTGGTGCACACAAACCCAAAACTGGCAAATTTTACGAATAATGGGATCATCTTTGATTTCAGCCATCTTGCGATGGGCGATCCATTATTCTTTTTAGGGGTGCTCTGCGCTGATCCGGCTGTAGGTAATATGTTAGATGAACGCTATTTTGAAGCTCAGGTGATTGATGCGGCAATGGCCCCGCTCGTTCCCGAAGATATGCAGGGTGATAAGAGAGCATTAAGGTATTTGTTCGAAGCTAGATACTATCTCCTCAAACCATTGCAGTGCGTCTCGAGCGCGCTGGCGTATGCATCACGCATGGAATACCGCCGCGCATGGCATTTCACGAAGACTGCAATGGATGCGCTCATGGAAGGCGTGGAGTCGGCGCAAATACTCGCGGAAAGTTTTGCCAGGTTATTGTTTTCAACCCACCACTACGAAGTCCAGGAATGCCTCCTCCAGATGTTTCCTCAACTGGAACCTTACGCATGTGAGGTGTATGACTGCCAGCAAAGAAACGGCCAGCTCACAGAAATACCAGCATCAGCTCAATGTCCATTTCCGTTTCCAGAACAGCTGAGAGAGAAGATAGGATTCGTGCCTGCGCCCCCGTGGATGAGGTAAAGCTTTTTTCGATATCTTGCGCTAATGCAACCCGCTTTTTCTTGAATTCCGGCAATTTTTTCCTGTCAAAATTATAGAAAAGGTGCATCAGGTCAGAGAATAATGATGCCAATTTATCCATAAGCTTTTTTATGGAGAGGGAAGGGGAAATTTTTTGGTGGACAAGATAGGTGCAGAGCCGTGCATAATAATCACTGATTTTTTCAAGGTTCTCGATGATCATGAAAAGATACGTTGCTTTGCTCCTCTCTGATTCTCCTTCCTTGTTTATTGCCCGCTTGCAAAAATTAGTGATCCGGTCAACAAGAGGCTCCATGTCTGCACATTCCTGCAGCTTATCAAGATCTTTTTTCTGATACGCTTCCCCAATGTCTTTTGCTATTTGGCCAACCATGAAAAATGTCCGCTTGAGCATGACGGGCATTTCATCTTCTATGGTTGATGCCACATTCTTGATCACATAATGATGGTCGCTTTGTTCAACTAGCTCAAAACCCAATAATTCATACAACCTGTCTTTTAATCGTGCAATGTGGGCTTTTTCTTCAAACCTGATCTCAATTTCATCATAGCCCATGATGTAGAGCATGGTTAAATACCTACGAAGAAAGAGCTCTCCTTTTTTTACGGTCAGCGTTATTTTAGATTTTTTCTTTATCTCTTCGCTGTGGATAAGAAGGTTTTTTCCAGCAGTGGAAATCTCAACTTCGCTCCCTTTCTTTAATCCTTGTTCTTTTACCCAGGCCATTGGCAGGGATAAGACATGTGTGGTTCCCCCAAGCAGCATGATTTTTCTTCGCATAAAACCCCCTACTATATGTTTATATGTGGATATATAGAGTATTGGGATTAAGTATATATTTCTTTCTTTTTTCTACTTCAAAGTTCTCCTTGAAGAAGGAGGGAGGGGAAAATGGCAGAACCATACATCATTAATCTAGGCATTATTGGTGGAGCTGGTGGCTTCATTGGACAACATCACGATACAGCAATAGCAATGAAAAGCGGTTTGGCATCTGATGGCAGGCCTATTCTTTATCGGGTTGTTGCTTCTGCACTTTCTTCAGATCCAAATAAGTCTCTTGAAGCAGGAAGGATGAGAGGCATTTCCAGGCCTTATCGTTCTTATGCTGAAATGCTCGAAGGAGAAACGGGAAGAGAAGATGGCATCCATGCAGTCTCTATTCGTTTGCCAAACAGAAGACAACATGATGCGGTCATAGCTGCATTGGAAGCAGGCTACCATGTCATCGTTGATAAGCCAAATGCGATCACCCCACTACAAGCTGTCCAGCAAGCAGAGCTGGCTGCAGAAAATGATCTTGTTACTGCCGTGACTTTTACTTATTCAGGATCGCCTTGCGTGAGGGAGATGCGAGCACAAAGGGCTAGTGGCGCAGTAGGGACAATTAATGGTGTCCATGCATTTTATCCGCAGGGATGGACACTTGGCTTACCGGAAAGTAAGGTATGGCGCCTGACTGAAGAAGGATCAGGTATTATGGGTGTTACGTTTGATTTGGGAGCAACTCATTGCCTCAGCGATGTTCGATACGTTTCTGGGATGGAACTCGCGTCTATTACAGCAAACCTGAAGAGGAACGCTGGCACGATAATAGATGGTGATCTAATAACAACGGAAGATCGTCAGGTGGAAAATTATGGGCAAGTGCTCTTCACTCTTACCGATGGACAGGGTAATGAAGTTTTAGGTTCTGGATACTGGTCTCAGGTTGCTGCAGGATGGGGCAACACACACGAACTTAGATTGGACGGGGATGAACGATCGCTGCAGTGGGCAAATACCACAATCAATGGTTCTGCAGAGAGCTTGATTGTGAGAAGCAAATCTGCTCCAGCTCAGATCTGGTCAAGAGATCCGAACGCTCAGTGGTTCTCACCGTTGGCAAAAAGAGCAATGAGATCACCTGGAGAACATGGGGAAGGCTTCGAGCACTGGCTCGCTGCTATTTACGGCGATTTCATTGAGCAGGTTGCAGGGCGAGTTTATGGTGTCCAGGCTGATCCTCTCGCAGGAGAAATTATGACCCTGCAAGATGGGGCTATATCATTGTGGAATGCCTTTAAGGTTGCAGAAAGCCATCTTCGTGGAGGGGTTCCTGTAGACGCAACATATGTACCTGAACAAGCAGGAGAACTAGAAGCAACAGTGATGGGCTTATTAGAAGATAATGGAGGGAGGTTATAAAATGGACAATCCAATCTGGGTGATGAGTTCTGCCTTTCCTGGCAGGACATTACAGGAAGTTATTGAACGAACAAGAGAAATTGGCGCACAGGGCATTGAAGTGTGTGTCTTTCGCCAGGGTGGAACAAGAAATGACCACATCGCAACACATCTTGAATATGAGGATTTTGGTCCAGAGCAAGCACAGGGGGTGATTGATCTGTTTAATGGAAACGGCCTTCGTCTTTCCGTTGGCGCCTATGACAATCTCATTGGCGGTGATGCAGAAACAAGAGTTCCTAATCAAGACCATATTTTAAGGCTTATAGCTAATCTCTTAAATAA
>DUKZ01000014.1 GCA_013329045.1 Candidatus Woesearchaeota archaeon
ATTAGGAGTTATGCAACACAGCATTATTTTTGGGAAAAAGGAAAAAGGGCAACGTTCACATACAACACCAGAGAGGTGGTCATTAAAGCAAAGGCTAAAACGTCAGTAGAGCGGGCTAAAAGATTCAATGAAGAGATAAAGAAGATACTCCAGGGAAAATAAGATGAGAATATTAGTTTTTACTGAAAGCAAAATACTCATGCATCTTTCGGAAAATAGACTACTATAAAGTAGTAAATTCTTTGTTTATGTCTTAAAAGGATTATTCAATCTAGCATATTAAGAACAACAAGCTTTAAAAAAAGACCATTTATTGACAGCATGGGTGATTATGAATGAAAGGAAAACACTATTTTTTTACTTCAGAATCAGTAACGGAAGGCCACCCCGACAAGATGTGTGACCAGATCAGTGATGCTATTCTTGATGCGGCAATCAAAGATGACCCGATGTCCCGCGTTGCTATAGAAACTCTCACAAAAACAGGGATTGTTGTTGTGGCAGGAGAGATGACCACAAGAACATACATTGACATCCAGAAGGTTGTCAGGGACACCATAAAAGAGATTGGCTATGATGATCCAAGCTTCGGATTTGATTGCGATGGGTGCGGAGTTCTTGCCTCTATCTCTGAACAATCACCAGACATTGCTCAGGGTGTTGATGAATCCAACGCGCACGAACAAGGAGCTGGCGACCAAGGCATGATGTTTGGGTATGCAACAAATGAAACACCAGAATACATGCCATTACCAATCGTCCTTGCACATAAGCTCACTAAACGGCTGGCTGAAGTTCGAAAGAAAAGGATTGTTCAGGATCTTCGCCCAGACGGCAAATCACAAGTGACTGTTGAATATGAGGATGGCAAACCGATCCGTGTTGATGCTGTGGTCATTGCCTGCCAGCATGGTGAAACAATTACCGAAGAACACCTCAAAGAGGAGATAAAGGAAAAAGTCATCCTGCCTGTGTGCGGGAAGTGGATGGATGCAAAGACAAAACTCTTTATCAATGGAACAGGAAAATTCATTCTTGGCGGGCCTGTTGCTGACAGCGGTTTGACGGGAAGGAAGATCATCGTTGACACCTACGGCGGGCATGGGAGCCATGGAGGTGGTGCATTCTCTGGAAAAGACCCCTCAAAAGTTGACAGGTCCGGTGCTTATATGGGAAGGTACATTGCAAAAAATATTGTTGCCGCAGGCCTCGCAGATAAATGCGAAGTCCAATTATCTTATTGCATCGGCGTAGCGGAGCCTATTTCTGTTCTTGTTCATTGCTTTGGAACAAATAAGATCCCTGAAGAGAAAATTGAGGCGCTGGTAAAAAGCAACTTTCCTCTCAAACCGGCACGAATCATTGACCATCTCAAACTCAGAAGGCCAATCTTCAAGAAAACTGCAGCGTATGGGCATTTTGGGAGAGATGATCCTGACTTTACCTGGGAAAAAACTGATATGGCAGATAAGCTCAAAAAAGCTGCAGGACCCCCCCAAATGCCTGAAAAGAAAGGTGTTGAAGTTCCGTTAGACTAGATCATAACTAGATCATAATGACTCATGTCCAGCAGTATGTCCATCAAGGGCCATTACTTTTTGCAGATATCAGGGATACAGATATTTTTTCAATCGGAGCGTTTGCAGTAGACATCAGGTATCGGGGGGAGGATTTTTCCTTGCTGCATTTTCCCTTGTCTGGAATGCCAACGAGGCCGGATGGGATGGCGTGCCGATGCGAGAATGTTCCTGATAGTCTCCTTAAGATTCTTGCCTATTCCATTCGTGCCAGGACATATTGGGATGTTACTTCCTCGGATCCTGCGCTCTATCTCTTCCAACCAAGAGAGCATAATCACTCCCTTGGCACAGTTATCGAGACATATCTTGCACTTCTTGGACCATCCGATCCTGCATGGCGGGAGGAGCTATTGTGTGATACACCCCGCGTCCTTGTAACTGCAATGTCACTCGCAAGGGTGCTTTCTACCACAGGTCATTTTTCAGCAGAAAAGCTAGAACCTGATCCTGACATAGAAGCTACAATCAACTACGCTCAAGAATACTGGGAAAAAAATTTTAAAAGATTGCCCCTCTAACCATACATCAACGAATCCCTCAAATCCTGCGAAGGTTCCCAGGGGGGATCAAACGTGAGCTCGATCTGGACAGTCTTTCCAGACACTTCCTCTGCTTTTGTCTTCACTTCTTCCATCAGCATCGGGCCATACGGGCACAGGGGCGATGTGAGAGTCATGAGAACAGTCACTTTTTCCTCATCAATCGCAACGTCGCGGATGAGCTCTAAAGTCACGACATCGATATGTATCTCAGGGTCGAGCACAGCGCGCAGTCCATCAAGAATCTTGTCTTTTATGGTCATTAGAACAGCTTCCCTTTCTTCTTTTCACCGACAATTATCGCATTCGCCTTGCTGCCATGCACCTTGGTGATCTTCACTTTGACCACCTGGCCCAGATCTGCATTTGGGACATGGATTTTCATCCCCTTATAGGTTCCAACATTTATCCCTCTAGAGCCTTCCTGGTCAATCATCAGGTCAAGAATCTCACCAGCATGGATCTCTGGCTGGGGAGAGCGGTTTTCCGACAATGGGTGCTTCCCTTTCCTTTTTGAAGGAAAGACTGAGCGAAAAAGTCTTCTGAGCATTCATGTCAGGCGGGAAACTGCCTTAATAAATCTTTTCTTTATTTCCTCTTCTCCTGCGACTTTTCGGTTTTCCATGATTACTTTGCCATCGATGATGACCGTATCCACACAATCACCATTCCCTGCATAAACGATATTGCTTGCGAGATTGTGAAGGGGGATGAGCGCTGGGTGATCCAGATCTATGAGGGAGAGATCAGCTAGCTTTCCCTCTTCTATTGTCCCTGCATCAATTCCGAGAATCTGATACCCATTCTTTGTTGCCAGCTCAAAAGCCTCATGCGCCTTGAGGAGGGTTGGATCATCATAGGAAAATTTCTGGAGGAGCGCTGCGATCTTCATGATCTCAAACATGTCAAGGTTGTTGTTCGATGCAACACCATCTGTCCCAAGACCGATCAGCAGCCCCGCTTCCTGCAGCTGCTTGAACCTGAAGGCCTTGCCAATCGCCAATTTCATGTTCGCTGTAGGGTTGTGGACAACCTTGACATCATGCTTTTTCAGGATCTGTATGTCTTCATCATCCAGCCAGACGCTATGGGCAGTAATCAGATTTGGCTGCAGGAATCCCCATTCTTCAAGGAGTGGGATTGGTTTCTTTCCATGAGTTTTGATACAATCATCCACTTCTGACTTTGTCTCGCACAGGTGGAAATGGACGAGCAATCCCTTTTCTGTTGCAAACCTCATCGCCCATTGCAGCCCTTCTTTGCTGACGGTGTAGATAGCATGAGGCCCAAGAGCCATCTTTATCCGGGGATTTTTAGTGTGCAGTCTCTGGATGATTCCCGGCGCTTCTTCCATCACCTTCTTTCTCTTTTCTTTGTCGTTATTATCAAAGAATGTGTAGTCTAGCACCGCTCTCATGCCCATCTCTTCTACAGCCTTATGCTGAGCTTCTGGGAACCAATACATATCATGAAAACAGGTCGTCCCGGTCTTGATCATCTCTAGACAGGCAAATTTTGTGCCCCAATAAATATCCTCTGCTGTGAGCTTTGCCTCGATCGGCCAGATCTTCTCCTGGAGCCATTCCATCAGATTCATATCATCACCATACCCCCGAAGAAGGGTCATTGCCGCATGAGTGTGGGAATTGACAAGGCCTGGGATTATTGCCTTATTTGTCCCATCAATGACCCTTTCTGCCTTGGCACTACTCTTCTGGCTAATCTGTTTGATCTTGTTTGCTTCGATGAGCACATCAACTATTCTTCCCTCCAGCAAAACATTCTTTATGAGCAAACTCATAGTCCCTCTACTGCATCAATTATCTTGAGCAGGTCCTCCCGGTTCTTTTTGGCATTATCCCTGATCACTTGAAAGTTGAGTTTCTCTTCTCCGATGCCATGGGCAAAATTTGCCACTTTACAGATAGAGATATATTTCAAACCAAGCTCCTGAGCAATCGTCGCTTCGCTTCCCATAGTCATACCAACCACATCAGCGAACTGCTTGATCATCCTGATCTCCGCCTTTGTCTCGAGCCTTGGTCCAAGCGTCTGGAAATAGACTCCTTTTTCTTTTACTTCCACTCTTGCTTTCTTTGCTGCGGCAATGATCCTCCCCCTTAGCTCTCTATCAAGGTGCGGAATGATATGTATTGTTTCCTTGTCGAAAATTGTTGCCCTGCTAGAAAGGGAAATGAAGTCATCCGGGATGATGATTGATCCCGGGGGGATGAACTCTTTCAATGAACCAACAGAACTGCACCCAACAACTGAAGATATACCAAGCTGCTTGAATGCGAGCAGATTGGCATGATAGTCTATTGCATGGGGAGGGATGGAATGATGCTCACCATGCCTTTGGATGATCGAAAAATTTTTCCAGGAGAAAACCGGCACCGTGCCTTGCGGTGTCTTGACCATCTCTGGAGAAGAGAGCTTTTCCCAACCCTGGAAATCTGACCCAACAATTATGCCAATACCCATAGACTGACAACATGGGGGGAATATTTAAGGGTTTTGGTCAATAATGCTTTGTAGAAAATCTCGCTTCGCGGGTGAGCATCAACCTCGGTTCATTGATATTATTTTTTGGGTGCCGGGTCCCTCCCGAAGTCCACCAAAAGCAAAGCTTTTGGGTCGCGAAAACTATATTTTCGCAGGTCCAACCCCCCTCACAGACTTACATTTCACTTTTAAGAGAACCTCGGAAGATGATGCTCACCACTATTTTCTACAAACCCGGTCAATGATGAAAGAGCCTCGTTCCGGTGAGTACCATGATCATATCATGCTCATCTATTGCTGCTTTGATCTCAGCATCCCTGATCGAACCTCCCGGATGCACGACATACCTTGTCCCAAGGAGCGCAGCGCGGTCAATATTATCCCTGAATGGAAAGAACCCATCAGATGCGAGAACAAGCCCTTCCCACTGTTCTAGCCAGAACGATCGCCCGAGCTCATCTAATTCTCGAGGTGTATTACTTATTACCATACTTAGATAGTCCCAATCCCCCTCACTTTTTTCCTTATTGAGGTAAACATCAATGGCAGTATTCCGCTCTGCGCGAGAGAGGCCATCCCTAAATGGAAGATCCTGCACAACAGGGTGAAATCGGAGCATCCAATTTTCTGCTTTGCTGGTTGCAAGCCTTGTGCAATGAATCCTTGATTGCTGGCCTGGCGCTATGGCAATTGCTTGGCCATCAGATGTATAAGCAACAGAATTTGACTGGGTATATTTCAAAGCCAATTGAGCAACCACAATATCAAGCTTTGCGCTATCTGGAAGAACACTGCCCTCAGGAAAGACTTGCCCAAGATCATTCATATCAGGGATATAAGGATTCCTTTGTTGCGTAAATTCGACGCCAAGAATGGTTCTTTGTTCAGTCTCAGGGAATTCGTATGCCGGATCCATCTCTACTATAAGATATTTACCTCCCTTCTTTTGCTGAAGGATGCCCACTGCCCCGGGTGCATAGCCAGGGGCTATAATTCCATCCGAAACTTCCCTTCTGATCAACTCAGCAGTTGGCACATCAACAGGATCACTAAAGCTGAGGATATCTCCATATGATGCAGTAGGATCGCCCATCCTTGCCCGCACAAACGCCTGAGCTACTGGTGATGACAAATCAGTATCCCCTGCATTATATGCCCGTGCGAAATCATCACTTATTGGCCGGCCAAGTGCCACTCCAGCAGGACTGACATGCTTGAATGATGCAGCAGCGACCAAGCCTGTTGCGGCCTTCAATTCCGTGACCAATTGCCAACTGCTTAATGCGTCAAGAAGGTTGATGTATCCTGGTGATCCATTTACAACGGTAAATGGCAGTCTTTCTG
This sequence comes from Candidatus Woesearchaeota archaeon, assembly GCA_013329045.1. Lineage (GTDB taxonomy): Archaea > Nanobdellota > Nanobdellia > Woesearchaeales > UBA9989 > UBA9989 > UBA9989 sp9989u. The sequence continues at coordinate 5,969 of DUKZ01000014.1, forward strand.
CTCTCACAACAGCGCCTTTTTGTTGAGGATTTACCCCGTATCTTAAATTGAGCTCTTTCATTTGAATTCCCTCCAACCCCTCTATACAATTATATCTTGCTCTTCTGAGCCTTCTCAGAAATAATCGCAGAATTTCCTGACTTATCTTCAATAATGATCTTCAAGCGTTCCTGGCCCCACTTTGCGCGCTGGATCTTCTTGAGCATGCTCTTGGCTTTCTTTTGGGCATCGGGATCTTCCTCAGTTTCCTTTGCCTGCTCTATGATCTTCTTAAAACGGTCCAGCAACCCTTCAATATTTGAGATAAATCCGTTTGATATTTCCCCTGGCTCCATGGAGATCATATGAGGTATCTTGACTGTCGCTTCAGCGCTCTTGACTACCCTCACTTTCATGTCCTCTTCGGATGTAATCTCAAACGTGTACTTACAAGGTTCCTTTGCCTCTGCAGATTCCACATCAGCCTTGTGATACTTGCATGATGAGCAGGTCATAGAAAACATGAATGTCTTGCCAAAGAATGGAATATCTTTTTCTACCTGGGCCAGGGTCATGGTATCTTTACCACACAGCGGGCATTTCTGGTTCTCGAGTGTCTCTACGCGTTCTTCCTCGCCCATGTGCTCTTGCTCTTTTCTGGATATAAAAGGTTTTCGGAGAAACTAATCCTCTAAAACAGTGATCTTTGCATCGTCGTCATCACGGGATTCAGGCATCCTCTTCTTTCCAGGGGCTGGCTCTTTCTTTCCTTCTTCATCGCCCTTGACCGCCTTTGTCTCTTTATCCCTATGGATCTTAGCAAAAGCAGGAACGACAGCGATCCAGTCTTCACCAAAGCCTGCAATATCCCCTTCGATCGCATCAGTTGTCTTTTTTAGCTTACCAATCGCTCTTTTTAGCTCAACTATATCCTTGTCTCTCAATGGCTTGATGTTTATGAGCGCTATGGTCTTCCCATCACGAAGGGCATCGAGGACATCCTTGATATCAGAGAAATCATCTAACGTGAACGGACGCACCATGATGGTGTCTTTGCGGTCATTGAAGGTTTTGCCAGAAATCTCCACATATGTCTCGTCGATCTTTGGCTCGGATTCCTCATAAGATCCTCCAGCGAGTGACCTTTTGATCCTTTCGATAATTTTTCTCATGTCTCGTCCCTCCTCCCCAATGGAGGTGGGGGCATATATAAACTTTTCTCTTATAGAGAAGACATAGAAATGATCAAGAAAACTTAGAGAAAACTTAGAAATGTTTATTCTCTGAACTTATCTTCGCACACTTATCTTCGCGCCCTTCTCATCTTATTGACAAGAAGCGCTGCTAGGACCATCAGGATGATGACCACGACAAAAAGAAGACCTACATAGGGCAGAACATCTCCCCCTTGGGGCTGGACTGGGAGTGGATTTGTTCCTGGGGCAATGGACGCATTTTCTTCTGGAATATCCTCGATGATCTCAGATTCAGTTGGCTCTTCTTCCTGGGTAGAGCCTTCTTTGGGCTCCCCTGAGGATTCTTCTGGCGGGTTTACTACAACATCTTGGCTGCATGGCAGGACATGGACATTGATAATATCCCCATCGCTTGGCACATTCGTATCATAATACACCTGCGCCTCAATACCATAATCGCCCTCACTTGTATCATCTGGAATCTTCACATGGAACGATCGGGTTGCCCGATCACCCGTATCAACCTCAAAGGTGCCGCTCGTCTCCTTTATTCCAAGCTGGGCGCTCTCCAGCTTGATTATTGCGCGCCGCTGTTTATTGTCGCCAGAATTCAAGATTGTAACACCAATATCTGTTGACCTCGCGCATCCTATGCTCTCCGGCGATGCCCCTGAACTATAGATGGTGAGGTAATCAGAGGGGATATCTACCTCAAAACTAATTGACATCTTATCCCCATGGTTTGCCCGATTCTCGTCCCTGCCAGTCGCGCTGATCACCACATCATACGTTGAATCCTCCACATCATCATCTACAACATAAGAAAAGAGGATCTTATCAGAATTATCTCTTCGGATCGTGCCCATGGTCTCATAATCATCGATCTTAAAGTACCTATCATCTGCATCGGCGCGCACCTTGACATTTTCGATGCTAAAATCCAGGGCATCATCATTGGGGAAATTATTTTCCACCTCCACCTCTATCTCAATTGTGTCGCCTGGCTTGATATCATGGAATATCTCTCCATCATCAGCATTTTTCCTCTTGCCATTGATAATCGCGTTGACATCAATGATCCGAAGATGGTTCTTTGCCTGCATGGATAACTCAACGGATTGGGAAATATCCCGGTTATCAGGGTCTTTTGCTGATGCGATCACCTGGCCGATGAGTACAGGAACGGCATTTTGCTCCCGATCTACTGCATCGAGTGCCTCTGGGACCCTGGCTGCTATCTCAACCTGAGCTGATGCTCCCGGGGCGAGTGATGTGACAGCAGCTTTGAATGTGATATTGTAATCATAAGGAGAGGGGCTTGCAAAGAATGAAAGATTCGTCACCGGGCGGCTTCCTGCATTCCTTATGGTGAATGTCTGGCTCACCTTGCTCTCAAAATTCAACCGCCTATTGCTTCGTTCAATCGTTGGTCCGCCAAGCGTGATCTTATTGAATGAAAGGGTTGGCTCTATGGCATTCTGGACGATGATTCTTGCCAATTGATTGTCTGATGAATTACTATCCCTCGCAGTGAAATTAATGAGGTATGTCCCGGCATCATTGTATGTTGGAATCCAGATGAACAGGCCTTCGGTTTCATCAAATTGTGCGGTGCTAAACCTTCCGGATGTAGCGTTTGTCAAAAAAGAACGCTCACCGCTGTCTGCCCCTGTTGCAGTGAGCTGGATCCTTACTTCAGAACCCTCACTCACCGTCCTGTCAGGGATTGCTGTCAGAATCGGATTAGCAGAGACTAGAGCTGCAAGGAGCACAAATACTACAAATACAATAAGTATATCCCCCTTCATAGTTATTGAATAGTAGTGTCAAACTGTATATAAACATTTATATTTTAGAGATGCTATTTTTTCTTCATTATTTTTTTCTTTATTAAGAACTGATAGTTTCTATTTTGAACAGTTTATTGAAGACAGCGCTTGACTGGTGTCATTTATCTTTCTTTATCTTTCTCATATACCTGCTATCTATCTCTATATCTCTATTATAGATCAAGATCCTGCCGGCGTGCCATGAGCTCCTGGATTGTCGCACCGAGAGCATCCTCTGGACTCTTTGCTGCCATCTTAGAAGTTCTCGTCTCCATTGCTCCTCTTTGCTCTTTTGGATCATGCTGTGATCTTTCTTCTGCGATTGTTGCCTGATTTGGAGATGCTTCTTTCATCTGCTGCCTGTTTGTTGCAGTGATCGTCAGGATACTTTGTGCCTTTTCCATTGCGTCTGCCATAGAACTAGCTGTCCTGAGGCGCAGGAGATTCTCTGCTAGCGTCCTTATTTCATTTTCGTCTGCCATAAAAAGGACTCTCAAGGTCATCATTTAAATGTGTTTCGCAAGGTGATGCTCTGAAGAAAAACTCTCCAGAAGCCCCAGTCATTGCCAAACTTGCACTCAGAAATGCTTAGCAAGGCAGCATTCCCCGTAAGGGACAACCCCCTTACTACCCAGATTATTCATTGATAGTGCTCGTATACAGGCAATGACCCTATTTTCTTCAGAGCTGCAAGGAGAAATATTTCATCATGGGGATCATCCCGTTTTGCAAGGCAGTAAGGCAGCAATGCATCGCTTATCTGAATAAAGTGTGCTGACTTTTTTAGTACAGATATTATCATCTTGTCTTTTGCCACTCTCATCATCTCCTCAATACCCTTCTTCCAATCAGAGAAATTATGAATTGCGGTCATGCACAGCACAAGATCAAACATATTATCCTTGAACGGCAATGCTTCACCTATCCCCTGCATGTGGAGCGCTTGGCATTGCGCTACCAACTCGACGCTTGGGTCAATGCTAATCACCCTGCAGGGAAAATCAGAAGAGATGCCGGTTCCAGCGCCCACATCAAGAATAAGCGAGCCCTTATTGATCCGTACACCATTCTCCCGGAGCATTTCCTTTGCAGATCTCACCTTTCTTTTCTGTTCTTCTCCATGGAGCTCATCATATCCTGAAGAGATAGTATCATAATACGTCATGCACACTCCACCTTACTTTCTAATGAATCATCACCTGTCCTTTGAGCTTCTCTTCTGCTCTTTCTTTCCTCTACCCTCTTTGCGATGCTCAATGACGTCCGGTAAGCAACGTTCCCCAGGATTACCATAGCTGGGATTCCTAGTAGATACCGGTGCTCCTCAGAGTTGACTCCTACAATAAACGGAACTGATACGGTTAGCGCAACCAAACCAGTGCTTATCACCTCAGCAAAGATACGGGTGTCACGGTATGCATATTCCGGCCGGTCCGGATTACTATAATCAAATTCAACCAATGAGTAAGGCATCGTCAGAAATGCCCGCATTCCATGGTCATATAATCCAATGACCTGCTTGACAAGAGGGAGGGGTGATGCTCCACTCTCTGCTGTGTCTTCCATCATTTTTCACTAAGAAACTATATGTTTTTTAAGTTCCTTCCCTTTTTTTCCCTTATGCATCAAGACAATGAGATATCCCATCTTATCACTATGCTCACTGGATGCACCCATCTTTGCCTCACGGATCGAGGAAACACGGCAATAAAGCTGGCATTGCAAGCTGCCAAAGAGAAGGGCCATACAAGCGTTCTCCTTGCTGATGAAGGCGGGTGGATGCGGTATGAAGAGTTCTCACGGAAAGCTGGATTGGCTGTTGCCTGGCTGAAGACAGACCATGGACTCATTGACCCTTCATCCCTTCCTGAGCATCCACACGCATGCCTTCTCATCCAAACGATCGCCGGCTATTTTGCCCACCAGGATATGAAATCGATTCGGGACGCGTGTGACCACACAGGAATATTCCTCATTGAGGATATCTCCCCATCATTTTCTGAGCAATGCTACGGAGACCTTGTCATTTGCTCTTTTGGAAAATGGAAAATCGTCAATTATGGGATGGGTGGATTTATCGGAACAACCCGGGACGACATACAACTGCCTGCAGGCATCAACTTACCTTCTCTTCTTGGCGCTGCCATCAAGAAAGCACCAGAACGGCTCGCTTCTTTATACACTCTTGCAGACGAGGTAAAACATGACCTCCAAATGTATAGTGTGCTCCATCCATCCAGAAAGGGGGTCGTAATTGTCGTGAAGTATGCCTCTGATGAAGAGAAAAGAAACATTATTAAATATTGCACCGAGAAGGGTTATGGATATGAGCTTTGTCCGCGCCAGATTAGAACAATGGAAAAAGCGGTGAGCATCGAGCTGAAAAGAGGATTGTCATGAAGCATCATCGACATATCGGAACTGTGCTTCTTGTCGTCATCTTCCTCATGGCACTCCTGGTCATAACACTGCTCTCACAAGCCAGGGGGTCTAGCAGCTACCAGATCATTGAGGAATACCTTCACCGTTCAGGCCCCTTAGGACCGCTCTTCTATGTGGTATTGCTGCTCTTTCTTGGCATCATCTCCATCATTCCAGCAGCCCCACTAGTGATCGCATCCGGGTTCCTCTTTGGCACGTTCTATGGCGCTCTTTACACCTTCATTGGTTATACATTGAGCGATTCTGCAATGTTCTTTTTCGCACGCCGGGCAGGAAAAGACATAGCCCTATCCCTCTTTGATAAAAAAGAAGTCAACCATTTTGTTGCATTCTTCAAAAAACGCGGGACATCTGCCCTTCTTCTCGCTCGATGCATTCCTCTTTTCCCCGGGACTATCGTCTCATTTTTCTGTGGAACATCAAAGATGACCTATAACAAGTTTTTTATCACCACAGCAATCATCCTGGTCCCTATGATCCTCCTTCAAACATTCTTTGGGGATATCCTGAGCACCATCCATACCCATCCAACACTCGGTTTTGTGTTCCTTGGCATCTTTCTTGGTGCTGGAGGGTTCATCTTCCTTTATAGGCACCAATTGAAACGCTTTTTCTTCAAAGAATTGAAAGCAATCGAGTGAAGAGTCCATGCACGTTGGGCTTGCACTTTGGGAAGAGTAAGATTGCGGGCAGAACCTGATGCTCACCACTATTTTCTTCAAACCCTTCCTAAAGAAAAACTATTTAAGCACAGGGTTTCTTGCGGGATTGGTGATATCAATGAGCAAACTTCCAGAAAACATGGACAACCTTCTTTATTTTACTCGGAGATCAAATGGTGATGGCAAGATCATTGCATGGGTCAACAAGCAAGAATGCCAAAAATGCCATAAGGCCAAGCTTGGCAAGCCAGTCGAAAAAGGCAAAGTGAAGATGAGAGCTAAAGAATATGTCTGCCCAGCGTGCGGCTTTACTGAGGATATGAAGACCCACGATGAATCACAGCAACTCATTATCATCTATACCTGCCCCCATTGCAAAAAAGAGGGAGAAGCAACGACTCTTTATAAAAGAAAAAACTTCCAGGGAGTGCAGGCATATGTCTTCTCCTGCACTGAATGCGGGCAAAAAATCCCCATCACGAAGAAAATGAAAGAGATCAAATCAAAAGATGAGCCTGACCTTGAGGATTGAGCTTTTTTTAAGATCATCCTTTATTTCTTCCATTATCCTTATATATATCCTGAGCATATGGCACCCATGGAACTCAAATCAAGACCTAAGGGAGATATCTTTCTTCCTGACGGTGAATTCCAATCAATCGAAAAACGTCTTTCACAGGCAGCTGATGATACACGAATAGTTATCTTCCAGTCATTTGATTATCGCACGAGGGTTGGGCCTTTTCTCTTTGCCGATGTGAAACTCATCCCTCTTGGACCCCGCGCGATTGCTTCCGCGCTCTCTGCTGCAGGATTTTCCCATGTGAGGGTTGTCCTCCAGCAATGGACACCGAATGTGCGGCCTTCTACTACTCTTCTCGATGGAGAGCCACCTGAGGTTGTGCTGATCTCCGGCATGCAAATACATTCAAAAGAGATGTACGCCCTCCTTGGCGATGCGTGGACGATGAAAGAACGCCCGCTCCTCATTGCTGGAGGAGCAAAGGCAATCTATGAACCAGCACACTTTTTCCTCAAGAAAAAACCCCAAGCTGACATCGTTGTCCAGGGAGAAGAGTATATCCTCTTAGAATTGATGGAACTCTTGATGAACGTCCGAGAGGAGGGAGAGCATCTCCGAGAAACATTCAACAGGGTGAATGAAGAAGGAGGGCTCCACCATATCCTTGGCATCATGTTCTTCCATAAAGGAAAACTAGTGAATACAGGAACACAGCGTCTCCTTTCAAACCTGGAAGAATTGCCAAGCCCACTCCTTGGGCTCTCGCTTCTCGAGCCAAAACATAAGAAAAAAACTCTTTCTCCCAGCCCTTTACCACTCAATCGGGTATCTCGATTTGGGAGAGTGCTCTCTCTTATCACCTCTCATGGGTGCGTTGAAACCTGTTCCTATTGTCCCATCCCTGCTTATAACCAACGAAAAATCCGGACCAAATCAGCCAAGGCTCTCGCAGATGAAATAAAGCAGCTAGTAGAAGAAACTGGCATCACCACTTTTTTTGGCACGGATGATTCCGCATTTGTCAACAAGGTATGGCTGCGGGAGCTCACTGACGTACTCGTTGAGACAAAGATCGAGAAAGGGAGGCATGCCGGCAGGAGCGTTGGGAGCGTCATTAGCTATGCGACAGAAGGAACACTTCGAAGCATTGTCCATGATAAAGGAATACTTCCAAAGATGCGATCTGCGGGATTCAAAGCAATATGGTTTGGCATCGAGGATCTCAATGCGGAGCTTGTGAGCAAGGGACAGAGCGCAGAAAAGACAAAGGAGGCATTCCTTGCTCTTCGCGCAGCGGGCATTAGCCCTCGGCCCATGATGATCCATTATGACGAGCAGCCATGGACAAGAAATGACGGGAAATATGGGCTCAAAGAGACAGTTGAGTACCTTCGAGACGAGTGCAAAGCGACATCAATACAGATCACATATATCACCCCCTCAATCGGAAGCCGGGCGTATGACCAGCATTATCTGCATGGAGAAGTGCTCAAAAAAGTCGGGAAGATGGAAGTGGAAGACTACCTGTTTGATGGCAACCATGTCGTTGCAACAAAACACTCCTCTCCCTACTCAAAACAGCAGGAATTGTTAAAGGGATACCGCCTGTTTTATTCTCCAAAAGAGCTCATCAAACGATTATTTTGGAAAAAAGACGGTGTCAAACGCATGGATATCCTCAACCAATTTGGCGGGATGATTGGATATCTCAAATCACGCCTTACCATGAAGCCATGGCTAAAAGATCTCAAGACTGCCAAGCTTGAGCGATGGGACAGCCTCCCTGTTTTCTCTGATTATACCCTCATAGACCTCCATGATAATACCGTCATTGAATCAATATCCGCCCATAATGATGCTATTACCATTATCATCGAGAAAAATGCTGTCCTTGATAAGATCGAATCTCTGAAAAAGGAGTTCTATAGCATTGTTGAAGGAATTAAAGCAATAGAACTTACCTATCCAAAATTAGGAGATCTCAAGGAGATAGCGCTTGCGCGATTAGCAGAACTCAACAAAGTCGTCTCTGAATTCACTAAAGAACATTATCTGCTTCTTTGCGAAAGGATAAAAGAATTCGTGCAGTCGGTCAGGGAGATCATCATGCACATCAGGAACCAAAACATTGAACTTATCACCACCACCCCCTCAATCTAACCTTTTACGGCTTTGTAGAAAATCTCGCTATCGCGGATGAGTATCACCCTCGGTTCATTGAGAGCGCCTCTTGAGTGCGGGCCCCTCCCGTAAGGTGCACAGAAAGCTTTGCTTTCTGGTCGCGAAAACTATTGTTTTTGCACAACCCCTCCCACAGACTTACATTTCACTTTTAAGAGAACCTCGGAGGAGGATGCTCACCACTATTTTCTTCAAAGCCACCTTTTACACAATGTTTATAAATCTGCTGATGCCCCTTATTCTCATGTATGATGTGATCATTATCGGTTCTGGACCAGCTGGCTTGACGGCAGCAATCTATGCTTCCCGGGCTGGACTCAAAACACTCGTCCTTGAAGGAAACCAGCCCGGCGGACAGCTCATGCTGACAAGCGATGTAGAGAACTTCCCCGGATATCCTGCAGGGATACATGGTCCAAAGATGATGGAAGACCTCTCAATCCAAGCAAAACGGTTTGGTGGACAAATTGAAACAGCAGAAATGATAGGTGTGGATTTTTCCAAGAGACCATTTGCTATAAAGACTGCTGATAAAGAGTATTCAGGAAGGACTGTCATCATCGCTACTGGCGCCTCCGCCAAATGGCTGGGCCTGGAATCTGAGAAGCGATTGCAAGGCAGAGGGGTATCGGGCTGTGCGACGTGCGATGCCCCGCTCTTCAAAGGAAAAACAGTGGCGGTTGTCGGCGGCGGGGATAGTGCATTGGAAGAAGCATTGCAGCTCACCAAATTCGCAGCGAAAGTATATATCCTCCATCGGCGGGATGCTTTTCGCGCATCAAAGATCATGCAGGATCGGGTGCTCTCCCATGAAAAAATTGAAGTGGTGTGGAACAGCGCCGTTGAAGAGATCCTTGGAGAATCCCTTGTCAGCGGCATTCGCCTGAAAGATATGAAAACAGGAAAAGAGAAAACACTTGCTGTTGAGGGAATGTTCATCGCGATTGGCCATGAACCAAATACGAGTCTCTTCTCTGGAAAAATCGAACTAGACAAGAAAGGCTATGCTGTTTTGCATCCCCTCATGAACAATGGAATTCCTGTTTATACAACGATGACATCAGTCCCAGGGGTTTTTGCAGCAGGAGATGTGCATGACACCTTGTATCGGCAGGCAGTCACTGCAGCGGGATTTGGGTGCATGGCTGCGCTTGATGCTGAAAAATGGCTGGAGGAAACATATGGGTGAGGTCTTATACCAAACCGACAGCTACCTCAAGGAATTTTCTGCAACTGTTGTCTCTGTTTCTGACAGCAAATTTGTTGTGCTTGATAAAACTGCTTTTTATCCAACATCCGGAGGCCAGCAGCATGATACCGGCACGCTTGTGGGAGATGATGGGACAACGTATCCTGTCGTGTTTGTCGGGAAATTCTCTGGAAATATCTCCCATGAAATCGATCCAGCAGGAAAACCAGAAATTATGGCGGGGCAGAAAGTAACAGGGATGATTGATTGGAATCGAAGATATACTTTCATGAAATACCATACTGCAACACACATCCTCGCAGCGCTGATCAACAAGGAAACAGGCGCACTTATTACTGGAAACCAGCTAGGCCTTGACAAGACAAGGATAGATTTTTCTGTCGGCCAATTTGACAGGGACCTTTTGACTTCTTATGAACAGAAAGTCAATGAGGTGATCAAAGAAAATATCCCCATAGAGGTATCCTTTATCACCCGGGCAGAGATTGATGCAAACCCTTCACTAGTAAAACTTGCAAAAGGGCTTCCTGAAGAAATCAAAGAGGTGCGGATGGTAAAGATCGGGGATATTGATGTCCAGCCTGATGGCGGGACACATGTTGCTCGCACTGGTGAGATAGGATCCATCAAGATTGTGGATCTCCAGAACAAAGGGAAAGACAGGAGAAGGATTTATTTCGAACTCACTAGTGAATCTTAAGGTATTATTTAATAATCAACATGAGTTCTCCCTTCTTATGATTGCAGATAATCCCCAAGAACAGGGCAGTTTGCAAGAAGAGATTCTGGTGTATGATGAGAAGATAGCATCACTAGACAGCCTCATGAAAAGCAATCGTTCTGTCCATGCGACATTGGCCTTTCTTCTTGACAAACAAAAAAGGTTATGGCTAGCCCCCAACGAGCCGCGCTTGAACTTTGAACAGATGGGGCAGACACGACAGATGATGGCATTCCTGGATGATGCATATCAAAATTTTAGAAGAGGATACCTGGATACTTGCCATGATAGGGAACAAGCAATCGATAATGACAGACGAGCAAGGCGAATGTTAGAAGCGAGAAGAGCAGAAGAACAAAGACAAATAGAAATCTCTGCCCAGCAGATTACCTTCGAGAATCGGATGGGAGAGATGGACATCATGCGTAATTTTACCTCAAGAGTTGCCAGAAGCCTAGAACAGTATCTCGATGAGAAATGCATTGAACTCAACATCACTGAATCAGGATTGAGAATGCCAACAAACTACAGAAACTATGCTGAGGCAAGAAACAGGCATGTTCAAAGAAGAGGCTATGAGCTTCCCACCATCCGGGCAATCTCCCTTCTTCTGGCTGGTTGCTTTCTTGCTCATCCGGTCGATCACACACTTCCACTCCCAGAAATTTGCAGGGAATTATTTATCGGCGCAGATATCCAAAAAATCCTGGAGGTTGGCCCGTCATACCGGGGAGGGGTGCATTATCTTGCAGAATCTGGATTAGCTGAGCTGTGCAACCTTTCATTGACAGGCTTAAATAAAGGCTCACCTCATAACATTCCAGATTTTGACAGACTTGGAATACAATTCATTGACGGCGATGCACAACAGACAGAGGACCTTATTACAGAACAATATGATGCCGTCTTCCTTGCAGGGGTGCTCTCAAGAGGAGCTCTTCTTGACTATCCGAAAGATAGCTCAGGCTATCCAGAATCAATAGCCCAGTCTCATGCCATCATCAATTCACTGGCGAATGTTGTTCGTCCTGGGGGGGATTGTCGCTGCCACATCACTATTTGGGATTCATTCTTTAATCAGAAATGATCTTCCGGCAGCATTTGAGGTAATCTACTGGAATGCACAGATTCACACCATTGACCATTCATTCCAGTCATTCTATGATATACAGGATCGTGCCCCGGGAGAGAGATACCGAGATGCTCAGGAGATCTCCCAGATCGAAAATCTTCTTTCCCAGGCAGCAGACAGCCTTCTTCTTCGTCGATTCCCATAGCAAAGATTTTTAAAGGATGCCCACTTCCATAAATCCAGATGAAAAAAGAAGAACCGCTCAATCCAGAGGAAGAACTCGCAAGACTTCGTCTTCCACGGGGAAATGAGACCATCGGCATTCTTGAGCAGCGGCTTGGCAGTTCACGGGTGAGGGTGAGATGCATGGATGGAAAGACCCGGGTGTGCCGCATTCCCGGAAGACTCAAGCGAAGGCTTTGGGTTCGGGAAAATGATGTGGTCATTGTCGAACCATGGGAGTTTGGCGGGGATGAGAAAGGAGATGTGCTCTTCAAATACAGACCATTGCAAGTAAGGGCTCTTCGTGACAAAGGATACCTTAAAAATCTTGAGGATCTTGATTCTTTCTAAGTCTTGATTCCTTCTAATAGCATATCTCTTTAATTTCAAAACTTTAATATAGTGGTACTTCTTAGCAATTGATATATGAGGTGATCTATATGTGGAATCTTCCGAAAAAACATCTATTCTTGCCCGATACATCTTTGCAGCGCATACGTTCGTTGTATGC
>DUKZ01000009.1 GCA_013329045.1 Candidatus Woesearchaeota archaeon
TCTCTATATGATCGTAAATCACCAATAATAGTTTCTATTGCCATATTCGAAAAGAATAGGGATGGATATTTAAAACTTTCGTTACTTATTAATAGCAACATGATCTCACAAAGGGGAAAAGTCTCCACATGCGCATTATAGAAACATCATCTCACGCTTACGAAGAGAAAACCAAAACATTTATAAATAACCATTATTTTGGTTCATATGAACCAATAAAGTGGTTAAGATGATCACAGAAAAACAACTCAGAATCTTTGACATTTTTGCAAAGGAGCCTTTTGCAGAACACACAAGGAGCAAAGTAAAAGAGGCGGCAAGAGAGAAGTCAAATAATGCCTTAGCGCGAGCGATAAATCGACTAAAGCAGGAGGAAGTGGTGATTGAAAGAAAGGTTGGCAGGGCAGGCCTGCTTACGCTCAACCTTGATAAAGAACTGGCAGTGTACTATATCGCGTTGAGCAATGACCAAAAGCTTCCTCGCCTTGCGAGATCTTCTCTAGAAAAGCTAGAAAAGGAGATAACAATGCTCACACCATTTTTTTCCATTGTTGTCTTCGGATCATTCGCAATCAGACAACAAGAAAAGGATTCAGACCTTGATGTTGCAGTATTTATTGAGGATGAAGAGAAGAAAAAACAGATGGAAGCTGTAGCGAATAGTGCAAGAGTGAAAGCACCGCTAAAGATGGACATCCACGTTATCCCAAAAGCAGAGATAGTGGAGATGCTGACGAATAAGGAGGAGAATCTGGGCAAGCAGATAGCAAGGAAACATCTGGCAGTCCATAACCATAGAATATTCTACGACATAATCAAGGAGGGGATGGATCATGGATTTCGAATATAAGATATACCTGACGAGGGCAGAGAACGAGCTCAACCTTTCAATGATCATACAGAGGATTAGTGATGAGAAAACGATGCAGATTGAAATATTCAAGATGAAGGAAGACACTTATTACAGCGCCGTTATTTCTCATGCTTACTACTCGATATTTTTTGCTGCAAAAGCGTATCTTATGAAAAAAGGAATCAAGACAGCTCCACCCGAGGAACACAGGAAAACATTCGATGAGTTCTCACAGCTTGTCCATAAAGGCATAGTTGATGTTGAACTACTGAAAATTTACCAGAACATGATGATAAAGGCTGACACCCTCCTGCATATCTTTGAACTGGAAAAAGGCAAGAGAGGAAAATTCACATATAAGAGAATGCCGCAAGCAAATCAGGAGCCAGCACAAGAAAGCATCGAAAATGCACAGACATTCTTCAGGAATATTTTCGGGCTTTGTGAAGAGTCAAACAAAGGAGGATAAGATCATTTCCCCCTCTTCACCACCCTCTCCGGCACTCTATACTCTTCCCATCTGACTTTTTTTCCAACAACTGCGTCCCGAACCCGCCGTTCAGTCGTGCTCATCGTTGATCCGCCGCTTTTCACTTCAACAAAAACAATCTCTTCAACATTTTTATCATCCAGTCCTTTAAACACAATGAAATCAACGGGTTTTCCTAAAAACTTGCACTCCGTCGGCTTGTAAGAAAAATCAGGAAGATAAGGTGCTAGCTGCTCAGAAAACTGCCCTGAGAGAACCGCTCGTGATTTCTCTACTGCCTCCTTCCGGAGCCCTGGCACTTTTCCTTGCCATTCCGCATGAGTCATGAAAGAACCAAACTTCATCCCAACCCAGAAAGCAACGGCAACCCCTATTAACAGGATAAACAATATGAGCAGTTCCATACTCAGCTCAGCCAGTAATCAGGTATATATAGATTCTGATTAAAAAAAGTCCTTATATTCTCCTTCTCATCTCAGTCTGATAATCAAAGAATCCCCATTTTTCATAGACAGAGTGCGCATGGGTATTCTCCGCCGACACAGCAATTGAAATAAATGTGATTCCCTTTTCCCTAAACCATGCCATGCCAGCATCCTTCAGCAGCGAACTAATCCGCTGCCCTCTATGCTTTTTCTTGACAAAAAGGTCGCTGAGATAACCAATCTTCTCGAGTGCAAAGATAGGGATATTCTTTTTAATGTATAGCAGGCAATAGCCAACAGCCACCTTATCATCCTCAGCAATAAACACGCACCCATTCTTTGACCTGATATTTTTTTTGAGAAATCCTTCAAATACCGCGGCAGCATTCTTTTTCTTTTGGAGGTGGGGCCTAAGTTGTGGGTTTTGGGGGAGCAGCACTTCATCATGATAAGTCATGAGCTCTTTCCAAAGTGCATTCAGCGCATGAACATCTTTTAACGTTGCTTTTCTTATCTGAATCATGAGAACAAATGAAGGTGAAGAGTATAAAAATGTTTCATCAAGAAAACAGAATCATTGCCCATGAAGCAGGCCAAGCACCGTTTCATGGAGATATCCATTCGTCGCAATTGCTGATGTTGATTTCCTGGTGATAGGGTTTCCGGTAATGTCCGTGACCTTTCCACCTGCCGCCTCAACAATAGCCGTCCCAGGGATGATGCTCCAAGGGCTGCCGGAAGATTTGACGGTCACATCAACCCCTCCTGTAGCAACTAAGGCAAGCTCATAGCTCGAGCATCCAAGAACACGTGTATTCTTTGTCTGCCTCATCAATTCCATCCCCCCATCAAAGACTCCAGCCTTTTCTAATGAATTTATCGAGGTAATATGAAGCCGGGCATCAGCAAGACAATCAACAGAGGAAACAGAAAGAGGAAAGGTGTGTTCCCTAATAATGCAATATGCCCCTCTGCCAATAATACCAACAAACAGCTGATCTGTTAAAGGGGAATAAACAATACCTCCAGCCGTTTTTTCCAATTCTTCATCATAGACGCCGAGAGCAACCGCAAATGCAGGAATCCCACGCAGATAATTGTCAGTTGCATCAAGAGGATCAGCGAGAAGAGTGTAGCGATGCTGGCGAACAAAAGCAATGCCAGCTTTTACTGTTTCTTCACCATAAAAATTAAGCTTTAATTCTTGCGCCTGAAGCAAAAGCCGGCCTTCTACAAGACAATCAAGTGTTGAGAGCGCATCATCATCGGAAAGAGAGGATTGTAGCCTGCCAAAAGTTTCAAGAAAATGACCCCTCATGTTTCCAAGTTCATTGCAAAAGAGGGTAATAATCTCTTTAACCATCATACATGGTAATCAGACATGATAATTAAACGTTTGTATAGTGAAAAAAAATAGAAAGTGGATCCACTGGACATCATGAGCCGCCTTGATATCCAAGAATTATTGCGTTTCAGCCTTTCTGACCAGTTTCTCTCTCACTGGACAACCTCGGATGAGGTATTTAAACAACCCAGGCTATTGTATTATTGCAGGGAACGGCGCTAGCCCCACCGTTTCCTGCCCTAAAGGAGGTGACCCACATGGAAGACACATTTTTGAGCCAGGCAACAATTCAGTCGCTCTTTGAGCAGCAGATAAGAAAGCTCACAAGAGAATCTATCATCAGGCAGCAGGGGATGATCTGAATGTTCATGGACATCATTGATATAGAGGACGATGAGGAATTCATCGAGGAATTCAAGATCCTCATTGAGGAACACATGGTAGAGAGTGATATTTATGACCACAATGGTATTTTAGAGCTCCTTGATGATGGTTTGATCACTCCGGAAGAGGCTGGCTTTATGCAGGGCTTCATTGATGCCCATGAAAAGCCAAAGCCACCGTTGTATTGACAGTGAGTAGTTGAGGCAACAATACTGGCGCAAACGGCATGGTCTCCATGCCGAGTTTTTGCAATAAGCAAAAACGGTTTGCCTGCCAGTTGTATTGTTGCCTGTATCCAATACAAATCACTCACCTACATCCTATCATCTCGATTTTTCCGGCGGGCTTTTCACCTCGGCCCGTCGGCTCTTCTTTATCCACCAGTTACCACAAGCATTTTAAAACAGGTATGATTCCTATGATACAATGAAGATAATCACAAAAGAAGAGTTTGAGCACGAAAAATACAAGTATCAAAAACTCATCAAGGAAGGAGCACTATTCATCTATCCGACTGATACAATCTATGGGCTTTCCTGCGATGCGACAAACATCGATGCTGTCCGGCTCCTTCGCGAGATCAAGCAAAAAGAAGGCCCGCTATCAGTCCATGTCCCATCGAAGGAATGGATCAAGGAGCATTGCATCCTGGACGAGAAATGGCTAGAGAAGCTTCCAGGACCATACACCCTCATCGTGAAGGTGAAGTCTGGTGCTGTCTGCAAACTGGTCAATCCTGGTGAAAGGACCCTTGGTGTGAGGATACCTGACCATTGGACAAGCAAATGTGTTGAGGAATGTGGATTTCCAATCATAACTACTTCAGTAAATAAGTCTTCTGAAAATTTCATGACTTCTGCAGAAAGCATCGACCCGGAGATCGCAATCCACATCGCTTTTATGATCTCTGAAGGGGAGAAGAAAGGCCGCCCGTCGACGATCATTGATACGACGAAAGGTGGTGTCATCAAGCAGAGGTAATCTGTTACTACTTTTGAATACTCCTGTACCGAAAAGCTTATATATGAGCCATACCACTCTAGAGTAGGAATGATCACCTCTTTTTCCCTGGAGTCCCTCGCAAGAGGGCTCTGGGGTTTATGATCACCTCTTTTTCCCTGGAGGCCTCCGCAAGGAGGCCACTAGGGTTTTTCCACTAATGCCGCCTTCTGGACGGTATAGAATGCTGCCCCTTCCCTATCTTTGGTTGTTTCATGACTGATGATCTTGATTTTTTTCTCAAAAAGGGGGCAATCAAGGACAAGGGATTCTGCCTCTCCTCCCTCAAAGGCGATATTGATGCCATTCTTCTGATGTAATGTGGCAAGCCTGTCGATGTCTTTCTTAGTAATCACTCTGCCAAGCCATTCCTCATTGAGCCCGTCAGCAGCAACAGATGACAAAATAAAAGAGAATCCATTCCGCAGCAATTCTCTCATGTATGTCTCCTGGTTGAGGTGCCATAAAGGGGAGAACACCTTTAATCCAAGCTTCTCGCATATGTTCTCTATCCTGTCTCGTTGGTACGTCGAGGCAATTGCTCCCGTGATCACCCCATCGATCCTGGACTCTTTTTTTGCTCGGGCAAGAGCATTGGAAAGATCATCAAGCTCATTTTCCTTTTCTCCTTGCGTCTCTTGTTCTATCAGGGGCAATCCCATTGCTTTTGCCTGCAGTTCAACCAAACGCACATTCGGCGTGTGGAACATATAGGAGGACTGATTACTGCTTCTCATGGTAATCCCGCACACCACATCATAATTTTGCCGTTTCATGGTATAGAGCGCATACAGGCTGTCCTTCCCTGATGAGATAAGAACACCCAGCCGAAGCTGTTTTCGTGGAAGAAATTGTGAAAGATACGCGGATTTTCCCTGTTTTCCAGCAAGCTTCTCTATCGCATGATCTATCTTGCTCCCGTATTGCGCCGCTTTCTTTTTTCGCCAGACAACAGAAGATGGCAATCCTTTGCTCTCAGCGAGTTTTCTGAGGACAAACTTTTCTTTTCCCTCAGCAATTTTTCGCCGGCCAGGTATTTTCAGGGCATAAGATGCAAGGTCTTTATCAAGAAAAGGCAGTCTTATCTCGAGATTGTTATACATGGAGATGACATCATCCCGATAGAGGTCTCGTTCGTACATTTGCCGCAGTCCAGAAAGACATTCCTTATTGATATCAAGTGCGTTCTTATGCCTTTGATAGCCAGCAAAAAGTTCTTCGCTCCCAAGCCCCGAGAAAATAACCTTCACACAATCCTTTCTGGCTTCCTCGCACGCAAAGTGAAATGTTGCGCCAACTCCCACCTTGACAACGTTCGTGTCTTCGATAAGAGGGACAATGAGCGGCAGCGCTTTTTGGAGCTCTGGCAGGGCAACTGTCCGGATGGTGAGTGGAAAGCCAAGTTTCTTTGCGGTGTTCCGGCTCCATGCTTCATCATCTGCTGGCTGCTGGCCAGGAATATGAAGGGAGGTGGTATAACAGGTAAAATCAGCTCCAAGCTGTTTGAGATACCATGCAATGATGGTTGAGTCTATGCCTCCAGAGAATAAAACCCCGATCTTTCTCTCAGGGATCCTCTTTGCAATGGCTTTTTTCAGGAGTGCATCGAGCTGGGAGATTTGGCTGGCCTCTGTTCCTTTGTGTTCTGGCTTGAGAGAGAAAAATTCCCGCTCTGTAAAGGACAGCCGGTCCGTTTTCAGGGAATAGGTAAGGATCGTCCGGGGATGGAGTTCTTCTATTGCCCCTTTTCCAATGCCCTCGAGCGCTTTTCGCTCGCTTGCCGCAAAGAAACCATCGCTATGGGAATACCATAATGGCTTGACCCCGAGGATGTCTCGGGCACAGATCACCTTCTCGAAGTCCCAGTAGATGAATGCATAAACCCCATCCAGTTCTGATAAGGAGGAAATTCCTTTATGCTGCAAGAGCCACAAAAGCACTTCCGCATCATTCGCAGCAATGATCCGGTATTTCTCTTTCAGTGTTTTCCAGTTGTAGATTTCACAATTGGCAGAAAAGTAAGGCAGTGATCCAAGCGGCTGGGATACAGTGCCAACAATGCTGTGCAGGCAATGCCCGATGCAGGATGTTGCCTTCCCATCGTTTAGGGGGGAATTGACCTTTTTTTGGGTTGCAGTTGCCATCCCATAGCCATCAATTCCGCGATAGCTCATGAGGGCAAGCGCTTGTTCTACCTGCATGCATGCCTTGCTCGTATTGAATGCTCCTATGATCCCGCACATAGGGCAAGAGAGAAAGACGCCTGATAAAAAGTTATCTCTTATTCTTTCTTTTTTTCATGGATTTTTTCTGGCAGGTAAAGACTCCAAGCGCATAGCCGAACAGGACAGAGATGATAATGAGTGCAGCGAATGGAAGAGACAATTGGGCTTTCGTGAGCAGTGGAGGAGCAAGTTCATTCGACGGCTCAAAATACATGTCGATGCTCGATATTTCAAGCGAATATTCCAGGTACAAGAGTGCAGAATACGGGTCATAGTCCTTCAGCGACAAAGCATATTCATAATAGCTGTATCCGACGATGGGAAAGCTTCCCTTCGCGATTGCTTTGGCAATGACCGTCTGGGCAAGCCGCTGTTTTTCATTGATGATGATTGGCAGCTGGTCTTCTTCTGCACCAAGGAGATTGAGGACCACATTTGCTTCTGCTTTCGTGATGCTGGCAGTATAGATGCAGGATGCAAACGCGCCTTTCTTGAGGTCTAGATTTGCATCTTCCAATTCCTTGATCGAGCCAGCCAGCCCATCCGGAATGTACAACCGGGCATATTGTACCCGTTCCTGCGCTTCAGAGATTTTTTCGACGCACGTTTGCTTCATCTCCTGCTCATTGAACTCATATGCTGTCCCGTTAAGAGAATAAAATGTCGCCCAGGAAAGAGCGCTAAAGACGCGCTCATTCGCAAGCGCGAGTCCTGAGATGGAATTTGTCGTGTTGAGTAATGCTGACGTTTCATCCACATATCGCTGCGCTTCGGCTATCCTTTCTTTTACGACCATATACGTTTGGAGTTCTGGGATCGTGCGGTATCCTTTTTTGTTGATATTGTTGTCAAGGTTTGTGATGCTCGTATTGAGCTCTTCTAGGAAGATGGCCCTGCTTTTTTCGCTCAGGTTCTTTGATGAAAGGACAAGGCTGATGAATCCCACATTTGCGCCATAGCAATAGGATGCTGCCGAGTAATATTTCTCCTCGTCGATGGCGCTGAGCCCTCGGAGCGAGAGGTTAAGTGAAGTATTGAGCTCTTCAGAATAGGTGATATTCAGTAGGGTGAGTTTTGGAAGAGCAGTTATTACGTCACCATGCAACCGTTCACTTCGGTTGCAGAGGCTATGTGCAAGGGTGGACATGATCTTGGCATAGGAAGGATCTATTGCCAGGTCAGCGGATTCAATCGAATAATTTTTTCCGGTAAAGAGTGTTATGGCTTCTCCAAGCCCCCCGATCTCTTTGACAGCAACGCCTTTTTCTTCGCCAAAAGCAAAAAGGTCTATGGTAGAATTTGTCTCATTGCCAGTGGTATTATGGTAGTACCTGGAGCCTTTGGGAATGCCAACAGTCTTTATGCCTTGGTCTGCGGCAGCTTCGATCTTGTTAATAAGGCCGCCAACATTTCCGACATATCCTCCAGAATTGATCGTGCCAGTGAGGCTGATGTCAGGGGAGATGGGAAGGTCATCGAGGACTGCAACGGTAAGGGCGCTGATCGCAGCTCCGGCTGATGGGCCGCCGATGATTGGGCTATCCGCCCTGATCGTATAGAAGAAGTCATAGTGTGAACAGTCTTTTTCGATATATGCGCACGCAACTTCTTTTGCAAACCGGGTTGAGAGCTGGACATCGAATTTTGATAAGGGGAGGGTGTCCATGAATATTTTTCCAGTGCCAGGACGAATGATGAGCGATGCATCTGCGATGCTTCCTTTAAAGCCATCATCTGTCTCGGAGACGGCAAGGAGCCGGACATGCTTCTCTTCAGCAGCTCCGGCAAAGGGCAAGAGGAGCATGATGAGGAGGAGGAAATAATATTTCATGGAATGGGAGAAGAGGTGATGGTTTTTAAGGATTGTCTTTATGATGGCTCAAAAGAAAGTCTCACTTCATTCGACAGGTGCCGGCTCAACTCTCGACCATTTACGGAAAGGTGCTGCGTTCCCGTATGGAGCTACCCCTCGCGACGCACTTGCTTCATTCTCGAGTGAGCTCGGCAGAAAGGCACTTATTTTCTACAGCGCTCTTTATGATCCAGGCTGGCCTTAGGGGAAATGGCAGAATGGAGGGCGGCGATGTGGTGATGTATCTTTTCCTGCTCAAGGATGGGCAGGATTGAGCAATAATGAAGGCACTGCTCATAGTAATAGATGCTGGCTGGAATATCCCGTGAAGCGAGCGCCTGGCGGGAGGCACGCAGTGATTGGTATATCCGCTCGTTCATGAGGGAAACGAGGCTGGCATACTTCTGCTGATAGAATAGGTCTTTATTTTTTATGATTTCCTCTTCCAGCATGAAGAACGCCGCTTTGTATCTTCCTTCGATGATGAGGGTGTTGAGCTGGACATGCTCATCTTTTCTTTTCACAATGACTGGAACCCTTCTTTTTGCCTTTCGTGCAAAGAGCATGAATAAGAGGATAAAAATGACGAGGAGGATAAGGAAGGGCAGTTCTCTTGCAAGGAATGATGGTTTTGCTGTTCCAGGGCTTTCTAGATGTGCAAAAGCTGGTGATGGCTCAGTTATTTCCAGCTCTCCAGGGAATTCTGTTTGCTTTTTTTCCTCCGGCAGCAACGGTGAACCTGAATCAGGGGATAAAGGTTTTGTTGGCAGGATGTTGCCGGTTTCTGGGCCAGGTTTGATTGCTCCAGTATCCCCTGGGGTGATCTGTTCTGGTGTGTTCCTAATGACCCCTGTTGAGGGAGTATAGTAAGGATTAGTATATTTCCCATAGGAAGGTTGGGGCACTGCATAGGTAGTAAGCGTGGAATTTGTGCTGTTCACATTTCCTTGAGAATCATTCGCAAACCAAACATAGGTGATATGCCGGGGAGGGTATCCAGAGAGGCTTGCATTGACGCTGATGAGTGTTCCAGGCAAATTCCATGATCCGATAGTCACATTTTCCCATATTCCAGATTCATTCCAGGCAAGCCACCAGGATGATCCAAGGGAATCATCAAACAGTGTGATGTTTAGTTGCACGACATCGCTGATAAACGGACTGCTGAAATTGATCATTGGATCGCTGAACCATGGAGGGATTGCGTCCCCGCTTTGATTGACAAGAAGGGAATAATTGACAGCAGAATAATTTTCAACTCCAAGAGCATCTATGGCAAGGCAATTCCATACATAGCTCCCATTCATAAGGGTGAGTGTTGTCTGCAGTCCTGCATGTGTTCCAGAGGAATCCACTGTCTCATTTGCCTGCCAGGTGCCGCTGAAATTGCCATAAAGTGTAATGTTTGCAAGTGAGAGGTCATCTGTTGCATTGCAGACAAACATCACAGAGGGGGATGTGCTGTTTGTCCCATTTAGAGGCGATGTAAGGCTTACATTTGGCCCGGAATTGAGGGGATTGAGCCAGAATGTCTGTGAGGTGTTATAATTTCCTGAAGTATCATTTGCCCACCAGCGATAACTGATGTTGTGCCCCAGGAGTCCTGAGAGTGAGATATTGATTGTGGCAATTGTTCCATTGTCCCACGACCCGTTTGTCGCATTCACCCATAGGCCAGTCATGTTCCACATGAATATCCACATCGCTCCATGATAATTGTCAAGGAGGGTCACGTTTGTTTGGATCATCCCCCCGGCCGTGGGAGTTGAGGTGTTGAGGGCAAATGAATCAAACCCTGGCAGGGTAGTATCAAGGATGGTAAATGACTGGATGCTCGTATTGCTCATGTTGCCAAGCGCATCACCAGCATGGAGCTTGTAATGATAGGTGCCAATTTCAAGGTTTGAGAGGTAAACGCCAGTACCTGCGGTCGATTCGTTCAATGTGAATCCAAGAGAACTGTTCATCCAAATATAGTTCATTACTGCATCATTGTCGATATCATTGCTTGTCCAGTTAAGGGCAAGATACGTATTGGAAGTGGAGAGAGCAGAATCATTCAGGCTGGTGATCAATGGCAGCGTATTTGAGACAGTGAAATTATAGACGGAAGATTGGTTCCAGTTGTTGCTGGTGTCATTTGCCTGCCAGTAATAGCCAACGCTCACCCCCCTCGTCGCGTTGATGGTGACATTGAGGCTGACAACCCCGCTGGCAAGGATTCCATTCGTGGCATTGTAGAAAATAGTTGATGAGTCATTCCAGGCAAAATACCAATTGCTGCCGGCAATATTGTCTGAAAGGGTGACATTCACCTGCACTGTTGTATTCCTTTGAGGGGATGTATTATTGATGGCAACCGAAGTAAAGTATGGGGGGATACTGTCAACACCAGAAGTATCAATGATAAGCGTGAAATTATGTGCTGAGAAATTTTCAGCCCCAAAGGCATCCTCGGCAAGGCAGTTCCATACATAAGTGCCATCCGCAAGAGCAAGGCTGGTAGACAGCCCAAAAGATGTTCCTGATGCAGATGCTGTCTCGTTTGTCTGCCATGTGCCGCTGAAATTGCCATAAAGGGTTAAGTTTGCAAGGCTGATATCATCTGTTGCATTGCAGATAAATTGTATTGACCCAGAGGAAGAGTTCGTGCCATTTAGTGGAGAGGTCAGGCTTACATTTGGATAAATGTTTCCGATTGATTGCACAAAATATTGGGAGATATTAGCATTGCCAACGCTGTCATTTGCCTGCCACCGATAGCTGATGCTATGACCTGTGGCACTAGCAAGAGAAAGATTAACGCTCACAGTAGCGGAAGTGCCGCTCCAAGTCCCATTCGTCACATTCATCCAATCTCCAGTAAGGTTCCAGGAGAGGAAATAGCTCTGTCCTGCAACGTTATCAACCAGGGTGATATTTAGTTGGATCTCATCATTGATTGTTGCGCTCGTCGAGTTTGTCGCATTAGAATGAAATCCCGGCACGGTGCTTTCAACAAACAGAGGAGTGGAATCATTTATCTGGAACTGCCAATAAGCCGTTTCATTGTTCAAAGCAAAGTCTGTGGCGTTTGCTTTCCAATAATACGTCCCATTCCCTAAACGGTACAAATCAAGCACTTCCTGAGAAGACAAGCTTCTGTTCCAGATGGCTATATCATCAAGTGTTCCGTTAAAGAAGTTGTAGCCTCCAGATCCATGTGCCCCTATGACAATATTCGCTGTTGAATTAAATATTGTCCTGTTCACATGACCAACAAAAAAGGTATTGTCCAGAAGGCCATTGACGTAGATATTCAAATGCGTCCCGTTGTATGCGCCAGCAACAAATGTCCAGCGATCATGTGGTATGCTCTGCACCGCTGTGACCTGTTGCCATCCTGCAGCGCTGCCATTTATGTTGAATTGCATGTAAGGCCTGTTCAAAGAGAGGCCAATGTCATAGCTCCGATTATTAGAATTAAACTCAACTTTTCCGACAAGGATCTCGTTTGTATGGTTCATCCGGGGCTTTACCCAAAGGGAGATGCTAAATGTCCCATTTGGATGCTGTAAAGGATTATGTAAAACCTCAAAACTATTGTTTACCCCGTCAAACTCGAATGCTCCGGCAAATTTTCCCCCCGATTCATTCCAGAAGGGACAAGCAATCCCGCTGCATGCCCCATTGTCCCCAAGTCCTGAAAAATCATACACTAAGCTATTATTCTCCCCAAACTCACTCCTATTATCAAGATGCATTAAGAGGATCATACTCTCATCAGGCAACAAAGGCAATGCCGTCAAATTATAGCTCACATTCATCCATCCGGTCGTCGTGTTCTGATACACGAGCCGGGTAATAGTATCAGAAGAATTCCCAACCCATACCTGCACCCGGTACGTGTTGCCATCAGTATCATTAGCGGTAAAATTGAGATGAACATGCGACGCATTCACATTGCTCATATTCACAGGCTCAGTCAAGTTAATAATAGGCATATGATCTGTTGGTGCAATGGTCGAATCATTAACGATAAATTGCCAATAATCCGTCTCGTTAATCATAGAGAAGTCTGTCGCATTAGCCTTCCAATAATACGTCCCGTTCCCT
>DUKZ01000003.1 GCA_013329045.1 Candidatus Woesearchaeota archaeon
GTCCATCAAGGGAAGAGGAGAAAAGAGTTCCCAGATTCTCATCAGACCAGTCATCTTTCTTTGTTTGAAGCTGGAAATAATTTTCAACAGCAGGGAAAAAGAGATATGAAGGTGAAGAAGCAGAAAGCTGCCATTTATCAGTTTTTCCTTTGCTCACCTCAAGATTGTTATTATCGATTATCTTTACCTTGGACAGAGAAGGGATCTTATTCACAGGTGGACTATTACCTGATTTCTGGACTGCAAGATTGAAACTGCCGTAAGAGAAGTCAACCTGATTAGGTGTGTTGGAGGTGACTATGAGGGAGCCTGGCTGGACGCTTCCGGTGGGAGGGATTGATTCTGGGGAGTCTGGGGCAATTACTGGTGAGGTTACTATTATCTTATATGCCCAGATCCCAGGTGATTGTGAATGGGCGATTTCAACATGCATAAACAGATCAGTGTTCTTTGAGATCACCTTAAAGGCTAGATTATATAATTGATTCAGACGAATTTGTTTATTTGTACCAGCATACTTTTCACCTGCACCAAGGAGAAGATATACGGTCTTTGGCTGATCTATTAAATCAAAGAAAGGGGTGTTCCCAACTTCAAAACTGTTCAGATCTCTCTGGATTAGTTCAAGGGTGCAATGATCATCTGCACTTGCTTCAAAACAGGGTATATACATATAATTTTCAGGAATCATACTATTCATAACTTGGATCTCAACAAAATCATCACTAAGGCGGGGGTTTGTTCTCATTGAAACCACTGGCGCTGATGGAGGGGGAGTGCCCTTTAAAAGAATAATGAGAGCTGCTTCCCGTGCATGCTGTGCAGTGCTTAATCTTATCAATGCATCTTCCTCTTCACTGCCATCTGCAGTATCTCCTTGGTGGGTGCTTATTGCTCGCAACTCAATATACGCCGTCCTCAACGCATCAGTCTGGGCGATGACCTCTTCTCTTGCTTGGCGGATTGGGCTAGTGACCTCATCAGGAGAATCACTGATTGTTACCTTCCAGATCTTCTCGCTATTAACAGTCTCTGGATCCCCTAAAGTGAATGTTTTGTCGGGATGAAGAGAAAGGTACAATCTTTTGAATGCTGCAATCCTCTGTTCACTATTTACATTTCCAGGAGCAATAAGATAAAATGAGGGGTGAGTATCTTTGATGATAGAATAACTGTTAGTACTAACAATGAAAGAGAGCATATCAACATCCTCAGAACAATAAGCTGGACAAGTTATCGTTAGATATACTCCTTGGGAGATGGAAATAGTGAAATAATCATTATTTGAACCCGCAGGAACTAATACCGTGGGAGGTTGGATTGGTGGTTGGGGTGTTGGAGTAGGGGCGGTGATAGCTGTGATTTGCACTGTGTGACTGGTACCAAGGGGTCCATTATTAGGATTAGTCTGTGGTAATTGGGTGAGACTTGCAGCAGTAATGCCATTTTGGTCAAGCCAGGCAATCACGTCCTGGATGGTGTATGCTGTGTTTTCTGGAACGAAAATAGAAATCTCTATCTGAGGGGTAATGTCACTTTGCCTAAGGCGGTCGAGAACCATTGTTTTCCCTTGATAAGATGTACCATCCACCTGCACGTTCAGTGGTAGGGTTACCCTAAGCGTTTCTTCCACTAGAGTTGGGTTACCGGCTAGTTGAGTGAGAGTAGGTGGAGTTGTAGGAGCAGGAGGAGTGGCAGGTGGAGGTGGTGGAGCAGGTGGAGGTGGAGTTGTAGGAGCAGGAGGATTTGGAGGAGCATCTGAAGAGGGGGTATTGGCATAAGAAGTAACCATCCCCTCTGGATTAATTGTAGCTAGATTAGAATCCAGGGGTGTTATCTCTCCTGAGGTTTGAAGTGCAGGGAGTGTTCCAGAGAACTGAACTTCAGGACTATTCCCAAAGAGAGCAAAATCATAATTTTTTGTGGGAAAGGTTAGGGAAGAGAATTCGTTATTCATCTTAGTTGCATCATCCATGGGTTGTTCAGGAGACCCACCTGGCAGATTATGAATAGGAATGGCTTTAAAAGGTTCAGGATTTTTGCTCAACGGAACCACACCAACAACAAAATAATAATCCCGACCATTGATAGTCGCTTTAGCTTCTTTAATTACTTGAAAGTTTTTTACAAGAAAGTCAGGTGGTGCATTCTGTAATTTTTTTGAACCGATGGAATACACTGCTTGTGATAGTAGTCCTAGCATACTGGTCTTTGCTGCCCTTCTGCTAGTTGCCAGTGCAAGATAAGGAAGTAAATTATCCTTATCCCAGTTCGCCCTGCCAACAACCTTAAGATAATAACTCGTTTGACCATCTTTTGTTAAAGAATAAATCGCCCACCCACCGAGATATCCAAGATCGTTATCATACTTTATCACCCCACTCCACTTCGATTCTTCAGCAGTGGCACTCAAAGGCACGGTGCTCATCACTAAGAGGATCGTGACAAGGAGTGAAAATAATTGTTTTTTCAAATCACCTGCACCTCTTTTGTTTTATATTTCAAACCCCACACATCCAAAAACTCTTCAAAATAGCTGGAGCGATCAAGAGGGATCATGACGGCGCCAGAACCCAGCTTCTCACCTTTTACTTCCTCCAGGTTCATCTTCAGCGCGCGGTTGAACAATACCTTCCTGACATGCACCAGGTGCTTGGTATCATACAGGTATATCTTTCTTGGAGATATCTTAAATAAATCCTTGATGAACGCCTTGCTCCTGACGCTATATCCCTCCAGGAACAACTGAAAACCAAGCCGGGTCGACAATAAGGAAACAGTGCTCAAGAGCTCAATATCAACTGCACACTCAGACAATGTTTTTTCCACCTCATTTACCAGCGCGACATCCTTTCCGATGATGGCAATATCTACATCACTCGGGCTTGCTTTCCCTTTTGCCAGACTGCCGAAGATGATAATATCCTCACATCTTGGCAATAAGGACTCTAATCTCTTCGCCAACATCTTCACGTTGGGATATCTTGTTGATGCCATCTTTTAGGTGAGATACCTCCTCTTTTGTCAATGAACGCTCGTATGAATCCTGGTAAATCCTGAACAAAGGATTTATGATATCATATACCTCTTGGAAGTTGATCTTCAAAAACAGGAATATCTCCTGATGATTCTTTGGCACTTTTCCTGTCTTTTTCCATATCAACAACCTGGCAATTTGCACGATTGCCTTGTAATAGTTGGAAGCTGCGGCGCGGTAATGCTCATTTTGCTCCGCCTGCTCTCCTTCAAGGAAAAATTCCTTGAATCCTTCGATGATTTCCTTCATTGTTTATAGTAAATGAATTAAGTTTATATATCTTTTGTTTTTTATAGTAAAATATCTTGGTTTATTATGTCTATTTTGTTTATAGTAAACATTTCTTTCTGTTTGGGTTTACCTGCCAGGTTGATGCTCATCACTAGCAAGGTCATGACAAGGAGTGATAAGGGTTTTTTCATGGGGTCACCTCTTCTGCATTATACGCGCAATTATCCCTAGTAACTAAATTGATCTTCCAGCGTCCCTTGCTGTTCGAAGAAAAAAGCACACCCTCCTCTTTTTTAATGGAGGTGTCATCTTCCCAGACATAACCTGGAACAAACAAGTCATCTTTGGGGTCGTATATGAGCGAACTTCTATACGTGCAACTTTCTAGAATGAACATACCGTCCTTTTCCCTCACTGAGACTGGAACATTATTAATTGTATATTTTTGTAAAAGGAAGTATTTCAAAAATCTATCTAGTTCATCTTGGGAGGAAATAGGGGGGTTGGTATCTGAGTCATTTTCTACCGTACCTAAAAAAACAGAATACGAGATGGTGCCATCAAAAAATTTAATGGCCCCGTTGGGGCCTACAAAAGCTAGAAGATAGTCATCAAAACCACCCACATAATGAGCTCTGTTTAACTCTTTATTCAATTCCAAATTCCTATTAAGACTAAAAAGGTAATCAAGCATTGATTTTCCTTCTTTATGACGGATACGTATAATATTTTTATCATTGGGTTCTAGTTCAAGGAGATAATCATCAGAAGGGAAGTTGAAATTGTACGATTTTCCAAGTACTGAGATGGTTTTGCCCTTAAGAACTAGCCCTTTTTGTATATAATCATGAACTAAACTATATATATTCATATAAGCATTGTTATTAACATAAAAAACTTCCAGAGGCGTTGATTCCTCTCCATCTTTACTCTTAAAAAGAAAGTCCATTACCATTGTTTCTTTATCTACATGAATCTTTAGGGTTCTTCCTGATGTTAGAACCATGGTTAGAACGCCTATTATTTCATCTGAGTTATAGTCAATAGAGCTTACCGACTCTGATCCAAAATCAAAAGAAGTGTAACTTCCTATAGTGGGAAAGTATAGGTGGGCCACACCATCATTGGAATCAGTAGGACTCAGAAGAACAAATCCATCATCTTTCATTTTTTTAGGTAACTCCCACTTTTCAAGTTCGGAATCAGGGGGTGACGGTTGCTCAACACCTGTAGAGGGTCCTTGCGGCCACTCCCACTCCACTCCGTGCACTTTGAAACCCTTTTCGAGGAATTCGATTGGTGTCAAACCTGCTGGTTCTTCCACTGTGATAAAGAATGTCCTGTCACCTTTCGGAATGGCAACTTCGGCAGGCATATCAGCATTATATGATCTCACATAAATTTCTCTTGCAGAAAGAACATCAAGATAATTTTGCCCTTCAGCAGCTAAAGGGATGACTTTTATCAACCCCGGACCAGAGAAGGTGATGGAAAGGGGATCATCAGATTGGAGTGGAGCAGGTACTAAAGGACTTACATGAAAAACGGAAAAACCATTGTCTTGATTCGCTACTCTATTATCACACCCAGTATGATAATCAGTGACCTGGTAGATCTCATGTTCTGAAAAACAGCCGGCATTGGAATATCCTTCAGCTGGTATTCCAGAACATTTGTAAGGTTTTGAGGAGTATCCACCACCCAGGGTTAGTGCACAGAATTGATTCCTAAACTCATCTGTATCGGGAGTAGTCTCACCAAAAACAGTCCTGCAATCTTGAATCATTACGCCAGGATCTTCACCTCTTGGATTAGGGGGGAGAGCAGCTGAACAAGAAAAAAACTCTGCATGGACAGCACTAACTAATAACAAGAATACAATTCCGAATATGGTGTTCTTTTTCATTTAAGCTATTCCATTACTTGGTTCCAGGGGTCCACCAGATAATCGGATACGTTCTATACCCTCTGGAGGCTGGATATCACCTTCTACTACCTTATCTCTCGCCTCAACATTCACCGGCAGATTGTCTTTCTGCTTTACAAAAATGGTGTTCTTTGCGATAGCGATGACGCCGTCATTCATCAGGTTGTTTGTGTTGTCGATGGAGAATGTATAATCATCTAGCATCACAATTATTTTATTATCTATAATTTTAAATTTAGCATCCACCCAGGGTTTTAGAGACCGCACTTCTGTACCTTCAGGTATTTGAGTGACTAGGTGAAATTCTTGAGCATCTGAACCCTGAATGATCTGTAAAAATGATAAATAACTATTAGGCCCATCATCAAGCAATGCGAGATTGAATGATATTTCACCAAGAGTTACTGGTATGAATTGTTCAGTTGTGGGATTGATTAGAGGGGTATAATATTGGGGATATAGCGATTCTGATAAAGAGAATATTGGTGAATCTTGCCGATGATTATCAGGGACAGGATTATTCTGATTAGCTAAATCCTTTCGTTCTAATAAAGCATAAGTGATAATAGACTTAATCTCTGGCGCATCCAACCGCCTTAGGGGAGATTGTGTAAATTGTTGAGTATTTATAGGAACTAGAGCGAGATACTTATTAACTCTCGCTTGATAATCATCTTCTGCGTCTTCCAATTTTTTGAGTGCAATTCCTACATAAATCTTGTTATATGATGACAATTCAGGATTACCATCATCCTTAATGGAAAGCCAAGCGGGGTGTTGCCGTGCATACGATTGATACGCATCTTGGAAGTTTGTCACAAAGGGAATACTATCAGCTATCGGTTCAATGGTACAATCATCTGAGTAATCAGGTTTCTCTTGTGACAATACTTCATAATTCGTTCGTTCCTGAGATGTCATCCCACCAGATTTTGTTGATTCCCGGACACACATAAAGGAAACGGCAATAAAGTCTCTGTGAGTCTCATCAACATGGTAAATTATGACTCCATCATAGTCTGTGCCTATTTCCCTCAGAAGATTTCGCATTATATTATCGGTCGCTTCGGTATACGGCTGTGATTCACCAATTACCCCCCCCGTCATTTCCCCCACCGACAACCCGGTCAATCCTTTCAACCCGATAATGTTCGTGCCGACAAGGGCAAACGTGAACATGAGCAATAAGAACCCCAATGCGTACGAAGTTTTCCTGAGCATGATCACTAACCCTTTTTCCTCTATTACCAGTGATAATGATATTTAAAGGTTGTGGAAAAGATTGATTATTGGAAAGCCTTCCAAGGACATGAACACGAACGAGCAAGACAGGCGATGGGTTATTGCATTCTGGGCAGAATAATAAATACCCATGATGATAAGGACTGGAGCAGCCAGCAAAAAGAGCTTGTTGATGCGCTAATTTCCTGGTGAGAACATCACCTTTTCCCCATCTCTTCCTTCATCTTCCTCTCAACCAGTTGTGACATGTTGATGCTGGCTGATGCACAATATCTCTTGAAGTCACGAAGCACATTCTCATCAATCGTCAGATTAATCCGTCTGCGCCTATAGAGCTTCCTGATCCTCTTCGTCCTCTCAAACTCCAACAGGCTCTCAAAGACCTCAGGATATCTTCTGATGATCTCCCGAGCCCTGGCAACATTAGGCGATTGCATCTTTTATGCACCTCTCAATTGCTATTACACTTGTCATGTTCTTCTTCAGAATAGTGATGATGACAGATGGTATCTTTTCAGGATCATACCTTATCTTTGATATGTCCATGATCACCATGATCACTGCTGCGGCAGTTCGTTTATTCCCCTCTTCAAAGACATGATCAATCAGGATTGCTCTCACCAAGAGCGCAGCTGATCTAACCCAGTTTTTGCTCCTTGCACATTCTTGCACGGCAAATGACAGGCTTGAGCTATTGATAACAGTCCCTTTATCGAATTCCTTGTTAATCTCTATAATGTCTTTAAGGCTTAACATTTTTATATGTATATGTACGTATTATTTAAAGATGTCGATTTCCCTCGCAACGCTTAAATACTTAAAACACCATAGTGCCAGAAAACAACCACTCAGAGGGGGTTAAACGGTACGAACCTCGTACAAGGAGGACAAGATGAAAGACGAAGCCGATGAAGAATACTACGATGAAGGGGATTCTGGCGAGGATGAGCCAGACGATGATGCAAAGGATGATGAGGTGTAGCTAGAGCCATCCCTTCTTTCTGAAAAAGTAGAGCATAGAAAAAGATAGGGCCACCATCACGCCGATCATCACCCAAAAGCCAGCCCAGGATTCTGAACCGGGAAGATTATGGAAATTCGTCCCGTAGATGCTAGAGATGACGGTTAGGGGAAGAGCGATTGTCGCAATGATGGAGAGCATCTTCATGACCTCGTTCATATTATTGGAAACAGCTGACATGTACACATCGAACGTGTTTGACACTGCCTCCCGGTAATTATCCAGCATATCAGCCACCCTGATCGAGTGATCATAGATATCCCGGAAATAGGGAACGGTCTCCTTGCTGATCAGCTTGATATCATTCTTTGTCAATTGGGCGATCTTATCCCTCTGAGGATAGCCCACCTTCTTTATGTTCGCCAGCGTCCGCTTGAGCTTTAAAATGGCATTGAGCATCTCGGGCGTTGGGCTTTTTGCCACCTGCTCCTCGATCTTCTCGATCTGGGCATCGACCTTCTCCATCACGGGAAAATAATTGTCGATCTCCTTATCCAAGAGGCGCATGAGAAAATAATCCATGCCCTTCCTCATCACCCTGGCAATCCGCTCATTGTCGCCCTTGAACCTATCAAATGAGGAGATGTGCAGCTTATGGCTTGAGATCAAAAAATTCTTTCCAAGGACAAAGTCCATCTCATGCAGGGTCTTTTGATCTGTTATCGCATAAAAGACCATATACACATACTCGGGGAATTCCTCCACCTTGATGCGGGAATTTGCATGCAAAAGGTCATCGATCGTTAGGGGATGGAGAGAGAATATGTTTTGGAGCTTCTTTGATTCCTCTTTAGATATGCTGAGAACATCGATCCAGTACTTTTTACCTTTGAGGAGCTTTATCTCTTCGAGCTTTACCTGCTTTACCCCGCCATCATAGCAATAAACGGTTATCATCTCTTCCTCTTTGGAAGGTCCTTCTTGTAAACAACTGTCCTATAGGGAAAGGGAATCTCGATGCCTTCCTCATCAAAGCGTTCCTTGATCTTCTTATTCAGGTCGGTAGAAATCCGAAAGCCAGCGCCAGGGGACTTTGCCCAGATGTATGCCCTGAGCGTGACGGCAAAATCTCCAAGATTGATGACCCTCACATCAATTGCTGGTTTTCCAGCCTCTTTTTGCTCTGCTGTTCTATTATCATAAAAGTCAGGATGCTTCTTTGCCTCCAGCTGGATGATTTTCATCGCCCGGTCAATATCCGCATCATAGGAAATGCCAACCTCAAACCATTTGCATATCTTCTTATCCCCATAAGTAGAGTTCTCAATCGTCTCATTGTTGATGATGGAATTCGGGATGATGACGCGCTTGTTCTTGAAGTCCCTGATGACGGTATGGCGAAGAGTGATATCCTCAATGATGCCCTGGGTCTCGCTGCCAATCTTAACATTGTCCCCGACGCGAAAAGGCTTGAATATGACGATAAAAATGCCAGAGACAACATTTGCGAATGCCTGTTGGGATGCAAAACCAATGATGACTGCAAGGATTCCGGCTGATGCAAAGATGGACACGGCCACATCATGCAGGGAAGGGATTGTATAGGCAGCAAAGCCAATACCTATTATGTAAATAGTAAAAGATAAGAGGTGCTTCATAAAGCTGTAATGAGTGTAATCAACCTTCACTACCGCCGATGCACGCTTGAAGGCGCGATCGACGAGAAACTTTGCAGCTTTTGATGCGATAAAAGTGGCAAGCAAAATGCCGATGATCAAAAACAGCTTTTCCACCTCAAAAGATATCTTGCTGACAACCATTCACCAGATAAAAAGGAAGGAAGTTAAATACTTTTTGGATGATAATAGATAGTTGCAGTTCAAAATATAATTTTAAGAATTAAAAGGTATTCCTATATACCCCCCCACCTTTCCAACAAGCTATGAAATCGGAAAACGCCGCGCCCAGGGACAACAGAATCTTCCTCTCCAGCGTGTTTTTTGTGCTGGGATTTAGCGTCGTCTTTTCACTTGTTGGCGTCTTGCTGCAAGGCGCTCTTGCATCAATATCCTACAGCGTGCAGCAGATCCTTGCCAGGGTTGGAGGGACTATCATCATCCTCTTTGGACTCTTCCTCCTTGGACTCTTGAAGCTCCCCTTCCTAGAGCAAGACCACAAGCTGCGGGTGAAAAGAAGATTTTCCTCGGTGTATGCCACCTCATTTGTTTTCGGCGCAGCATTTGCCGTTGGATGGACCCCTTGCGTTGGGGCGGTGCTGGGGGCAATCTTGACCCTTGCAGCCACCCAGTCTGGAAGCGCGTTCCTCCTCCTCTTCTCATACTCCCTTGGCCTTGGCATTCCTTTCCTCCTCGTCGGCCTCTTCACAGAGCAGGCAAAACACTTCATCAAGAAATCAGCCAGGATGGTCTTTTACCTAAACAAAGCATTCGGCGCTGTTTTAATCATCATCGGCGTCTATGTCTTCACGAACCAACTATCAAGAATAGCGAATTTCCAAGTATTGACAAGCCTGCTCCTCTCCCTTGACGGAGGCATTAGCCTAGCCAGCCTCAATATCGGGATCGCATTCCTTGCCGGCCTCGTCTCTTTCCTCTCCCCCTGCGTCCTTCCAATCATCCCTGGATTCCTCTCCTATCTGGCAGCAACACACCTCACACATGAAAACACCTAAAGACATGTGGACAACGATTGCATTGATCAGTGTAGTCATAGGAATTGTTATAGCTATTGTCCACCTCGAAAAACAAAAAACCGCACCAGAACTCGCCTTCTCACAGCCAGGAATTACGAATGATAAAGGATACCCAACAGCGCCAGAACTTGCGGGAATAGTTGGGTACATCAATGCGGATCCTTCCCTTACCATTGAATCACAAAAAGGCAAAGTGGTTCTTGTTGATTTTTGGACATACAGCTGCATTAATTGCATCCGAACACTTCCCCATATCACCTCGTGGGATGAAAAGTATCGAGATAAAGGACTCGTGATCATCGGGGTGCACACCCCAGAATTCGATTTTGAGAAAGAGTACGATAATGTAAAAGCTGCTGTAGAAAAATATGGAGTTGGCTATCCAGTCGTGCTGGATAATGATTATGCGACGTGGCAGGCATACAAGAACAGGTACTGGCCGCGGAAATACCTCATAGATAAAGATGGATATATCCGCTATGACCATATCGGTGAAGGAGGATATGAGGAGACAGAAAAGCAGATACGAATGCTGCTGGAAGAGAAAGGAAGCGATGTTAGCGATGTAGGCGAAGCACCAATGCCTGACATGACACCAAAACATATCACCACGCCAGAACTCTATGCAGGGGCAGCCTTTGCCCTGCCAAGAGGGCAGGATATAGGAAATAGGGAAGGGATACGGCTAGGAGAAACAATCACCTATGAGAAACTGACTAATCCTCCAGCAGATGTTATTAGCCTCTCTGGCACATGGAAAAGCAATCCAGATAATCTGGAAGCAATGGGGGATGCAGAGATCATTTTGCCATTTACTGCCAGTGCAGTGAATATTGTTGCATTTGCACCAGAAGAATCAATCGTTGAAATCTATGTGAATGATAAGTTAGTGAGCGATGAACAAGCCGGAAGCGATGCGATCAATGGAATAATGATTGTCAGAGAACCACGGCTCTATACTGCTTATGATGGGGAGTATGTCACCGCAACACTTGCGCTGAAAGTGAAAAAAGGGTTTTCATTCAATGCATTTACTTTTGGATAAGCAGTTCATAGTTTCCCCTCCCATCTGGTGAGAAGCCAACAGCCAATGCATTCTGGTCGTATAAACGAAATGCTTGAGAGGGAAGAAGGCCGACATAAATTCCTTTATCTTTCGCGCCTCTTCGGATAGCCCACTCCTCACTAGAGGACAGTTGAGCTGCTTTTCTAAAACTGCTTCCCTGGAAAATGCAATTTTCTTGCAAATACCAATATGATTCTTTCGCCCATTTATTGTTTTCTGCACCGAGAACAGATACACAATCAACCCCCACCGCTGTAGACCAATTGATCATTGCCATGAGAAGAGCCCTGCCAAAATAAAAAGAGGAAAGAAGTGATCCCTGGCCTCTGACCCCCTGGATCTGCCGGACAAGAATTGTTGGAGAAAAGTCCTGGAACCCCAATGAACAGAGTGCCATTCCTTGATAAACGGCGACAAGATGGTACGTGTCTTCGCAAGCAATAGCAGGATGGCTGATACACCTCTCTTCTGTTGGCTGTCTCTTATCACATTCGAGGACGAGATCATCAAGCAAAAGAACAGCCATACCATCCTTCTGAATAACACCACCGCCTAGAGTGAACGGGTCTCTAATGAATTGTGAACACACATCCCTGCCGAAATGACGGTCAATGATTCCCCCCTGACAAAATATGCTGAGCTGGCCTTGCAAAGGAGCATCTGGGCTGCATATCTCACTCAGTCTTTCTTCCTGACTTTCTTTTTGACATACTCGTTGATCCGTCACTTTTACCTCTTTAAGAGGGTGATTATCTCTTTTTAAATATATGGAAATATTAAGCAAGGTTTTTAATACTCATAAATAAAGTGAGTCAAAGAAAAATGGGTGAACAATCTAATAAAGGACACGGTTACAGACAGGTTATTCTCTTTCTTTTCATGGTGTCTGTGCTTTCAACAATCGTTTCTGCGCAAGCAAACTGCTGGCAGTATGATGGCAACCAAACAGGCTGCACGGCCGGTGATAATAACATCACCTGCCGGTGGGTGGGATCCCCATCAAATATTTGTGAGGGAAGAGGATGCTGGGACTTTACAACCAGCGGTGCCTGCTCTACTGCGGCAACAAACGGGCTTCCGTGCACATGGGATAGTGATGGCGGTTTTTGCTCCATGGTCGACTGTTTTATCTATGATGATACAAACCAAACAGCATGTGAGGATAATACAATAGGAATAACATGCGAATGGTTTGCTGAGGAGACCCTCTGCGATCCACCCAGACAGGAATGCTCAAATTTTGACAATCAACAATCTGACTGCTTCAACACATTCTTTTGCAACTGGAATCCAAATAACCTAACATGCACTGCTCCAGAAGGACCTGCACCAGGGCAAGGGAATGGGGTATCACCTGGATGCGTCATGCTCCCAGAACCAGGCCTTTGCAATAATATGAGCGGCAAATGCGCATGGCAAAATGGCAAATGCGGGGGAATTGCAAACGGCCTTGCCTGCACTGATATTAATTCATCAACATTCTGCAATGCAGCACCCATCTTTCCAACCTGTTGTGCATGGAACTCTGGAGCATGCAACACCACATTCTCCTCTAGCTGCTTCGACAACATGCAAGAACCGCCAACAGGCGCAAAATTTTGCGAAGACTATAATGCCGTTCGAAATCAGACACTTTGTCAAATGATCATCAGCAATCCATGGTATATGCCCTGCAAGTGGAACAATCAAACCACAAACCTTACAACGGATGACCGCTGTGAATTCAATGGAGGCGACCTTTTTGGAGGAGGAGGGGGGTTTAACAAATTCGAAGATATAGGATCAAAACAAAGCTGTGAAGCGGCAGGGGGCATCTGGAAAAGTGAAACCTTTGTAACATCAAACGGGAATGTCCAAAATGATAATTGGTGTGAAATGAATTTTGGAAAAGGAACAGAAAGCTGCGATTCATCCTGCTGGGCATGCGAGTTCCAGCCAAATGGACAAAACTGGCCAAATGCAGCGGCTGCAGAATCAGGATGTGAAGGCTCATCACTCGGGTACTGCAAATGGCGCGACAAGACACAATTCGAAAATGCACCAAATGGTCTTGGGTCTTGCGAGAAATCCAAAGAGCTCAACCGTGCTGGCTGCGGCATACAAACAACATGCGCGGATTATCAATATTATACTAATCCACAGCAAGCCTGCAATGAGGATCGAGACTGCAAGTGGATGACAGACTTCCTTGATCCAACAAAGGGGTCATGCGCAAATGCTAACACAAAAACGTGCCAGCAAAGCTGCGGGCAATGCCTCACCCAAGCAACCTGCTTAAATAATGGAACAAGCTGCCAATGGGATACCAACATTCAATTATGCAAGCAGGGAGGAGGCTCTGGAGCATCATCTTCTGAACTCTGTTTTGACGGCGTTGATAATGACAATGATGG
This sequence comes from Candidatus Woesearchaeota archaeon, assembly GCA_013329045.1. Lineage (GTDB taxonomy): Archaea > Nanobdellota > Nanobdellia > Woesearchaeales > UBA9989 > UBA9989 > UBA9989 sp9989u. The sequence continues at coordinate 13,571 of DUKZ01000003.1, forward strand.
CATGACAGATTGTGCTGACTCCAATTGCCTCTCGGATCCCTTCTGCGGAGGGGGAACAAATGCAAATTGTTGGGAATATGCCACAAACACCTCATGCAACACTGATGGGGCAGCAAGCTGCGCATGGGTCAATGATACTTTCACCGGCAATGCATGGTGCGATATCAAAGGAGCAAACTGCTGGCAATTTGATGATGAAGAAAACCAATGCAGCGAGGTTGATGGGTGTTCTTGGCACACAGGATTTTTTGGGGGGCAGACAGGATTTTGTGATGTAAACCAAACATTTTTTTCCGCATGCTGGGGTCTTAATACTCTTAATTCCTGCAATGGGAACGGCAACTGCACCTGGAAGTCGTTTCAGGGCGGGGATGGAGGGTTTTGCGATGCAAAACCATTCTCGTGCATGGACACATATTATGGCAACCAGTCAGGATGCAATCTTGATTCATTCTGCAATTGGACAAGCGATCCCTTCTTTCCAGGAGGTGGACGATGTGAAGCACTCTGTTTTGGGCTCTCGGGAGAAGCATGCTCTTCAAATCCGATGTGCCAACAAAAAGCAGGGTTTTGCGAGCCAGATAATTTTGCGGGCGGTGGATGCTTTACCTTCGATGGAAATTTGACAGGCTGCCAAACAAAAGACAAATGCACATGGGTGGATGATCCTTTCTTTGACAATGACTCGCAAGGGCTTCCGAATAAAGGCTGGTGCAATGACGCATTCCTCCTCACCCAATTCCAGGGCATGGAAGGAGGAGAACCGACAATCATTGCCATAGATAGTGATGGATGCGGCCTTGGAGGTATTGCTTCTCAATCGGACATTTGCGGCATTGGAATAAAAGACATGAAAAATACATATGGGTTTGGTATGAAAGTCGACTCCCTATCTACCACGATGATGTGCAACGGGAAAGCACTCCAAGAAGGAGGACTGGGATCAGGAGATCTGCCAGCAAGCTTTTATCTTTACCTTGATTCAGACAACAATGCCACAAATAATTGTAATGCAAGCAATAATGAAGCAATAGGATTTGAGTTTTTCTTTAAGTACGAAACAAGCGAGTCCAATAATCAGTTATCAGAATCAAAATTGTCTTACCGCTGTGTAAACAGAACATGGGGAAATGTTCCCATCTCCATTACAACATGGGCGCAAAAGTCCTGCCAGGAAATGGGGGCAGCCATTCTTGCTATTGATAAAGGCACTCTTGAAGGGTACACGGAATTCAACAAAACTGCGAACATGAGAGTGTATGGAACCGCTGCAAATGACACGGGAAGAGAAGCAACACCATCAGATACCGCAGGGCCTGGGTATTATATCCAAGGATCAGTTGACTTCATGGCAGAAGACTGCAAAGGGCTCAGTGATATGGATGGAGATGGATGCCTCCCATCAGAAGACCCTGACTGCGAAATCTTCAACAAGTTTGGGTACATCCCTTTCGAGGACTGTTGGAATAGCATTGATGACAACTTAGATGGAAAAGTTGATTGTGAAGATGACAAGTGCAAGTACGACCAGTTTGCCTGCGGAGGATCACTCCAGCCGGATGCAAATGATAAAACACCTCCCACCCTTGCCCAGCTTGAGGTAAGAGCGATGCCTGATGGAGCATTTGTTGATATTAATACTTTTGAGCCAGCGAATGCATCATTAAAATTTTATAAGACGAGCAGCACCTGCTCAGCCCTCAACAAAACCATTGTGGACAACAAATTTATTCCCTGGCATGGCATCCCGCTTGACAATTTCAACCTTAATCCAAACAGGCTCGGATATGAACTAACTGGAAATGTCTCTTATTATTTTAAGTATACCCTGTGTGATATTTCAGGTAATTGCCTTGCTAGCGCATGCACAAACTTTACTACGCCATTGACGTATACAGACTGCGGCCGGAAATGCAACACCTTCCTCAACCCGATGGAATTCACACCACCTTCGGGAACAAACAGCAGCAGCCCACTTGGATTCTTAATGATACGATACGACCTCAATAGCGATGGAACGTATGACGTCAATAAAAGTTATGGAGAATCAAGCACGAAAAGGACGATCAATGAAACAAGGCTGGTCAACATCAAAATGGAGAATCCGAATTCTTCTACCCCCTGGGCAATAGAGTGCATCAATGGAACGCTTCCCTCCTCGGTGACATTTAACTCAAGCAACCTTGTGGTCAATGAGACCGCAGGAAATGGGATTGTGGGGATGCCAACATCAGAATACAACAAGTTCATTACAAACTTTCAGTGCAAAAGAATACGCATTACCGTACCGTATAATGGAGATACATTGTACCACTGCACCAATACTAGTGTTAGTGGAGCTGGTGTATGCACTGATGTGACATCTTCTGCAACAAAAGTGTCAAATACCGCCACCACCTCAACGTGGGAAGTTGATCCAGCAGTATTGGGGTTCTCTTATTATCAATCATCAGCAACTGGCTCCTCTGGGACAAGCAGTTCTGGGGGTGGAGGAGGAGGCGGGGGAATGAGTTCGAGTGTTGATATCCCAGGCAATAGAGAGATCGGAATAACAGTGCCGAGCACAGGTGTATCAAAAAAGATCGGGCTCAATGGAAAAGCGACGTTTTCCCTCAAATTACGAGGGGTGAGAGAAGAACATAGTGTGACCGTCACAGAAATAGAGCTCCTCAGCACAAAGCTTACCTTTGCTTCCAAGCCGCAAACAGTAAAAATGATGAGAGGGGAACAAAAGGAAATAGACCTTAATCTTGATGGAGTTTATGACCTCCTTGTCAAGGTGGAAGACATCCGCGGGTCCGGCATTAGATATGCACAAATACAACTAACAAGCCTACCACAGCAAGTCCCTGTTAAGCAAAAAGAAACAACAAGAGAGCCGGTGCAGGAAGAAACTCCTCAGGCATCTCCTGAAGAACAAAAGGATACCATAGAAGAACTCAAAGAGACGGTCAGGGAGATTGTCAATTCGCCGCCCATCGAGCCTGTCAAGCCAACAAATATCCTCTTAATTGTCCTGCTCGTGGTCACTGCTATGGTTGCCATTGGGGCTCTTACGATGAAAATAATAAAGAAATAAAAGCGTTGTGCACTGCTTGAGAGGGAAGGTATGCTTTTTGTTTATTATTCACCAGATACTGATTGAAGACTAAGGTCTCTTAGAAGATCATTTCTCCTCGTGTACCTTCCCTTTGCCAATGGCAAGAGCTCATCGAATTGGGGAATGTCGTCAAAGCGCTCAACACCGCGCTTGAATGGAGGAGTTGAAATATAAATGGTTGCCACCATCTGCGCAAAACGGAGCGCTTCTGCAAGATTAAAATTATTATCCCTGAATTCATCCTCATGGCGGACAATATATGCTCCAAGACCGGTCTTCAAAGAATCACCGGCACCGACAAGATCAACACCTGCTATTGAGGCACAGGGAGACTCAATAAATACCGGAGGGATTCTTCTGTTTGTTGCAACGACTCCATCCCTCATGGAAACACCAAAGAGCCTTGGCATACCATCATCATATGTTTCAAGCAGGTAATCAAGGAAGGTACATGCATCCTGTTTGGATGAACCATCAAAAGGAACACCCCATGTCCCCATGATCCTTCTGGCTTCCGCTAGCGAGCATACAAAAATATTCGTATGCCTGAGCGGCTCGTGAAGGAGGTCATACTCAGGGATATGCTCTCGTCTCTTCATCTGCTCATCAGAGCCGAACGTGTGGGTGTCCGTGATTGTGATGATGCCAAGGTCCTGCTGGAATGCGAGCAGGTCTGCTGCATTCGTGCCATTGTCCTTATCCCAGCCATCAGGGGAAAGGCCGATATAACTGTTGTGAGCAACAACAGGATTGAGCAGAACAACTTTTTCACGGACTTCCCCATCATCACCCTGGAATAGTGCATTAGCGCGTGGAAAATACACAATTCCAGAGCGTTCTCCCTTGCCGCCAGTCATAATTGAAATGCCAATAGGATACCCGCAAGGGACAAGCCCATCTGTTTTCACACCAAGCTGGTCTAAGGACTCTCTGAAGAAACGAGCGAATGGATCCAACTCACTTAAGTAACCAATAACCCCGGTCTTCATCCCTAATCTTGAAGCAATAGGAACAATATTTCCTTGACCACCAAGGTCGGCATAATTAAGATGATCTTCTGTTAGACCATACTGCCCAAGGCATTTTTCTCTAGAATAAACAAGCATTCCTGGAAGGACATCAAGATCTGGCATGGTAAGAGAAGGACCGCCTTTAATGTCAACAACTAACGTGTTTATGCCGGCATACTCCACTTGGCAGGCTCCTGCATCATCAATAATTATTTGTGCGGTTTCCGGCGTACAATGCCTTATTTCTTGTAATGCTGCAATTTGTCGTTCTCTTGATGCCATGGTATCCTCCTGTTGGAATTATGTTGTTTGAACATATGCTGGTGATGGGTGATAAGAAGGATCAAAGGGAACTCTCACTCGCCCACCGAGCTCTGAGGCACGATAAATGCCAAGAATGATCTCCACAGCTTTTCTTCCTTCACTTCCTGGAACAGGAAAAGGATCTCCTCTTGCCAAGGCTTCATACATTGCACGAAAATAGGCGATGTGATTTGTAATTGGAACGCGAGGAGAATCATGGACAACATTTCGCGCCCTTTCTGCTGGAAACATGCTTACATGACTACAACCATCCCAGTGAGCTTGCTTAACAACTGCATCATCAATAACAACAAGCCCCTTTGCTCCATTTATACAGAATCGATCCGTCTTAGGGTTTTCATAACATGTCCCAGCAGAAATTTCTGCTGCTGCCCCATTCTCAAAAGTGATCTTGCCATGCCCATAATCCTCTGCTTCAATGGATTTATGATAACGACGCTCTGCAGAGCCCCTTTCAATCGTCTTGAGAGGACTGCCAATGATCCATTGAAGGAGATCAACATAGTGGACGGCTTGGTTCATCAAGGCACCGCCGCCATCCAAAGCTAATGTTCCATGCCAACTTTGATGATAATAGGAGGGCTCACGGAATAATTCCAGGTTGACAAATGCGCTCTGAATTTTTCCAAGCAAGCCCTGCTCAACAACCTCTTTTAATTTTCTGAAATGAGGATTAAAACGTTGCTGATACACAACACCGAGATTGACTCCATTTTCTTCACACACCCCGAGCACTTCATCAATGACGGACAAAGAAGTCTCTAAAGGCTTATCGCAAATGACATGCTTACCAGCTCTTGCGGCGGCCACCACCATCCCGCCATGCATACCGCTTGGCACTGTCACATGAACAACATCAAGTCCTGGATGAGCAAGGAATGCATCAAGATCAGTGTATCCTGTTACTCCATCAAGGGGATCGATCTCTCTTTGGTCACACACTGCAACAACCCGAGCCAAACCCTGAAGGTGCTGGCTGAGAGTGGTATAATGCATCTCTCTTCCTGCAAATCCAAATCCAATAATGCCAATGTTTGCTGTCATATTCCAATATCCCGCTCACAAGTTCCCAGATATTCAAGGATCCTTTTGCAGTCATCCATATAAGAATCACCATGAAGCTTGAATGGCTCGATCGTAATTGGAGCAGCCCAACCCTTTTCAGCGATTGCCTCAAGAATTGGTTTGAAGTCCCTTTTTCCCAGTCCTGGGCCATAAAGATTGGGATCGTTCAAATGAATAACGAAAACACTTTTCCAATCCTCATCAGAGATTCTTCTTATTGTTCTTGCTACTGGCTTTCTTGATGCGGCCATTGCCTTGACGTCTAATGTCAAACCAAAAGTATCCTGCCCACCTATCATATCTACAAGCCGCAACCCCTGATTAAAAGTGTTGCAGAAATTTGTCTCTGCTGTTGATAATGGCTCCCACGCAATCCTTACCTGGCGAAGAGCAGCATGTTCAACAAGAATAACAACCCCCTCTTCCTGTCTATCACTCACCCCAGAATTGAAAAAATGGGCAGCTCTCCTTAACCCCTCCTCGAAACCAACACCATCCGGTAATTGTCTTGATCCTGGAGAGCCATGGACAACATATGTTCCACCAAGGCTATGACAATAGTCAAGAACTTGAGCATAATAATGAACAGTTTCCCTCAGTTTTTCTCCTTCAGAAAAAATACTTAATCCCTGATGTGGAGGCTCAACAAGGCCAAGAAATGAGAGAATCCAATGGAGGCCAGTTACTCCTGCTCTTGTTGTTCCTCCCATTTGCTGAACTGCCTGGATGGTTTGCAGAAAATCAGCAGACCCGCTTGCTAACGACGCCCCTTCAATAAACGGTGCATGCTCTACACCAGCATACCCAAGATCGGCCATTTCTCTAAGGATAATTGGCAGAGGCTTGTAATCACCACGCTTATGTTCGATAGGTGTGCTTGGTGTTATTTTACCGCCAAATTCTGTTGCCATTACATAATCAAATCCCATGTTGACTCACCCCCCCCTCACTGCGGGCACTATCCTCTCGGTCTTTAAAAATCTTGTGGAAAATTCTACTCCTTAATAGTAACATTATCTGATGAAAACCATTAAAAGAGCGGGAATCTTTTTCTCTCCCATGGCAAAGATCATGGCACCAGCAGGGACTTTTGAGTCCTTACAGGCAGCAATCCAGGCAGGAGCAGACAGCGTTTATTTTGGCGTTGGAAAGCTGAATATGCGGGCGAGGGCAGCAAAAACATTTACACCAAAGAACCTCCCTGCCATTGTAAAGATATGCAGGGAAAAACAGGTGGAAACATATCTTACGGTCAATACGATTATTTATGACGATGATGCTTCTGAGATGAAAAAACTTATTGATACAGCAAAAAAAGCTGGAGTGAGTGCTCTTATCTGCTGTGATAGTGCAGTGATGAAGTATGCAAAACAAAAGGGCATTCCTGTGCACCTTTCCACTCAGGCAAATGTTTCAAACATCGAAGCGGTGGCATTTTATGCTCACTATGCGGATGTGGTGGTATTAGCAAGAGAGCTTTCATTGCAGCAGATAAGGAATATATGCAGTGAGATTAAGAAACGAAGGATAAAAGGCCCGTCTGGCAAGCTCGTTCAAATTGAAGTGTTTGTGCATGGAGCGCTCTGTGTTTCAATCTCGGGAAAATGTTATATGAGCCTTGCATTGTATAATTCTTCAGCGAACCGAGGAGCATGTTTGCATACATGCAGAAGGAAATACCGGGTTTTTGAGGAAGAGACAGGACATGAGCTTGTTATTGATAATAATTATGTCATGTCACCAAAAGACCTTTGTACTATAGGAATGATCGACAAGCTCATTGATGCAGGTGTGGAGGTGCTCAAGATAGAGGGAAGAGGAAGATCACCTGAATATGTCTCTACAACAGTCAAGTGTTACAAAGAAGCGGTTTTAGCTGTTGAAGAAGGAACATACACAAAGCAAAAAATAAGAAAATGGGAAACAGAACTTTCCACAGTCTTCAACAGAGGCTTTTGGAAAAACGGCTATTACCTTGGGAAAAAGCTTGGAGAATGGGCAGAGGGGGAAGGATCAAACGCGACGATGCGAAAAGAGCACGTGGGAAGGGTCATTCATTTCTGGCCAAAAAAGATGATTGCAGAGTTCTGCTTAGAATCAGGCATGGTCAGGACAGGGGATTGTTATCTTGTCATCGGCCCGACAACAGGCGTAGTTAAGGGAATCGTCTCACGGATCATCCGTAATGAAAAAGAAGTCCAAGAGATTGGAAAAGGAAAAACATTCACGATGAAGATCTCTGAGAAAGTAAGAGTGAATGATGCACTCTATCTTCTCGTCGAAAAGAGATGAGCGGCCAATGATCAACCAACTACCAATAATGCCATCATCACAAACACGCCAAGGGCGAAGGTGACAACCTGCATGAAAGACTTTTGCAATTTGACCTCCTTATGCAGCTCAGGTATCAGGTCTGCCCCTGCGATATAGATAAAGTTTCCAGCTGCAAAGGCAAGGAAGTAGACAACAATGCCCTCTATCCTTGCACCAATGATCAATGCGAGGAGGGTGCCAATAACAGCTGTTAGCGCAGTCAAGAAATTGACCAGCAACGCCTTCTTCCTTGAAAAACCGCCATGAATGAGCACCCCATAATCTGCAATCTCCTGGGGGATCTCATGAAGAATGACAGCAGTGGTCGTTGCCAGGCCCACTGGAAGGCTTGCCAGGTATGATGCACCAATGATAAGACCGTCGATGAGGTTATGGAACGCATCACCCCATAGATTCATCAGCGCAAAAGGATGATGGTGCTCTTTTGTAATTGGCATGTGGCAATGGCGCCAATGGATAACCTTCTCGACTATGAATGAAAAGCCAATCCCAAAGAGAACAACGAGTGAAATTTCTTTTGTGAATCCGAATTCGCTTGTCGCTTCAGGGAGCATGTGCAGGAAGGCATCACCGAACATTGCCCCCGCAGAAAAGCTGATCATATAGATCAGGATATCCTTCAATCGCTCCGCCTTCATGCCAAGGAAGATGATGCCGACGATCGAGACAAGGCTGACGAGCAGGACACTAATGAGTGCAAGGATTGCAGCGCTTAGCATAACTTCTCAAGAGGGGCATTTGCTATAAAAGGTTATCGGCTATCTTATCAACTTGTGCTCGGCCATGACATAGGTCACAGCAGAATACAGAATTATCCTATCACAAACATCGCTATGATGTAGATACTGTATAATCCAAGAAGGATAGCCCCCTCAGCTCTCGTGATCTTCCAGCCCTTCTTGATAAAGTAGAGGAGGAGAAAAGAAAAGGCGATCATGACCAAAAAAAGACTGTAAATCTCTGAGAGAGGAACAATGATGGGGCGGATCATTGCACTCATGCCCATGATCAATGCAATATTTGCGATATTCGAGCCGATGATGTTGCCAAGGAGCATATCACCAAATTTCTTTCTGGCAGCAGCAATGCTGACGGCAAGCTCTGGCAATGAGGTGCCAATAGCGACAAGAGAGAGGCCGATCACATGCTTTGAAATGTGCGCAGCCTCTGCCAGCCAGACTGACTGCTCGACGAGGAACTTTGCCCCAAGGATGATTGCCGCGCCGCTGATGATGATAAACAGAACATCGATGAGCAGCTCGCGCTCAAGCGAGAGCATCTTTTGGCGCTTTTGCCCCCTCCTGATGTTCTTTACCATCGCATCCTTGAGCGTGATGATATGCTGGAGACGGAAAAAATAGATGATGAATTCCCTGAAATGATATTCTTGCCTTGCATCCTTTGACTCGATCAGGAACATCACATATGCAAGGTAGAGGAAGATAAAAAAGAGCCCTGCCCAAAAGGAGATGATGCCAAGGAGGGCAAAGATTGCCGCCAGCAAAGAAATGAAGAGCATGATATATCCATCACGCTTGAGCATGTCAACATGAGTAGTGATGACTGCAATTGTCGCAGAAAGACCGACGATGAGACCGATATTCGCGATATTGCTGCCAACAATGTTACCAATAATGATTGCCGGCTCGTTTTTTATGCTGGCAATGACTGAAGATGCCATCTCTGGAATAGATGTGCCAACTGCCACGAGCGTTAGCCCAATGACAAACTCAGAAATCCCAAGCGCTTTTGCGATCCGAGAGGCCCGCTCAACGAATACATCAGACCCTTTGACGAGAAGGACGAGGCCGATGAGGAGGAGGAGGATGTTGATGAACATAAAAACCCCATGGGCTATAGCTTTTAAATCTTTTTGTTCTCTTGGTTCTCTCCCTTACACCAATCAAATCAACAATACCTTTAAAATACCCGCTTTGTTCTCTTTCTTATGCTCACAAAAGAAGCAAAGGATGAACTGACAAAGCAGCAATACCGGATTATCGGGGATCATTCTGCTGTGAAGATATGCCGCTGGACAAAGAATATGCTGACAAAGAAAGGCGGCTGCTACAAGCTGAAATTCTACGGAATACAAAGCCATCAATGCATGCAGATGACAACATCTATTAGCTGCGCCAACCGGTGCGTCTTTTGCTGGAGAGGATATAAAGCCCCGGTCTCCAAAGAATGGAAATGGGAAATAGACGATCCTGAGATGATTATTAAGGGTTCTCTTGAGCAGCACAGGAAACTGCTCGAAGGATACGGCGGGAATGAGAAAGCCAGCAAAAAAGCATACGAGCAATCAAAGCATGTCCAGCATGTTGCGTTATCATTGACAGGAGAGCCCATCACGTATCCACGGATGAATGAGATGATCAAGCTCTTTGACCAGCGAGGGATCTCAACCTTCATGGTAACAAATGCGCAATATCCAGAGCAAATCAGGGACCTTCTGCCCGTGACCCAATTATATGTCAGCCTGGATGCGCCAACCAAAAATTTGCTAAAAAAGGTTGATGTGCCGCTGTTCTCTGACTATTATGAACGGCTGCTCTTGAGCCTTGATTATCTTGCAAAGAAAAAACAAAGAACATGCATCAGACTGACCATGATCCGGGACATCAACATGGGCGAGCATGAAAGGTATGCAGAGCTCATCAACAGAGGCAGCCCAGACTTCATCGAGATTAAGGCATATATGTTCGTTGGCTCATCCCGGGAAAGGCTTGAAATGAGCAACATGCCCACACATAAAGAGGTCATCTCATTTAGCAAGGAACTCCTGGAGCATCTCCCATGGTATGACTATGTGACAGACCATGTGCCATCCAGGGTATGCCTTCTTGCAAAGAAAACGTTAAAAAGAAACGGCAAATGGCATACCTGGATTGATTTTCCACGATACCAGGAACTGGCCCTTGCAGGCAAAGAATTTTTAACGGAAGACTACCTAAAACAAACACCAGGTGAAACAAATGAGTGAACATGTGACAAAACATTATCCGAATGCTGTTAGCTTTGACCACTTCTTTTCCATGATCGATGATCAACTCAGGGGAGCTGGGTTTTCTCCAGCACATGCTGTCATTGGGATCAAGCAATGCAGGGATGATTGTAATTATACCCTTCGCCAATATATCTTTGAGAGATATGGCACCCCGGGATATTTTTCCCTTGAAGTCCTTGCAGGATTGCCTTCCCCCGGAAAAACAGCATATGCCGCATTGGCCCATCACCTGAAAGATGCAGCAGGACAAGGACCCTTAATCCTCCTTGATTTTGCGCATATCGGGTTTGACCCGACAGGAACCCTGGGAAAAGTTGCCCGGCATGGCAGGAAAAATCCTGGTGCAAACTGCGGAGCGCTCGTTGGCTATGTGCATGCGATGATGAAGGAAAGCTATACCATTGATGACGCCTTTCCTGCAGACAAAGATCCAGAAATGAACAAGCTTGCTCGTTTGCTGGAGCCATATGAGCAGGATATCAAGACTGCTGGAACAAAAAGCTTTGAAGAAGCACTCAAGGCCGCAACGATCAAGGCGTGGGAGATATCACGAAAGATACAGCTCGGAGACATTCTTTCTGTCAAAGGAGAACTGCATGGCCACCCCGTCATTCTTGCTGGAGGCATCCATGTGAACACTTCCCCACCTGAACAAGAAGATCTGATTGTTCCCTTCGGAGAGATTGTGCTCCTTCATGAATGAGTGTAACAATCAACCATGAAGAAGGGCTGGTCTATTGCCTGTGGTTGAGGATCGCCAAGCCTATGCCTTCTCTGTGACCTGTCAGGGGAGTATGCACCACCTATCACGTCAAAGATATAGAGAAACCCATGAGGGTGGACAAATGAGATGATTGGGTGCTCAAGGGACAAGACAGCCTTTACTTCTTCTATAACACTGGTTGCTTGTTCATATCCAGTGACCGTATAGGTAATGGTCGGGACCACTTCCCCAACCCGTGTCTCCCATAGATAGCACCCCCGATACGCAGAGCCAAAAGAGGAGACTGCGTCACTTACTTCTCCGAGAGTCCTCCCTCTATCTCTTAATTTGACAACCGCTCGAGAAGGCGGCGATATGCGCGCCCTTGGCCAAAAATATTCTTCCAGCATCTCACGCTGACGAACGAGCACGGTCACCTCATGGAGGCACTGGTTTAGTGTCACTGAAACATCAAGGGAAGGATCCTTATTGGGAAGAAAACCTGTAGTCCATTTCATATGATGGAACAAATCCTCACTGAGGCCCTGGACATATGCTCCAAAGAAAGCTCGTATGCCAGGCAGAGAGCGACGTTCACTATATGCTATTATCCTATCAACAATATCATTTACCCTCTCTTCGCGATCTTCAGTGACAGGCACCTTGAACTCTTCTTCCAGAACTCTACAGCGGTGGACCAAAAGATCATGCAAACGCATATCAAGCGGGGCGATGATAGGGATATATTGGGTCAATGTTTGATTGAGGATGCGGATCTTTTGCTCCTCATCATAGACACCAAATGACCCAAGATTCTCGAGCCGGTCCGCACACTTGATCACAAACACCCGGGGATCATGAGCCGTGTGCAGGAGGGCATTGAACACCACGATATCCTTCAAGGTTGTTTTATCCTGAGCATTCCCTCGTACATCAGTGCATCCATCGACGAGCAAAGCCACATTTTCATTGAGCACACTTGGAAGGAAATAATTAACAAGGTCAGAGGGAAAGGGAGACTGTGAGAGAAGAGATCTTGCCTTTGCCCTTGGCGAATTTTTGCTGTTCCTTGTCCTTTGAAAATCAAGACCCAATGCTGTCAGAACATCATCCAATGATGAGCCTGACACCTCAAAGCAATATGCCAGAAAATCTAGCCCCATCACCGGGCATGGTTTGTCTTTCACATCATGGCAATACCCAGCGGCAATCGTCGTTTCATCATACCCGAGCGATTGAAGAATTGTTGCAACGCCAGCGGGATGATTACTATATGGTGAGCCATCAATCCTCACCTGACCTGCATGATTAAAAGCAGCAAACCTCCTGGCTCTTGCGATGAGAGGGGAAGAATGGCGATCTGAACTGCGCGCCTCCAATGATACTCCCTCTGATACTCCCTTTGGAACACTCAGCATGCAGAAGAGAATGAGAGAGTGTTTTTAAGCGTTTAGTAAGTGGTATCAGATATTCTTTGGTATCAGATGTTCTTCAGATCATGGCTATCAAAAAAATAAAGGATAAGGAATGGCATCGACGGAGAGTGGTCCATGCAGTTCCTCTAACACATCATGGAGCAATTCAACAGAAAGGGTGAGCATATCATACCCAAAATTGCCAAGGATTAGTGCGGCTCCCTCTGGATGCGTATAATACGGCAGGCCCTCCTCCCGATGATTACCCTCATTGGAGCAGCCGGCCTAACGTGACTGCCCTCTTGATCATTGCCTGATCTTCCAGGGTCATTCCAAATAGTTCTGCTAGGTCAACTGCAAGATACCCATCTGGGGAAAGCCCCCGAGCTCATGCGTTCATCCCAGGAGAGGACTCTCTTTTTTATTAAAAATGTATCTCCTCAAATGTATCCCCTTACTATTGAAATTTGCAGGAGGTTTGAGAGGAAACAAACCACAAGAAACCTTCAACCCAAATGTTTAAATAATGCACTTTTTAAGGAAGAACCATGCAAGAACCTGACTCTGAAGGCCCTGAAGTAGACACGTACTGGCAGGGCATCGACCTGCTTGCATTGATGCGAAACCGGCGCTCTATCAGGAAATACCAAAACAGGCCGGTAGAATTCGAAAAGATCGGGCTGATCCTAGAAGCTGGAAAAGCTGCACCCTCTGCTGGCAATGTGCAGAACTGGAAGTTTGTTGTTGTCATCGATAAAGGAGTCATTGGAAAAATATCTGAAGCATGCCTGCAACAATACTGGATGAATACCGCAGCATGCCATATCGTCATTGTTGCCTATCCCCAACAAGCAGCGAGGTATTATGGGATCCGCGGTGAGCGGTTGTATACAATACAAAACTGCGCAGCTGTTGCTGAGAACATACTGCTCATGGCGCATTACCTTGGCCTTGGGGCCTGCTGGGTTGGCGCATTTGATGAGGACATGCTCAAAGGAGCAGTCAACATCCTGCCGGAATACCGTCCACAGATGGTCATTAGCGTCGGTTATCCTGATGAGACTCCACCAGAACCTTCTGAATACACGATGGAAAACCTGCTCTACCTCAACAAGTTCAAAGGAGGCGTCTCTGTTATCAAAGATATCTCAGAACCATGGGGCGTGTATTCCATCAAAGTGGAGAAGGCTGTGAGAGCATATTATGACAAGCTCAAGCAAGCCACCGGCATTGGCCAGAAAAAATCACAATCGATCATCCACCAGCTCAGTGAGAGAGGCAAGAAGGTCCAGGAAAAACTCCAGCAAAAGAAAAAATGAAACTACTCCAAAGAAGGGTCATGAGTGTATCGTTTAAACTATATGTTTTAAGACAAAAGTGTATATAAATATAAACAACAGGTTTTATCATCACTACATCTTAAAGAGATGAGAATCATTAACTGCCATATCTTGTGAAATCTGTCGTGAAAAGAGGGAAAACCAATGATGAGAAGTGTGAAAAAGAGGGATGGAAATGTTGTTGTGTTTGACAAAAACAGGATCGTTGAGGCAATCTATAAAGCTGCAACATCTGTTGGCGGAAGCGACCGGGAACTAGCAGAAGCGCTCGCAGAAGAGGTCATTACCACCTGCGAGAAGGAAAAGGATATCCCCTCAGTTGAGCTGATCCAGGACACTATAGAAAAAATTCTCATCAAGCATGGGCATGCAAAGACTGCAAAAGCATTTATCCTCTACCGTGCAGAAAAAGAGCGGCTCCGCGCAGGGTCAGTTGCCCCTCCAAAGATTGATCCAGAAGATCCACTTCTTGACATGTTCGAGCACCAATCAAAACTGCGCACCCTCATCCCGGACAGATATGTGAAAGCGTACCAGAGGCTTTATTTTACCCTGCAACGAAAGATCGCAGAAGGGTCATTGCCCACCCACCCAGACAATGATTATGTCGGAGGAAATGAGCTTGCACGGGACATCTTCGAAAAAAAATATTATGTGAGGAACCTGAAAAATGATCCTGTCGAGACCCGCCCAGAACACGTGTTCAAGCGGCTTGCTGCATTCCTTGGATCACTCGAAGAATCACCGCTTCGCCAGGACGAAGCAGCAGAACGATACTATAAGATGATGTATCAGGGATATTTTATGCCGGGCGGGCGGGTGATTGCTGGCGCTGGCGATCTTTATCGTGTAAAGACACTCGCCAATTGTTTTGTCACCCAGATTGAAGGGGACAACATCGAATCAATCTATAATGCAGCATATGACTGCGCGAGAACATACTCTTATGGCGGGGGCATTGGTGTTGATATCTCATCACTTCGCCCAAAAGATGCCGTTGTCCATAATGCAGCAAACAAGTCAACTGGCGCAGTGTCGTTCATGGAACTCTTCTCCCTCACCACCGGGCTGATTGGGCAATCAGGCAGGAGAGGGGCGCTCATGCTCACCCTTGATGTGAAGCACCCAGATATCTACCGGTTCATCAACGTCAAGAAAGTGCCAAATTGGGTGACAAACCAGATCGTCGAACAATGCAAGTGGTCAAATACGTTCTCCGAAGAGCAGCTCAGAGAGATAGAAAAACAAGTGATGGAAAACACCCAGGTGCGGTTTGCCAATATCAGCATCAAGACAAATGATGAGTTCATGCAGGCAGTAGAGGAACAGACAAAATACGGCCCTGAGATGATCCTCATCTACGAAAAAGAAAAGAAGCCATATCCTGAAACCGCGCAAAGCAAGGAAAACCACTACTCCTTTGGCATCCCCTCAAAAGACATCCTTGATTATCGGCTGATAAAGAAATGCGGAACTATAGCAGAACTCAAACGCTACCTGAATGAAGAATACGAGATATCCTTACCGGAGAGTGCCCTTGATAGCACATCACAGCGGGATGTTTTTGGAGACTATGTCATAGAAAGAGATGATATAGACCTGGCCATACGCCGAGCAGGAGACTTCCTTCTCTACTTTAATTCCAAACAGACAGGAGAGATCAAGAGACTCGTGAAAGCAAGAGATGTCTGGAACCAGTTCATCGCAGGCAATTACAAGACAGCAGAACCAGGAATCATCTTCTGGAGCACGATGAAGGCATACTCGCCATCAAATTATGTTGGCAGGCCAATATTATCCACCAATCCATGCGGGGAAGTGCCGCTGGAAGATGGGGGAGCGTGCAACCTTGGATCACTCAACCTTTCACGGTTCGTCGTCAATGGATATAAGGAGACAGCAGAGATCGACTGGAAACTCCTCAAGGAAGCCTCGTATGATGCGGTCCGCTTCCTTGACAGCGTCGTCCAATGGAACGAGCTGCTCAATCCCCTCGAGAAACAAAAGAAAGCCGCGAGGGAGACAAGAAGGACTGGGCTTGGCGTGATGGGGATTGCAGACATGCTCAACCAGCTCGGGATGGGGTATGACAGTGACGAGGCAATACGGATAGTTGAAAAAATCATGCGGACAATCGCAAACCATGCCTACCGCGCATCAGCAAACCTTGCCGTCGAGAAAGGCCCTTCACCCCTCTTTACTTATGATGCCTATTCGAAAAACAAGTTCTTCATCGAAGCGCTTGATGAAGAGACAAAAGAAATCATCAAAGAAAAGGGGCTTCGCAACATCGCAATCCTCTCCATTGCACCAACAGGCACCATCTCCAACGTGGCCCTTGGTTTTGTCAATGGGACAAAACACTACGTTGGCGTCTCGGGAGGAATAGAGCCCATCTTTGCCCTGTATTACACCAGAAGGTCGGAATCATTCGGGAACAAGCTCTTCAATGTGTTCCATGCGACGGTCCAAGCATACCTTGACATGGTCGGCAAAAGCGAAGAAGCCAAAGATGCAAGCGATGAGAACCTTAGGACGCTGCTGCCTGATGTGTTCTTTCGCACGGCGCATCACATCGATCCGGAATCACGGGTGAATATCCAGGGGACAGCGCAGCGGTTCATCGACCATAGCATCTCCTCCACATTAAACCTGCCAGAATCGATCGACCCGGAGACAATCTCCAATATCTACCTCAAAGCATGGAAGAAAGGACTAAAAGGAGTGACTATCTACCGTGATGGATCACGGTATCCCATCTTGTCTGTCCAATCCCAACAAACAAAATTCCAGGACTACAAAAACAGAATATACCTGGTAAAAATGAATGGGGATGAGCAAGAGATGAACGGGGATGAAGTATTCGCCCTGCCTGATGGCAGGCTCACAACGCCATTCCATGCCCTAGAACAGCACCTTCCTCACGTGATTGTCACCCTCAAACGACCAGATCTGCCAAAAAAAGGCGAAAAAGAGGTCATTCTCGAGGAAAAGACCCACACCATCGTGAGGGAAGAAAAGAAAGGCAGCAACAAAGTATGCAAGATAGAATACGTGAATGGGCAGCTGGTAAAAAGCTGCGGCGACTAACCCCCTTCGTTTTCTCTTTTCTTCTCTTTTCTTTCAAGACTCGAGAAGCGAAATGCATTAAAACCTTGGGAAGAGGAACATCCTTGAGGGGGATACTGTGACCAAATTACCGAGCATTGTTACCAAGACGGGGGATGGTGGAAAGACATCGCTCAATTTTAATGAGCGGATCACAAAAGATGATTACCTCGTTGAGGCATATGGATCGGTCGATGAGCTGGGCTGTTTCCTTGGCCTTGCCCGGGCAGAGGCTTTGGGGAGGATCAAGGATGATATCTTCCTCCTCCAAAAAGAGCTCTTTATCCTTGGTGCAGAACTTGCAACTTCCCTTTCAAACAGAGGAAAACTGCAGCGCACTGTCACAAAGGAGATGGTCGATGCACTTGAAGAAAAGATGATATCATATGATCATCCAGACATCCTAAAGGATTGGGCAATCCCTGGAAAGACGAGGCTGTCTGCTGCCCTGGACATTGCCCGGGCAAGCTGCCGCCGGGCTGAGCGGGGCATTGTGCACTTATTCTTTGAGGACAGGTTTGAGAATAAGGAAATACTCAAATATATCAACAGATTGTCTGATTTTCTCTGGCTGATGGCCAGATGGTATGAGGTTACGAATGGACAAGAATAGCCTGCTGTCATACAACGACCCGCCCATCACCGGCAAGGTGATGAATATACTCGAATCAAGATACCTGAAGAAGGAGAAAGGAAGTGTCATTGAAACCCCAAAAGAATTGTTCTTTCGGGTGGCAAAAAACATCGCGCTTGGCGACCTTCCTTTTGGATCGGAGAACTTCGAGTCCACCACACAATCATTCTTCGAGGCACTCAACAACCTTGAGATAGTCCCAGCATCCCCCATCCTCATGAACGCCGGCACCTCCTACCAGCAACTGTTTTCTGATAATGTCTTTCAGGTGGATGATACAATGGACGGCATCTTTGAGACGCTCAAGAAAGCGGCGATCATCCATCAGCATGGCGGGGGGTGCGGATTTTCCTTTTCATCCCTGCGCCCCCGGGGTGATGAGGTTGCCGGGATGAAGAATGTTGCCTTTGGACCAATTACTGTCATGAAAATTTTTGATGTTTCCTTTGGATCGATCAAGCAAGGAGGGAGACGTCCTGGCGCAAACATGGGAGTACTCTCTGTTTTCCACCCGGACATCATGGAATTTATCACCTGCAAAGAAGAAGGAATTCTCAAAAACTTCAATGTTTCTGTTGGCGTGACTGCTGATTTTTTTTCTGCCGTCAAGGAAGATAAGGAAATTGAGCTGATTAATCCGCGAACAAAAACAGTTACCGAAAAAGTGTCAGCACGAGAACTCTTCGATGCGATGTGCGAGACCGCCTGGCGGTTTGGCGATCCAGGACTGCTGTTCTTTGATGAAATCAACGGGAAACATCCATTTCATCCAGGAGTGGAATCGACTGGAAGCTGCGGGCAGATGCCGCTCTTACCCAATGAAGGATGCCCCTTTGCGCATATCAACCTCTCCCGAGTCATCAAGAAAGGAGAGATCGATTATAACAGGCTTTTGGAACTGATCAAACTAGGAGTTCATTTTCTCGACAACTGCATCGAGATTAACCATTACCTTTTCCCAGAAGTGGAGAAAACGTGCCGGCACAACAGAAAGATCGGACTTGGCATCATGGGATTTGCTGATGTGCTCTTTAAGCTTCGCATCCCGTATGACAGCGAAAAATGCCTAAACCTCATCAAGAAGATCATGACCTTTATCCGTGATGAGTCCCGGAAAGCCAGCGCTGAACTGGCTAAGAAGAGAGGAGTGTTCCCAGGGTATGAACAAAGCACCTGGAAAGCACAAAAAATGCCGCTTCGAAACGCAACAATTACCACAATTGCCCCGACCGGCACAACATCACTCATCGGGAATACTTCTCCAGGGATAGAGCCAGTCTTTGCATTGTCCCAGGTCCTCAAAACAGCAGAAGGGGAAGAAATTGTCCTGACACACCCGGAATTCAAGAAAGCGGTGAAGGACCTTGAACTATCTGAGGATATTTATAGGAAAGTTGGTTATGTGCGCTCAATCAAGAAGATGGACATGTTTCCAGAAGAGGTCAGGAAGGTGTTTGTTACATCGCTGGATATCTCGCCAGAGTGGCATATCAAAGTCCAGGCGGCATTCCAGGAATACGTCGATTCTGCGATCTCAAAGACGATCAACCTGCCAAAGTCAGCTACTGTTGAGGACGTGAAGAAAGCGTATCTGCTCGCGTTTGAGCGAAAGTGCAAAGGGATTACGATTTATCGGGACGGGTCACGGGAAGACCAAGTGATCTCGCTTGGCAGGGACCAGATGAAGCTGGAGAGCTTTCAAGAGAGTGGTAAAAGATAGAAAAGAATAAATAGTTCTCGGGTAATTAATTGCTTATGGGTGATTACAGGGGTAGTGCAGACATAGGATTTCTGTTTGTAAGCTTCAGTTCTGAAGAGATGGAGCGCCACAGGGAAGCTGTAAGGCGATGCTTGGATGGGAGTACTCACAGAGAATACCAGTGTCCACCAATAACAGGGATAGTTACCGTTGACCCAGAACAATATAGGATAGGGTGCGAAATGGCCCGCGATTTTTTAGCGAACCACCCCACTTGGTATAGATGATATAAAGCGGCCTCTGTCTAATAACCTAGCATATTCTGTTGTAGCCGATGATTAGCGATGATTATAAGGCTTATTAGGTTAGTTGAGGTTCTTTGGCTTGTTCTGGCACAGTAACCTGTCTTCTTAGGTAGAACTCAGTTAGTTGGGATAGTTCCCAATCATCGGGCAGTTTCCCAGCATTTCCATTTTCAAGAATATGAAGCGCTTTCAAGAAAGCAGGGGGAGCAGAATCAGTGATAATCTTATGCGGGCAGTGAGCAAAAGGAAATTGGTGATTTAAACCTGATCGCCCAGTATAATCTGCAACAAATGAGAAGCCTGATTCAAGACCTGGGAAATATACTACATTACGATAAACTGACATCCCGAGATGAAAGGCTTCGATAGCACCAACATCCACTTCTCCAACCTCAGCAAAATCAATTCGGGGATAGTGAAGTTCGTACAAACGAGCCAGGGTCCACGAACCATGAAAGGAAGAATTGCCATGTGCTCTTTGGATTCCTATCCTGATTGCCCCCTCATCACTCGATGCATGAAAGTGCTCAATGCTGAAAAATTCATCATAATTACTTCCCCACTCTTCGCTTTTAACCTCAAGGTGTCCTTCATACCAAACATCTCCTTCAACATCACCCCGACGCCGAGGCTGCATAGCAGTTAGCAGGGTGAGCCCTTCATCGTTCTCAAGGCGATGGGCACGAAGAAAATCCAATGCTGCAGAATACGGACGGCGACTTTCGGAATACACTATCCCTCTTTGGAGAAGGGGTATGGGGTTACCATTAACCTCTTGAGAAAGAAGTTCTACTGCACTATCAACCAGCGTCTGTTTTTCTGCGCCATATGTTCGTCATATTTTGCTGAGAACTTCATCAAAATTATCTATAGCAAGGGAGGTTAAGATGTATATCAAAACATTATTGTCATGTGAAGATTATCTCCGAGTATAGAAACAACACAAAAAATTGAGAAAGCTTATGGAAGAAAGAACGAGAAGAAATTAAATAAAAAGATTATGCTGCCTCCTTGACAGGTTTTGGCATGGTTGGATGGTCAGCCGGGCGAAGGGCCATATATGCGAATACTTTGCCTCCAAGCAATAGTTCGCCCTGCTCGTCCTAAATCTCTCGTTCGAAGACACGATATCCTCTGCCACCAGCTTGCTGAACATGGTATACTGGATTATAGATCGTTTCACCTGATATACCCTCACGCCCAATGGTTATTCCACCAGAAGTGAGCAAGATGTTCCAAAGCCTGTCTTCAGGTGTAGTATCTCTCAGTTCTTGAGATGTTGGAGGAGGAGTCCAATCTCTGATACCATAACCGTTCGAGAACGTATCCCACCCAGGGATTTGGCAGAGCACGTGTTCATAGAAATCATAAGGGGAGCTGACGGGGAATGTCATTTCAACAAACTGGGTACAGTAGGTGGTTCTGGGGGAATAATCATTCTCAAGGGTTTCTTTATCCCTGTATCTTGTCCAACGAAATGGCTCTCCACGAATATCCAATCCAAATCTTGCTCCAGGAGTTAAAGCCTCCAAGGTAGGTAAAGCAACTCGTAAAGCCTTCATATGAGCACGGTAATGACTGGCTGCTTGGTGAAGCGCCCTTTGTGATGTATGGGTAACATTATCATTAGAAGCTGCAATATCAGCATTCATCTTAACAATATGATTTAATCCTCTAAGAACCCTCTCAACCAATTCCTGGTCGAGCGCCTCAAACATCTCATCAAATGCCATACAGAGAAGAATCAGGTTTCCTATTTAAAGATTTAGTGAACCCCCAAAAAAAGGTTTTCGAAAAAAAGAAAACCCCTTGCGGGGCTTCAAAAGCTTCGTTTTGGGGGAAAAAGCGATAATATTATATACTTTACTTTCTTTACTTTCTTTACAATGGAAATAAGAACGGTTAGGATTTCAAGCAAGAGGCAGATTACCATCCCAAAGTCTTTTAAGAATCTTAGGGAAGGTCAAGATGCACTCCTTATAAGCAGAAACGATGAGATTATCATCAAGCCAATCAAAGAAGTCACTGAAGCAGCCCTCCTCTCAGAAAAGGCACTCGCCGAATGCTGGAATTGTACAGAAGATGAGGAGGCATTTGCCTATTTTCAAAAATGAAGCTGTATGATATTGTCCTTGTTGATTTTCCTTTTTCTGATCTGAGCCAGTCGAAGCTGCGCCCTGCATTAATCGTTTCTCTGCCTGGAGGAGACAATCTTATCCTTTGTCAAATAACTACTAAAAGAAGAAGCATTTCGACTTATGAGATAATCTTAGACCGCAGCGTTTGCCAAGGAGACATACGCTTCGATGGCCATATCTATGTTGACATGATATTTACCCTCCATAAAACTTTGGCTCAACGGAACATTGGCTCTATTAATAACCCTGAAACAAAGAAAGTGATCAGATCCAAACTTATCTCGCTCTTTGAATGAATCCTGCGCGATTCATTGCTTTGCATTGCTTTGATGATTGTTTTATTCTGAACAAGATAAGGTTCCTCATAGGTCAATAAAGAAAA
Organism: Candidatus Woesearchaeota archaeon; assembly: GCA_013329045.1. Taxonomy (GTDB): domain Archaea; phylum Nanobdellota; class Nanobdellia; order Woesearchaeales; family UBA9989; genus UBA9989; species UBA9989 sp9989u. Next base: position 36,138 of record DUKZ01000003.1, read on the forward strand.
AAATATAAAAAAAAGAAAACCCCTTACGGGGTTCCAAGAGCCTTCATTCATTTTGGGGGGGTGGTAAAATAAAATGAAGGCTAGAAATGAGCATCACTGAATGATCTCGATCCCTAGCTCATCACTGAGCTCATACAGGTCATCCTTCCTCCTGGAAGCGGCTGGCGCTGCGGTGCTCTTCCCCAGGATCCAGGGGCTCTTGACACCGGTAATGATGGTCATTACGGTAATCTTGCCCTTCATGGAATCATCAATCCTGGCACCCCAGATGATATTTGCATCATCATCCATGGAGTCGGTCACCAATTCACCAACCCTGTTGATGTCATCCAAAGTCAAGTCCGGACCGCCAGAGACATGGATTATTGCACCAGTTGCGCCTTCATAATTGATATCGAGCAAGGGGTTTGACAATGCTCCCTTGACTGCCTCTTCAACCCTATTATTCGTATCTGATGCGCCAACGCCAATTGCTGCCACGCCGCCATTTGTCATGATCGTCTTTACATCAGCATAGTCAAGGTTGACTAAGCTTGGGATAGCGATGGTCTCAACAATACCCTTGATCATCGTTGCGACAAGCTCATTTGCCACAGCAAATGCTTGTTCGACTGGCAAGTTACCCGCAATCTCAACGAGCCGGTTATTATCAATCACGATGACCGTATCTGCAACCCTCCTGAGCTGGGATAGGCCAAATTCCGCCTTTTCGATTCTTGCCCGCTCGATTTTGAATGGCATGGTCACGGTACCGATGACGATTGCCCCCGTATCCCTTGCGACTTGCGCTACGATCGGAGCGCCACCGGTGCCCGTTCCGCCACCCATGCCGGCACAGACAAATAACATGTCTGAGCCCTTAATAGCCTCTTTTATCTCCTGGAGACTTTCCTGAGCAGACTCGGCCCCCTTTTCCGGGAAGCCGCCGCAGCCAAGGCCGCGCGTGATATCTTTACCGATCAAGAATTTCCGATCAGACTGTATCATATTGAGATGCTGTTGGTCAGTATTGCATGCGATCACTTCGGCACCTTGGATCCCTTTCTTGTACATCCAGTTTGCCATGTTGTTGCCAGCGCCACCAACACCCATTACCTTGATGTTTGCCTGCTGGACATCAACATTGATGCTTGCTTTGTCGATTTCCTGCTTGGCTCTTACTGCGTTCTCAATGATAAAATCCATTCTTTTTAGCCCCCTTTTTTTGTTGATATTGAATGCGACACGGTGGTTCGCTGGCTGTTTTGCTAAAACAAACCTTTATAAATTTGTGAAAAAGGTTATTAATAAACTTTTCGCTTCTTAAAAATATATTAATTTGTATAATAGTGTACTCCAGGCGAATACCACTAAGAAATTCTCGTCATTATCCTCAATCGTTTCATATTTGGAACATTGTTCCATACAAGGAACATTGTTCCATAAATGGAAAAGCTTAAATAGAAGGGCATCACCGGAGAGGGACATGGACAAACTTGAGGTGATCCAGAGCCTTTTTGATCAAAGCCTTGTGTCAGTTTTCAGGGTTTTTGCAACAAATCCTGATAAGCAATTCTACCTGCGGGAGGCTGCAGGGGTGGCTGATGTGCCAGTCACTTCCACCTTCCGGATCATCCACAAGCTGCTCGAACTCAAGCTGATCAAACAGGTTGACGTAAACAAGTTCAAGCTCTATCAGTTTGACAAGAATGATACCGCGTTGCTCCTTGCAGGAATGCTGCGGGAAAAGAACCGGGCACTGGACGAATTTTTAGCCCAGGCAAAACAGATGCCAGGAATCAGGCTCATCATCCTCCATGGCCAGGAAACAGAGAAGAAGGCCTCCGTCTTGCTGCTTGGGGAAAATATCCTTCAGGATCGCCTTCGAGACCTCAAAACCGAGATCATGGCGAAATATGACTTCAATATCAACTACATGACCCTGAACAGCGACCAGTATGAGCAGATGACCTCTCTTGGATTATTGCCAAAGGATAAGAAGATATTGTATGAGGGAGGGTAAGAATATCCTTATTATTAATCCTTGTTATACCTGCCGATCAACTCTGCTTGGACTAGAATGTGTCCATCCATTGCCCGCTCAATCTGTTCCTTGACTGGGCCATCTGGTAAGTTGAGTGAGGTATCAAGGGCATATAGTTTGAAAAAATACCGATGAGTGCCTGATGGTGGGCATGGGCCTCCATAGCCAGTCTTGCCAAAGCTGGTAGTACCCTCCGGCCAGGTAATGGCAGCATCTTCTGGGATAATTGTGGTTTCTGGCGGGATGTTGTATAAGAGCCAATGAACCCAGTTACCCATCGGGACATCAGGGTCATCAACGATCAAGACAAGGCTTTTTGCCTGTTCTGGGGCAGCGCTGATGTGAAGCTCTGGACTTATTTCATCCCCATCACAGGTGTATTTGGCAGGAATCATCCCGCCGTTTCCAAAAGAAGGGCTTGAGAGTTTCATGATACCTCCTACGGGTGCCTTGGTTGGTTCTGATATATCCGGTGCTTGCCTTGAGCATCCAATAACAAGGAGCATGGCAAGAAGCCACCATCTCATAGGGCGCTTTGAGTGTCTGAATATTATAAAGGCTTCGGAATAAAGGCTTTGGAAAAGGGGAGTTTAATGATAAAACGTTGAAGGAAGTATTAGTTAAGGCAACACCACTAGCGCAAACGCGATGTATCATCGCGAGCCTTTCGAGCAAAAGCGAGAAAAGCGGTTTGCCTGCCAGTGGTGGTGTTGCCGAGATCTGAACAGCTCAATATTGATTAGGTAATAGGATCTTAAAAGAATAAGTACGCCCGTGCGAGGATTTGAACCCCGGGCCTTCAGGTCCGCAACCTGACGCACTATCCAAGCTATGCAACACGGGCAGAGAAATAATGAAGAAAGGCCTCTTTATATAAGTTCTGGTGGAGAAAAAAAGAAAAAAAGAAAAAAGGCTTAAGCCATCCCCATTGCTGCGAGGAAACCCTCAGAATAGCCTTCAGAGTATGCTGCGTTTTTTTCTGCAGCTTTGCAATGCGGGTATGCAGGCCGGGTCTTACACACTTCTTTACATACAAGGCTATCGCTGTTCTCACAGGCTTTTGCGCAGCCAAGGTTTGGAAATCCCACACAACATTGCTCGCTTATCTGAGCAGGAATGCCGGGTCTTGGTGTGCACGATCCTCTGATTTGTGAGCACCAACCTGGCGCAGAGCCACTACCAATATTAGCACATTGATTGAAACATTGGTAAAGATCATTAGATGGAGGCTGCGATGCAGAGGCCACATTGACACAATACCCACCACAATCATTGGATTTTGGATCCTCACAAGCAGTGTTATAATCATCGCTGCCTTCTCTATATCCATCACACCAATCAGCCTTAAATTGGCTTGATGGAGAGCAGAAAGAATCACAATATGTCTGATCATCACCTTTCGCATCATTATTGCAGAAATCCGCACAGTCTTTTGTATTCATTTTCTGCATTATCTCGTCCTGGTTTGACCCGCACGCATCTGCAAAGGTGGGTTGTTTCTCGGTGCAGTCCTGAGGACAGGAATCAGGGGATTCATCACTATTGCAAGCACCATCACCACAAGAGGCATCGATCAGACCACAATCCTGAGGGCAAGAATCCCTTGATTCGCCAGCATCACAAGAACCATCCCCACAGAGCATCCCAGAATCCCCAGGATAGCCGCAGTCACCAGGGCAGTTGTATGAGTCCTCTGTGCCACCCTGATTGCACGTTCCATCACCACAATACTCATAGGGGCCAGTCATGCCATCATCACCTGCTGCAACAGAGCAATCTGTTGGGCAACTGTTTTTATCTTCGCTAGGATTGCACGTTCCATCACCACAGCTGAAGTCACAGTATTTATTGATGGCAGGGCATGTGGCCATGCAAGCATCAATTGCATCTTGATCGTAATTCTTGTCATTGCATTCCTGCAAACAAGCCATATCAGGCTCCATCCAACAACCTTCCTCTAACTCTTGATTTGATAGATCATCATTCGGACCGGTGAATTGTCCCTGGGAACAACTAATCAACAGGATCAAAACAATAAAACTTCCATAGAGCAAGATTTTTTTCATGGACTCACCTCAAAGTTTTTATTAAAGATTAAGGTGTTTTTTGGATAGTGATATATAAATTTATGGAAAAGTTTTGCTCTGTAGACAAGTCTCGCTTCGTTCGACTTGTGCCGGCTCAACTCTCGACCATTTACGGAAAGGTGCTGCATTCCTGGATGGAAGCTACCCCTCGCGACGCACTTGCCTCATTCTGGAGTGAGCTCGGCAGAAAGGCACTTATTCTCTACAGAGCCGATAAGTTATGGAGAAAAGGATGCATTATTCCATGCCGCAAAGGCGATCCAGCGACCGATTGATCTTCCTGCCCAAAGCCGCCCCGATAATGGCGAAAATCAACGCTGAAGTAGCCCAAGAATAGAATGATGTCGGATAGTGCTGGGCAAGCGTGTCTGCCTGAGACCAGGATATATACTGCTGCGTTCCTTCCCTCGGGGAGGGCCTTGCAACGAAGTGCTCGCCATACCGGTCGGTCATCTTGCCGGTGAATGCAGCATAGCCATTCTTTCTCAATTCATAGCGAATGAAGATACGCTGAGGAGATTGCTCTGTCACTTCTATAACTGAGCCGACAAGGGCACCGAGGGTTATGCCACAGACAATATCCTCCCGGCGTTTTGGATCCATAGGATCAAGAATGGTTATTGATTAATAAGAGTTTATATGATAAACTGATGACATGATAAGCTGATGACAAATGAAGGATTCTGCCATCACCATTCATTCCAGGACTCTTTCATATGGATAAAGAGCCGTTCCATGAACGCATCCAACTCAGGGAGAATGTCTTCCACAGTCTCAAACGATTCCCCCTTCTTTCTCAACTGGTATGTAAGATGTACCTCGCTGCCTTTTGCCTCCCACACACACCTCTCATCTCTTGGCATTAGCTTCACTTCTGTTACTGCAATCATCACTGCATCCTCCTCAGAGTCAATCACCTCACAAAAATCGGATGCTTTTGCATACCAATTCAATGATCTATCCTTGAGACCGGCAGGGGAGAAAGTCGAACAATAGTAAAGATATTGATACCTATGAAAATTAAGCGGTCCTGTCACCTGAACCTTTTCTTTCTCAGAATGGATACACGCATGCTCTCTGACAAACTGCCGCTCTTGCCTGAGCGCATCCAAGAGGGGGGAGTCGCCATTACAGCCAATAATCCTGAGAAAGTCGTCATAAGGGGTCAAAGCAGCATAGGGTCTTTTTTGTGATGGCAGGTAAAGACCGCCTGTTGCATTCGCTAGTTTTCTGGCTATCAAGGGATAGCTATACACTGCACTTTCCGGCAGATATTCCTCATGCCCATCATAGGATGAAGCCTTTACTAATCCTCCTTCACCTGTCAGGATTATTGGCAAATCCCTAACTGACCCAACCTTCTGCAATATGTCCCAAAGAGAAAGGGTCTCTGTCTCGTATGTGAACGGCAGGGAGATTTCCATGCACTGAAAATATCACGGGAGATTATCAAGATTACACAAGGCAAGACTAGTGCAGACTAGGGATATACAGACAATGGTTTTGCACATCAGGGAAGAGGAAATGCCAATGTGCTTGGCGCATACCTGCCAGCATGCGGGCCATCTTTTACATCAAAGCCTGCCCTGACAAGGTTGATCCGGACAAGGGCGGCACAGCTATATGTTGCGAGAATCGCAGATTTTTTCATCCTCGCATGGATGTTCGAGAAGAATTCTTCAGTCCAAAGCTCAGGGTTCTTTGGGGGAGAAAATGGATCGAGAAAGACTGCATCTGCCTTGTCTTTTATCTCGAGAATGGTCTCCCGAGCATCACCCAGATGAAGCTGGAGATCAACACCCCCCTGTTTTATGCTCAGCTTGTCTTTACTCAGACGCTTGATCATATTATATATAGCAGCGTATTCCTGGTCCATGTCGATTTTATTAATCAGGCCAAAGACCTGAGGATCCATCTCGAGCGCATAAATTTTTATCTTACACTTTGGATTGCTTGCCTTTGCAGTGTGTATTGCCAGCAAAGAGTTGTAACCTAGCCCAAAGCAGATATCAAGGATTGTAAGACTGCCGGATTTAGCCTTCTCAGCGATCTTGCACGGCTCTGCATATTTGAGCTTCGCTTCGCTGAGCGCGCCGGATAGCGAGTGATAGGCCTGTTCATAGACAGGATTTTCAAAGGTGATGGAATTATCGCCGGTGATGATCTGTTTCATTGTGATTCGTTAGTAAATAATTTGTTGGTAGAGAAGTGCTTAAAATGGTTTGGGAAAAGATATAGATGAAGAGCAGAAGATGAAAGGCAAAAGATACCTGCAACAACAATGGCAAGATAAACAGAAAGAGCATCACCACCACTGGCCGGCAAACCAGTTTTTTCCTCCAGAAAAAACTTCGGTTTAGAGACTAAACCGTTTGCGCCAGGGGTGATGCTCTCAAGAAAGAAAGTTCTGAATGGTAGTCTCAAATCCTTTCTTTCTCATAATCAAACAGGTCATGGACATTGCCCTCCCTGCCGGCCATCAAGGACCTTCTCTCAAACATGAGCTTGCTGTTCCATAATGCTTCGTGAAGCTCTGCGACAGATTTATGCCCCATTTTTTGCATTCCTTGTTTTACTCCTGCAACAAGGAATGGGACCCATTGGTGCATCGAGCCCTTATCAACAACCCTTCCAGAGACCCCTTCTGGCACTTTGATTGTTTGTTTCTCTAAAGAATAACGGACAGCAGATCCCTGATTCATCGCTTCCTGCGAGCCCATGCCCCGATATTTCTTGACACGAACACCATGGACATATTCATATTCTCCTGGGGCTTCTTCAGTTCCTGCAAACATGGAGCCCATCATCACCGTCGATGCTCCAACGGAAAGCGCTTTTGTGATATCCGCGATCTTGGAGATGCCACCATCAGCGATGATTGGCACGCCAGAGCCGTTTGCGGCCTTTGCGCACGCATAGACAGCTGATGCCTGTGCCCGGCCAACAGCAGCGACATTCTGTGTTGTGCAGATAGAACCAACACCCATCCCAACCCTGATGCCATCAGCGCCAGCGTCGATGAGCGCTTTTGCCGCATCCTCAGTCACAACATTGCCTGCGATGACATCAATGTCAGGATAGGTTTTCTTGATGTGCTTGAGGAGATCAATGACAAACAAGGAATGCCCTTGGCTCGTATCTATAATGAGGACATCTACTCCAGCATCTGCCAGAAGCTTGATCCTGTCTTTTGCACTCGCCCTCGTCTCAACGGCAGCCCCGACCCTAAGGCGTTTCCTTGCGTCTTTTGATGCCAGGGGATATGATTCATTCTTCTCAATATCGCTCCTTGTTATCAGGTAGAGAATCCTGCCTTCATCATCCAGGATCGGAAGCGTTCCCCGATGGGAGTCTAGCAGCGCATTGTTTGCCTGCTCTAAGCGCTTGTCCGGATCAGCCGATAACTCAGACCATTTCAGGGTGACCCTTTTTTCGATCGGGATCATCCGGTCTTTTACCTTCATCCCTGCGTGGAGCTTCATTGAAAAATCATTCTTTGAAAGGATGCCGACGAGCTTTTGGTCCTTGTCGATCACAGGAAAAGTTGAAATGCCAATGCCTTTCCTCAGCGCCGCAGCCTTGTCAATCAGATCTTCAGTGGAGACAGAGATGGGATCCTCGATAAAGGCGTTCTCAAAACGCTTGACATGCCGCACCTCATCGACCTGCTCTTGGATCGTCTTGTAATTGTAATGGATGATGCCAATGCCACCCTGCAGAGCGAGGGCGATAGCGAGCTTTGCACTCGTTACCGTGTCCATGGGCGAAGAGACAAACGGCACCTTCAGCCGGATGTTTTTTGTGAGTTGTGCAGATGTTGATACATCGCTGATGCCAAAGGAGGAGAACCCGGGAAGAATCACAAAATCATCATAGGTGACACCCCTCTCAGAAAACAATTGTTTTGCGTCAACCATTCAAGAGGAATTAGATGGTGGTTTTTATAGGTTGCGGAAAAATGTAGTCACCTCTTGAAGTGTTCATCCACACCATCTTGAAAAAATCCAGCCACCCATGGCAGCGACGCATTTTCTTCGAAAATGCTATTCCGCTTTCTTCGAAAGCTCCATCGCGCCATGACTGGATTTTTCTTGGATCATAAAGCTTTTTCACGCCAATGGTGCTGCCTTAGTAACTTACCCACTTGTCTATATCTGGTCTTGGGGTGATAAAAATAGTCGCACAACTTCTCCTGTTTTCAACACCTTCACTTTATTCTGCCTATCAAAATCCCTGTCATCTGACCATATGATTGATTCTGGAATGCTCAGTTGAGCTGCAATGAATACAACATCGTCAGGGTCGATGTGAGCATAGGCGCTTTTTGCCTCCAACAAGTTTTTCAATATCTGTTCGTCAGGAATAAGTGTCACATACTTTAAAAGAACATCTAAGAGTTGATTATACTCACCCTCATCCATACCTGATTTCTCAAGAACAAGCTCCTTATATCTCTTCACCTCATGAAAAGACATTTCTGGATAATAAAAGCTCCATCCTGATTTGATAATGATCTTTCTTGTTGTCGAATCTCTTATCAAGGCAGAAAGAAGGATATTTGTGTCGATAACAAACTTCATTTTAACCCAAGCTTCTTTGCTACTTCACCATCAATATTTTTGGCCAGGAGCTCGACATCTCTCTTTGTTAACTTGCTTTTAGCGCTTAATCGATCCAACATGTCCAGATGATCAACTTTTTCAGAGATTGTTTTTCTTATTACCTCGCTCCATCGAATCTCTGAATGTTTTCTCATTTTCGCATGCAACTCTTCGGGTATTGCTAATGTTACGTTCACCATATGGCCTCCTATGTGTGTTAATGTGATTACACATATTTAACCTTTTCGGTTATTTGTTTTTCTCTCCAAGCAGTCTATATTTGAGAATGTCGGAAAAAGTATTGCCTTGCTGCAGGGGAGACGAAAAAATTTCTCCGGGATTTATGTATATTTAAAAAATACCGGGAATCCCGGTAAAATAGGAATGTTTATAAACAAATAAGTAATTCCCGGTAACATGAGGATACACCTGCCAAACAGCGCTTTTCTAGGGAATCTAGACCCATTCCTACGCAGTTTTGATAGTTCAAATACCAAGAAATTAGAAATAACTGCCAATAAGAAATGGATATCTGTCCATCCAATTGTCTTGTCCATGGTTGCAGCCCTTGGTCTTAAAATTGATTCATCACATATCAAATGTGAGGATATTGAAGCAACATCAAAGCACTACCTTGAGAGAATGGGGTTGTTTAAGTTCCTCGGTATCGCTTCAGGCATAAAGATCAGAGAACATGAACCAGCGGGACGCTTTATCCCACTCACCCAGATAAAAAGTTCTGATGAGCTCTCAAATTTTATCACTGAGATGATACCCTTGCTCCATCTTCAGCCAAAGCAAGCAGAGCCTATCAGGTACGTTGTCAGTGAGCTGGTAAGAAACGTATTAGAACATTCACATTCAGAGCATGGTGCAATCTTATCTACCCAGTATTACAAGAAAAGCAATACCATCAGGATAGGCATCGCAGATACAGGCATTGGCATTAAGCAATCAATAAATGTGTCACATCATGCACTGACTGATTTGGAGGCAATCAGGCTTGCATTAACTCCCGGGATCACGGGAACAACCAGAAAAGAGGGCGGCACTGAATTTAATGCAGGAGCAGGATTATTTTTCATCAAATCAATCGCCAATGTTAACCGCGATTTTTTCATCATCTATAGCGGAAATTCGATGTATAAGCTACTGAAAAGCAAACCTGGCCATATACGACTCCATGCTGACCCGTTCATGGATAGACACTCAAACGAGGAGGATTTACCTTACTGGCAAGGGACGCTTGTTGGCATAGACATCTCCCTGAGCGCGACAGAGGAATTCTCATTGTTACTTGACCTTATCAGGGACATCTACATTAAAACAGTCAAAGAAAGGAAAAAAGCAAGGTTCAGGAGGCCTCGGTTCATATGAAAAAGATCAACCTGCTCAAGAAAGTTGGAAGCTTTGCCGAGAACAAGGATAAAGCAAGGGATATCAGGCTTCATGAGATTATCCCGGCACTTGAAAAAAACGAAGAGGTTATCTTAGATTTTAAACAGGTGGAATCTGCAACCCAGTCATTTATCCACGCATTAATCAGCGACCTCATCAGGAAATATGGCATTGAGATACTAGACATGATAAGCTTCAAAAACTGCAATGAAACGATAAAAAAGATCATCACAATTGTTGTGGATTATATGCAGGAAACGGATTGATCACCCTAAAACATCGCACTGGCAACAACTAATTCTTTGTGATAAAAAAACTCTGCAACCCATACAACGGTTTGCTATGACGAACAAGAATTCTATGTATTATACTTCCCCAGCCCCAATTGGCCAATCCTCTTTCCTTTCGGCACGACATCAACCTTTTCCCCGACCTGCTCTTTCAGAGAGAGGGCAATATTCTTCCCGACAAGCTGGGAGAGCCTCATGAGGTCTGCTTTCTTGATATCAGCGACGTTCCTCAAATTGTTGTTATACAGGATACGCGCCCTGACTCTCCCGATGTTCCTGAACCTGACCAAGGAAACGAGCTCCTCCTTGATTCCATGCTTGAGCCTTACCCTGAGCTTCATGAGATCCTTCATGCACTCACGATATTCCAAGAGCCTGCAAAGCTCTTGTAAGGAGAAGAGAAGCCATTCTGCATTATCCCGCTTTACCCGAATCTCCCCCGGCCGGATGCCATAGTCCTCCATGAGATTCTCATCGCTGGATTCATCCATCCAGGAATCGAGGAACAATGCTGTCTTGAACGCATTCATAAAGATCTCATATTCCGGATCATAGATGCTGGGCTCCGGCATTAAAAGATATGATTCGTATTCTGCAACCTTTTCCTGGATAGTATCGTATTCCTTCACTTTGACCCTCAATAAGGGCTCCATTTCGACAGACGAAGAGACTGCATGCAGATAGCCGAACAAATTGGCAGGCTTATTGTTTGTCCTCTTTACCGCCTCGATGAGGCTGTGGGCCGTCAGCGGGTCTAAGTAGAGCTCCGATACCCGCTTTCCGATCTGGGTGGGGCGGATATTCCCTGAGACAAGCACGTCAGCAGATTGGAAATCACCTCCTGTGCCCATCGTGATAAATTCCCATTCCTCAAGCTGGCGGAGGAGGCGGACAATCTTTTCCTGGATCTCCTCTATATCCTTGAACTGAGATGCATAAAAAGTCTTGCTGAAGAATGCCATGATCTGGTCCATGTCCTTGACAAACCTGCTCGCAATCAGGCTGAGAAGGTAGAATCTCAATGTTGGTTCGACGGCAAGCTTTGAATGGATGGGTTCTGGCTCGCCGAAGATGTAACGCTTGATTATTTCTTCCTGCTCTGGCTCTGTCGAGGCAATGGCAATGCATTCGCCTTTATCGTCATGCTCAGGCCTTCCAGCCCTTCCTGCCTGCTGAAGGTATTCGAGAACTGGAATCCATTCCATACCACGCCTCCCGAATCTTCTCAAGTCCCGAATGACAGCACGATACGCTGGGAGGGAAACGCCAAGAGCCAGTGTTGGGGTGCAGCAGATGATCTTTACTGCACCGCTGCGAAATTCTTTCTCGATTAGTTCCCGCTGCTTTTGGACGAGGCCTGCATGATGGAATGCTATTCCTTTGCCGATGCAATACGCCAGCCTCGTGCATTGCTTTGTTGGCTGCGGGAGGGCATTTTTTGCCTGCTCGCTGATCTCAAGGCATCTTGGCCCGGATTTCTTGATCTTCTTTGCGATGTCTTCTGCCTGCTTTTCAGCAGAACTTTTCGTGCCCACAAACACGATTGCCTGCTTGCCGAGCGATATAGTGTGGAGCGCGATGTCAATGACGGGATTATCGCCAGTACTGGGAATGTCCATACATCAAGAGAAAAAGATGGGTGTTAATAATGATTGTGGAAAAAAAGGAATAAGGGAGGAAAAGGAAGAATAAGAGAAAAAAAGAAGGATTGATTACCCCTGAGTTGGTTCCCACCCATCAGGGTGCCAGACAACTTCTTCGGGACCCCCCAGCCCCTTCTCTTGCGTATAGAGAACAACATTAGCTCCGAGCGCCTTTTCTTCCCCGAGCCTTAATGCCTCATCAAGAGAAACATTACGTGCTACCGACTCGGTATCTTGCCACTCTCTTGGATTCGCGGAGACCAGAGAACGATATTTCGTGCCGGCGGGTGAGCCCCGATAAACACGAACACGAGAGCCGGCGTTTCTTCCTGTCGGGGGAAGTAATGGGCCATGGCCAACCTCAAATCTGCCTCTATAAAAGACAGAATATACGTCTTGGGGACCGCCTTCTTTCACGACAGCCACATGAGGATTTATTACCCCAACATGATAGCGATCTGCGCTCTGTAAAGTTGTTCCAAGATAATCGGTCATGTTTTGTCACCTTTTCAGTTATTTTACCATTATTAAGTGGTGATTATATTTAAAGATTGTGGTTGGGTCTGTCCTTGAATAAATAC
>DUKZ01000023.1 GCA_013329045.1 Candidatus Woesearchaeota archaeon
AAAATGATTCCCTTCCTCATGGAAAGAGGCGGAAAAGAAACGAGCAGATTGCCTGAAGGGGCAGTGATCATTTACCCTTCAGTGGAAAGATTAAGGTTTGGCGTATTCTCTCTGGAAAAGATGATAAATCCCCAAGCTAGACGCTTAGAGGATTATATGGTGATCAGGATTCTTGGGTCAGCGGCAGGAATATTGAACGTGAACCAGGAGGTCTCACCTGATGCATATCCAGATATCATGAATGTTCACCAGCGAGTGATTGGTACTCTGCCGATCGCTCCTATCACTGGTGGTATGCCGATCCAGGAACTTGAAGTTTCAATCGATATCGTTGTCCCAAGATATATAGACCTGGTCGGTTGCGCTGTCACAGAATTCATTGGGTCACCACAAGCAGATCTCATTTATGGCTGTTTCTCAGAAAATTTTGGTTCCTATGAGAAGCTCTTTATCGAGAACAGGGGAGGTGCCATGCCGCTGGCTACCGTCAGAGAGATCTACGGACGGGCTGTTGCTGCCAGCCATGACCTCGTCAGATATGTAAGGGATCATGCGGTAGATAGTTTAGTATCAGGGATGAGAAGGATTGTCCGGGCAGATGAGTGCACTGAGGGCAGATATATACCATTTTCTAATTCATTAGCAAGGATGTTAGGATTTCCAGAAATTGACAGGTTATTATTAGGAGAGATGAGGGAGTGCTTAGCGCTAGACGATGAGGCAGAACTCCCTGATGACAAAGCACTAGGGTTATTAGTTAGGATAGAACAGTTGCAGGAACGCTTTGTGAAAGCATATCCTGGACTTCCTTTCAATGATATATACAGGTGATCATGATGCCAGATGAATGGGGAGACATAGATGACTGGCCAAAGATGCCAAGAGAGGTATATTTCTTTCTCGGGAAAGGTGATCATTTTGAGGTATTGGGTTTTAACCTCATTCCAAGGAGCGGTGAATTGGGTGTGGATATTGAATTCAGGGAGATGAACCAAACAACATATGAGCTCCCAGAAGGAACGCCAGCGACCAGGCACACATGGGAGCAGCTGTATGAAGAATTGCTCGGAGACGGGACATTTGTTCAAGGAGAAGGCTATTTCAGCAACGCCGATTCTTTTGAGAACCCTCACTTCATGATAGACCTTGAGCGCTGCAGGGATCATCTGATAGATTGCTATGATCTTGAAAGGGAGACTGCCATTTTCTATGACCAGGCAAGAGAAGGCCTTCAGGAGGAAATAAACTACCTTATTATGGCTCAGGACAAGCCTGATCCTACATTCTCTCCATTGGAGAGGGAGACGATAAGGAATTATGCTGATGACCTTGGGCTTGATCCTGCCCGGTTTGCAAACAAGCTGCTCGAATGGCTAGAGTACACTACGCTGGAACGGATGCTCTCTATTCCAAGGATGGGCAGAAAAAAAAGAGCGCGTTTGATGGACAGATGGCTGGCTGTCTTGCCATGTGCTCAGGCATTTTGTGAGGAGTATCGTGATGTGGTAAACACTGACAATTATCAGTTGGTTGATGGGGAATAAATTTTCTTATTTGATCTCTTTATTCTTTCCAATCTTCGCTTTTACCATCTGGTGCATTCGCCGGAGAAACTCAACCTTGTCTTCAATCTTGAGCACATCAGTCACACCCTGCAAGACAAGGTTAAATGCGAACGGGCTGGGGATTGTTGTCTCCACTACCTCAACTTTTATTTTTTTCTGTTCAATCAGGCCAAGTAATTTTGCAGCGTTTGGCATATCCATTAGGTCTTCGAGCACTTCCCTCCTTGCCTCTTTCAGGATAAAGAAATCAGGATCGATCTGCTTGACGGAGTTGATTAGTATCTGCGAGCTCATCTGCTGGCGCCCAACATTCTTCACCCTGCCTTTATAGGTGCGAAGGATCATCAGTGCCCGGCCGGCGCAGTGCCGAAACCTTCTGCGAAGCACTTCGCTTTTATCAAGTGCATTCACCATGACCAAAGGAAGCTTGTCTGCCTTCAAAATAGAAAATGCAGTCTCAGCATTGATTGGCTTGCCAGAGCCAATAAAGAACCCATTATCTGTCAGGCCAATTTCCACATCCTTGTGTTCCAGCCTCCCAACAGCAAATGCCACAGCACGGGAGAGGCAGTCATTTACCCTCCTGCCAAAGAGTGCATGGAAAATGTAATAATGCCTTCCCTGCTGGGAATAGTGCTCGATGATGATCTTCTTGTCATGGGGGATTGCGAGGTAATAATACTGCGTGGCAAAGTATTCGTAGATTGCCTCTGCTGCGTTATCATCGACATAGAGATACTCATGGACAAAGGAGATAATCTCTTCTTTTGTCTTTGTGTTCACGAATTTGTCTTCCATGAGCCGCCTGAATTTTCCGATCGCATTTGCAAGGTCAAAGCTTAGCGGCAGCATCTCCGAGACCCAGGAGGGAATGGTAGGCGGCCGCTGCACTGATGCATTCACCTGCACGGTCATTCCGCGGGAATACAAAAATTCGTACTTGTCTCCTCCAAGCACAAAGACATCACCCCGCCGAAGGCGGTCGAGGAATCCTTCATCGATAAAACCGATCACCTGCCCCCCGACCTTAACGACAACTCTTGTCTCATCAGGGATCGTCCCGATATTTGTCATGTAGATGACTCTTGCCATTTTTCCTTTCCGGCCAATCATCCCTGTTTGTTCATCAATCCATATTTTTGCATAGATGTGGCGTTCTTCGAGCGAGATGAATTTTCCGGCAAGATAGTCAAGGACGTTGCCAAAATCAGTCTTCTTGAGAGTTTGGAAGCAGTAGCTTTGCTTGAGTAAAGAAAGGAGATCATCCTTGTGCATCTGTTCTGCAATGATCATCCCATAGATCTGCTGCGCGAGAACATCGAGCGCATTTGTCGGGATGTGGATAGTATCGATCTTTTTCTCGACTGCCTGTTTGAGGAGAACAGCGCATTCGACAAGGTCATCCCGATCCATGACAATGATCCTTCCCTTTGCAACAGAATGCAGCTGATGTCCAGAGCGTCCGATCCTTTGCAGTCCGCGGGCGACTGATTTTGGGCTGCCAAGGAGGATGACAAGATCAATATATCCTATGTCGATTCCGAGTTCAAGGGAAGTCGAGCTCACGACCACCTTCAATTTTCCTTCGCGAAGCCGCTGTTCAATGTTGTGCCGCAGTTCTTTGGATAATGACCCGTGATGCGCCCCGATATTTTCCGCATAGTTTTTTGGGAACTTCTCCTTTAAGTGATCAACGACCCGCTCTGTTGCAGCCCGGGTATTAGTGAAGACGACCGTTGTCCGGTGTTCCTGGATGAGTGAATCAATGAGCGTATACATCGCTTCATGCCTAACGCTATGTTCTGATTCTATGAGGCTCTCGACAGGGCAGAGTACCCTGAGGTCCATCTCCTTGATGAACTGCACATCCACGATGATGCATGGCCGGGGCTCTCCCTTTTCATAGCCGACAAGGAATTGCGCGACTTCCTCAAGGGGAGAAATGGTGGCTGAGAGTCCCACCCGGGTCATATATCCGCAGAGTCGCTGTAGGTGTTCTAGGGAAAGTGAGAGGTGAACTCCTCGTTTTCCTTCTGCGAGCGCGTGGATTTCATCGACGATGCACCATTCTACTCCAGAGAGCTTTTCCCTGAATTTGTCAGCAGAAAGGAGGATAGCCAGGCTTTCTGGTGTGGTAATCAGGATATGCGGCGGTTTTCTGAGCATCGCTGATCGTTCTGATGTGGGGGTATCGCCCGTCCTGACACTAACCCGGATGCCAAGTTCCCGCCCGGCGAGTGTTTCCATCTCTCGCAGTGGCTCGATCAGGTTCACCCTGATATCTTCATTCAGCGCTTTCAGAGGGGAGATATAGACGCAATATATCTTCTCTTCCAATGTTCCTTTTTCAGCATTATCGACAAGCTCATTTAAGACAGAAAGAAAGCCGGTGAGAGTCTTTGTAGCACCAGTTGGGGCAGAAACAAGGATATTGTTCCTGCTGTGGATATCCATGACTGCATAGAGCTGGGGAAGAGAGAATGCCTTGAACCGGGAAAAGAACCATTGCTGGATGAGGGGATGGAGTATTTTCTTTAATTCTCCTTCAGCATGTGGCTTCTTCTTGAATACAGGCATGAGGAGAAGAAGGCAGGGATGGTATTTAAACGTGGTGGCAGTGGATGTCCAGTGTGGCCCCTACGAATAGTCAAGAAGGATAATGATCAAGAGAGATAATAATAAAGTGATATAATGGAATCTGCAAGGCATCTCCGGAAATTCCACGAAATATTTATATATACCCAACCCAAAGTCTCTTTTTAAGGTGGTTAAAAGATAGAGGCATCTCTGTACCTATGGGCATCAATGACCTGAAAGCGGAAGTCGAACAGATGGGCGTGACCATCAAGAAGACGATGTACTGCGCATACTGCGGTATTCCTATGGTCGAGATATCATATGGAAAACACCGTTGTCCTTCCTGCAACCAGATGTATGAACAGGAACAATAATTCATTTATCGAGGAAAAGCTTATGCCATCAGGGGATAATCATTTATAACCGTAACCTTTTTAAACTACCCCAATAACCCTTCTTATCAGCGTTCCCAAGTGATTGGGAGCTTATTGGTTAAAAAGGAGAATATTTAATCCTCCGTTTTATCAAATAAAACAAAATATTGCGAAGAAAACATGACAGGCGTCGATAAAGTTTACCCAGGCGATTTGATCGCCCAAATGGCCAAGAAAATGAAGGGCAAATCACAATTCAGCCCTCCAGAATGGGCTCCATTTGTCAAGACTGGCGTTCATAAGGAAAGGCCGCCCGTCGATGCAGACTGGTGGTATATGAGAGTCTCAGCTATCCTACGGTCCGTTGATAAGCTAGGACCAATCGGTGTCCAGAAGCTTCGTGTCAAGTATGGCGGAAAGCAGGACCGTGGCTATAAGACTGAAAAATTCGCAAAGGGTTCTGGCAATATCGTTCGAAAAAGCCTTCAGCAGTTAGAGAAGGCTGGATTCATCAAGCAGACAGTGACCAAAGGCAAGAAAGGCAGGGTCATTACTGCTGAAGGAAAGAAGTTCATGAATGATTGTATTGCAGAGCTCGAGAAAAAGAAAGATGGACAGGGAGCTAGAGGAGATCAAGCAGAGAAAGCTAGCAGCCCTAAACCAGCAGTTGCAAGAGCAACAAGCTGAGCAGGAAAAGATTGCTGACCAGCTAACAAAGCTAGAGGCCTTAATCAAACCAAAGTTGACAAGAGAGGCTCAGCTGCGCTTTGGGAATGTAAAGCTGGCTCACCCGGAAAATGCCGCAAGGGCATTGGTCTCATTGGCAGGGATGAGCAAAAACATGTCACAGATTGACGATGAAACCCTCAAGCGGGTGCTCGGGCATATTCAAGACACAAAAAACATCACGCTACGGAGAACATAGATGGCAAGATACAAGCACTTGAGCAGGAAACTCAGGCTGGTAAAATATGGAAGGAGGACCCGGTGGGCACCCTTTTGGACTGTGCCAAAGAAGTATGGACCAGGAAGAAAAGTTCATCCAGGCAGGCATACTGCAGTCAAGAGGAATTGGCGTAGGCGCAAGTTGAAGGTGTAAGATGGCAAAAAAAGAAATCCAACCAACAGTGAAGCGCGTGTATAATGTTCCACTCAGAAAAGAATGGCTCAAGGTTCCTCGCTATAAACGATCAAAAAAAGCCGTGAAAGCACTGAAAGAGTTCTTGATGAAGCACATGAAGACAGACAACGTCAAGCTTGGCAGGTATGTTAATGAGCTCGTCTGGAAGCATGGCATCAGGAATCCCCCTCATCATGTGAAGGTTGAAGTTGAAAAAAACGCTGAGGGGATGGCTTTTGCAGAGCTAATCGGCGCTCCAAAGCCAGTTGTTCCAGAACCAAAGAAGGGCAAGAAGGTAGAGGAAAAGAAAGACGCAAAGCCTGAAGCAAAGAAAGCGAAGCGAGAAGAACCAGATGAGAAGGAATCACTCGAGGCGCAGATCGAGGAAGAAGTGAAGAAGGACGAGCAAAAACCTGAACCTGCAAAGAAAGCTGCGCCAAAGAAGAAAGCAGCAGCAAAGAAAGAAGAAGAAAATCCGGAAGAGCAAAAGAAGGCTCCGGCAAAGAAAGCTGCTCCTGAAAAGAAGGAAGAAAAAAGAGAAGTTCCAGCAGAGAAAGAAGAACCTGCAGAAGATAAAGAATGATTCCTATCTTATTCTCATTGAATTCTCGTTAAGGCAACAATAATGCAACAAAACCGAAGGTTTTGTGCACAAAGATTGCTTCGCAATTTTTAGTGGTATAGAGAGTTTAGTGCCTCATTAGAGTTATTGAAAATTTCGGGTTCAATACTCCTGCTTTTAGGCCGAAATTTTCAATTCACAGAAAATCCAAAGGATTTCTGGGATAAAAAACATTTATCCTCGGGTATCCCAGAACTGGTTAACATCTCGAAAGTGATTTACCTCTGTCAATTACAGAGATGGCTTTACCATAAAGGTGATAAAAATAATGATGGTGCAGATGTGACGGGGGAAGGCCCCTCCGGGGTGTCACATAGGGCATTTGCGGAGCAAATGGCCGTCTGCCACCATGGTCATTATTTTTATAATCTCAATAAAATTGAGTATATGTTAACTAAAAGCGTGATACCATAAAAAAACTTTTATCCCATAACCTTTAAATAAACCCCTCATTCCTTTTCTTCATGCCAGAGCTTCCCTTCCAACAGCAAAAAAGAGCGATCTTGGTAAGGTTTGATGCCCCAACTTCGCCGGAGTTTGGGAAAGATCCAACAACAAGATCAACCCAAGATCTCATCACCTATGGCATCATCAACATCGACAAGCCATCTGGCCCAACTTCCCATCAAGTATCTGATTATGTCCAGAAAATTCTTGGCATCCAAAAAGCGGGCCATGCAGGAACACTCGACCCAAGAGTAACAGGAGTCCTTCCAATCGCTCTCGATAAAGGGACAAGGGTGGTCCAGGCCCTTCTTCCGGCAGGGAAGGAATACGTCTGCATCATGCATCTCCATGATGATGTGCCTGAAGAAAAGATCAGAAAAGTTATTGATGAGTTCACCGGCAAGATCTCCCAGCTCCCGCCGGTCAAGTCCGCAGTCAAGAGGCAGGTGCGCCAGAGGAATATTTATTACATTGACATAAAAGAGGTTGACGGCAGGGATGTCCTGTTTGTCGTCGGCTGCCAGGCAGGGACATATATCAGGAAGCTTTGCCATGATATTGGAAGAACGCTTGGTATTGGCGCCCATATGGCAGACTTGAGAAGGACAAAAGCCGGCCCGTTTGATGAATCAACACTCGTCACTCTCCAGAACCTCACTGATGCCTGGCATTATTTCAAGGAGGAAAACAACGATTCCTACCTGAGGAAATGCATCCAGCCGATGGAAACGGCAATCGCGGCTCTCCCAAAGGTGTGGATCCTTGATTCTACCGTTGACACCCTCTGCCACGGAGCAAATCTCAATGTTCCTGGCATCGCAAAAGTGGAAGAAGGCATTGAAAAAGACAATCTTGTCGCTATCCTCTCATTAAAAGGAGAGCTCGTCTCCCTCGGCATTGCCCAGATTCCTTCAAAAGAAATGCTGGGAGAGAAGGGTATCGCGGTAAAGACAGAAAAAGTGTTCATGGAGCCGGGAGTGTATCCAAAATTCGCTAAAAAGGATCAATCCACCACAAAATAATCCCTCACTTCTTTATCAATGTCCCAAAAGCCCAGGCGTGCTCCAGCATCCAGCCATCCATGGGCATAATTAACTGAAGCGAATGCAATCACCACATCACCTTTAGAATAATAATGCTTGGCATCCTTCAGATACCGCGAAGCCATGTCCAGGAAGTCTTCTGCCATCTTCCGCCAATCGACGTTTTTTTCCTTAGCTATTTTGACCCCTTCAATAGCTTTTGTTGTAATGGAAAGGTACTTCTCGATCTTCTCTGTAGTGATCTTATCACTCATTTTCGCTTCCTCAATGGGGGTTCATAAGGAAGCTGGGGAAATCTATCTCCGCGGGATATTTTTGCCTGTTCGAGCACCGCATCATAAGCCCTTCGAAGGAGTGCAGATGTCGCTCCGATAGTCGATCCCTTGAAGGCTAGCCCAACAAGAGCTCCAGCATGTATCCCATACATCTCAAAGCAGACAGTCACCTGATGAGGGCTGCTTGGGTCATGGACAATCCGTGCCTGAAGGTCAGGGTGTGTATTATCCTTGATGTCGCCGACAAATGCAGCAAGGCTTCTTGCTTCTTCATCCTCCTGCAAGACAATAGTGATATCCTTCCTTTTATCATAGCGAACAACGCTCGTTGGCGCTGGTCGCACAAGGGCAAATCTTGTCGGCGGACTGCCTTGATATGCCTCAGTGACTTTTTTGGAGGTAAAAGCATCGACTCTTTCATCTTCCGGTAATGCATCCATCTTTATTCCTGCGAGATAGCAAATAAGCATATCGAGGAATGCGTATGGTCTTTGGATCAGGTTCATAGGAGAAGGAAGCTAGATTCGTTTTAAAAATCTTTTCCCAACAAAACCTTTATATAGATAAGTTCCAGGAAAACCGTATACTATCAAAATGAGGTGCCCATAATGCCATTCGACGATCCAAAAAATTGGGGCAGTGCCCTGCTCGGCGTAATCCTTCTTATCTTAGGTATTATCCCATTGCTCAATAAATTCGGTGTCATAAAATTCGGCCTTCCAGGCTTTCTGTCAGGGATTATCTCTTCAATCATTGTCTATATCCTGGCAATCACAGGGCTCCTCCTGGTCATCGACGGATTTATGGAAGATGATGCTTTACGGGTTATCACCCTTGTCATCGGCCTGCTCATATTCCTTGCAGGGCTCTTGGAGATCCTCAAAAAGCTCAACGTGATCGGCTTTAGCATCCCGTTCATCGGCAATGAGCTGTTTATCAACATCATCTTCATCCTTGAGGGGATCTTGCTCATCATCGCAGCTTTTGCGATGTTTTGATTTTTTTGCTTATTGCTCAAGAATATTGTTTTTTGCTGATCATCAGGGACCGTTACAAAAACCTTTATAAACAACCATTAACCTCTTCTCGATATAAGGGCTCGTGGTCTAGCACGGTATGACGTTTCCTTGACGTAAACAGGAACTGTTTATTCCGAAAAGCGGTTCCGTTTTCGATATGGAAAAGGTCACCAGTTCGAATCTGGTCGGGCCCATGAACAAAGTGAATGGGATCGAACAGGCTTGAAAATCTCTGATTTTCATTGTCTGGTCGGGTCCATGTTTTATTTCTCTGGATTATTCCTTTGACGGCACCCGAAGCACCACTCGTTGAGGTGATAAATGGTCACATTTCACCGCTGTGATCGCCTTCAACAAAAACCCTGCCTGTGCTGCATCCAAACAAAAAGCCATGTCCTCCCCGCCTGTAGAGGAATCAGTCAGATGCCGAAAAGCTGCCTTTTCCAGCACTCCTCGTTTGATCAAACAGCACCCTAAACCGCATGCTGAGATGCCAATGACCTTATCAGGCACAATCTCCTTTACAGACAATACCCGTGCTTCATCATCGGAGAAAGGCACATACAATGTCGGCAGGATGACCATTTTTCCATTCACTTCTTGATTGCAGAGGTACACCCCTGTGGCAATGTCAGCGTTGCAGGACAACAATTGCTCATGCGCCCCCTCAGGGATCATGATATCGGTATCAATGCACCATAACTATGTAAAATCTGTCGAGAGAAAATGCTCCCTGAGCTTGTTCCTGCTCGAGATGATGCTGCCAATTCTCGTTTCTGATGGATCCTCGTCGCGAATCACACTCAATCCCCTCTTTCTCAGTAATGCTGCATAAGCATCAGTCCTGCTGTTATCGATAAAGACAATTTTCATCCCAGTTCCAAAGACTGTTCTCAGAAACCGGTCGATGCAATATGCCTGCCTGTCATGTGTCACACAGCCTATAAGGGTAGATGCCATACCCGATCAGGAGCACTAGGGTATAAATTAGTATCGGAGGATGATCAGGGGTAAGGTTATTAAATAACTACTTATTAGTTAAGAAAATGGTGGATTATGAGGTTTACCTTCAAACTGCAGATTTTCTTCCGAGAGATATGCAGCGGCTCTACATCCTTGAGGACAAGACAAACCAGGCAGCTGTTTGTTGTGGCAGAGACCCAGATGAGCTGCTCACAAATTATATTGACAGATGTATTCAACTCAAAGGCCAGATCATACGATTAGATGACACTATAGCTGCATTCCCCTATGAGGTTATCCCAACAAAGATGGGTGCAAGGATCCATAAAAGAGAAACCCTAACACCTGAAGGGGTAATATACAATCTTCCAGTAAGAGACCCGGTAATCATTGAAAGGTTGGCTGATCTCGTATTAATGCTTCAGCAGTATGACCTTTCAGATATAGAAAGCGTTGAATCACTCACTAATTCGACAATGTAGTAACCTATATAAAGGTCAATCTTCCCTGATTTCTCATGAATCTCAAAACACCTAAAGGGACGAGGGATTTCCTCCCAGAAGAGATGATCGTTCGCCAGAACATGATCGATACCCTAAAGGGCATCTTCGAAAGATATGGCTTTTCCCCTTTAGAGACGCCTATTTTCGAGCTCTACAGCGTCCTTTCCTCAAAATATGCCGGCGGTTCAGAGATTCTCAAGGAAACGTTCAAGTTCAAGGATCAGGGGGATCGGGAGCTCGCATTAAGATATGATCTTACCGTCCCGTTCGCTAAGGTCATTGGGACAAACCCTCAATTGAAGATGCCTTTCAAGAGATATGCTATCGGCCCGGTATTCCGGGATGGCCCCATCGCTTCTGCAAGATATCGCCAGTTCATCCAGTGCGATGTTGATGTTGTTGGAGTAAAGCAGATGGCAGCAGACGCTGAGATCATCGCCCTCACCGACACTGCTTTCAAGGCATTTGGCTTTAACGCAACAATCAAGATCAACAACCGAAAGCTCCTCAACGGCCTCCTCAGCTATTGCGGCATCAAGAAAAGTGATCTTGAGAAAACTATTATCATCATCGATAAGATGGATAAAGTAGGAAAAGAAGGCGTAAAAAAGGAGCTTAGAGAAAACGATATCACTGAGCAGATCATCACAAAGATATTTGCACTGTTCACTATCACAGGGACAAATGAGAACAAGCTCCAAGAGCTCTCAAATCTTAAGCTTGATGAAGAAGGAAAAGCTGGCCTGGAGGAGCTAGGAAAAGTCGTTTCTTTTTGCAAGGCATTGAGCGTTGAGCCTGAAGTTACTCTTTCCTTAGCAAGAGGATTGGCATATTACACCGGCACCGTTTTTGAAACATATTTGATCGGATCGAATGTCAAGTCCGCAGTTTGCGCCGGTGGAAGATATGATGAAATGATTGGCAAGTTCCTGGGGAACGTTGAAATGCCGGCTGTCGGCATTAGTTTTGGCCTTGATCGTTTATACGATGCGTTGATAGAAAAAGAAAAGTCCACTCAGAAAACCGTTACAGAATTATATATCATCCCTATCGGCACACTAGAACAAAGTCTTTCTATTGCAAAACAATGCAGGGATGCTGGAGTAAAAGTTGATCTTGACCTTCGAAACAAGGGCATCTCGAAGAATCTTGATTATGCAAACAGCCTAGGCATTCCTTTCGTTCTTCTCATCGGAGAAAACGAATTGAAAGATGGGAAACTAAAACTGAAGGATATGAAGACGGGAAAAGAAGAGCTTGGAAACATTGAAGAGATCATTGAGAAAATTCAACCTTCATAGATAGCAGGCAATAGAAACAACATCTAATACCCTTCTAATACCCTATTCTTAGGGAGTCTCTCATTCAAAGATGAAAAAGATGTTAAAGTGGTTCTAATTCTCTAAGTTGATATTGACCAGTTGCAAGAAGTGTTCTTTCATTCTCCAATCGATAATCTGACTGGAAAGGTCCACCCTGAAGCATTCGTTCCATTGTTGCTGTCGATGAGTCTGGAGCGATAACGACCCCTTGTCGGTAAAGTGCTTGGAATGCTTTACGATTGAAAGGGGTATCAACAAAAGGGCATTGGAGTGGTTTATGATCTCTGTGATTATTAAGTTTTACAGCAACAAGATTTCCCTGATACCCAGCGCCCCTCACCCCATTTACAATGAGGTGTCCATTCTCAGTAATCTTCGTCAAATCAATCGACTCGAAAAGACAAACCTGTGTTAATCTTCCATAATCAGCAGCCTGAATTCCAAAAATGACCAGGTCAGGGTTGATCTCAAATGTCTTAGAAGCGAGTTCTTCGATTGTTTCAGCAATGAGCTGACGTTCGATTTCCGCATGATCAGCCCCAGTCACACCTGGTTTTTGTATCCTATCAACATATGTTGACCAAATAAGCGGTGGAGAAGTTAAAAAGGGCATTTCCCAATCTTGGGCATACTGCTTAAGAGGGTTATCATACCCAAAATTAGCATGTAATGTTTGAATCCAGACAAGAGATCCTTGTGTATTCCAGCAGTCTGCAATGATTGCACGTCGTGGAGTGTGGGCATAATCAAGTGTTACATCATGTAACCTAAAGATATCATCTCCGGATAAAGAAGTTCTTCCTGGTCCTTGATGTTCTTTCCTTGGATTTTTTGTGCTCATAGTAATTGCCCCTGTTAATAACTGGAAGAACGAATAAAACTTTAAAAAGGTATCTTATCTTGTCGTGATAATACATTTTTTCCCAACAATCACCGTATGTTCTGCCTGCGCCACCATCCCTTTTGCCTTATCAGGAAGTGGAGGGTGTTCTTCTAACATGCCTAATGTCTCCATCTCCCGCAGAGCAAACCGTATCTGCCCAAGAGGGAATTTCTTAGCAAGCCATCTTGTCGTGAACGGCAATCCTTCATATTTCATGATCTCCTGGAGTACTTGGCGAGTCATGGGGCTTCGAACATTCCGGGGACTCTTGAGGGTGTAGATATTGCACGGGCTGCTCTCATAGATGGCGCCAGCGCCAGTAGAAGAGAAGGGTTCGATGGCAATGACCATGCCATCTTCTAATGGTGTAGGGTCTCCTGTTGCAATGTTTGGGATGCTTGGCTGTTTATGTATCTGATAGATTCCAAGTCCATGACCAGATAAGTTCTTTACTGGATGATAGCCATATCCTTCAATAGTCTCCTGAATTGCCTTCCCAATCTCCCCCAAAGTCACGCCAACTCCGACAATCTTAAGAGCTTGTTCAACCGCATCTTCTGCAGATTTTACCAAATCATCATACTCCCCGGACAAATCAACTGTCACTGCACTATCCCCAATGGCACCATTCACATGGACACCACAATCCAGAGAAACGAGGTGGTCAGAAAAAATAATGTCTTCACCAGGGTTTGTGGTAAAGTGCGCAGCAACTTCGTTCAAAGACATTTGAGGGGGAAACGCAGGCTTTCCTCCAAGCTCAAGAATCTTCTTCTCAATAAGCTCAGTAACCTCCGTATAGGAGGCGCCAGGCTTGATGAGGGTTTTGCCATAATCTAAAACATCCTTAGTAATTTTTCCTGCCAGTATCCAGTCAGTACTATTCCCTTCCATAGCATCTGCAAAGAAACCGTCAATTTAAAAATATTTGGTATCAAAGGGACAAGAGGAGTTTCTGGACTTTTTTATCAAACTCTTTACTGTGGTACTTAAACTCCCTATACGCTTGCCTGACCTTCCTCTCGTTCTCTTGAAGAAAAACATCAAACTCCTCTTTGGTCATTGTTACCTCTTTGATTCTTGGTTGATTCCAGGATATTTAAATGTTGTGATAACTCCCCAGAACGGTCTTTTAATGATTCATAGCCCTCAACGATCAAGTCAGCCTTTTCTTCAAGGAACCTTTTTTCATAAGAAAGGTTGGTGATTTGTGCCTCTTGAATTCTTATTCTTGATTCCATAAGGGTCTTTTGGCAGCTAAATGTTGCAAGTACAACAAGCGCAAAGAAAGAGATAACAAGCGATAAAACCTCAGAGTCTCTAAGATAAAATGTGAGCACAAGAAGGATCATTTGTTCAACAGAGTAGAAGACTACAAATAAGAGCTCAAAAAATGACTGGTTTTCATAGGCAAAATGTCGTAGGTTTCTCCAGAATAAATCAAGTGAGCCAAAGAAAAGACCGTGTATTGAAACCATAAAGAAAAGCTAAGAGGAATGTTCATTAATTCATCTCAGAGAATGATGATAGGGTATCAGCCAGTCTAGAAGAGGTGGCAGGAGGGATGGAAAAAACTCGTAAATGAGCTATAATGATGAATATAAATCGAAACGATGAGAAAAAGTACACGCTATCTTAAAACCGATATAGTCAATTTAACGTGATA
>DUKZ01000027.1 GCA_013329045.1 Candidatus Woesearchaeota archaeon
GAGCGAGACCCGTGGTAGTTCACTCATTAGAGAAAATGATTGGTCTGTTCTGATTCAAGGATGATTTTATATATTCCACTCTCCATGTTGCTTATCAATGAGCGGTGGAAAGATTTAAATAATAGATGCCACTTATTAGTAGTTAAAATGGAAAATAAATCAGAACAACCTGATAATCGTTCTCTTTGGACAAGAGAACTCTCTCTTGAGACACTCTGTGATGGAATCCGGATGTGTGGAAGAGGGGTTTATAATGGTTATACCTCACTGAGAGATAGACTTTCCACAGCTAAAGGAATCATCACTGCTGCTGCCATCGTTGGATTAGCCACTGCTGGTAGCTGGAAATATTATGATATGATGACAACTGCCCTTCCAAGGCCAGTTACCCTTGATGTCGCTTATGTTGGAAATGATGCATACAGCTATTGCCTTCCCCAGACTCCGAAGCATCCTGATGAAGCGCTCTTTGATGGTGATGAAGGAAGCACGCGTGAATGGAGCGTTGAGCACCACACCTTCTATGTTGACACCCAACCTGCGAGGAGGTCTTTGGAATCGATTGGGTACTCACCAGACTCAATTGGAATTTCCGGCATACATATTACATATATATCTACCCTTGCGGTCAATAATTCCCCCTTTGTTGTTGCTGTCTCATCCGCCTCTCGGCATTGTCAAGGGGCATACCATGATGATGCACGAATTCCCCTTTTTCTGCCAGAGAGAACGCCAGAATCACCTACTGAATATTTTTATAATCCTTATCCCCTCCCTGATGCCAACAAGACGCCATCTGGGAAGTATACCAACGAGTTTACATTTCCTTCCCCTCTGACAGAGCGTTTCGTTCAGGTTGATATTGTTGGCGGGTCAGGTTTTGCAACACTTAATGACATAGAATTTGAATATCAATCAAACCCGAATCTTGTTCCCACTCCTGATAAAAAATAAAAATGGAAGAACCACAACCAAAAAAATCCTTGTCCCGACCTGCACGAAGATCAAGATTCATTACAACATCCATAGCACTTGTATTCCTTGGCACTGCCGGCTGGCATCTCTCAGCGCCTTATAGGACTGGCCTCCCAAACCCTGTCGAGCTTGCTGCACAAACAAGCCAGATGCAAACGGACTATGAAGGAAACGAACTGATTGATGCATTTTCTGTCATGTCATTTCGACATGCAAACCGAGAATTTTTTGACAACAATCCTGCAACTGGGAGATATATCCAGAATGATGCTCTCTACTTTAGCGTCAGACACATGCCTCGGGATATGGGCTTATCATCTCTCACAGTTTCCTATGACTATGCAGTTGGAAAAGCGTTTTATCAGACGATGGGAACTCCTCAACAGCCATTGCCCCCTGTGAGGGCTCACCTTTTTGCCGGAAGAAGACATAATCAAAAATCATACCATGAGATAGGGTCGTTTTTCTTGCATTCAGCTCCATTAGATCCAGAAAAACAACCTCTTACTTTTGAGGGCGGGCAATCATTTACCTATGATATCCCGACTATTGGAAACGAGCATTATTTTTCCCTCTCGTTTGAGCGTGCACCATTCTTTAGCGTGAATAAGATCAAGCCGGTAGTGTCGAGGAGAAAGTGAAGCTTCTTAAGAGATTAGCTTTACTCTTATTCATGATTTTCTGCGTGAGCGATAACACCAAGAGATAAATAATTGACATCAATCTCTCTTCTTCGGAAAGGATGCTCCTTATCATACATAAACAGGCCAACCTTCATGCTATTTGGCATTGTAGGGTCTGTTGGTTGATGGACCTTCACGACAAGATCTCCTGAAGAATATCCCTCTGACATTTGGACCTCCTTTTGTGCCTGTTGTGACCCTGGAGGATTATCATATACTGTGACACACCCTACTACTAGGTCATTTGCTTTTGCTGCAATATCATAAGAAATGATAAGGTATGGTCCTGGATCATCAGTTAGGGTGGATATCCAAGCAATCATCGATGCATCCCATTGCGTTGGAATCCTGCCAGTTGAAACAACCCTCTCATCGAACTGACCGCTGTATTCAATCCTGCCTTCCACACGAGGGTTTAACCCTTCAGAAATGCCAGATACTGTTCCGATCTCTGTCTCTTTGATCCTGCCATCCAAGAATTCTGCTACGTTCCTTACTACTGCAGTGCCACTTTGTTCAAGTACTCCTTTTGGATGTTCAAGATTATACCCAAGCAGCAAACCGCCAAAGGCCCCTATGATTCCACCTATAACATATGGGACACCCCTTACCACCCTATTAAGTGCTCTGTTATCTTGCATCACAAAGATAGGTTGGGAAGAGTTTATTAATTTTACTATAAACAAGTGGTGATTTCTATTATCTTTCCCTCCCCCCCGGATTAATCATCCTTGTCTTTCCCACCATATCCTCTTTTCCTGCATTCTCGTGGAAAATAGCTTAACCTCTCATCTTTCTTGGAACCTACTTATTTGTTGTACCATCGAAATATTTATGCTTTGAAACCTAAATTATCTTTCCCTAAGTGGCTTCTTTTCTTCTAAAACGATATCTTTATATCCTATTAGTTACTAACCAGTAGTATGGTTGATGAACCACCTAAAAATACCCTCGAACAGAGGGTGAAGTCTCTAGAAGTGCAACACCTCCCTTTTCTCCAAAGATTCAAGGAAGACGCTCTTTTTCGTGTTAGGATGATCTATCGGGGTATTGCTGTTGGTGTATCAGCCGCGCTCGCAGGTGTTCTACTCACACCAGGCATGGGTTCACAACATAAGGATGGTCTGATGGGGGATGTTCCACAAGACAGGATCGTCTTTATCTCTCTCCCTTATATTCCACTCCCAGATACTTATATGTCCGACTCTTTGGCTAACCCATCAAGCGAGAATTTTGCGTTTCTCATGAGTGCGGATCCTTTCTTTTCCCTATTGGAACCATACACCAACGCTCCGAAAGGGAGTCCTGGATATCAGATGGGTATAGCGTATGGGCAATTAGGACGAGCAAGACCTGAACGCGATGCTTTCTATGACCAATTTTCTGATCTTCTTGAACCTTTGGGCATTTCCTCAAAAGATGAATTCTCTCCTTATCTAAAACTTGTCTATGGCCGTGCTCAGAATGGAGAATTACGGGATATCCTAGACGGGGATGTCCACTCTCATATTCGATTGGCACTCAGTTCGGACAAGACACATGATGATGAGATATATATAGCATTTGAAGAAGGACCTCAGATGGTCATAAGTATCGATATCACCTATAACACCCCCGGCTTAGAAGGTCCCATTATCTATCTTGGAGAGAGAGGCGCTGAAGATTGGGGCGATGGCATACCCGTTGGAACCATGAGGGCAGGCATGAACACCAATCACTTATCATTAGCTTATCCTTCGCCCTCGTTGGTAACATCAATTCGGGTACAGAATCCTTTTTCGAACAAAAAAGAAAATAATCTACTTGATATCCATGAGGTAGGGATACAGTATGATCCATGGTTGTAGTACCATTTCTTACTCTTGATAATCAAGGTTAACAATCCTCCCCTTTGCCCCCGGATTAATTATCCTTGTCTTTCCTACGATATCCTCTTTTCCAGCATTCTCGTGGAAATGCCCGCAGACGACGAGCTTTGGCTTGAAGTGCATGATAAACTCCCGTGAGGACTTGCTGCCAGAGTGAGCCTCATGAAGGAAATCTAGCTTTGTGCCGTAGGGAGGGCCATGGACAATGAGGATGAGGTCTTTTCCTTTCCATGCATCCCTATTCTTTCTCATCCATGCATCAAACTCATCAGTCCTTGCTGCAAAGCCAGAATCGCCAAATCCGACAAATGCGATCCCCTCTTTTGTATAGGACTGTTGATGGAGAAAAATGATGCTGTCAAAACCTTTTACGGCACTTCTGAGGTGTCCTGGAGACTCATGGTTACCGGGGATAATGAGGACTTTTGGGCCGAGTTTGTTGAATTCTCTTAATAGATCATTCATTCCCTGCTCGAAGATGGTGAAGTCGCCCGCACACAGGATAAGATCAGCATCTTTAGCCTTCTTTTTTATCTCATCTAATGCCGCCCTATTGTTATGCAGATCAACAAAACAGAGGAGTTTCATGAAAGATGACTTTTTGAGTAGTTTAAAAAGATTGCTGAGAATTTGTGTTGGCTGTTCTTTGACATGGTTCTCTACCTTTAAGGTTTGACTAATCTCATTCCACTGGTGTTTTGCCAGTGGTTCAACACCAGTTTCATTCGTAAGTCAAAATGCTCGGGTCTTATGCTGTACTGTGAGCGACCTGCCCGAAGGGTAGATGCCACCGGTCTGTGACCTATAGTGGACTGCGGGCATTTTGACTTTGCAGAAGCTTGTTGATTCTCTTGCCTTGACTACTCACCAGTATCGATGTTATGCTGCACCCATCTTATGATTGTAAGAGCGTGTAGCTGAGATATACCATCGGCCATAAGTTTATAATAAAAAATTGTTATGGCCTCTCATTATAACAGCAGCAAATTATTATCAAGAACTAACTGCCGCTATTATAACTTACCAATTTAGTTTTGGCATTTTTCTTTTAGCACCGGATATACCCTTATTGTAAATTCAGCAACTTTTTCTGCATAGTCAACAGTCAATATTTTTCCATAGTAGGTTACTGAATTCCTGAAATACCTCATATCATTCAGAAATAATATGTCTCTCTCTTTAAAACCCATGTTATCAAGATAAGAAACTTCTGCTTCATGCGCAAATAAGCCAGAAGGGTTATACCCATCCAAGAGCAAGCGCGCCCTGACTAATTCCATTACAACATCATAACAGTCCTTTACTATGGAATTTGCATTATCCTCATCAATCCCCATGACATCGAGGCGCTTTTTAAGGCCATTACATGTCTTTTGGGATTCATTAATGAGAAAGTTTGCCCTTGGTTTGTTTACACCTGATATTTTTATGGTTCCTTTCTTCACGTATACAGAAAAATCGTCAGGCATACTCATAATTGGATTCCTCCACTAAGGGTTATCCCATCGAGGATATTATCCTTTAAATCCTTATGAATATCCTTCCATGAACCATAAAAATTAAGATGGATTGATCTTTCTAATAGCCTATCAAATTTTTTTACATCAACTTTTTTTTCTTTTGCCCCTATTATTGCAATATCAATGTCTGACCTATCCTCTTTTGTTTCTTCAGCCCATACATCATACCCCTTAGAATAGCTCCCAAACAGGATAATATCACACCCCGGAAATTCATGATACAAAAAATCTGATAATCCTGATTCATAAATAAGCTTTAGGTTTTCTATTCGTTTAAATTCAATTGCCTGCTTATTATTTCTGTTTAGGCATATAGACATCAGATTCATTGTTTTTGAGCTTTCAACTGACACCACTTCATTTAGCTCTTTCAACGCATTTGAAACTGCTGTTGGGGATACTTTCAAAGGCCTTGCTATACCCCTAAGGTTGAATGTCTGCCCTGCTCTGATGCACAAGAACCTTAGTATCTCCGATTGCACCCTTGTCCATTTTATTTTGTACATGTCCATTTTAATTTTTATGTGTCTTGTTTAGTTTATAAAGGTTTTGCTTTTCAAGCAGAAATCTGTTATCCCGAAACTGGTTCCG
>DUKZ01000005.1 GCA_013329045.1 Candidatus Woesearchaeota archaeon
AACTAAAAACGTGATAGCACAATAACTAAATCAAATATCCAGATTAACAACGAGATCAGCATGCTCCTCAATAAACGCCCGCCGCGGCTCTACCTGATCACCCATCAGCAAAGTGAATATCTCATCAGCAGCAACTGCATCTTCCATTGTGACCTGGAGTAAGCTTCTGTTCTCAGGGTTCATCGTCGTCTCCCATAACTGATCAGGGTTCATCTCTCCTAGGCCCTTGTACCGCTGAACATTCACCCCTTCCTTGCCAAATGCTTTCTCCGCCTCGAGCATTTCTTCTTCCCGGTAGACATACTTCATTCTTTTTCCCTTCGAAACCTTGTAGAGCGGTGGCTGGGCAATGTAGATGTGCCCTTCAGTAATCAAGTCCGGAAGGTAGCGAAAGAAGAATGTCAGGAGTAATGTCCTGATATGCGCTCCATCAACATCTGCATCTGTCATGATCACGATCTTGTGATAGCGAAGCTTTGTCTTGTCGTATTCATCGCCAATGCTAGTCCCAAGGGCGGTAATCAAAGAGATGATTTCCTGTGATGCGAGCGCTTTATCCATCCGTGCCTTTTCAACATTCAATATTTTTCCTTTCAATGGCAATATCGCCTGGAATTCACGGTTCCGGCCTTGTTTTGCGCTATTGTGGACAAATATGCCTGATGCCAGGGCAAAATTATGGGTGTGCGGGACCTCAATATCGTAAACATCATATCGTTCCTTCATATTTTCTATACTTACAATCTTGTGATTGTACTGAGCGACGGCCTCTTGTGCTGCTTGTTCATCTCCTCCAAAAAACCTTTCTGTAAAGGTTTCAAAGCAAAGGAGGGTCGTATCATTTTTTTCTTTGCGAAGGGCATTGTATCTCTCAACATCAATGCTTTTGCACTTCTCATATATCTCATGCAACGCCTTTATCGTCTTTTCGAAGTATGTTCTGTTATAGGCGGCCATCCTTTTCTTACGAAACTCTGGATTCCATTGTTCCATTGTCTTTTTTCGGCGCCATTCTAATAATGGCTCATGAGCCCATTGCTTCTTTGCTTTTGCTGAGAGGTTATCCTTCAGGTTCGGGTGATTCTCAAAATATTCTTTTGTCCGCTGGGATTGTTCCTGCCTATGCTCCTTTTTCCCCCAATACTCCTTTTGGGCATCATCAAGCCTTTTTCTTGTTTCCTTCTGGAACTCGGGGTGAGTATGATAAAACTCTAAATATTTTTGTTTCATGAACTCTTTATACTCATCATTTTTCCATTGATCTTTTGCTTGCTCGCTCAGTATATTCCTGGTTATTGGGTCTTTCATCCTGCTGCTCATCTTTTCTCTGTAACTCTGGGACATCTTCAACACCCTGCATTTTTCTTTGACATCTTCCCTATGTAGTGTCTTATCAAGACATCCCTTATGGAGTGCAAGATGCTGTTCTTTTGATAATCTGGTGATGTTATGAGGGCTGTTGTTTGTTTTATCAAAATCGATATGATGCCGATGAGACCCTGTTTTTAGTGAATACACCCCCTTCGCAATATTCCATTCATCGGCGAGCAGGTGTGTGAATATCCACCGATACTGCTTGGGGTCATATACCATCTCATATCCTTCTATCGTAATCCTCTTTCCTAATCTTGAATGTTGCTTTCTCAATGGCATTAGTGACTCTGCGGGGGTGAGATCCTTTGCAGCTTTAAAGGAGCCATCACGCAGCATGAACCGGTGATCAGGTGTGCAAAGAATCTCTTCTTTGTTATCAAGGGTAATCTTTATCACTTCTGCCTGGGCTTTTGTCATCCGGGGATTGATGATTTCCCCAACACTAATACCCCCCTCCTTGTTGATGGTATAGCAGAAATTCTTTTTGCCATCATTGTATTCTTTTACTATTTCTTTGAATGAGATATCTCTTCCATCAACAAGAGCTATTCTCGTATCACCCACAAAACACCCGCCGGCTGAATCGCCCTCGACGAGAAACAGTTCCGTTTTTGCCGGATCTCTATTCGCGCAGTCAGCTAGTTTTCCTGGAAGCCCGCCGCCATTCAGCACGCTCTTTCTTCTGGCCAAGTCACGTGCTTTTCTTGCAGCCTCGCGGGCGCGAAGTGTTGATAGGCACTTTTCCAAAATAGTTTTTGCTTCGCTTGGATGCTCCTGGAGATACAATGATAATTGTTCGCTCATCAGCGAATCCACCAGCCCTTTCACATCCGAATTGCCAAGTTTTGTTTTTGTCTGCCCTTCAAACTGTGGCTGGGGTATCTTGACTGATATCACCGCAGTCAATCCCTCCCGGAGATCATCACTTGAAAGTCTTTCCTTGCCATTATGTTTTTCTGCATAAGTGTTAAGCGTCCTTGTGAGGGCAGTCTTAAAGCCGGTAAGGTGTGTTCCACCTTCAATAGTATTAATGTTGTTTGCAAACGAGAATACCAGTTCCTGGTAAGCATCGTTATATTGGAGAGCTATTTCCACAACACAATCTCCTTTTTCTTTTTCAAAATAAAAGACCGGATGAAGGGCTGTTTTGTTCTTGTTCAAATAAGCGATAAACTCCTTGATTCCCCCTTCATAGGCAAATGTCTGCTGCTTGCCTCCCCGCTCATCATTCAAGGTAATGCTCACTCCCTTATTGAGGAATGCAAGTTCCCGAAGTCGCGCAGCAAGGGTATCATAAGAGAAAACTACTGTTTCAAAGATGTCGGTATCCGGCATGAAAGTGACTGTTGTACCTGTTTCAGTAGAAGTCCCTTTCTCGATAAGGGGGCTGGCAACATTTCCTTTCTCGTACCTTTGATGGTATATTTTGTTGTTTCTTTTAACCTCTACTTCAAGCCACGATGAGAGTGCGTTGACAACGGAAACGCCAACACCATGCAATCCGCCAGAGACCTTGTAGGAAGAATTATCAAATTTTCCGCCGGCATGCAGCTTTGTCATGACCACTTCCAAGGCAGGCACATTGAATTTTGGGTGGATTGAGACAGGTATGCCTCGTCCGTTATCAGAAACAGATACCGACCCATCAGCTCGAATAGTAACAATAATGGTTGTACACTGTCCAGCGAGGGCCTCATCGATAGAATTATCCACAACCTCATAGACAAGATGGTGGAGCCCTTTTGCGCTTGTGGAGCCAATATACATCGCAGGCCGCTTTCTGACAGCGTCTAGCCCCGCCAATACTTGGATTTGCCCTGCATCATATTCATTAGTATTCTTGATTGGTTCTGCCATTTTTTATCGTCGAGAAACCTTATCCCTTTCTCCTTTGTAGGGCTGGAGCTTAGTTTATATACTTTTCGGTTCTGGAAAACGGCTGAAATAGCCAAATTCTGCCGTTTCAAGCCATAAGAATCTCTTCAGCCCCCTCCATTAAATCCTTAAAGCAAGGTTTTTAAACTAATTGCTATTACCCTATGATAGGTCCTTCCGATGGAAGGTGGGGATGACAGTGTTGCTTGTGGAGTGATTTCTCAGTGATTACGAGATAATACCCTAAAATGGCAAATAACGGAACAAGATGGTTTCACACCAGGACTCCTTCTCCAAGGCATCCCTATGCTGATGAATGGGTAAATACAGATTCATTTATCCGTCCTTGGTCATTTGATGAGGGGGGCTATCTGATTGATGAGCAGTCAAATGATTACACACCACTTTCAACTTATTTTATTAAACTAAATGAACGAAATTTTCAGGGGTATTTGAGGAAGGATGGTCAGGCATACACCTCCCACGTAAGGGCTGTTGCAGGGATTGCCAGAACGCTCTCACCGACTCCTATTGGGTATTTCAATTTTTTGTTGGGTATTATCCACGATCTCGTAGAGGATAGTGTTCCGGTTGTAGGCCAGAATGGCGGTCCAAAGCCGTGTTGGGTTGTCCTCCCAGAAGATCCTGATTGGCATTATCCACCGATAAATGAGCTTCGTTCGCTTCCAGAGCGCCTAGACTCTTCAGACCCACAAATTCCTCGCCATTATGATTCACATACAGGGTATTATCATTTCAATGGACTCGTCGTTGCAGCAGAGCACCTCGGTGATGGTCTTACACAGGGCATCGAGCTGCTTTCAAGAGACTATACCCGTCACCAAACTTATGGAGAATATATTCGAGATCTTACTACCTTTACTGACCGACTCATAGAGGCATTTTCAAGTACTGGCTTTCAAATTTACCCAGATGATATCATGCTTGTCCCCATGAGTGCTGGTCTTGTTAAAACTTCAGACTTTCTGCATAATGGTTTCAATTCTGAGGCAGTACCACCAGAAAAAGTCTTGAGGAATGCTATCGAATGGTTTGTTTCTTATCGTGGCCTTTTCCATCATTTATTTGGTGTTGAAGGAAGCGGGCATTGGAGGCATCGGGGCAATCGTGACCTCTTTTATTTTGGTTCAAAGCTTACAAAGCTCATTGGGAGGGGGGACGAATACGGTCTTATTGGGAGAATCCATGCATACAATGTAGAGCACCTAAAAGAAACAGCAGGGGATTTTGCTGAAATTGAAGAGGCTGCACGAAGGTTGGCGACAACTGCTCGGCCAAACCCTGAATATGATCCTCAAGTTCGATTCAAACATCATTTTCTTGACGTCTCAGTGAGCAATGCAAGGCTCAGGGCCAGTCTAGATTTCCACCGGTCAAATGATTTGCCCTATAAGTTTGACATCCGTGCAGAGGACCCAGATCCTGTTGGCAGGATAGAGGAACAGTTGCGAAGCCGCATAGCCCCTCTTGCGCATAGGCCAAGGGTAAAAAGAACCGGTAAAAACCTCACAGATCTCCTAGACCCACATACTGTTTAAAAAAAATCAAAAAAAGCATTCAGCGGAATGCTTCTTCCCAGCCTCGCATGAATGCTTCATCCAGTGCTGTTATATCATCATCTTCCAGCCACCTGCCCCTGGCTTCTTCATCATACATGTCGTCCTCCCATTCTACTCCCTCTATGCTTGCCATCTTTTTTCACCCCAGATCGGCGTGCTTGCCCCTTTAATACTGTTTTATATGAAAACATTTATATATACTTTTACGATATACTATATATGTCATATTCCAATTGAATAATGGTATATGCCTATCCGTACGATTTACGACAGGGGTGGAAATAATGCACACAAGAAAGCTCATCGGTTTTGGACGAAATTCGTTTGTGATATCTCTCCCAAAGGAATGGGTCGAAAGGAACAAGCTTCAGAAAGGCCAGGATGTATTCCTGATAGAAGATACTCAAGGGCTGCGGGTGGTAATCAGTCCTCAGGGTAAGCCAGAAGAGAAGCGCATAACAATCAATACAGAGAAAAAAGAGTATCCCTTCATCCGGACAGAAATCATAACCGCATACCTTAACGGCAATCATGTCATTGAGATTCGGGGAGCTGCATTGTCAGAGCCTGCGCTGGCACAAAAGATCAGGGAGCTCATCAAGGATCTAACTGGCCTTGAGATAGTCGATGAGACAAGCTCAAAGATTGTTGTAAGAGACCTCATTGACCTAAATCAGGTATCCCTCCAGAAGATGGTCCAAAGAATCGACCTGATCATTCGGTCAATGATCGAGGATACCATCCAATGTCAGGAAGCCTGTTACATGGACAACATCATGCATCGGGACAAGGACGTAAACCGGCTTGTGTTCCTTGTCTTTCGCCTCATCAAGTCCTGCTTCGCAGACCCAAAAATCGCATCCATCTTTGATATCCCCAAACAGAAATTGATCACGTATTGGCTCGTCACGATGCGGCTGGAAAAGATCGGTGACCAGATGAAACGGGTTGCAAGAAGCCTCTGCAGCATCCAGAGTGATGAATCGCTCAACAAGAGAGAGAAAGACCGCCTCATCTTCATCATGAAGAATCTCCAGCAGGATTATCATGAAGTCATGAAGGCTTTTGCGTCAGGCAATATGGTCGAGGCATACAAGATTGAGTTGAACTTCAAGTGCCACATCGAGGCCCTTGATTCTTTGCTGGAGAACACCCACCATTATGAGTTGGCAAGGACAATTGATCAGCTCAAGTCAACGGCCAGCTCGATCAAGCACATCGCCCGGAATGTTGGGGATAATAATGGGTGAATAAATGTTCATATCCGACATTCATATCCGAGTCAATAAATGTTTTTATACAAAGTTAGAACATGTTCCCAGATGAAATATTTTAACCCTGTAAGAACCCTTGAGACAATAAATGACAGGGCCGGGGTGAATTTGAGGTTTGATGGTGATAGCCCTGAGCCCTATGATCCGATGTTGTTTCTTTATGCAGGTCAGAATGTTGTCAGGGCACCTGTGGTACTAAGGAGACTCTTGAGAACAGAGACTGTCGGCTCTGCAGATGCATACCGATTTCCCTCTGAAAAGTTCCAATTCCATTTAACCCAACCACTGCGAGGGAAGAATGGACGTTTGCCTCAGGTGGATATAGAAATAAGCACCTCGCTTGATGGAAAGGGAAACGTGAGCTATGAGAGAGCGGGTGGGGGCCATGCTGGGGAATACCCCGATGCCTGGTTCTTCTTTGATACACCTTATTCTTCTGTATTAGGCGATACGCCCCTTTCTGTTGAGGAAGAAAGTGCGCTTGTGAGGATCCTTAAAGAAAACAGGATCGACCCTGGAAGAGGAAAAAATTTCGAAGCGCCATTTTTTTCGCGGGAGCAGATATATGAATCAAATCATTCATATCCTCGGAATCTACCAGTATTATTAAGACGGGGGGGAACCTCGGATGGGTCAAAAAAGGTGCTCGAAGGGGCATCTGAGAGGGTGCTTCTTGTGGCGTTGGCTGATTATTGGCTGAGGAATGAAGAGCTAGAGTGGGGCAAAAAGCCATTTGAGGACCTCAAACGTGCTATGCTATTAGGTTATCAACCACCAAACTGGGTTATAAATACAAACCCGGAACTGCTTCAACAATATTGTTGGGATTTTAGGCTAGAACCGATATTACCGATCCTCTCAGCGAGATTATTTCCTAAATCTTCTCAATCGTGATCCTTTTCTTTTCGGTCTTGATGATAAACTCATCTTCCTCCTTGAAGCCGGAAAGACGTGTTGCCACGCTGGGAAGGATGATCGTATCGCCGCGAAAGGTAAGGTTTGTGATGACCTCGTTGACCGTTGGTTTTGACATGCCAAGATCATCGAGGATCTCTTCAGAGCTTTTTTTCTTCCCGCCGTTCTTGAATTCTTTTGTCCGCTTGAAAAGGTGTTCTGCAATGTATTTTGCTACATTGATTGAAGTAGCAGCAGTGATGCCTTGGAGTCCAGGTGAGATATTGACTTCAATGACGACGGGGCCTTTATGGCTCATGAGGATATCAACGGCGCAAATCTCAGCTTTCACCGCCCGTGCTGATTTGACTGCTATTCTTTGAAGTTCTGCTGTGATAATGATCTTCTTTCCCGTGCCGCCGGCATGGATATTTGCGCGGGTCTCTCCAATCTCCGCTTTTCGTTCCATTGCAGCAACAACCCTATCCCCAACAACAATTGCCCGAATGTCCCTGCCGCCCGTCTCGATATATTCCTGTATCAGGAACGGCTGGCGAAGTGCTGTGAGCGCATCTAGGATGGATGATGCAGAGCCAAAGCTTTCTGCATACATGACTCCCTTGCCTTGCGTGCCTTCCGGGAATTTCATGATGATGGGGAACGTCATTTTTTTGAGCAGCTTTCGAGCAGAGTCTACTGTTGATGCAAGGTACGTAGAAGGCATCGGCACGCCATGCTCAACGAGGCAAAGATGCGTCAATAATTTGTTGTGGCCGACCATGAATGTTGTTGATTCCAACGGCATGTATGTCCCTTCCCTGATGATTGTCGTGATGGATGCGAGAAGGGGGGAAAACCGAAATGACCCTTTGGCAAGGACACAATCATAATGGGCAAGAGGCTTGCTGTTGTAGAGGACCATCGGATCCTTTTCCTTGAGATAGACAAAGAGGTCTTTTATCCTGATGTCATCAACATGCGAGAAGAGTTTTGTCATCTCATCCCTCGTCCACCTGCTGCTCTGGCTTCCAAGGGAAATGATTGCTGCTTTCATGCGCTTTCTTCTTCCTCGAGATATTCACTATTCATTTTTTGCTCGGATCCACTAAAAACCCCTGTGATAATATGTTCACACCTATAAGGATATCGTATTTTAGCTTTGACCGGTCGGCAAGGGTAAACACTGCTTTCATGCGTTTCCCATGCAGCTCAATTTCCGCTTCGACATATGGCCTCATCGTAGCGCCTGATGCCTGTTTGATATACTTGTTCCCAATGACCGGCCCAAGGCCAAGTTCTTGGGCAAGGAACTTATCAAGCGATGAGCTGCTAGCTCCGGTGTCAACTTTTGCTGCCGCATGCTTTTGGCCGTTCCTACCAAAAAGGGTGACATCCTCTGTCAGGCCAAGGATTACTTTACCTGGACTCATCCTCCTGAAAAGATGCCATCGATTTAAAAAAGTATCTCTTCAGGGGGCTATTATCCCTTCTATCTATATCCCTTCTATCTATATCCCCCCCACTCTCCTATATGATCTCCTGATTGTTGCATCGACTAGCACATCGATTGTGCTGATCTTGGAAAAGTGATCATCTTCTAGCATGGCAGCAAATTCAGTGCATCCAAGTATGATAGTATCAGCGCCTCTTCCCAAATATTTTTCACAGATTGCTCTTACCGCTGCCCTCTGTTGGGTTTTTTCTATTCCCTTATTAAAGAGAAAGATGGCTCGTGACAATGATTGCATCTCTTTTGTTGTTGGGTGAAGGTTTCTAATGCCAGGAAAATCATATAGTCCTTCTTTAATGGTTGAGGGCGTGCCAATCACCGTGGTAGATTTGATATTGCGAAGATGGAGGTCAAAGAGCAGTTCTTTCCTTAAATCAAGGATGGGGGTGGAGATGGCGCTCTGCAGGTAGTCATAGTAGAGGTGGATAGTATTGCATACCATCACGATGAATTCTACTCCGAGCTTGTCGAGTTCCAGCAGTCCTGCTCGATAATGCTCCAATTCTTCAGGTAGAATGGTCTCATGGATAAGTTCTGGGGCTGGGATGCTGTTTATTAGGATGTGTGGAAAATCTCGGTTGGATGAGATCATTCCAGAACGCTGCAATTGTCGTATCAGCTTATTGTAATAGAGCCCGGTAGCTTCTGGTCCAATTCCTCCAAGCACGCCTATTCTGCCAGTGCCACCGAAAACCACCTTTTATGGCTTTATCTAAGAAAACAGGATTATGAACGCCACCGGCAATCACTTATCTTATTCATGGATAGTTGGAATTATA
Organism: Candidatus Woesearchaeota archaeon; assembly: GCA_013329045.1. Taxonomy (GTDB): domain Archaea; phylum Nanobdellota; class Nanobdellia; order Woesearchaeales; family UBA9989; genus UBA9989; species UBA9989 sp9989u. The sequence goes on from DUKZ01000005.1 coordinate 9,287, forward strand.
ATGATTATATAAACCTTATTGTTCCAATGAAAATTTTTCTAGCCACAGGATTTTTTGGGTTAATATTTCCTTCTCACATCAATCTTCGTGATCAATGCAGAGGAATCAAGGATGATATGCTTGTTTTCAGACCTAATCATCCGATTGACATCGATGAATTGCGCGATGGTAGTCGAGCAGATAGACAGGATATAGTCCCATCTCCCTTTTCCTGTCTTGAACCAATGGATATGGGGGTTATTGAGCAGGTAATGCTCGAATTTTTTCTTGTGCACGACATTTGTTTTTACGCAGAGGTTATGGAACTGGAGCCCCAGGCGGTTGTATGCCGGGTGGATTGTGTACCTAATGAAGCCTTCCCTTTTCCACTGTTTCAGTGATAATGCGATCCTCTTCTGGGACAGGGAGGTAGTCTCTGACAATCGTTGATACGAAAGGTCTGGGTATTGCTGGATTGCCTGGACAAGAAGGTTTTCTTCTTTGGAGAATGAAGGGATTTTTCTGGTCAGAGGCTGGTAGAGGGAGAGAAGTTTTGCCTCGTGGCAAAACACTTTGTATCCCAGGGAGTCCTCAAAGTCATGGGTGATTGTCTCGAGCGCCTGCAAGTGGTTCTTGCAGGCCTTTGCAAGATTTGTGACAATGGATTGGATCTCATCAAGGTCGTCAACCTGGAAAAGAAGCATGATATCATAGCTGCCAAGTGTCTCCTTCAGGTAGACAAGGCTTGGCGCTTTTTTTAGCGAGTCGATCAGGTTTGGTTCGAAATAGCCAAGCTTGATGAGCACCGTCACCCGAAGAAGGTTCTTATTATTCACGATCAGCTGGTGCCTCACCCGGTAATGTGAAAAGAGCTTTTTTACTCTTGTTTCAACGATCCTTCTGGTCACTCCAAGATGCTTTGCAATAGTGCTCAATGGCATATGGGAATCGAGTGAGAGTAGGTAGAGAATATTTTCACTTATTTTATCTAATTTTCGTGAAAAAGTGACCATTTTGTTCCTCAAAACAACTTGCAATTAACATAATAGGGTCAACATGTATATAAACTTTCGCAACGGTAGAATGCCATGGGGGCCCAAATGAAGCAAAAGGACCTGTTAGTCCTATCTCATCTTCGTCAGAATGCAAGGATCCCCTTGACAATCCTGTCAAAGAAAACAAGCATTCCTGTCTCCACGATCTTTGATCGCCTTCGCATCTATGAAGAAGCGCGCATCATCCGCCACACTTCTTTGCTGAACTTCGACAAGCTCGGGTATGGGGTGCGGGCGTCCATCTCCCTTAAGGTTGATCATCAGGACAAGGAGGCGCTTCATGATTTTTTGAAGGCGCATGCTTCTGTCAATTCAGCATATCGGATCAGCAATGGGTTTGATTATTTGGTCGAGGCAGTCTTCGAGCAGATCAAGGACTTGGACAGTTTTCTTGACAGCATCGAAAAAAAATTTCGGGTGAAGGAGAAGCAGTCTTATTTTATCATTGATGACGTAAAGAGGGAAGCATTCCTGACAAATGAGCATCTCTTGCCATTCCCCGAAAATCCTTCATTATTCTGACCTGAACCCATATAAAACAATGTTCTTTTATTCTGGGGGATGGTACATGAAAAGCAGGCAGCAGTATTGAGGCTGCTGCGGGAAAATGCGCGCCAAAGCCTGACCGGGATGAGCAGGAAGACGAATATACCTCTCTCATCCGTGTTTGATATTGTCAAGAGCCTGGAGCATTCTGTCATCCATAAACACACATCCCTTCTTGATTTTTCCAAGGTTGGCATGGGGGCGCATGCATTCCTCCGGATCAAGGCAGATGATAAGAATAAGCTGAGGGAATTCATCAGGGCGCACAAGAATGTAAATACATTCTCCACACTCCTTCCCCATTATGATTTTTTGGTGGAGGCAGTCTTTCCTGACCTAAAGGAATACACACTCTTCAAGGAATCCCTCGAGCAGCAGGGGGCAGGTGTGATAGATGAAAATTTTATTGTTGAAGAGCTAAAAAGGGAAGGGTTTTTTTCTGCAAAATGAACACACTAAAATTTTTTCCGGAATTCAAAGCATAATCCCCTGCCTCTTTCGGTTCTATCCGAAAGATCATCGATATTCTCATCAGAACTCATTTTAAAGGATACGAACTATTTTTTCTGATGGGAAATCATGAAGTCGCAGTGGTGGGGCTTGGATCTGTGACACCAATTGGCATTGGAACAGGAGACTATTGGGAGGGGCTCCTTGCTGGAAAAAGCGGAGTGAGGGAGGTGTCATTCCCCAATGCTCACCGGTTGAAATCCCGTGTGGCGGGGATAGTCGATGGTTTCTCTCTCGATGACCTGTTCCTAGACCAGTTATCACATTCACGATGCTCAAAGTTCCTCCTCAGGGCAGTGAAAGAGGCATTGCTTGATGCATCTTTGCTCGATGGCGATAACTCCTTGCTGACAGACACACGTAGGGTTATGGCATCATTTGGCACATGGGCTGGAAGTACATTCGAGAATGATGGGTATTACAGCCATTTTCTCTTCCCCCAATACCTCCATGTTTCTTTAGAGTCCTACCTAAAAGTAGAAGATGCAGATGCGCGCCAGATACTCTTTGAACATCAGGTCCTGCCCTTGCTTGATTTTGGGAGAGATATTCTCCCCCAACACCTCGTTGAATATGCAGATGCCCTGAAAAATGGCATCAGCCCGCAAGAACGAGATTTGTTGTTGGAAAGATTATTTGCTGAAGAATCATCAATGACCCTTGATGCATTTCTTGGGAAGGATGGTCTGATCTGGGATATTACCCCTGATCGGCTATCAACGATTGTTGCTAGGGCATTTGGGATCCGGGGAGGGGTTCAGGTGGTTGGTAATGCGTGTGCATCGGGAATCTCTGCCATAGGGGAAGCGTTTCATCTGATCAAGAGTGGTAGGGCTGATGTTGTTGTTGCGGGTGGTGCTGATGCAGCAAACTATCCGTACATGATGGCCCTCTTTGACCAGATCAATTGGCTCTCCTGTAGCTATAACCATGAGCCGCATCGTGCATCACGACCATTTGATGAATGCAGTGATAATTTTGTGCAGGCAGAAGGCAGTGGGGTCTTGATACTAGAAAATCTTGATCATGCAGTAAAAAGGGGAGCCTCCATCCGGGGTATTGTCAAGGGATACGGTCTGACAACAAATCCTGATCGGAGGGGAGAGGTGACGAGTGATGGGTATATCAGGGCACTTCAAATGTGTCTTGCTGATACGAATGTTGGGACTCATGAGGTAGGGTATATCTCATCTTGTGCAGTTGCTTTCAAGGACGCAGATTATTTTGAGCTGTATGCGCTCAGGCAGGTATTTGGGGATCATATACCAAAAGTCAGCTCTATTAAATCATACATGGGACACCCCTATGCGGCTGCAGGAGCACTGCAGGCAATCGCTAATATCAGATCAATGGAGACAGGAACCCTCATTCCAACATTGAATCTTGAGAGCCCAAGAGATGAATTCGCCCCATATCTTCTGCGCGAGATACAACAGGGCGTAGATGTGCAGCATACGATCGCTTCTGGACATGGATGTGGCAATCATTGTGCAGAATTATTGATGAGTAAGGGAGGCTAAAATGGTAATATCTGATGTTAGGGAAGAATGCAGGGCAGATCGCCAGCTAAGACAAATGCTTGATAGAGAATATGCTCATGTGCCATTCATTGGCGTGTCTGCCAGGCACGCAGAAAAGAATGGGCTGGCAACACTCTTCTGTTATGAAGGCTATGAGCATGCAGTATCTAATGCGGGGGGTATTGCTTCAGTGATAGGGTTCTCTACTCCAGAATCATACTTCTGTGATCTCTTGGCTCATTATGATGGGCTGATAATCACTGGTGGTGAAGATGTTTCCCCTGAAAAGTATGGACAAGCTCCCCATCAAAGGACAGGGCCGCCGGATAGTGCAAAAGAACAATTTGAATTCAGGTTAATTGAAAAGGCTCTTGAGAGGGATATGCCAATCTTGGCAGTCTGTGGCGGATCCCATAAGCTCAATATTGTTTATGGTGGAAATTTGTATCAAGACCTTGATGACCAGCTGCCAGGAAATGCTGGACATAACATCAAAGAGCGAAGAGAGGAAGGTGTCCATCCCGTTTCCCTTCTTCCCGGAACTCTCCTTTCTGCTTTGTATGGCACAGATCGGATGATGGTGAATAGTACGCATCATCAGGCAGTTTGGGAGCTTGGGAGTGGTCTGAGGCATGCAATAGTTGCTGATGACGGTGTAATCGAAGGGTTTGAGGATGCAAGCCACCCATTTGTTGTGGGAGTACAATTCCATCCAGAAGCGCTCTATGATAAGCCGCAAACCATGATCCATGAAAAATTATTTGCAGCATTTGTTAATGCTGCAAGGAGGTACTGAACATGAGATGGTCGTCAGCATTTATTCCAACAAGAAGAGATAAACCGGCGGAAGCAGAAACACGGGGTCATGAACTCATGCTTCGTGCTGGAATGATCAAACAGCTTTCTTCCGGTATTTATAGCTACCTTCCCCCCGGATACCGAGTCATAAGAAAATTAGAAGAGGTTGTGCGCCAGGAAATGGTGAGGGTAGGAGCTCAAGAATTATTCATGCCTGCAATGCAACCAAGGGAAATCTGGGATGAGACCGGGAGATGGGACAAGTACGGGAGTAATATGGTCAAGTTCCGTGATCGGAATAATAGAGCGTATGGCTTGGCCCCAACTCATGAAGAGGCAGTGACTGATATTGTCCGGGCGTTGGTCTTATCCTATCGTCAGCTTCCCTTAAGTCTGTTCCAGATACAGACTAAGTTTCGGGATGAGGCAAGGCCTCGCTTTGGCGTGATTAGAGCCAGGGAATTCTCTATGAAAGATGCATATAGCTTTGATATTGATGAGCAAGGGCTGGACAGGAGCTTCCAGGCAATGTTTGATGCATATGTAAGAATCCTCCAAAGGCTCAGGCTCCCTTCCATTGCCGTCGAAGCTGACAGCGGAGCGATTGGGGGAACGGGCAGCGTTGAATTTATGATCCCTACAGGGACGGGAGAAGACCAAATCATCTATTGTGATGGTTGCGGGTATGCAGCAAACATAGAAAAAGCGGTCAGCCGATATGAGCCGTACTATTTTGATGGAGACATGTTGTCAACAGAAATTGTGCCAACTCCCCATGCTTCGACAATAGATGAGGTAAGCGCGTTTTTTGATGTCCCAGCGCAGAGGTTCATCAAGACCCTGATATACTATGCTGATAACACTCCTATTGCAGCGCTGATCAGGGGGGATCATGAGGTCAATGAGGTTAAGTTGGCAAATGCTGTCGGCTGCCAGGAATTGGTTTTGGCAGATGCAAGGACGATTGAAGAAATAACTCACGCAAGGGTAGGGTTTGCTGGGCCGGTGGGAATCGATCGTATACCAATATATTGTGATGACGCAGTCCCTCTCATGAGGAATGCTCTCACCGGAGCAAACCAGGATGATGCACACATGATCAATGTGAATTATGGACGGGACTTTGTTGCTGATCAAGTCCTTGATATGAGAAGAACAGCGGCAGGGGATCATTGCACAAGATGTGATGGGCCGCTTCGGGTTCAACGGGGCATTGAGGTTGGCCATGTGTTCAAGTTGGGGACTGTATACTCAGAACCTATGCATGCGACGTTTGCAGCTGAAGATGGAAGTGAGCGGCCCTTCGTGATGGGGTGTTATGGGATTGGTATCTCTCGGCTTGTAGCTGCAGTGATAGAAACAAGCAACGATGAGAATGGCATCATCTGGCCTTTAGAGATAGCTCCTTATCTTGCAGTGATCATTCCGACAAATGTGGATACTCCCCAGATACGAGATGTAGCTGAGAAGATGTATGCTGAGCTTTGCGAGGAGGGATGTGAAGTCCTGATTGATGATAGGGCTGTTTCTGCTGGAACCAAATTCAAGGACAACGATCTGATTGGTATCCCTGTCACAATAACAGTTGGGAAAAATTATCTTTCATCCGGGCTGGTGGAATATCGGTTGAGAACAGGGGCTCTTGCAGCTATCCCTGAAGAAACAGCAGTTTCGAGGGTGTGCGATCTTTCGGAAATGCTTCGAAATCAAAGCGAAAGGTATATATAGAGCTTATCCCTACCTAGGACAATGATGTGGCAAACAATCTCAAAGGAATTTGTGACAGTCTTGCCCCTATCAGTTCTTCCCCCTCAGTAGGAGGGGCCATGAGGTTCTTTACAATGGGTGGTTATCTTCCTTGTCGGAAAAAGAAAGCGTGTGGTTGTTAAGATAGGTACAAACCTGCTCATCGATGAGTCAGGAGTCCGTGATGGTGTTATCTCTTCCCTCACTGAAGCAATCACTTCATCTAAAGAGGAGGTCATCGTCGTGAGCTCAGGTGCTGTCGGGTTTGGCAGAAGATCGATTCATGCAAAACTCAAGCATCAGGATGATGTGCTCACAAATGTGTGTGCAGCTGTAGGTCAGCATGAGGTAATGACACTCTTCGCGTCGCATTTTGCGGAGAAGAAAAGGAAAGTGGCGCAGCTCCTCGTGACTCAGAATGATTTTTCAAACAGGAAGACCTTCCTTCAGGTAAAAGCGGTTATAGAGGAGATGCTTCAAAGGAATATCATCCCGATCATCAATGAGAATGATGCGATTGCATCTCGCACAAATAGGTTCCCTGACAATGATTGGGTAGCAATGCAGATCGCAAGCAAGATCGATGCAGACCGACTGGTGCTCTTGACGAATGTCGATGGTGTTTATGATAAGGATCCAAGAAGTGAAAAAGATGCAAGGGTAGTCTCAGAGTTTGACATGACAACAAAAGTTGGCATCGGGAAGAGAAATGGCGCTATGAGCAGGGGCGGTATGGAATCAAAGATCAACTCTGCTCTGCTAGGAAGCCACCTTGGCATCCCCATCATTATAGCCAATGGGAATGAAAAGGAGAAAATCAGCGCAGCAATTGAAGGGAGCAGGACTGGCACATCATTTTCACCGAAGGCAAAAATAGGCAGCAAGAGGCGCTGGATCATGCTGGCAAAGGAGAAAGGGAAAATCTCCATTAATCAGGGTGCATGTGCTGCCTTGATGAAGAAGATGAGCCTGCTTGCCATTGGGGTGATGGGAGTTGAGGGAGACTTTTTGCCAGGTGATGTTGTCATTTTATCCGTGGATGGTAAAAGCATTGCGAAGGTGATCACAGAAGTGGGGTCTGATGCTCTCGAGCTTATCAAAGGCAAAACAACGCAGGAGATCGCCTTGCTGCATGATGATTATAGTGCAGTCGCACGAAATGAGAATATTTGCCTGTTGGAGGAACAAAAATGGATATAGGGATCATTGGTACAGGGAAGATGGGAGAATCATTACTCCGGGGTGTTATAGAAGAATATGGTGCTGGGGGGGTGATTGCGAATGATCATGACAAGCGCAAGCTCTCAATTCTCCAGGAGGAGTTGGGATTTCGGATAGGGACAAATGAGATGATTGCGAAGGCGCAGACGGTAATCATTGCTGTAAAACCACAGGATTTTCCTGCCCTAGCAACAGGGATGAGGGGAGAAGGCATCTTCATCTCGATCATGGCAGGTGTTTCATTAGGGAGACTTGAGAGGGAACTGCACTCTTCAAGAGTTGTGAGGGTCATGCCAAATCTCTGTTGTACAGTAAAAGAAGCAACGATGGCGTATGCTTGTGGGAAGGGCATTGAGAACAATGAAAGGAAGATTGTAGCTGGCCTTCTGAAGCTGTTTGGCCCAGCAATAGAGCTAGATGAAGACCTGATGGATCCAGTTACTGCGCTATCCGGCTCTGGTCCAGCATTCGTGGCTCGTTTTGTCCAGGCCATGACTGATGCTGGAATCTCACAAGGATTGGGAAAGGATGAAGCGTATATCCTCACGACACAGGTTATTAGAGGAACATTGAGGGTGCTAAAAGAGAAAGGAACATCTCCAAATGACCTTATTCTCTCTGTTAGTTCAAAAGGAGGAACAACAGTTGCAGGGTTATCTGCAATGGATGAGTATGCTTTTGAAAAGACCATCGCTGAAACGATAACAAGGGCTACTATGAGAAGCAGGGAGCTGGGAAAAAATGGATGAGGCGATAAAAGCGAGGAATGCAGCAAAACTGCATCTGACCTCCCAGCAAAAGAACCAGCTGCTAGAAAACATCGCGAATAGATTGCAGCGCGATAAAATTTCTATCCTAGAAGCAAATAGGAAAGATCTCATTGAAGCAAAAAAGAAAGGAAAAAACGCTGCATTCCTTCAGCGTCTTACTCTTTCAGAGAATCACATCGAAGAAATGATACAAGGCATACAAACAATTATTTCTCTTGATGACCCGATCGGAAAGGTTCTCTCCGAAAAAACCCTGCAAAATGGACTCCTCCTCAAAAAAGTCACTGTCCCGCTTGGTGTTGTCCTCATCATTTATGAGTCTCGGCCAAATGTAACTATTGATGTGAGCGTCATCTGCATAAAATCTGGTAATTGTGTAATCTTAAAGGGCGGCAGTGATGCAGGAAATTCAAATCAGGCTCTTTTTTCATGCATTCGCGGGGCTCTGAAAGAAGAAAATCTTCCTGAAGATCTTGTCCAGCTTATGGGCAATGATCATGATGAAGTAGCAGAATTGCTCCAGAGGGACGACCTCATTGATGTTGTTATACCGAGGGGCGGGAAAGGATTGATTGAGACAGTTGTTAAAAATTCCAGGATCCCTATCATCAAACACTTTGAGGGTGTTTGTACTATATTCGTAGATAAAGCTGCAGATTTCAGAAAGGCTATCTCAATAATCATTAATGCAAAAGCGCAAAAGCCAAGCGCGTGTAATGCTGTTGAAAATCTTCTTGTTCATAGAAAAATCAAAGAGTCATTTCTTGTGCTTCTCAAGGAAGCCTGTGACAAGGAGAATATTGAATTGAAAGGATGCCTAGAGACAAGAAAAAGCATTGACATAGCTCTTGCAACAGACGAAGATTATAGAACGGAGTATTTGGAGAAGATACTTTCAATAAAAATCGTTGAAGATGTTGGAGAGGCAATAGAGTTCATCGCCATGTATGGCTCCAATCATTCTGATGCAATTATTACTGAAGATGATGATGTCGCAGCACGATTTTTGCAAGCTATCGATTCTGCAGCAGTGTATCATAATGCTTCGACAAGGTTTACTGATGGTGGTTGCTTTGGAATGGGATGTGAGATTGGCATTTCTACACAAAAGCTTCATGCACGGGGGCCGATGGGATTAGAGGAAATGACATCCTATAAGTATGTTATCCTGGGAGAGGGTCAGATTAGGATGTAATACAAAAAGATTTAAGTCATAAGAAATCTCCCCTCTTCATGCGTCTCATAATAACAAGACATGGTGTCACAAAGTGGAACCTTGAGGATAAATGGCAGGGGCAAACGGATGTTCCTCTAGCTCCCGAGGGAAGGGTACAGGCAAAAAAAGTTGCACAAAGGTTGAAGGCATGTAACCTCATGACAATCTATTCCAGCCCCCTTCAGCGTGCCCTTCATACTGCAAAAGAAATCAAGGGTTTTCATCCGAATGCAAATCTCATCATTGATTCCTTGCTCAAAGAGGCAAACCTCGGTATTTTCGACGGCTTGACAACTGATGAAATAATCTCTCGTCACCCGGGTATTTTGGAATCCAGGCAGGAAAATTTGTATGACTTTATCATTCCAGAAGGCGAGAGTTATGCGGACGTTGAGCGGCGGGCAAAAGAGGTATTAGAGAAAGTTATCCACAAGGAAGAAGATGCAGCAATTGTCGCCCATGGGCTCTTCAATCGGATGCTCGTCAAGAATATTCTGGGTCTTTCTTTTAATGATGCAACAGCTATCATGATGAACAACACAGGAGTATACATCGTTACTATCGAAGATGGCCGTGTGATCGTTGAGCATGAGAATTGTGATAAGCACTTAAGGGAAGAACAGATTTTATAGCTCCATAGTACCTGGCAAAACTTTTGTCCTTGGGAAAACTTTTTCCTTTCTCTATTAGTTTGTAGGAAATCGGCTTTGGTGAAAATTGTGGTGAGCATCATTATTTGAGGTTCCATGACACCAGATAGTATGTCTATGGGAATGGTCGTCCCTTCGGGAGGTGCCCATAAAGAGAGACACTGTGAAAGGACCGAGGCTGATGCTCACCTGCGAAGCGAGATTTTCACCAAAGCCTAGGAAATCAAAACCTATAAATACTACATCTCATTCACTCATCACATGAAAATTGCTACCATCGAGGCCAAGGCACCAGAAGGTGCTGGTTACCTTCATTCAAGGTAGTTGTATTTCTCCTCAATCTAATTCAGCATTTCTAGTCGCAAAATCGAATTTTCTGGATGAATCTTTAGCTCGCGGGATAGGTGCTAGTGAACGGACAGTCTCGAACAGGCTGGTGGATTCTCAGACTTCTCTTTTTTGTTTAGATGGCGGTAGTAGTTTAGTGGCAGAATTCGGGACTGTGGATCCTGAGGCAGGGGTTCGATTCTCCTCTACCGCCCTTTTTCGAGGTGCTATGATGGAAAAAATTGACAGCAGTGATTGTCTTCATTGTAATCCCTAAAAATACAGGATTAAAACAGTACACGGACATTGCATTAGGATATCTAACAGAGGCAGATCCAAAGAACATGATTGAGGTGAGGGGAGAAGATGTTCCTTCATGGGTTGTTCAGCTGAGAAAAAAAGGGAAAAAAGCGATTGGCCTTACTGGGGAGGATCTCTACCGTGAATATGTCATCGAGGAGCGAGAAACAACCCTGCAGGTGGTAAGGAAGATCAGATGGGCTGATGGTCAAGCGCTCTTTGGAAAACCCGCCCTTTGCCTGATTGGACCAAAAGGTATGACCATTGATAATCTTCCAAGAGAAGCGACTGTATGTATCGCTGCTAAATACCCAAAAATTGCAAAAAGGTACCTTAACCTCCTGGAAGGGAGGGGTTTTTCATTCAAAAAGATATACATGAATGGTTCAGTAGAGTCCAGTTATACGACAGGTATTGCTGATATCTTGATTGATATTGTATACACTGGCAACTCCCTGAAAAAATATGGACTTGTGATAATTGATGTTATCTTATACAGCGATTTTGTGATCATCGGAGGAAAAAATGATTAAACCAAGAACTAGTGTGGATTCTGCCAAACCTTATTCCCCGCCACTTGAAGGCAGGAGGGGCAAGCTGAGATTGGATTTCAATGAGAGCACCATTGGGTGTTCTCCAAAAGTAATCGAGGCTCTTAGGAGATTATCTGTCGAGGAAATAGCAACTTACCCAGAGTATGGCACTGCGAAAAAACGCTTTGCTGAATTTTTTGATGTCAGCATCGACTCTTTATTGATGACAAACGGCGCTGATGAAGCGATAGATATAGTCATGAGGACATTTGTTGATAATGGTGAAGAGGTTATTCTTCCCTCACCAACATTCAGCATGTTCCGGCTGGCAGCATCTCTCGTTGGGGCAAATATCCGTGAGGTGCTGTATAATACCGACCTGTCATTTCCAACAGAGCAAGTGCTGTGTACTATTACTGACAAGACAAAGCTTGTTGTTCTGGTCAACCCAAACAACCCTACAGGAACCCCAATTCCCCTTGACGATATCATTGCTATTCTAGAAAAAGCAAAAAATTCCCCTGTTCTTGTTGATGAGGCATATATCCAATTTGGAGGAGAAACAAGTCTTCCCCTGCTGGGGAAATATGATAACCTTATCATCACCAGAACTTTTTCAAAGGCATATGGCCTCGCTGGCTTGCGGCTGGGTTGTATTCTTACATCACCAGAGATCGCAAAAAGTCTCAGGAAAGTTCAATCACCCTACAGTGTAAATACTTTTGCCCTCGTTGCTGGATTGGCAGCGCTTGATGACCGGGAATTTGTCCAAGGGTACATCTCGCAGGTCAAAGAGAACAGGCTGCTTGTGAGAAACGCATTGCAGAATCTTGGTATTAAGGTTTATCCTTCCTCAGCCAATTTCTTAATTGCTGAATTTGATGCACGTTGTGATGCAGTGCTGAGTGCGTTCAATCAAGAAAGCATTTTGGTAAGGGACATGAGAAAATATCCTCTCTTAGGTAGGTGCCTCAGGCTCGGCATTGGGACAAAAAGTGATTGTGGGAGGCTGCTTGGAGTAATACAAAGAACAGTGCCCGGAGAAGCTATCGTGTTTGATATGGATGGTATTCTCGTTGATGTCAGCCAATCATATAGAGAAGCGATTCGCCAGACTGCTGAATTTTTTAGTGGTCAAAAAGTTTCCCAGGAACAAGTGCAAGCCATAAAGGAGGGAACAGGATGCAATAATGATTGGGATGCAACAGAATCACTCCTAAGAAGCCTCGGATATACTCCCCCAAGAGAAAAGATTGTAGAAAGATTCCAGGAAATTTATGAACAAACAAAGTCGCGTGAGCAATGGCTCCTTCCAATCGAATCTTTACAACAGTTCAATCGTGCATACAAGCTAGGTATTGTAACAGGAAGGCCAAGGGCAGAGGCATACGAAGTGCTCGAGCGGTTTGGTGTCTGTGAATATTTTGATGTTGTTGTGTGTATGGAAGACATGGAAGATCGCCAAAAGCCAGATCCCTATGGGCTACGAGTGGCAAAGGAAAGGCTTCGCGTGCCCATTCTTGCTTACCTGGGTGATACCCCTGATGATATGAGAACAGCGGTGAGGGCTTCCATCATGGGGGTTGGCATGCCAGCTCCGGGCAATGAAAATCAAAAGGTATCATCACTCCTTTTCCAGGCCGGAGCATCACAAGTGATTGAATCGTTTGCTCAGCTTCAGCAGGTGATACAATGAGATCATCAATTATTGAAAGGAAAACGAATGAAACAGAAATAAGAGTCAAACTGAACCTTGATGGCTCAGGGTTAAGAAATATCAATGTACCAATTGGTTTCCTCTCCCACATGCTCGATCTTTTTGCAAAGCATGGATCGTTTGATTTGGAGCTGGATGCAAAGGGCGATACCTGGATTGACGAACACCACACAATAGAAGATACTGGAATTGTCATCGGACAAGCATTTAGAGAGGCAGTTGGAGCAAAGAATGGAATCAAAAGATTCGCTGCAGCCATTATTCCTATGGATGAAGTGCTCGCGTTAGTGAGCATAGACCTTTCAGGAAGGTATGCGTTTAACTTCACGCCTTCATTCTCCAGGGAGAAGGTTGGTGATTTCCCAACAGAGCTTATGCAGGACTTTTTTGATGCGTTTGCTCAAAACCTTCAGTGCTCTCTCCATATCATCCTGCTCTCTCCTGGAAGGAATGATCACCACAGAATAGAGGCGATTTTCAAAGCATTTGGGAGAGCATTGAGAGAAGCATGCTCAATTGATGAAACGCTAAAGGATGCAATACCCTCAACAAAAGGGATCCTATGAAAGAGCAATAATGAAAATAACTATGATAAGAAATGAAGATAGGTGGATAAAATGATAACAATACTAGACTATGGCGCTGGAAATTTAAGCAGCGTGAAAAATGCACTGGACTATTTAGGGATGGACAATAGCACAACAGACAACCCTAAAAAAATTCTTTCCGCAGAAAGAATTATCCTTCCCGGTGTTGGGTCTTTTGGCTTTCTGATGGATCAGCTCAGGAAGAAGAACTTAGAAAAACCTCTCAAAAAAGCAATTGAAAAGGGAACACCGTTTTTTGGTATCTGTCTTGGTCTGCAAGCCTTATTCGAGGAGAGCGAGGAGAGTCCGGGCGTTCCTGGGCTGTCAATTTTCAAAGGTAATGTCCAGCAATTCAGGAAAGGCAAGGTTCCCCAGATCGGCTGGAATAAAATAATACCTGAAAAAGAGGGGATCATCCAAGAAGGTTTTGCGTATTTTGTAAATTCTTTTGTTGCAGTTCCAAAAGACCCAACAATTATTGCAGCAACATCTGATTATTATGGCCGATATGTTTGTGCGGTGCAATGGAAAAATATCACCGCTACACAATTCCACCCGGAAAAGAGCGGTGACTATGGTCTTTGTACCTTGAAGAGGTGGCTGCAATGATCACAAAGCGCATTATTCCCTGTCTTGATGTTAAGGAAGGAAGAGTAGTCAAAGGAACAGGATTTATCAATCTCAAAGATGCAGGGGACCCTGTCCTCTTGGCAAAGATGTACAATGATCAGGGAGCCGATGAGCTGGTCTTCCTTGATATCACCGCTTCTGCAGAAAAGAGAAAAACAATGGTGGGTGTTGTCAGGGCTGTTGCAAAGGAGGTTTTTATTCCTCTCACTGTAGGTGGGGGAGTAGAAACTGTGGATGATATTCGTGTCCTCTTGCAGGCAGGGGCAGATAAGGTATCGCTTAATACTGCAGCGGTGCTTAACCCTGATATTATCAGTAAAGCAGCTGAACAATTTGGCAGGCAATGCGTTGTTGTTGCCATTGATGCAAAACGCAAGGGCAGCTTATGGGAGGTCATCGTTCGGGGAGGTAGAGAACGAACGGGAAAAGACGCCATTGCTTGGGCAAAAGAAGCAGCATCACTTGGGGCAGGAGAGCTTTTAGTTACTTCAATGGACCAGGATGGGACAAAAGCGGGATATGATCTGGAGCTCACAAAAACAATCGCTGCATCAGTTAATATCCCCATCATTGCATCTGGTGGTGCTGGAACACTTGTATCCATTAAGGATGTATTTCTGGAGGGGAATGCTGATGCTGCCCTCATTGCTTCATTGCTCCACTATGGCACGTTTACGACAAATGATGTGAAAACGTACCTAAAGAAAGAAAGAATTTCGGTGAGACTATGATTATACCAAGCATTGACATTATGGATGGAAAAGCTGTGCAGCTCATTCAGGGAAAAAAGAAAGTCATTGAGAGAAGTGACATTGATCAGCTTGTTGAGGAGTTCTCTCTCTTTGGAGATATTGCTGTCATCGACTTGGACGCAGCACTTGGAAAAGGGAGTAATAATTCCCTTATTAAGAAAATTTGTAAAATGGCGTCATGTCGGGTTGGTGGGGGGATCAGGACAAAAGAATTAGCAGATGAGTACTTGCAAGCAGGAGCAAAGAAAATCATTATTGGAACAAAAGCAACTCCTGATTTTCTCAAGCAATTGCCAAAAAACAAGGTTGTTGTTGCTATTGATACAAAGGGAGGGTTAGTTGTTACCAAAGGATGGACAAATGCAACTGGGAAATCACCCCTCGTCGCCATAAAAGAATTGGAGCAATACTGTTCGGGATTTCTTTTCACTAATGTTGATAAAGAAGGATTAATGCAGGGTACAGACCAAGAAATTGTTGATGAACTCGTGCAAGCAACACGCAGTCCATTGACCATTGCTGGAGGTATTTCCTCACTTGAAGAAGTCAAAACTCTTGTAAAAAAAGGGGTCTTTGTCCAGCTTGGAATGGCATTGTACACCAACACTTTTTCAATGACTGATGCATTCTTAGGTATTCTGGACTTTGAAAAAAATCAGGGCACAATTCCAACAATTGTACAAGATACATCCGGCCAAGTCCTCATGCTTGCTTTCTCAACGAAAGAGAGCCTCGAAAATGCAGTAGCAAAAAGAAAAGGGGTCTATTATAGCAGATCACGAAAAGAGATATGGGAAAAAGGAAAAACAAGCGGAAGTGCTCAAGACTTGGTAAAGATAGCGTATGATTGTGATCAGGATACCTTGCTGTTTACCGTTAAGCAAAAGGGAGCCGCATGCCACACCGGTTCGTACAGTTGTTTTGGCGAAAGAGATTTCACCCTTCAATCACTCTATGCTCTTCTAAAAGAGAGAAAAGAAGTGATGCCAGAAGGATCCTACACCTCAAAGTTGCTTACTGATCCGGATTTGCTTATGGAGAAGATCCAAGAAGAGTCAAATGAAGTAATTAATTATCGCGACAGGGAAAATTTAGTATGGGAAATTGCTGACCTTTCCTATTTCCTTCTTGTCTTGATGGCCCGGGAAAGGATCGCGCCAGAAGAGATTAAAAATGAATTATCACGGAGACAAAAATGAAAGTAATCAAAGCAGATGCATTACCGAAGGATTTTTTCAGCCAGAGAACTGTTGTGGTGACTGAATCTGTTAGAAAAATTCTGCAGGATGTTAAGGATCAGGGGGATGAAGCGATTAGGTCATGCACAAAAGAGTTCGACAAGATCGACCTTCTTAGTTTTGAAGTACGTGAAGAAGAAAAACAAACAGCACTTTCAGGATTAGACGATAAAACAAGACAGGCACTGAAGTTTGCAGCAAAAACGATAGAAAATTTTGCATGTTTTCAGATGGAACAAAATAAAAGGTTCGAATTGAGAAAAAACGGTATTATCACCGGGCAAAAGGTTATCCCCCTTAAAAGAGTTGGGTGCTATGTTCCTGGCGGGAGGTATCCTCTTCCATCAACTGCTCTGATGACTGTTATTCCTGCAAAAGTTGCGGGAGTAAAAGAGATTATCGTCTGTTCACCAAACATCAAGCCAATTACCATTGCTGCAGCTGTCATGGCAGGTGCTGAGAGGATATTCCGAATAGGAGGTGTTCAGGCAATTGGTGCAATGGCATTTGGCACCCAAACAGTGCCACAGGTTGACAAGATTGTTGGCCCTGGCAATACCTTTGTTACACAGGCAAAAAAGGAAGTATTTGGACTCGTGGGGATTGACATGCTCGCGGGCCCAAGCGAGGTGCTCATTGTCGCAGACAAGTCAGCAAATCCACAGTTCATAGCAGCGGATATGCTCGCTCAGGCAGAACACGATCCAGAAGCGCAGGCAATCTTATTAACAGATTCAGAAGAGTTAGCAAGAGCTGTCCTGAGGGAAGCCAAACGTCAATTAGCTGATCTACCAACAAAAGATATCACTAAGCAATCCATTGAACATGCAATCGTTATCCTTGTTCAAGCCATTGAAGAAGCAGTGGAACTAGTGAACAGGAAAGCTCCAGAACACCTTGAATTACAAGGAAAAAAAGCAGAAGCATTAGCCAGCCAGTTTCAAAACTTTGGCTCCTTATTCATCGGCTCATATACAGCAGAAGTGTTTGGCGATTACTGTTCCGGCCCGAATCACACATTGCCAACAAATAGGACCTCAAGGTTCTCTGGAGGGTTGTCTGTGAGGGATTTTGTTAAGATTGTAACTTATCAGAAGATGAGCAAAGAAGGTGCAGGATCCCTTGCACAAACTGCAGCAGTATTAGCCAGTAACGAGGGGCTCATCGCCCACCAGCGTTCAGCCCTAATGAGGACCAAGAAATGATACGTTTTTCGTATTATTCTAACGATTCCGGATATCTTCCGACGAAAGAACCGGAATCTTTAAGAATTCCCAAATGAATAATCTAGGCTAAGATGAATAATTCTTCTTTTATGAGGAAAGTGAAATTTTTTCCTTTTCATAGGCCCCAATAGGGTCTCAATGTTTTTTCATACCTTTTTATTGCCCATGATTTCAAAAAAAGATTTGAGGATTATTGCACTCCTCCGGGAAAATGCCCGGATCTCCCTGACAGAGATTAGTAAAGCGACAAATATTCCCATCTCCACAATCTTTGATCGCTTGAAGCAAAGCAGGGGTTCATCAATCACCCGGTTCACAACACTCCTCAACTTTTCTCACCTTGGGTATATGGTAAGAGTATCAATGACGATTAAGGTTGACCGGGGACAAAAGGATGCGGTTCAGCATTTTCTCTCCAGTAATCAATCGGTGAATTCAGTTTACAAGATCAACAATGGTTATGATTTCATGATTGAAGGGATATTTCAGCAGATCCGGGATGTTGATGTGTTCACTGAAGAGCTGGAAAGGCGCTTTGCCATAACCGATATCAAATCCTATTTCATCATCGATGACATCAAGAAGGAGGCATTTTTGACAGCACCTGTGCTGGAATCATGACAAGACTAGGGAGTTGCCATTTTCCACATATTCTCAAAAAAGCTCCGGTAGCTATCAGTGAGGCCTTTAGAATGGATAACAATAGTCTGCAGGGGTGTTGATCCCCAAAGGACAATTACTGTTGTATTGCCATACATCCAGGTGGAGACCGGCGAGAGGTAATCCATCTCAAGATACCGCACATTCCCGACAACATGTTTCTTCACCGGAAGACGTCTTGAAATGTTATTAAGGATAACTCTGCAGCGAAGCTTGAGGCGTTTTTTCTTGATCTGTGTTCTTTGGTAATAATCCTCTCCAAGGTGTTCTACCATCTCATTCCCCTTTCCCATGAAGTAGTATTCTTTTTTTGTTTGGTATGCCCAGGAATATAAATCATCAAAAAATGTTTTAAAACCTTCTACGCCGGAGAGGACAAGGACTTTCCCTTCATCTGCTTTTTCATTTTGTTTTGCCGCATGAAGAATTTTTTTGAGTCCCTCAACTTTTTTTTCATGCTGCTCTTTTTCTTCAGCGAGTCGCTTCCTGAGAGAGAGGGAATTTATGGAGTATATTCTCCGTGTTGCGTCCTCCTTTACGCCGATGAGCCCTTTTTCTTCTAAGCGGCGAAGTGAGTTGTACACTGTCCCTTTATGGAAACCAAGATTCTTTGTGACCCTCCCAGCTGAGGTTTGGCCAAGGCGAAGCACCTCCTTGAATATTTTCTGTTCGCTTGTTGATAACCCCTCTATTGTGTCCATTGTAGTCATGATGAATGACTACTCATATTTAAATAATTCTTTTGCTTCATACCGGAAGAATGGCACAAACTCGTCTTTCCTCCAAAGATATTACGGTGCTCTCATATCTTCGTAAGGATGCCAGAAGGTCTCTCACAAAGATCAGCAAAGTAACAGGGATCCCAGTTTCAACCATCTTTGATCTTATCCAAAAGAATAAAGCGCTTGTCATAACAAAATTTACAGCCCTCCTTGACTTTGGCGTGCTAGGGTTCGCGACGCGCGCTTCTATAACAATTAAAGTTGACCGCCAGGATCGTGATATTTTGCAGGAATACCTGTTGAGGCATCACTCAATAAATTCTGTTTTCAAGATAACAGGAGGGTATGATTATCTGGTGGAAGGCATTTTTCAAAAGATCAAGGATGTCGATGAGTTCATTGATGGCCTCCAAAGCAGGTTTAAGGTTATTGAAGTAATAGCATATCTCTTTAATTTCA
>DUKZ01000034.1 GCA_013329045.1 Candidatus Woesearchaeota archaeon
TATGACGATTAGTTAACAATGTCTCATTTAGGGGGTATGAGGGATGAACTGCGGAGTATCCTGACAATGCCCTTGTTGGCATCCACTTCAATTTCTTCTCCTTCCCTGATAACTTTTGTCGCTTTTTCAGTTGCAAGGATGCAGGGCTTCTTTAGCTCTCGCGCAACAATAGCAGCATGGGAGAGCATGCCGCCAGCATCTGTCACGAATGCCGCAGCTTTTTGCATTAATGGTAAGAATTCTGGCCTGGTCATCCCGGTAACGAGTATGTCCCCTTCATTGAATTCGTTTGCCGTTGAAGGATCAAAGACAATCCTGGCTGTTCCACGGGCAAGGCCCTTGTATGCAATAGTGCCTGTGAGGTGTGTTTTATTTTCGCCAATCAACACCTTCTGTATATGGGTAAATGCGGCCCCAGAAAAGAATAAAACATCGCTTCCCTTGCAAAAGATCGCAAACCCTTTAGATCGTTGTGTTAGCTCATCTTTGCTTGGCAGTGGTAAAGCACTCAAATACCCCGCCATCTCATCGATAGTGAGAAAATCAGCAAGATGTTCCTGAAGACCGGATTTTTTTGCTATCATGCTGGCAGCATTTTTCAATGTTTCATCGACATTGTTAAAGAGATGCTCTGTTTTGATACGGGCTTCAATGAGCAGGGGAGAGAATTTTTTCCGGAGGGAGGCTGGCAGGTAATCAATGACTTTCTTCATTGAGAAGTGTGGAGGGATATGTTCATAAAATCTCTTTTTCAGCTCAAGAATGCTGGTGGAGGTGAGTTCTGGGGCATCATGCATTGTTTCTAGTAATTCAACTATCTTATGGGCACTGGCAATCGTGTCACCCGCCATTTTTTCTGCAAATGAATGATCTTTCATGACCAGTTCAGCAACATATGTTCCGTAACTGTCAATATCTTGTTGTGCGAGGTAATTCGAGCTTGATTCTGGGTCACAAACCAGAAGGGTGAATGCCAAATTCCTGCCGGTGTAGGGCTTCAAGCTGGTTGTGTACAAGCAGTATAAAGAAGCGAACGCTGCGCACCAATGGGCAGACCAGTTTTTCGTCCAAACATGGGAGGTGATCTCTTGGGGGATCATCATGCCATTCACACTTTCCCCTCTTTATGAAAGAAATCAATTGCTCTGTCGAATTCAGAAGTTGAAAAGTCCATCCATGCCTTATCGGTAAAGTATACAAGTGCCCCTGGAGTGTCCCACAGAAGAAGCGAAGTAAACCTTTTTTCTCCTGTCTTGATGACGAGTTCTGGGGGCAATAATGCCGAGCTATAGAGGCTGTCCTTGATGAGCTCTTCAGTTACATTATCAGCGGTGAGCTTTTTTGCTTCTGCCTGTTTGACGAGCAGTTTTACCGCATTCGTCAGTTCTGATCGCCCATTATAATTGATGCAGAAGTTGACGAAGAATTTGTCATATTCAGTGGTGGCATTGAGCAGTGACTTGATGCCTTCGATCACCTCTGGCTCTAAGTCATACCACCTGCCAAGGAATGACACTCTCACCTGGTTGTCATGGAGGATGGAAGAGGCAAGCAGCTGCTGAAAATACAATGAGAGGGCTGGCTGGTACCCTGGTATGGCTTCCTGGCGAAATTCTGCTGCTGGGAGCAAAAAGAATGTCATGACAGGGATGTTTTGCTTGAGGCCATAAATCATGATCTCATCGACCTTTTGCAGTCGAAGCTTCGCCACGTCCTTCCCGGGATTTTTGTCCATCCATTTCTTTGTCCCTTGCATGGTGAGGGCTATATGGAGCGGATTTCGGTTTTTTACCGGGCCGGAGTTCTTCTTGATGTTCAGTAAGCGGTCAAAAATGGCCATTTTCGACGAAAAGACATAAAAATATATAAAGATTTACCTGAATTGTAGGGATATGATAGAGCAGCTCTTGGTAATTCTTGGCCTGGCAGGTGTCCTGATTGGCTCGTATATTGACCTAAAAACGAGGGAAGTGCCGGATATGCTCAATTTTTTTCTGGTGAGCGCTGCCATTGGTCTTCGCCTCATCTATGCCATGATCTATAACCAATGGACATACCTGCTCTATGGTATCTATGGCCTTGGTGCTGCAATCCTTCTTGGATATTTCATGTATTATACTGGCCAGTGGGGTGGTGGTGACTCAAAGATGGTCTTTGCCCTGGGAGCCTTGTTTGCGACCTACCCGGATTTTCTTCTTTCCTGGTTTTCTCCAATCCTGAATATTCCTTTCCTCATCATTTTTTTGCTCAATGTCATGGTTGCAGGGGCAGCATACGGCCTGATGTTTAGTGCATATCTTGCATGGAAGAACAAGAAGGAGTTTGGGAAGGCGTTTCGCAGGCAGTTAGAGCATTTTTATATTATGAGGATTAGCCTGTTCATCATCGCAGTAATCGCGATCATCGCTTTTTTTGCCTTAGGGGATCCCATGGGAAAAGCGCTCACTGCCGGCATGCTGGTGAGCATTGTTATCTTGTCTTACATTCTTTTTTTCCTCAAGGCCGTCGAGCAGTCGTGTATGTATAAGAACATTCCTCCAGAACACTTGACGCTTGGCGACTGGATTGCTGAAGAGGTATATGATAAGAAAAAATATGTTACCGGCCCAAAGGATTTGGGGGTAGAGCAGCACCAGATCGACCACCTCATCAGGATGAAAAAGGCCAATCAATTAGAAACGGTAAGGATCAAGGAGGGCATCCCTTTTGTGCCAAGTTTCCTTCTCGGCTTGATCATCTCGCTGGTGTGGGGCAATTGGCTCTTTCCCTTGATCATGGTCGCCGCATGAGCTGGTCAACCATATAATTCCGGTCTTCTGGAGAACGCCGCATTTTATCAGGCTGCTTTTTTTCTTTCTCCTCTTCTTCCATGGTCATTGCCTGTTCAAGGAGTGCAAGGGATTGCTTGAATTCTTCCTCTGTCTGCTTGAGTGGGGTCCAGAGAAAGTTGATCTTGTCCTCTGTTGTTCTGGGTATGACATCAAGGATGATTTGGGTGTATTCTTGTTCTACCCCATCCTTGAGGAGCAGGTTTGTCCCGCCGATGTCAAATGACTCAAAGAGCACCCATGAGAGTTTTGTTGCAAGGCTGAATAACCGGGCGAGTGTTCCTTCGGGGATGCTGCTGAGGGAATTATATGTTCTCTTGGAGGAGATCTGCAGATGGCCAATGGAGATAGGATGTGGCGCTAGGCCCGCCATGAATTCCTCATCCTCATAAACAATAAAGCTGTTCATTCTCCAAGGAGCAGTTTGGTGATGTCATCAAGGGTGCTCTTGCCTTTTTTTTCTGTAGTATGCTCTGTAGTATGGATAGTATCTTCTTCATTGTTCTCATCATCTTCATCGGTCTCTGCACCGTCATCATCATCGTCATCATCTGATTCTGAGATTCCATTTTTATCATCATCTTCTTGAGAATCATCTTTTCCATGATCATCTTTTCCAGAATCATCTTCAGTTTCCCCCTCATCAGATTCATCCATGTCTTCAAGGTCGTCGAGGGTGAATTTTTTCTTTTTTGGCAGAGGTTTTTTGGAAGGTTCTTCATCCTCGCTCATAGCAGCATCTTCATCAGCATGATCATATGATTCATCATCCTCATCAGCAGCATCTTCCATCCTCTCACCAGATTCCTCTTCGCGGGGACGGTAAGAATCTTCATCCTCTGTGATCTCTTCAGCATCTTCAGAGAGTGAATCACTATCAGCCGGCCTTGTGTATCCTTCCTCTTCTTCTGATTCGTCTTTTTTTGGGCGGTTGTCTGCCTTGCCAAGCATGAGGGCATCAATTTGGCCTTTTAGTTCAATTTGGAGCTTTTCATACTGTGCTGGGTCTATTGCGTGCCTTTCTGGGGAGAATGGCAGGGAATCATTTTTCTTTCGGGGGATGATATGAAGGACTACATGCTGCACGCGCTGGCCGGCAGCTGCCCCATTTGCCACAAAAAGGGTTGTCCCATCACAGGAGAAGGCATCTTTTTGCGCCTGGGAGAGCACTTTTACTGTCTGCATCATCCTTCGGATAATGTCATCTGGCACTTGCTGGAGGATTGCGTATTCCTTTTTGGGAAAGAGAAGGATATGCCCCATATTTGCAGGATTGATGTCAAGGATCGCCATGATCTTGTCATCCTCAAAGACACGGTAAGAGGGTATCTCGCTAGCAGCGATCCGGGAGAATATGCTTGGCTCCGGTCCGCCTTCTTCATTAGCCATAGAGTCACGGGAGAAGGGGTGTATAAAAACCTTTTTATACGTCGATACAACTGTTGTTGTATGGACGTGCTCATTGACACAAAGAAGACCTTAGACCAGAATGCTTCTGCTTATTTTGAGTCCGCAAAGAAAGCCAGGAGCAAGGCAGCAAAGGCAAAAGAAGCGCTGGAAAAGACGCGAAAGGAGCTCGAACACGTGCAGAAGAACAAGGGCCGGCATCTTGATGAGATTGCAGCGATCAAGAAGGTCAAGAAGAGGAAGTGGTATGAAAAATTCCGCTGGTTCTTCACCTCGGATAATCGCCTCGTCATTGGCGGCCGTGACGCGACAACAAACGAGATCATGATAAAGAAGCACACCGATCCAGGAGACCTTGTGTTTCATACAGACATGGCAGGCTCTCCTTTTTTTGTCCTCAAGACAGACAATATGCCTGTCACAGAAAATATTCTAGAAGAGATTGCTGATGCGACGTGCTCTTTTTCGAAGGCGTTCCAGCTGGGCTTGAAGACCCAGAGCGTTTTTTATGTCCTCCCAGAGCAGGTCACAAAGGAAGCAAAAGCAGGGGAATACTTAACAAAAGGTGCATTCATGATCAAGGGAAAGACCCAGTACACTAAGAATAAGATTAATGTGGCAATTGGCCTGACAGAAGAAAAGGAACTCATGTGCGGCCCCATTGAAGCGATAAGGGTTCATTGCAAAGAGGTTCTCATCATCGAGCAGGGCCCAGATAAGCCAAGTGACGCTGCAAAGAAGATCAGGAAAAAGATTCCAGCAGACCTCGATGATATTATCCGCGCTCTTCCGACGGGGACAATGAAGGTTCTAGCCTCATGAACCGCCTAAATGAGCCATTGCCCATGAATGGTTCTCCAGGTTCGAGTGATGAGATATATTTCCAGAGGAGTGTTTCCATCATCGGCTGGGAGAGCTGCCTGATATTCCCATTCTTCTGGTAGAACACATCGTGCAGGAGATGATGATAATAGGTATACAATCCTTCTGTTGGAATGACTAAGGGCAGATGTGTTGTTCTTCGATCCATCCCATAGGTAAATTGTTTTAAGTCGAGCGCTGCCCACCAGTCATGGAAATCAAACACCATCTCATCGCCTGTCCTTTTGTGAGATCTTCGCTCTGAGGACAATTCGCCGAGCATTCGGTATTGTGACACTTCTGCCCATTCCTTCTTTGGTGACCTGTTTGTCGTTTCATAATCAAACCACACCGCATGATGGTTTTTTGCAGAATCTTGCGCTGGAACAGTCATGTCAAGGAGAGGGATATGACGGTGCTGGAATTGATGATGTTCTCCCTCAACAGAAAGTGATGGCACGATAAAACTAGCAGTTCCACCTTTGAGAAGTGCGCCTTCTCCTCCTAAATAGATGCGATGAACAACACTTCGCTCGTTATTTGCAAAGCATAATGATCCCATGAGGCAGTCTACGAGTGTCGTGACCCGGTAGCCGCCGCTCGTGCTCGAAAGCCCTTTCCAATCATACCCCATGTAACAGTGTTCTATGGGTAAACCTCGAAATCGCGCTTCCATGAGCATCTGTGGTGTCATCCCCTCGTCAATTGCCCGCTCGATTGTGATTGGTTGTTTCTGATAGGACCGGGGAAGCGGGATAACTTGCACTTTTTTCCGTGCCCGTTGTTCTGGCATTTCCCATGGGAATAAGTCAAGGCTTTCATCGAGGACAATGATGCCACCGAGCCCTTTTATCCGCTCAACAACATATCTATGTTGGATATCAGGAGGGTGATCCGGATCCGCAAGGACTGTTTCCCACGCTCCAGCATTTTCTAATTCAGTCCTCACCGGCTGGTCCTCCCGATAGCCACTTCGTCGATAGCAAATCCCCTGTTCTTCTGCAACTCGCCGCGTAGCAGCAGCTATTGTTGAGCCTGCAAGTTCTGTTCGGACAAGGTCTAACCCCATGATACCCCTAGAGAGTGAGAATGCACTTAAAAGATTTTCCTCTATTTAACCGTAAACATTTTAAGCAGTGGATACAATGGAAAGACCCATGTTGACTGTAAAAGAGGTGGCCCAGTTAGAGGACTTGTGTGAAAAGCATCATATCTCCAGGCTCCAGCTCATGGAGACAGCTGGCTTTGAAATTGCAAAGGAATTGACCCTGACATACAAGAACCCCCATTATTTCTTCCTCTGCGGCCAGGGCAGCAATGGCGGTGATGGATTCTGTGCTGCCCGCCTCTTAAAGCACCATCCAACGCTTGTTGCATTCATTGGAAAAGAGCAAAAGCTCCCGGTGGAGGCAGCCATTCAGTTCCAAAAAGCAAGGGTCAGCAAGATACCGATGCTAACAACCAGGGAAGAGATCATCAATGCCTTGAAGAAAACGAAGGATTCTACCATCATCGTCGATGCTGTTGTAGGTACAGGCCTCAAAGGGAT
Source organism: Candidatus Woesearchaeota archaeon (assembly GCA_013329045.1). GTDB lineage: Archaea > Nanobdellota > Nanobdellia > Woesearchaeales > UBA9989 > UBA9989 > UBA9989 sp9989u. The sequence continues at coordinate 6,646 of DUKZ01000034.1, forward strand.
GCCAAGGCCCCTGTTTGCAGAGATAATCACTGCTGCAAACAAGGCAAAAGGCCATAAGGTATCGATTGATGTTCCCTCTGGAATCGATCCTGACACCGGAAAAGATCAGGGTATTTATTTCAAGCCGGAAAAGATTATCACTTTGCATGATATGAAGCCAGGATTGCAAAGATTCAGGGCAATGACCACGATCAGGCCGATTGGTATCCCGCCAGCAGCGATTCAGGAATTTAAGATGAGGAAAGCCCGCACAGCATGAGAATCAAAAAGAGGGATCCAAAGAGCCATAAGGGGCAAAATGGAGTAATCACAGCAATTGTTGGTTCTGAATTGTACCCCGGGGCTGCGTTTTTATCCTGCACAGCAGCGCTCAGGTCTGGCTGCGACCTGGTGTATGTCCTCACGCCTGCGCCTTGTGCTGGCATCCTCCAGCATCTCTGTCCAGAGCTCATTGTCATAAAGCTTCCAGGCGCTCATTTCATGCCTTCACACAAGAAAGCTATGGAAAAATGGATTGCCAAGGCAGATGTCCTCCTTATCGGTCCAGGGACAGGAAAAGAAGGTTCAACGAAGCAGCTGATAAAAAGCATTGTTCTTTTGGCGAAACCAAAAGTCATCGATGCTGATCCTTTGAGATATATTAATCCATCCAGGATGCATGACGCGGTCTTGACTCCTCATCAGGATGAGGCACTATCACTCCAAAATACTGCGCGGTGTTCACTCATGCAGCTGGCAAAAAAAGGCAAGAATATAGTAATCCTTGAAAAGGGGCGTATTGATAGGATCCACACAAAAACGGCAACCTTCCAAAACAGGGCAGGGTCTGCCGCGATGACAAAGGGCGGCACAGGGGATATTCTTGCCGGGCTTGTTGCAGGATTCATCGCTCAGGGAAATGAATTGGCAGTTTCGGCAAGGGCGGCAGCATGGTATAATGGAAAAGCTGGAGAGCTGCTCACAAAAAGGAGAGGGAATGCCTTTCTGACAAGAGAAATCCTAGACATCCTGCCGGAGGTAATGCTCCAATGATTCAGAGCACGTTCATTTTTGATTTGGGCCTCGTCATCATCATAGCCACCAGCATGGGTATACTCGCAAGATTGCTCAAGCAGCCGCTCATCCCAGCGTATATCCTGGCAGGCCTGCTGATTGGACCGGGTCTTGGGATCATAAAGGACCCTGATGCTATCTTGATGATCTCAGAGATCGGTGTTGCGTTCCTCTTATTCATGGTGGGAATGGAGCTGCACATTGACAGGCTCAAGAGCGTCATCCATATCTCTGTCTATGGAAGCCTTCTCCAGATGATCATCCTTTTTCTCGTTGGCGCGTTCCTCACGTTGCTCTTTCCCGTCTTCTCCACGATGGATATCATCTATATTGGTGTTATTGTCACCTTCTCATCGACAATGGTCGTGGTGAAGCACTTATCCGATAAGAAAGAGATTGAGACATTGCATAGCAGGATCATCATCGGGTTTTTATTGATGGAAGACCTCGTCGCCATACTCATCCTTTCCACATTTGCATCCCTTGGAAATCTCACCAGCTCATTCCTGTTCATCGCGCTTCTCAAGGGAATCGCTCTCGTCGCATTGGCGTTGGCAGCAGGCAAGTACCTTCTTCCTGAGCTCTTCAAGTTTGTCGCAAAGTCTGTAGAGCTCCTTTTTCTCACCGCGATCATGGTGTGCTTCTTTTTTTCCATGCTCGCCCAGCATTTCGGGTTTTCTATCAGCATTGGCAGTTTTCTGGCAGGCATATCCCTTGCGCATCTTCCGTATACAACGGAGATTCTGGGGCGCGTGAGGCCCTTGAGGGACTTTTTTGCCACCATCTTTTTTGCTTCCCTCGGCCTGAGCGTCACATTCTCAAACTTCTCTTCGTTCATCTGGCCGATCTTTTTCCTAATCATCTTGATAACAATACTAAAACCACTGCTTGGTATGGTCACCTGCTCATTATTTGGGTATCGTGCCCGCCCTGCGTTCCTTGTCGGTATCACAAGGACCCAGATCAGCGAGTTTGGCTTGATCATTGCAGCCCAGGGCATACTTCTTGGCCACATCTCTAAGAATTTGTTCAGCATCACCGTCATCCTTGCCATAATCACAATCACTGTCTCATCGTATCTTATCGACTTCAAAGAGGAGCTCTATCAGAAGAATCGTCCTCATTTCCAATGGTTGAATCGGTTGAACAAGGCAAAAGAGCTGGAATATTTACCGAAGCGAAAGAACCACTACACAGTCTTGGTAGGATATGACCGTGTTGGGTTCTCCATTCTAAAGAAGCTTCGTTCCCTGAAAAAGCATGTCCTCATCGTCGATTATAACCCTGAGGTGATCAAAGAACTCATACGAAAGAGGATCCCTTGCTTATATGGAGATGCAGCAGACCATGAGGTGCAAGAGAAGCTTGAGTTTTCGTCCGTAGAGATGCTCATCTCCACTCAGCCTGATATCAAGACAAATCTTCATTTGGTGATAAAGATGAGAGAAGAAAACCCAAAGGGGGTCATTCTGGTTGTGGCTGATAAGATCAATAATGCGTTGATGCTCTATGAGAAGGGTGTTGATTATGTCATCCTCCCCCATTTCATCGGTGGGGATCATGCATCGCTCCTCATCGAGCAGTTTCATATCGATGCGAGCCACCTGGCAAACACGAGGAAGGCGCACATCAAAGAGCTTAAAAATAGGAGTGAGCTTGGCCATGAGCACCCAACGAAGATGGGGCATTGATGATGGATAAGGTAGTGCTTGGAAGATTAGCCTTGGACATTCCAGTCTCTGTCCAGGTGGGAAAGAACGGGATCTCAGATGCTCTTCTCAAAGAGTTGGGCATCCTTCTGAAAAAAAGGAAGCTCATTAAGGTAAGGCTTCTTCGTTCCTTTCTTGGGACAAGTGAGAAAAAGGAGACAATCGAGCATCTTGCCACAGTAACTCAGTCGCAGGTGGTCTTTGCGCGGGGAAATACCTTTGCTCTTTATCGGGAGAAGCTGTAGGTGATGAAGGATTGGGTTCTGGTAAAGGATATCTCTGAAATATCCCTGAAGTAAATAGCCAATAAGGAGATTGAGTCAACGTAAGTGTGAACGTCAAGCCCTACTTCGCCTCGCTTTGCTCGGCTTCGTCTGGCCAGCCACTATTTACCTATGGTAATGATGGCAATGACGGCTCAGACGGTCTTGACTTTTCCACCCTTCTTGACTCAGCCCAATAAGGATAAAGCATTTAAAGCTGGAATGCCAATGGAGCCTCATGATTGACTGGGAATCGATTAAAGTTGAGAATAAGAGCTCGCCTGGAGACAAGGCAGCATTTAAGACTGAAAAACTCGAACTCTTCAGGCTGCAAGAAGAGATTCCAACAGGATATCCAGAACCAGTCCATCGCTACCGTCTTGTCTATGAAATATTAAACCAGTCCATTGAGAATAATTATTTCTGGATATACAATTATATGCTGTATGACCAGGATTATATCATCGAAAAGATCTATGATATTTTCACCGCATCCGAGCAGAGCAGTTTTTTTGGTGCGGCCCAGGCAAGGCTCTCCATCCAGCAGGATAGGATATCCAACTTCCTTGCCACGGTAGGAAAGATGGTCAAGGAGCTCTTTCAGCTTGTGAGGGAATTGAGAATTATCGATGAAAGGCTCAGCTATTATTATGACAGTTATGACACAAGTTCTAAAAGCCGTGAAAGTGCAGAGATTACGCTGAAGGGCATTTTTGTCGACATGGTGGAAGGCGGCGCAAAATCAACTTCCTCTGTCTATGGTATGGCAAGAGAGATCCAGTTCGCAATACTCCCAGACTTGTTTTTCAAGATGCACCCCCATAGCTCAAAAGATGTAGACCAGGTGATTGATGAGCTCAAGTTCAACCGGAAAGTCAGGGAAGTGCTCAAGAGAAAATTACGTAGCTTCCTTGCATGGAAGGAGCATACCTTCAAGGAATTGCAGACGAAGAGAATATTTACGCTCAAGTTCCTCCGCCAGCACTTCGACATCATCAAGATGTACATGGCATGGGTAAGACCGTATTTGAGGAATGTCCAGCGATTACAGATGGCAGATAAGACATCTTCCCCCGAGCTCATCAATGCATTCGAAGGCGCTCTGATTGAGATAGAGATATTATGTAGAAAAAAGTTCAAGGAGCAAAAGTATGATAGGAACGGCGTTGTCATCTTGAATTTTAGTTATCGTGCATCTCCCCAGATGGATTTCCATCAGGAAGGCTTCCAGCACAAAGGTCCAGTGTATCATGGGAAGACCGAGATTAATTTTCTCGGGTATATTTGGACAACAGAAGAGATTGAGGCGTATAAGAAGGCAAGGACGATGGAGGACTTAGAGCTGCTCGCAATTATTGATAATTCTCTGGCAGAGGCAATGAGTGGCCTTGGCGAAGAGCTGGATAAATACCTGGAGGAAGCTGGTGAAAAACTCAAAAAGCGGCCTGAATTAGAGCAGGAAAAGTTAAAGCCTCATTCTTCCGGTCCAATGGCAGGATTGATCGAGACGTTTTGGAAGACGCCCCCTAAAAAGAAGATTCCAAAGAAACCAGCGCCCGAAAAGCCAAACCCTATCATGCTAGAGCGAGAAGTTAAAAAGCTCACGATTGATATCAAGCAATCGATGTATAACACCTATAAGAATTTTAAGCGGGCCCATAAGATGCTCACATGGTGATCAACCCGGAAGAATTAAAAAGGCTGGATCCAAGGGAAAGGATTACCCGGCTGAGGGCATTAAAGGAGAAGAATGCCCAGGAAGTCCAGGAAGCAGAGAAGCTCATTGACGAGTCAGAAGCACAGATCAAGGATGCAGAAAAGCAGATCCTGGAGCAGTTAGAGCAAGAGCAGCAGCGCCAGCGTCACCGGGAGCATCTCCCTTCGCTCGATGCACTGTTTGAGGAGGAGATCCCAAAACGAAAGGTTATTCCGGAGTCAGATGATGAAGGGTCATATGAGCCCCAAAAAATGAGAGGCCACGTCGCTGAGCAGGAAGAGGCGATGTATAGGGCATCTGGCGCGAGCGAACGCGGATCCCATGATGACCGCCCGACAACTGATCAGTTGTATGAAAAAAAAAGGGACCACTACGAATCTAATGTCGGCGAGGCCAGAGCCTCTGTCACTTCATTGGAAGTGATGGACAAGATACAAAAAAAATACAAAGGAAGATGAGATGATATTTGCAAAAGACTACTTCAACCCGTTGGATCGCCCGGATCCCCCGCCAATCGGGGGGACTAGCGTGCATGATATTGGCATGTCTGTGGTGGCAGGGATATCTGGCTCTGGAACTGAGCTAATAGGTGCGGCAATCAGGCAGGGCGTGGGGCAGATCCACATAGAGATGTCTGGCGTGGGAAAGGGGAGTGCGCAGGCCCAGACACCAGGCATGTATGGAAGGGAACTCAGGCAGGCAATGAAAGACTTAGCGGAAGTAAATGAGGTCACGCTGACACACCATGCCCCATTCAACATCATGGGCTATTCAGGGCAGGATCAGCAGGGGAATTTTTCTGATGAGCAAAGGAAATTCTTTGTTGATGAACTCAAAAGAAATATTGATTTCTCAGCAGATCTGGGCTCAGATGCTGTAACTCTTCACACAGGAGAATTTAAGCGCCCAATTTCAGAGCAGCCTTGGGCAAAAAAAGACAATAAGCCAGGCCATTATTTTCGCCAGTTTGAAGAAGAGCCGCAAAAGGCTCATTTTGTCGTCGTTGATGACAGATCGGGAAGAGCGGTTAGGGTTGTTGAGAAATCAGAGGAAGTGGCAAGGCCAAAATGGAAACAGTCAGACCATGGTTATACATATGTCGCAGATAAACTCGATGAAATAAGAAAGGTTGCAAAAGCAGGGGAAGTCGTGAGAGTAAACCCAAATGATTACATTGATTATGAAGGGAAGAGACTTCGTATTCAAGACCGCGTTCCCCTCATCAATCCAAACACGGGGAGATTTGACGTCGAGATAAAAAAATGGAACCAGTTTGAGGATGAAGCAAAAGAATACAACAAGCATCGTGAAATGGACCTTGGCAGACCTCTTCGGCCCGAAGAACGATTCACACCAGAAGAAGCATTCATGCGTGCAACGATGGAAATTCAGGAGGGCCATTCAAAAGGTTGGGCGCTCCAATACGCCCAGGATTTCTCAAAGAATGTCGATAGGTTGGCAAAACTCAAGAAGGCAAAAGAGACCTACCAGCAGTTGGAAAAGACAATTCCAGAGACTGAAAAGTGGCGATTGCTGAGAAATGACCCGGAGTTTGGTCCATATATCGCAGAGTTTATACCTCCAGATAAGAAATACCCTTCAGAGATCCTTGACGAACAGATAACGAACATGAGGAGACAAGTGGAGTTCGCTTCGCAGGCATCAACATCCCAGCAGCAGCAGGCGATTGAGACATATAATACAATGCAGCACTTGAAAAGCGCGTCAAAATACGCTCTTGAAAAATCCGCCCTGAGTTATGCTGAGGCGGGCATCCATGCAATGAAGCAGAGCAAGGAAAAGCCAGTTTATATTGCGCTTGAACACATTTTCCCGGAAAGCTACGGTGGCCATCCCCAGGAACTAAAGCATCTTGTTCTCGCAAGCAGGAAGAAAATGTCACAGGTTCTCCAAGAGCAGGGATATTCAAAGCCTGAGGCAGAAAAGGCAGCAGAGAACCATATCAAGGCCACATTCGATACCGGCCACCTCAACTTGTGGAGACGGTTTTGGCGGGGCAGCGATGAGGACTTCAAGAAATGGATGATGAAAGAGACCGAGGAGATCGCAAAATCCGGCATTGTCGGCCAGCTCCATCTAGCAGATAATTTTGGGTATCATGATGACCACCTCACCCCAGGACAGGGTACAACTCCTGTAAAAGAGATGGTTGAAATGTTCAAGAAGTATGGGTATGACAAATATATTACGGTGGAGCCGGGTGCTGATGCAACCGTAGATGTTGGCGCCTGGAGGGGGATGACGAGGACCTGGAGCATGTTCGATTCTCCCATCTATGGAGCACAAGGTGCTCAGTCATTCACACGATCCCTTGGTTGGACTGATGTGCAAAGCTCGTATTTTGGCCAGACATATGCGCCACGCTTCATCTTTGGCCAGTATTCTCCGAGCAACGACTGGACATTGTGGACACAGGTGCCATTGGAATAGGAAAATCAGAAGAAAAAGTGTTTACCACCCGTTCGGGCATTCTGTCCCGACAAAGATGCTTCCTGCATCCCCGCATTTTTCCCAGCCATAATTTTTGATGGTCATCTCCCTGTTCGGATCAACGATAAACTTTAATCTCTTGTGGTGTTCTGGAGGGGACAATACATGCGGACGCTCACAATATTCTGCCAAGTGCTCTCTGTCCCGTTCCCTCTGATAAGCACCTATATCACCGGACTCATATGTATCAGGAGAACATTCGCTCAATTTATTCAATAATCCTTGGTATCCATCAATAGGCACGCCAAGCTCATCAGCTAAATCCCTTGCCCCATACAGGAATGCCCGTGCCCCTTCAGGATTGTCTGCCGTGATCTGTGATTTTGCTTTGGTTACAAGGAGATTTAATAATCCTTCCAGCTTGCTGTTGTAAAGATTATTTGTATCCTCACTGCGTTCTGCGAACGTGAGCGCTTTCCTGAATGCGTGCAAGTACCCGCCAACCTCTTCTTGCCCATCGATTGCCTTGAGGTATTTTTGTGCGATTGCAGAGGCAGCCGTGGAGATAACATTCTGCATCCTGCTTTTATAACCAGCTTTTTCTCCAGAGGTGACATAGCCAAGATGTTCAGTGACATACGTGAGATGATGATAGATCTCTCCTTCATCCCCGCCAGATGCAGCTTCCTCTGCTGCGGCCATGTGGGCTTCCACGTCAGCTGCAATGCCTTTCTTCGCAGCTTTCCTGCCCTTGCCATCATTGCCAGTGCTTTTACTTTCTGACATTCCTCCCCGGCCTTCTTCATGGCTCTCCTGGCCTTCCTCCTGGCTTTCTCCATCCGAGCTTGATTCTTCACTCATTGTTCTTCCTCAAGGAATGATTGGACTGCATATTCTACAAGGTGGCTTCTGTTGCGAAAGCTCTTTCCTCTCATGGCTTCCTGCATGCGAGAGATTGTTCTTTCATCCACTGTGATAGTGATGCGGTGCTTCATATTCTATATGAGGAAGTATTACAACTATATAAATCTTTCTATATTTTAACTACTTATAAGTAACAATAATCTTTTTCTAAGAGGTTATCATCTTTTCAGGTGATAATGATTCCTGTAGATTGCCTTGATATTCACCGGTATCCTGCAGAGGGCAAGAAGCGTTCCAATACCAGGAAAGAGGTTGCCTGTGAGGATTGCAAGGAAGGTATAGGGAAATTCGAGGACCTTGTTTGAGTACTTGATTGACTCAATCAGGATCAGGAGGAGGTAGAGCATGACAATAGCTATCCAGAAGAGGGAGAGTGTTGGGATGAGAAGGGCGGCAAAGGGGAAAAAGAGAAGGAAAAGAAGGAAGAGGAAGGGGAAGAGCAAGAAGAGGTTGCTGATTGATAAATGCTCCCGGAGCACCTTAAAGACAGACAGCCCATACGTGATTCGCTGCTGAAAATACGGCTTGAACAACGTCCTATTATGATGATAGACAATGACCCCTGAAGAATAAAATATGTTGCCGTTATGCTTGATGATGCGATTGCACAGTTCGATATCCTCACCAGTAATGAGCTTCTCATTAAAGCCGGTGAGCTTGTCCATCGCATCTTTCTTCACAATCAGGTTGCAGGAAGGAAGGTCTAGGACAAATCTGCTGCGGGCAATCTTTTTGCGGTAGCTTCGAAACCCTGCAACAAGATATGACTGGGACGCGTTGCCAACACAACGCTGCAAGATGCCTTCTTTTGGAGGGGTGATGTTTGGACCTCCAACCACCCAGAGGTTTTCTGGATGAGAAGAGAATTCCCGGAGTGCATGGGAGAGCCAGTTGGGATCAGGATATGCATCAGAATCAATGAATGCAAAATATTTTCCTTTTCCCTGAACGATGCCAATATTCCTTTTTTTGGCGATAGTCACATCCCCGGTGGGAATGATGCGAATGAAATTCTTATGCAACGGAGCAGGAAGGGTTACAGGGTTATCCGGCAAGAGGATAAGCTCAAAGTGATGATATAAAAGGCCGCTGATTCCTTCTATAGTCTCCAGAACATAGTCATTGAGTGCCACAAACGGGACGATGATAGTGACTATTTCTTCCATTGGACGCCAAGCGTTTTGATCGCCAGTTCAGGGAAGAATTGTGCATTGGAGATAATATTGATCGACCAGGCGCACTCAAAGGTGCACGTGCATTTGGTGTCGTGGATAAATGACCTGCATTCTTTGACAGGCTTCGAGTTCCACAAGTCCATGAAGTTCATGTCAAAGTCCCGTAGATTTCCAAGTTTCTTATCATTCAGAATCTCGCAAGGATACACATCACCATTTGCATAGATAACACCAAAGAGCGCTCCTGAGTGGCATGGTGCAACATAGGTATTATTGATATAGATATCAGGGATGATCCGGTTCATGATCATGTTCTTTGCTTCCATGACAGATCCTTGCAGTGTGCCTCCCCAGCAGTTCACAGTTCCCTTTTTTTGGTCCTGATGGATAGCATTTGAGAGTGCAACATACGAATCAAGCAGCTTTTTCTTCATCTCAGGATCGATCGTTTTGACAACCCCTTCTTCGCGCATGAGCGTTGCAGCAAAAGACCTCACCCCTTCCTTTTTCAGGTGTTCATAGACCTGGAGGGCCTTATCATAATTATGGTGGGTGACGGTGATGCCGATATTGGCGACGATATTTGGATCATTGAAGTCCATGATGGCATGATAAGAATCCAGCGCCCGCTTGTAGAGACCTTTGAGTTTCCTGTTTTCATCATGGGCCTCCTGAAAGTTATCGATAGAGATGGAGAAGAGCAGTTTCTTTCCAGTCTTCAATTCCTGGAATTTTTTAATAAAATCCTGGGTAAATTCTGTAAAAAATCCGTTCGTGCTGATGAAGAGAGACTCGATCGTGGTATTCGTCAGATATAGTTTTGCGATCTCAAAAATATCTTTTCTAAGGAATGGCTCACCACCCGTCAGGTTGACATTAAAGAGGCTCTTTCCCAGCGATTTTGTGAGCTTCTCGATCTCTTCAAGACTGAGGAATCCCCGAAATGTTTCAGGATTCGCAAAATCGATGAAGCAATGCTTGCACCGTGCATTGCAATGGTTTGTCACGAAGTGGATGAGCTGGACAGGTTCCTTCCTTGCGATGTAGCAATTATGCGCAAGCTTGAGCTTATTCATCCTCTAAGAAAGACCTTGTTCATTTAAAATACTTGTTATTAATCACTTGAACAAATCTTGAATGGGAAAGAAAGGGTTGAGAGGATCAGGTGAAAGTGATGAGGGATTCTAACTGTCGTTTTTTTGAGAGGGAAAACTCTCCGGAAATCAGCCCTTTGAACACAGCAAGCGCATCTTTCCCTGCTTCGACAAGAGAAACAACAAACTTCAGCGCAGCATTGTGTAGTCCATTTTCCGCTGGAGCTCCAAGCCGTATCGATCGCCCAAGCCCGCCAATATCCCTTTTCTTGATCTGTTCCATCCAGGCAACAGAAAATGCAAATGCCTTTGCTTCCTCGTCGTGCAGCTGTAAGGGAAAGCTCAGTGCATGGCCAATCTCGTGGCCAATAGTCAATAACACTTCAGCCTTGTCTCCCCGCCGAATAAAGATGTGGCTCTTCCCAAATCCCCGATTATTCATGCAAAATCCTCTGATAGCATCAGAGCAGCGTTCTGGCTCGGGAAATGCCTGCTGGAACTCTTCAGGGTCGCATATTCTGATAACAATATCTTCAGGCATGCTCATTCCTGTCGTTGCAAACATTGCCTCTTCAACCAACGGTTCAATCTCATCAAGGTTTGAGACTAAAGGAAGCAATTCCCTTCTTGGATCAAGGAACTGTCCCGGATTAAAGATGATATGCCCTGAGGGAAGGTATGAAGCAGATGCATAAGCATGATAAGAAGAAGATGAGGGTTTTTCATCGAGTATTTCAGAAAGATATACCTGGCTAGGGCTGGAAAACGAGGAAGAGGGCATGTACTCGAGTTGTGAGCTCATGCGGCTCATGCTCATATACACCCCTCCCATTCTGCTCTCTAGAGAGGAATAAGAACCCCTGCAGCCTCCTGAATAGCACTGTCCCAAATAGCTCATAGTATTGATAATGAGCAATGAAGCTTTTTAAAGAAAGTGGAAGAGAAAAAGAAGAATGTGAGACAATTTCATTCAAAATGTCCGACCCCTAGCATTAACCTCTGATGAGGACATTTTGAATTACGAATGAAACTGGTGTTGAAATACTAATAATATTTGAAATACTAATAATATACCAGTGGAATGAGTTTATTCAATCATCTCAATCTCAATATTGACCCCTTCAGGGATAGAAACCCTCATGACCAGCCGAAGAGCCCGCTCATCAATCCCAAGATCGATAACTCGCTTATGGACCCGCATCTCGTAGCGCTCCCAGGTGGCAGTCCCGCCCCCATCAGGTCCTTTTCTTGTGGTCACTTTGAGCCGTTTTGTTGGTAGCGGGATTGGACCCCTCATTTCTACCCCGGTCTTGTCGACGATGTCTTTGATGCTCTGACAGATCTCATTCAACTTGCTGATATCTGTCGATGCGAGTTTTATTCTTGCTTTCTGCATGGTTCTCCTATCGCACAATAACCAGGTTATTGTACGCTCCGGGTAAGAGGTTTTTCATTGGGTGTTTACTTTTTCACAAGATCGATACACATGCCAGCTGCGACGGTAGCGCCAGAATCCCTGATGGCAAATCGTGACATCTGTGGGATTTCCTTTTGCCTTTCGATGACCATTGGCTGGATGGGTTTGATCTTGACAATTGCTGCATCACCATTCTTGATGAAGTCCGGATTTTCCTGGAGGACTTCGCCAGTTGCGGGATTGAGTTTTTTCTCAATTGCCAGGATTTGGCAGGCAACTTGTGCGGTGTGGCAGTGGAATACGGGTGTGTAGCCGACAGTCACGACTGTTGGATGGTTGAGGACAACCAGTTGTGCAGTGAATTCTGTTGCAACTGATGGTGGATTGTCAGCATGGCCAAGCACATCGCCCCTGGCAATATCCTTTTTGCCAATGCCTCTGACAGAAAATCCGATGTTGTCTCCTGGCTCTGCTTTTTGCATCATTTCGTGGTGCATCTCGATGCTTTTGACTTCGCCATTGACTCCCTTGCCTTCTCTTCCGGGAACGACAATGACTTTATCACCAACCTTCATGACCCCAGTCTCGACTCGGCCAACGGGCACAACCCCAATGCCGGTGATGTTATAGACATCCTGGATTGGCAATCTCAGTGGTAGCCCGGTTGGTTTTTCTGGCGCCTTGAGGCCATTGATGGCTTCGAGGAGTGTTGGTCCTTTGTACCACGCCATCTTATCTGACTTCTTTGTGACATTTTCGCCAAGAAGCGATGCGACGGGAACGAATGGAATCTCATCTGGCTTGTAGCCGACAGTCTTGAGCAGGTCGCCGACCTGTTTCTTGACTTCTCCATACCTTTTCTCATCAAACTTAGCCATATCCATCTTGTTGACGGCAATAATGATCTGTCCAACACCAAGGGTTCTGGATAAGAACACATGCTCTTTTGTTTGTGCCTGGACGCCGTCTGATGGGTTTGCAGAGACAACAAGGACAGCTGCATCAGCTTGTGATGCGCCAGTGATCATGTTTTTGATGAAATCCTTGTGCCCTGGGGCATCAATGATGGTAAAATAGAAATTTTCGCTCTCAAATTTCTTGTGGGCAAGGTCAATAGTCACTCCTCGCTCTCTTTCTTCTTTGAGATTGTCCATGATGAAAGCAAACTCGAAGCCTCCTTTGCCAAGCTCTTCTGCTTTCTCCTTGAGTTTCCTCATTTCCTGCTCAGGGATATTTCCTGAGTCATACAACAATCGCCCGACGGTGGTTGATTTGCCGTGGTCAACGTGTCCTACAAAGACAAGGTTGAGATGGATTTTTTCTTTTGCCATTATGAACCCTCCTGGTTGATTATGATGCTTAAAGGGATTTAAGGGTTATTTAAAAGCTTTGCGGAAAACTCGTCGGTAAGGGAAAAGCATTAAAAAAATGTTATTTATAAAGAAATCAAAAAAATGAAAAGAAATCAAAAAAATGGCTTATTTTGCCATTCCTGTTTCTGGATCGATCGTAAGACCTTTCCTTTGCATGATGCCTGAGCGAACTTTCTGTTGCAGTTCATCTGGAAGTCTCTCAAAGAGCTGGTCGATAAGGAAGCTATGCCCCCTCCCGCCAGTAGCTGATCGAAGGTCATTGGAGAGGCCCATGAGTTCTGCTACCGGCATCTTCGCCTTTGCAACTGCCATCCCTTTTTCCTGGGAAAGGTCAAGCAATTGCCCTCGTTTGTTTGCAATGAGCTTTGTGAGGTCGCCCATGAACTCTTCTGGTGCCTCAAATTGGAGTATTTGCACTGGTTCAAAGAGTACTGGCCGGGCAGTCATCATTGTTCCCCGAATACCGTCCCTGACGGCAGGGTAGACCTGTGCTGGCCCTCGGTGGATCGCATCTTCGTGCAGTTTCAGGTCATTTATGGTCACTTTTACCCCAAAGCAAGGCTCCTTGCCAAGTGGACCATGATTCATGACATCCTCAAACATATCCATGACAAGCTCGATGACCTCTCCGATGTGGACAATGCCTCGTGTGCCGTCAAGGAGCATGTTTCCCTTATGGAATGCTTTGACTTTAAGTGCGTCCTTGTTGTCCATACCGCATTCGACGAGGATGTCTCTGAGTGCCATGTCTTTTTTCTTGATTCTACCTTCTGATATTTCGCCTTCTTTGATCTTGTGCCTGATACGCTCATCTAATGGTTCGACGACAAAGTAGAACTTGTTGTGCTTGTTTGGTGATTTTCCCTCAAACTCTTGTCCTTTGCCAAGAATAGACTCGCGATACACGACAATAGGCGGTGAGGTGGTGATCTGCACTCCTTTTTCTGTCCGAATCCTGTTCGTGATCACTTCCAGGTGGAGTTCTCCCATCCCATGCATCAGGTGTTCTCCTGATTCTTCATTAATCTCAATGATGATAGAAGGGTCCTCCTTGTTGACCTGCTTTAAGACATCGATGAGTTTTGGGAGGTCTGCAGGGTTATTTGCTTTGACAGCAAGGGTGACTACTGGTTCGAAGAGGTGTGTTAATGCCTCGAATGGTTCCATTTCGATGGATGCGACCGTCTCTCCGGCAAAGCTGTTCTTCACGCCGACAACCCCGATGATGTTGCCAGCTGGTGCAGAATCGACCGTCTCACGTTTTGGGCCATTATAGATGGAGATTTGCTGCAGGCGAACTCTGCCTTTAGAGCTGATCGTGTAGACCTCTTGTCCTTGTTTGATTGTCCCGGAAAACAGCCTTCCGGCGCTAATCTCTCCAGCATGGGGATCAACAACGACTTTTGTTACCACAAAGACAACAGGGCCATTCGGGTCTGCTGTAAGGAGGCTTTTTCCCACTTCGGAGTCAAAGTCGCCATGCCATATCTTTGGTATTCGGTATTTTTGGGCTTCGAGGGGGTTTGGATGGTGTTTGACGACCATGTCGAGAATGACTGCATGGAGCGGAGCTTTTTTTGCAAGCGATTTTGAATCGTCTTTTTCATATGCTTCGATGATATCCTTGAATGAGAGCTTGTTTCTTTGCATATAAGGGAATGATAATGCCCAGTTGTGAAAGGCAGAGCCAAACGCAACTGACCCGGCCTGTACATCGACAGTCCATTTCCCCTTGAATTCATCCGGGCAGATCTGCTGGACAAATTTGTTGACAGCGGAGATGACATTCAAGAGCCGTTCTTGCATCTGCTGCGGTGTCAGCTTGAGTTCCTTGATCAATCGGTCGCACTTGTTGATGAACAGGACTGGCTTGACCCGCTCTTTGAGGGCTTGCCGAAGTACTGTTTCTGTTTGCGGCATGACTCCTTCAACTGCGTCGACAAGGACGATGGCGCCATCTACCGCCCTCATTGCCCTTGTCACATCCCCGCCAAAATCGATGTGGCCGGGAGTATCAATCATGTTGATGAGGAATTCTTTTCCATCATAGGTATGGACCATTGACACGTTTGCTGCATCAATGGTAATGCCCCTTGCCTGCTCGTCTGCGTGGAAATCAAGGACGAGTTGTTTGCCGGCTTTTTCTTCGCTCATCATGCCAGCGCCTGCCAGCAGGTTATCTGAGAATGTGGTTTTTCCGTGGTCAATATGCGCACAGACACCAATATTCCTGATGAATTGTGGTTGTTTCATGATCCGCTGGACGCGGTCGACCATTTTTTCTGCCATTATAAGATACCTCCAAAGTCAGTTAGAAAACATGTTTCTCATGCACCGTCGTGTAGTCATGCAATTCTTCTTTTGTGAACCAAAGGGCAACTTCCGTCTTTGCTTCTTCAGATGTTCCTGATGCATGAATTAGGTTTTTGATCGCAATGCCATGGGCATCTGTGTATGCATAACTGTGATGTGAGTAGTCTCCTCTGATGGTTCCGGGAGCTGCTGATTTTGGCTCTGTTGAACCCACAATCTTCCGGACAGTTTCTACAGCATGCAGCCCTTCGAGCACCATCGCGATGATCGGCCCTTCAGTGATGAATTTCTCCAGTCCTGTGTAGAACGGCTTGTTCACATGTGTTGCATAATGCTTTTTTGAGAATTCAGGTGTGACCCGAACCATCTTCAAGCCAACAATCTTCATGCCGGTATGCTCAAAGCGGGAAACAATGTCTCCGACAATGCCTCGTTGCACTGCATCCGGCTTGAGCAAGACGAGTGTTTTCTCTTTCATTGTGCAGGCTTCCTCGCTGCCCGTGACCGGGCTGTCCACTTGGTGTGAAGCGGATTTCTTTTGAGCTCAAGGAGGTTTTTCCGGCACTTTGATGAGCAAAAATCAAGGATTTTGCCGTCATTCTTCACATGCATTCGTCCAGTCCCTCGTGGAATAGACTCTCCGCAAAAGTCGCATCGTGCCATTATTTCCTACCCTGGTTGAGTTTTTGAGCTTCAATCTCGACTTCTCTGAGCATCAGGATGTCACCGAGCCTCACTGGTCCCTTGACATTTCGCCTGAGCACCTTGTTTTTGTCCCTGCCATCAAGGATCTTGCAGCGAACCTGGATTGCATCTCCTCTGGTGCCAGTCCTCCCGATAATCTCCTCGACAGCTGCAGGCGTGGCTTCAGTGAATGATACCTGCTTTACTCCTTCTGGCGTTGATTCCTGGCCGCCTCTGGCCGTTGGCCTTTTTTGCTTATCAGGCATTTTTTCAGGCATTTTTATGCTCCAAGCTCTTTGATGATGTCTTTTGCCTCGCCTTCTTCAACGATCGCAACTGCGCTTGTGCCAACCTGCAGCCCAGCAGCAGCGCCGAGCTCTTCTTTGCTTGGCACTTCAATGCAAAGGACATGTTTTTCCTTGCAGATAAGCGGCAGGTGCATCACCACTTCTGGGGGAGAGACATCTTTTGCGACGACAACGAGTTTTGCAGTTCCTTTTTCGACTGCTTTTGTCGCTTCATTTGTTCCTTTTCGGATCTTGCCTGTAGCTTTTGCAAGCTCAACTGCTTCATATGCTTTTTCTTGACCTTCTTTTGCCATCATAAACACCTCAGAGCGTGAGAATTGCTAACCTCACGCTGTGGAGCTTCATCGGTTATAGAAAAAGTGAATTCGAGGGTCTTTTTAAAGGTATTGGTTTGGTGTCAAAAATGTGTTAGTGCAGTAAAAATCAAACAATTCGGTAATCAGGGCAACAATACTGCCGGCGGCAAACCGTTTTGCTGCGCAAAACTCACCTCAGAGACTCAACAAAACCTTTGGTTTTATGAGCAGAAAATGCTTAGCATTTTCTTGCTTCGGTGTTTGCACCAGTATTGTTGCCCATAACTCAGCAACACCATTGGCACAAAACCATCAATTAAAGCATCTTCTCCTTACATCAAAGTATCTCCAATGCATATCCCTATTCAATGTGTATCAATCATGATTCCTGTTCTATCCTAGAAAAAATCCAGAGTAGTCTCGCCAAGAGCAGCATTCCTCTCAACCACTACAAGACGCACTCCTTCATCAGGGTGATAGGCAGCCTTAATGTACTCCGGAAGTGCAAGCAGCCTTGGGAAGTAGAGGTCGACGATCTTTCCATCTACTTCGACAACCTCGTGCCGATATTGTCGGGGATAACGCAGATGCCCAAGATCTTTATCACTTGGAACAGGGAGAATTGCAAGCCGCCGTACTGGCAAATCTTGACCAGCAGCAATCTCTGCCACTTTTTCAGCAAGAAAATCACAATCATGTAACCAGGGGCTTTCCTCAAGGAGTAAGTTAAGCTGGAGAAGAAATTTTCTATGCCGAAAGTACCTTATCAATTTTACCTGCTTGCATCCGACTGTCTTTCCAACTCAAGTTTCTTAGAAATTGCCTGGCTCTTGGAAGAGAGTGAATATGCAGCCATGATCTCGTCAGATAATGCCTGTACCATGCTGATCTTGGAGTTGAAGCATCGATGGTATGCCCCTTGCGTCATTTGCCTGAGTGCTACATCAACGCGTCTTTGTGGTGCGCATTCAACGGCTCGGGGATACCGAGCTCCGCCGTATTCAATCGTGATGATTTCCTCGCGGGGGGCAGCATTCTCGACCGCACGGACAAGGACCTCGATAGGATTCTTTTTCAGTTTTTTCTCGATGACTTCAAATGCATCCTTGAGCAGCATTGCTGCCTGGTTTGCTTTTCCAGTCATATGAAAGGAAGTTTTGAAATGTTTTTTTCCTTTGTGGCCAGGGACCATCAGTTTGTTGATGAGTCTCTCAACAATGAAGACCTTTGATTTATGGAACCTGTTGCCGGCATACCGGGCCCCTGTCTTGGGGACGATCGTGGGCTCAACAGTGACATAGCGTTGGAGGCCCATGTCAGTCACAACAATGCCATCTGCGCTCCACTTCCCAAAAACGAGTATGTCGCTCATCGTCTTGCTTTCTCCACTTTGCCGCCAAGGAGTGCCTTGAGGCTTTGATCATTGACTTTGATGACTTGCCATCGAACGCCGGGGATGTCTCCTTTGGACCTTCCCTTGTTTCCGCCGATGCATTCGATCACGACTTCATCGTGCTCATCGATGAGCTTCGTTGCTCCATCGCCAGGGCAAAAAGCAGTCACCTGCTTGCCATTTTTTGTCAGCTGGACGCGGACACACTTTCTCATCGCTGAATTTGGTTGCTTTGCTTCCAATTGCACTTTTTCCAGGACCATCCCTTTTGCTTGGGATGCTCCTCCCAGTGGATCGGATTTTCTTTTGAGATCAAGAGTCTTTCGAGCATAATAAGGATCTTTCCATCGAGCTTTCGCTCGTCGCTTGAGCAGCTTGTTTCCCGCATTTGCTCCCCGTGGTTTTTTTCCCATGTTCGTTATCGGTGAATTATAGGTGGTTTTTAAAGGTTGCTGTTTCACATGACGTGACCTTGCACTGTTTCACATGACATAGTTATACAACTTTCATTTCAGTAATGTCCTTGAAGTATCGCTTGACGATGCTTTCATTGAAGCGAAGGATTGATGCATTCTTTCCGATGAGCATTCCTCTCGATTTATGGTCGTCAGGAATGATCGTGATGATCCCTTCCTCGACAATGACTGATTTTGCCTGGTATGGCATGATAAGGTTTCTGACAAACCGGGAAACATCAGGGTTGAATTCAACGACCCTGATCCTTTTTCTCAGCCGATCTTCAAGGCGCCGCACATTGACCCCTTTTTTGCCAACAGCTTTTCCAATCTCATTCTCATTGACAATGAACAGCAAGGATTCCTCTCTCATGACACAATCTTTTACCTGTGCTTGTGTGAGGGTCTCAAAGAGGGAAATGAGGCCAATTATATCTGCATTAAAGGTTATCTTGCCCATTTCACTTGAGAACGCCAAGCAGAGAAACAGTAAAGGATTTCTTGCACACAACACCTAGTTCTTCGCTGTTCAGGTGCGTTTGGACAACCTCAACACTGCTTCCAGTAGTATAATGGCGAAGGTCTTCCTTTGTTGCCTCAGAGCAATTAATGGCGAGAAATGCTTTAGCAAGTTTTCCTGCCCGCAGCGCTTTTAGAGTTGTCTTTGTACCGATAAGGATCTTTTTCTTCTCAAGCAGAGCTTTGATGTCTTTTACTGTTTTGTCTTGTGCTTTTGCCATGTTACTTCTTTATTTTTGTGATTAATCCTGGCAGCCCAGTCCCAATAGGAACAGGCTGGTTGATCATGACATTTTCAACAACGGAGCTGAGATGATCCATTTCTCCATGGAGCGTTGCATTGGTGATATGGCGAATTGGTGTCTCGAATGATGCTCGGGCAAGCACGCTTGCTTTCTCACCCACCACCCCATACCTGGTGCAGCCCTTGATAACCCCGGTATTCGTCATGATGTCAGCGACGAGCATGATATGCCTCATGTCAACATTCAATCCCTGGCTGTCGATGACCTTTCGCAGCTCGATGATAATAGTTTGACGGGCAGCTTCAATGCCAAGCACATCATGAATCTCAAAGATATCGTTTGTGGTAGTCTTTGTGGTATCGATGAGAGTGCCCATCTTGAGGATGTCTTTGAGGTTTGTCCCTGAGGTGACGATGATGAATTCATCCCCTTTCTTCACAGGGAGCACTTGCTTGATCCCTTTTACCCCCTTGATAAAGACTTTTTTGAGTTTTTCTTTTGCTTTATAGAGCTGGTTGAGGTGGACGTCCTTTCCTTTTAGGTTAAGGATGATCAAATCGTCCTTTATCTTCATATTGAGTTCCTTGACGCCGGCTTTAATCAGTTTTTGGACGGTAACTGGCATCATGGAGATATCCTTGAGCTTTTCCTTGTCAAGGGTCAGTTCAATCGTAAGGTCTGCTATGCTGATGGAAAGATCTTTAATGACTTCTTCAAGAGCTGTCTCCTTGAGGGAGAGAGCGACTTTCTTGATATCCTTGCCTTTGTTGTATGGGCTTTTGAGATAGATCTCCATCATTGGCGTGCTGATGGTCTTTCGTGCATCGAGAACCTCGATGATCCTTGGAAGACCGACGGTAACATTCATCTCAGCTACTCCCGCGAAGTGGAATGTGTTGAGCGTCATTTGTGTGCCAGGCTCCCCGATGGACTCGGCAGCGACAAGGCCGACGCATTCACCGGGCTCTACTTGTGCAGAGAGGTATTCTTCTGTTGCGCTGGCAAGCAGCTTCTTTTTGTCAACTTTCATTTTTGATGCTGTCTCATCAATCTTGGTTTTCAGGTAGCTTGGGAGTTCTGGTCGTTCCATTTTATTTTTTGAGCGCTTCGGCAAGCCGCTCCACATTGATAATGCCATTTTCGGATTTTGAGACATCGACAGCGTCCTCACCATACGTGAACTGGACGATTTTATTGTTCGTGTCTCTCACCGTGTAATCATATTCAACCTTAAGGTCCTGGAGCGCATTCGCAAGCCTTCTGTATAAATATCCTGATTTTGGTGTTCGAAGGGCAGTATCCATGAGGGAGTCTCGTCCAGTCATCGCCCCAAAGAAGAATTCGGACGGTGTCAGGCCTGATTTGAAGCTGCCGCGGATAAATCCCCTCGCAGCTGGCTTGAGGTCTCCTTTCCTAAAGCAGGACATGGTCCTTGTTGTATAGCCTTTTTCTATCCTCTTGCCTCTCATCGCTTGCTGGCCAACGCACGCTGCCATCTGGGCCATGTTGATGATGTTTCCTCTCGCGCCAGAGTCAGCCATGATCTTTGTATGGGAGTCTGGCCGTGTATGGAGGGCGACAAGTTTGCCTGTCTCATTTCTTGCTTTATTGAGCACTTCAAGGATTTTGAGCTCGAGTGTTTCTTCGAGGGTTCTTCCAGGGAAGATCTCCAGCTGGTTATTTTTGTATTGGTCAATGAGCTCATCGACCCTTGTATAGGCTTCTTCCAGGACAGAATGCACTTTTTGTGTCCCTTCATCTGTAAGGTCAGTGTCTGCAAGGGCTGCGGTAAATCCTCTTTTGAATAATACTTCGATGCCAAGCTTGCAGAACTTTTCGATGATATCAACAGTGGCTTCCTCTCCATACTTTTTGTGGAGAGTGCGAAGAAGCAGCCCCGCAGCCTCTCCGCCAAGATTGTTTGAATCTGCAACGCCTTCAATGAGCCTTCCGTCGGCGATGATAACCTCATCTCCTTTCTTTGATTTCCCTTTGAAATTAAAGTCATCCGGAAGCAGGCAGGAAAACACATCTTTGCCAGTCACTTTTTCTTTTCTTCCAAGCTTTGAGAAATTCCGAACACCAATCTGGTAGAGCATGTCGATGGCTTCTTGCCGGGAGAGTATCATTTCCTTTGTGAGGAGGTAATTGCCTGAGATGGAATCCTGGATTGCGCCGATGACGGATAATCCGTGGCGAGGAGAGATGATCTGTGTTTGCACCTGCATGAGTATCTCAGCTTCTGCCCGTGCTTCTTCATCTTGTGGGATGTGCAGGTTCATCTCATCCCCGTCAAAGTCCGCATTGTAAGGATAGCAGACAGCGGGATTGAGTCTGAGTGTCCTTCCGGGCAGTACCCGAACCCGGTGGCACATCATAGACATCCTGTGGAGTGATGGTTGCCTGTTGAAGATCGCAATATCCCCATCCATGAGGTGGCGTTCAACGACATAGCCCGGCTGGATCTCCTCGAGCAATTGCTCCTGTGTTTCATCAGTGATCTTCTTTTTCTTCCCATCAGGTCTGGCAACATAGTTTGCTCCAGGATATTTCTTTGGCCCTTTCTCGACAAATTTTTTGAGGTAGGCAATGTTCCATTCCGTGACTCTTTCTGGGACAGTGAGTTTTGTTGCAATGACAAAAGGCACACCCACTTCATTGAGGCCAAGCATGGGATCAGGGCTAATGACTGTTCGCGCGGAGAAGTTTGTTCTCTTGCCGGCAAGATTATGCCTGATTCTTCCTTCCTTTGACTCAATCCTTTCAGTTATTGTTTTGAGCGGTTGGCCGGAGCGATGCCTGGCTGGGGGAAGTTGTGGAATGTCATTATCAAAGAAAGTGGTGATGTGGTACTGGAGCAGGTCCCAGAGGTCTTCAATGATGATTTCTGGTGCCCCCGCATTGATGTTTTCAAACAATCGTTGGTTGATCCTGACGATGTCTCCAAGCTTATGGGTGAGGTCATCTTCTGATCGTTCCCCTGATTCCAGTGTGATAGATGGCCTGATAGTCACGGGCGGGATTGGCATGATAGTGAGGACTGCCCATTCTGGCCGGATAAATTCTGGGTTGATGCCAAAGACCCGAAGGTCATCATCAGTGATCTTTTCCAGCCTGGTCCTGATTTCGATTGGACTGATTCGTTTTTCATTCTCCAGGAATGTTGATGGTTTTTCGAGGTTGACTGTCATCTGCTTCTTGTTGCAGTGAGGGCATTTGTTGACCGTCTTGATGGAGGTGATGACATCTTTTACTTTTGAGCGTCTCATCTCCACTCCTGATTCTTCTTCTACCTTGTTTAGAAAATCGGTAAATTTTCCGATCTTGTTTTGCGGGATGAGGACTCGTCCACATTCTCTGCAGGTGCAGCGAAGGAGGATGAGGAGGAGGGGGACATAGAGGACGTGAATGACTGGCCGCGCGAGTTCAATATATCCAAAATATCCAAGACAGTCCCTAAAGTTCGCTCCGCTAGTCCTGCACTTGAGTCCTGGGTCAATGACTCCCATGCGAGTGTCCATCAGGCCGCCATCGACAGGGTAGCCTTCCCGGTCATAGAGCTCGGGGGTGACTATTTTTACTGTTGCCATCTTCTTGATGTCCTTTGGAGAAAAGAACGAGAACTGGATGGACTCTACTTTTTTATGGACGGTTGGTTCGTTTTCCATGTTCAAAATTTGTTCTTCAACAAGAGCCGGGGATAGATGCACATGCTTTTGAGCTCGTCAAGGAAGAGCTTGAATGCATAGCTGATCTCTATGTAAGAGATGTTCTCCGTCGACCCTGTGAGAGGGCAATAACATTTCTTCTGGTACTTATCTTCTACAGCGATGAGCCCAGACTCCTCTGCTACAGGCACGATGACCTTGTCAGAGCTGAATCGTTCTTTGAGGAGCAATGACGCTCCATGTGCGATGAAGGTATCTTTTTCCATCTCTCCGAGGCGAAGGCCTCCTTCTTTTGCCCTGCCTTCTGTTGGCTGCCTGGTCAAGAGCTGGATTGGGCCTCTTGCTCGTGAGTGCAGTTTGTTTGCGACCATGTGCTTGAGCTTCATATAATACATATTGCCAATGTAGATCTGCGCTTGGTACTGCTCTCCTGTCACGCCGTTATAGAGGGTTTCTTCCCCGTTCTCCTTGAAGCCAAGGTTGAGGAGTTCTTTTCGAAGATCCATTTCAGCTTCTGCGTCAAATGCAGTGCCGTCGACAAACCGCCCGTTGAGCGCGCCTGTCTTGCCGCCGACGAGTTCGATGAGATGGGAGATGGTCATTCGTGAGGGAATACCATAAGGTGAAAAGATAAGGTCTGGCTGGATGCCTGATGAGGAAAAAGGCATATCTGACTGTGGCACGATCAGGCCAACGACGCCTTTTTGCCCATGCCGTGAGGTGAATTTATCCCCGATCTCAGGGATTCTCTCATCGCGAAGGCGGACTTGTACCAGTTTGTTTCCTTCCCCATTTTCTGTGATGAGGACAAAATCGACTACTCCCCCCTCGCCGTGCCTGGCAGAGACGCTTGATTCTCTTCTGGTAGAGGAAGCAAGGCTGTATTCATCCATTCCTGAGAGGAACCGTGGGGGTGATGTCTTTCCGATGACAACGTCTCCTTCATTGACAGCAGCCTCCGGGAAGATGATCCCATCTTCTTCCAATAATCGGTAATCCCGCTCTGATTTGTACCCTTTGACATCCTTATCCGGGACGGTGATATCATCGATGAGCCCGCCAGAATATCGAAGCTCTTCTGCAATTGCCGGCCGGTAATAAGTGGACCTGCCAAGCCCTCGATCAATAGAACCCCGGTTGAGGATAATTGCATCCTCCATATTATATCCTTTATAGCTCATGATGGCAACAATGATATTTTGCCCTGATGCATGCTTTGCATAGTTGGATACATCATGCATGATAGTATTCACGATAGGCATTTGTGGATGGTGCAGGATATTTGTGTCCATGTCAATCCTGACAGAGAAATTAGAGCAGTAGAACCCGAGCGCTTGTTTTTGGTTTTTTGATCCGGCATTGAGTCGTGCTGATTGGTTGAAGTTCGCATAGGGCACAAGTGAAGTGCACAGGCCAAGCATGGTCACTGGTGCAATTTCAAGATGTGTGTGTTCTGGGGTGAGTTCAGTTGGGGAAAAAGCAATAAGCGCTCCTTCTTCTTCTAATGCATCAAGGACTTCGATGATGCCTTGTGAGACAAGGTCTTTCCATGAGAGCTCGTTTTTCTGCAATGATCGCACATGCGCATCAGTGAGGAGGGATGCTCCCCCTTTGACAACGATAAGAGGCCTTCTTGCCCTGCCTTTGGAGCTCTCAATAGTAACTTCATCGGTGATCCCATCATAGAACACATTAAGGAGATCAGACATTGTTCCTTTGCGTCTTTCCTGGATGAGTTGCTGGGTGAAAGCTTGCCCATTATCCACATCGCCTACAAATTTTCCGTTCAGGTATACTTCGCTCATGGGAGTGTCTTTAGCCCAAAATTTCGAAGGCTTTTGATGATGTCCTCATCTGGTGTTTCTTGTGAGATGGTGCAGAGCAATGCAAGGTTTTTTCGAAGGCCAATGTTCGTTCCTTCTGGTGTTTCGATGGGGCAGAGCCTTCCAAGGTGCGTTGGGTGGAGTTCTCTTGCCTCAAAATTTTCCTGTGAAGAGGATAATGGTGAGACGACGCGCTGCAGGTGGCTGAGGAAATCAAGGTAATTGAGCCGCTGGATCCTTTGGGAGATTCCTTTCCTGCCGCCAACCCAAGACCCTGTGGCCATCGCTGAATAGATTCGGGAGGTGAGCAGTTTGTCGCGGATGATGACCTTGATGGAAGGAAATTTCCCTCTTTTAACGATGCGCTGGAAGTTATAGAGCATGTCGCTGATGAGCACTTTAAAGTTGACACGAACAAGGCTTGCGAGAAGGTCGCCAGACATCTTCAGCCGTTTATTCATGTAATGGTCCCGGTCATCAATAGGGAGCCTTCCGGATTCGACGAGAAGGAACTTTTTCATGTGTTTGCAGAGGTTGTATGCTTTAGCGAGCCGGTCCTCAGGGTTGATCCCGATATGAGGAAGGAGGTATTTGTCGAGCAATTCTCTTGTTCGCTCAACCCGTATCTCTTTTGATTGGGTAATGCCGATTTTTTTTGCGATGTAATCTACGGCATCATCCTCATTCTTAATTTCCACAAATTCGTAGAGGTTGATGAGGACTTCATTGAATGGTTCTTTCTTTGACACAACCTTCATGATCTCTTCATCCTTGACCATGCCAAGGGCCTTGATGATGACAACAAGAGGCACCCGCTTGATCCGTGTCAGGGTAAGGTAGAAGATGCCATCCTTCATGCGCTCGAGGGTGTGGGGTATCTTGAATGAGCCTTTCTCTGAGAAGAGTGTTCCGGAAAATGCTGATGGTCCCGTTGATGTTTTGGTGATGAGCATCTTATTTGGGACAAGGTCTTCCATGGTGATGAGAACTTTTTCGCTGCCGTTGATGATGAAATATCCCCCAGGGTCCGTTGGGTCTTCTCCCTTCGCGATTAATTCTTCATTTGAGAGCGAATGGAGATGGCAGTATTTGCTTTTGAGCATGATAGGCAGGTTGCCGATTTGTGTAGTGAATGACTCTCGCTGCACCCCATTGATATGCGCAGACACTTCGATGAAGATGGGAGCAGAATACGTGATTTTTCGAAGGCGCGCTTCAGCTGGAAAGATAGGCCTCTTGCTGCCGTCTGCCTCGATGATCTCTGGCTTTGTGACCCAGATCTTGTCCATCCGGATCTTGAATTCATCAACATTCTGAGGGATGATAGTCGGCTCTATTTCTTTGTTCTCTTCGATGATATCGTTGAGATCCACTTCGATGAATGTGTTGAAAGAATCTATGTCCGAAGAAACAAAATTACTTTTTTGGAAGTACTTCTGTATGAGGACTTTATGGGCGATGTTACTCATCTGCTACAGCTCGATAAAATATTGTTTCCCCGGCCGTTGGGCTTTTTCTGGTGATCTTAATGACATCATTGACCTGGGCACCTAGTTTTTGCACCATGGTGTCAGAGATCATGATTTTTGGAAGTTCATGGCTGGTGACTTGATAATGGTCAAATAATTCCTGCTTATCCTTCTGGGATAACTTAGAATGCTGAGGGATCAGGTCATGCTTACTGACGATGATTTTTTTTGTCTTCGCCATTTTTTTCTTTTGAGTGTGATGGGCCGGACGAGATTTTCTCACTCGTGTTTCGAACTCGCGACCATCCGGTTAAAAGCCGGATGCTCTACTGCCCAAGCCGAGCGCTTTCCAGGCTGAGCTACCGGCCCATGAGTGTAAAGGGACGCCCTGGCCGGGACTTTCACTCCGTACAGGCCCCCAGCATCCCGGCACACGAACCGGTATGCCGTATCCAACAACCTGTGACCGGTTTTTGAACCCGGGTCGAAGCCTTTTTGCGGTGCGAAAACGATTGTTTTCGACGCCACGACAGGGCTTCATGATAGGTACCGCAGGAAACAAGCAAGGCTAGTTTACCCGAGCCGGACTACACCACCAGGGCATTCCCCTGATCTGACATCAATGCATCCTTCATCGTTCGAAAAAAGAGTGAAAAAAGCTTCTTTCAACGGGAGAAGAACGCATAGGTCATAACGGGGGGATAATGAGGTCATTTATAAATATATCGGTTAGGACACAAATTAAACTCAGAAAATCTCTAAAATTACTCAGTTTTTGTTAATTCCATCTGATACAATATCATATCTTTTAGTTCAAAACTATTTAAAGATTTCGGCAAAGGAGTACCACATTCCAGGAACAACGTCAGCAGCGTTCCATCCAGATAGTGAAAGATTTCTCTTTTATGGTTTCTTTTGTGGTGAATGGATAGGGGGATAATGGCTCTTCTGCTCCGAGGATGAATCCATGAGCGCCAACTTTCTCGCTGATGGCAGCCCATGTGTCCTCAAAAAGGCCGATATCTTTTTCATTGAGTTGTATGAGGATATTAACCTTGTCCTTTTTCTCCAGCCCAATCTTCTTTCGCAGGTCCTGGAGTCTTCTTGTGAGCTCACGGGCATATCCTTCTTTCTCCAATTCTTCTGTGAGGATAGTGCGAAGGAAGACTTTTCCACTCTTGAGGGGGGCAAGAAGGTATCCTTCTTCGGCAGATTCTGTTATCACAAAGTGCTCTTTTGCATAGGAATATCCTTCTATAGTGAATTCCTCTTTCTCTTTGAGTTGAGCGATGATTTGCTTGGGATGCTCTTTGATGAAGGTGAGGGCATCTGCTGTCTTCTCGCCAAATGTTTCTCCGATCTTTTTGTAGTCTGGCTTGATCGATAGTTCAACTGGTAATGATCCAAGCAAAAGATGTTTTGCATTTACTTGCGCCCTAATCAAGTCGCCAAGCTCATCGATGATCCTTGGCGCCATTTTTTCTGTTGTGTCAATGACGATCTCTTCAACTGGCCACCTGTTGGATATCCCTGCTTTATTTCTGGCAGCAAGGCCAGCGCCGATGATATCGAATGCAAACGCAAACTGTTCTTCAAGATCAGGCTGTCTCTCCCCAGCTTCAGGAAACCGCTCCAGGTGGACTGATTGGGGGAGGTTGGGTGTAATTTTCTTAAAGTTCTGGTAAATCTTTTCAACCATGAATGGAGAGATGCTTGCAAGTGCCTTGATCACTTCCAAGATGCATTTGTGTATGATGAGGAGGGGAACAGTATCTTGCCCCATGCGCTCCCGGACCATTTGCACATAGCTTCTAGATAGGTCATTGACGACAAATTCATAGAGCGCCCGGCCAGCATCATGGATCTCAAAGCTTTTAATTCCTTCATCAGTTGCTTTAATCACGCCGGCAAGCCGCGACAAGATCCAGTAGTCTTCTGGTGAGACAGGAGTGAAGTCTTCAGCCTTTTCGAGGTCATTGATAACTAAGGTGTGTAAGTTCCAAAGGATCGTGAAAAACTTATGGACGTCTTTCTTTATGGTGTCGACATTGAATTTTTGCAGGGTATAAGGGGCAATGTCCCAGCAGTAATAGAACCGCACCATGTCAGCGCCGAATTCTTCAAGGGCATCTTTTGCAAAGACGACATTGCCAAGGGATTTGCTCATCTTTTCCCCTTTGGCATCAACCACCCATCCAGGCATGGAAACCGTTTGATAGGGCGCCTTGCCAAATGCAGCACATGAGCAGAACATGAGAGAATAAAACCACCCTCTTATCTGGTCTTGGCTTTCATTGATTCTGGAGACTGGAAAGTGCGCATCGAAGAGCTCTTTGTTTTTCGAGGGGTATCCAAGTGATGCAAATGGAGCAACGCCAGAGTCGAACCACACATCAAAGATGTCATGGACCCGTTCGAGCCTCTCGCCCTCTTTATTTGTGAGTTCAAGGTCGCTGATAGTGTGCAGGTCGAGTGTATCATCAATCTTTTTCTTTGCATGAGCACTGATCTCTTCTCTTGTCGTGAGGACATATGGTTTTCCGGAGGGTGATTTCCAGATGGGGATGGGAATGCCCCAGTATCGTTGCCTGGAAAAGTTCCAGTCTTCTGCTGCGGCAACCCAGTTTTGGAATCGCTCTTTTGCAAAGTCTGGCTGCCAGGAGACCTTTTCATTCTCTTTGAGCATCAGGGCTTTTATTGGCTCGATGTCGATAAACCATTGGTTGTTGAGTCTGAAGATGAGCGGTGACTTGCATCGCCAGCAGAGAGGATAGCTATGGACAATTTTTTCAAAGTAGAGCAGTTTTCCAGCTTTGTCCAGGTCATCCATGATCGCATGGTCTGCATCTTTAACAAATGTTCCTGCGTATTTTCCGGCATCTTCTGTGAACGTGCAATCATCAGTAAGGGGGCTGGGAGCAGGCATTTCAAACTTGTTTCCCATTTCATTGTCTGTCTTCCCATGTCCAGGAGCGCAGTGCACAAGGCCAGTTCCTTCAGTAATGGTCACAAAATCCTCAAAGAGGTCTTCTGTTTGCAGCCCTTTCTTTGCTGACACTTTTGAGGCAACCCGTGTTTTTAGGATCGGCTGGGATAAGTATACCCTGAGTGCATGTTTATGGGTCAGGAGAACTTGTTGGACCGGAACATCAAGGAGCGGTTCATAGCTGATTCCTCCCAGTTCTTTTCCAGGAAATTCTGCTATCACTTCATAAGACAGTTTTATCCTGTCAAGAAGGTTTAAACGTTCCTTTGCAAGGATGAGAATTCCTTTTTCAGTCTTGACCTTTGCATAGATATGTTCCGGATGGATAAAGATTGCAACATTTGAGGGAAGTGTCCAGGGTGTTGTGGTAAACACGAGCAGGTATTCATCCTTGTCCTTAATTTTAAATTTCACGTACACTGCTGGATCTGAAACATCTTTGTAGGAATCAGTGACTTCATACCCTGCAAGCGATGTTTGGCAGTGCGGGCACCAGTGCACCGGTTTTTTCCCTTCATAGACCATCCCTTTATCCCACATCTGGCGAAAGCACCACCAGGCAGAGAGCAGGTAATCATTATCATACGTCAGGTATGGTTTTTTCCACGCATACCATGACCCAAGGTTCTCATAGACAGAGAGCCATAAGTCCTTGTTGAGCATTGCAGAGTCGCGGCATTTCTTGACAAAAGCAGAAATGCCAATTTTTTCGATGTCCTTTTTAGATGTCAGCTCGAGCTCTTTTTCGATCATGTTCTCAATTGGCAGTCCATGCGTATCAAACCCTGGCTGAAACAACACCTGGTGGCCTTTCATGAAGGCAAGTCGGATGTAGAGATCTTTGAAGACAGTGTTGCGTATATGCCCGACATGAGGGACATAGTTTGCATACGGCGGCCCATCAAGAAGGAAATAGGGGGGACCCTTCGCGTTCTTCTCCTGCAAGAGCTTCAGAAGATCGATTTTTTTCCAGTATGCCCGGATCTCATGTTCTATTGCAGCATGGTCAAGACTCATGCATCTGGGCAAAAGGGGGGATTATAAAAATGTTTGCGAGATCGATGAGGTGATAATTCATGATGATCATTCATTTTTCCGTGTATTCTTTTGTGTATACTGCCAGAGAAAATTATTTAAAGCATTGGTAGTTAGACAGCACCATATGGGTGAATTCAAAGGAAAAGTTGTTTCTGGATTGAATGAAGGCTCTGCCTACGTCACAAAATATCTCGAGCAATTGAGGAACAATCTTGGCTTTGAGCCATTTCCAGGGACTCTCGACCTGAAGATTGATGCCAAATCAAGGTCCCTTCTCAAGAATCCGCTCAAGATCAAAGGCCCAACAGAGGACTTAGCGCCAGTCGATACGTATTTTGTCATGCTCAATGATGAAGTGGAAGGCGCAATTGTTGTCCCGGAAAAAACAGCCCATGACAAGACGACGATCGAGATCGTCTCTCCTGTCAACTTGAGGGAGCATTTTGGGTTAAAGGATGGAGATGAGGTTCTATTAAGGTTGGAATAGCTGACACCTGTTTCTCTCGCATTGACATGGCTTCTTTTGCGATTGGGGTGTTGAAGGAATCTGCACCAAATATCCAGATAGAGCGGTATACCGTTCCCGGATTCAAGGATCTGCCAGTTGCAGCAAAGAAGTTGATCGAGGAATATAACTGTGAGATCGTATTGGCGTTTGGCTTTGCTGGGAAAGCAGAGATTGATCTCCAGTGCGCTCATGAGGCGAATATGGGACTGATCCAGGCAGAATTGATGACAAACACCCATATCCTGAAGGTGTTTGTGTATTCAGACGAGGCAAAGAATGAGAAGGGATTGCATGATATCGCAAAAGACCGTTCAATAAAGCACACCCTCAATGCGATTGCATTGATGCAGGACAAAGAGATGCTCACCCCCTTTGCTGGAAAAGGAAAGCGTCAGGGCTTTCCTGATGAAGGCCCAATCGCAAGATGACAATAAAGATTGGCATTGTGGCAGCTGAATTCTATCCGGAGATCACCGATCAGATGCTCGATATTGCTATGCATACAGCAAAAAATGAGGGCTCAGCAGTCAAGAAAGTGATCCGTGTCCCAGGAAGCTTTGATGTCCCGCTCGCAGTAAAGAAACTTCTGGAGGATGATGAGATTGCTGGTGTCATCACCCTTGGTGCAATCATTAAAGGCAAGACTGACCATGACCAAGTGATTGGAAATGCAACGGCAAAGACACTGCAGGAGCTCTCCTTGCAATTCAATAAACCAGTC
The DNA here is from genome assembly GCA_013329045.1 of Candidatus Woesearchaeota archaeon. Taxonomy (GTDB): domain Archaea; phylum Nanobdellota; class Nanobdellia; order Woesearchaeales; family UBA9989; genus UBA9989; species UBA9989 sp9989u. Next base: position 38,248 of record DUKZ01000034.1, read on the forward strand.
GTTCTTGGTATCAATGGCCCGGGCATGACAAGGCAGGATGCGCTAGCCAGGATTCCAAGGGCAGAGCACGTCACAAAAGCATTAATCTCTCTGATCGACACCTTGCGAGAGGAAGGCAGCTAGAGAGATTGATAAGCTTTGGAGTATCCCTTCTTTTTTTGGTGCAAACGCTTTCTCCGAGGGTTACAGTATCGATCGGTTGTTGAGATAAACCGTTCAGGTATCCAGCAAAGCGAAATCCTGAGATTCTGTTTTTGGTCAATGAAAAAAGGTTTGCTCCATCAGAATACCGAACAGAAACCAGGTCATTTCCCCGGGCATGGTCTTCAGCATGATCCAGTGATACAAATGAGTAAGTGTTTCCTGAGAGGCAGAGCCGATAATGGAAGACGATCTGGATATTATTTGTTAGTGCATCAAAATAGAATTGTGCATGCGCTGGCAATAGGACTCCTTGATAGTGCCCTCTGAGGAGTCCGAGCCCTTGCAATGGTTTTGCTGGAATGATCCGAAGTGAGCCAACAAGAGGGATTCCATAAGGATTTCCAAAATAGTTTTCCTCCCGCTGATATCCGAGTGTTCCATCCCATGTTTCAAGGAGGAGTTCTTCTGCCAGTTCCCGATCAAGCGCATTTTCAAGGCCGCCTAATTCATGCGATTCAACATACCCTTTTATTGGGGTGAAATGGGAATCGAGCTGATGGACGAGAAGGAGATGATCTTTTCCATCAACATGCAGCCGGTAGAGTCCAGCAACGGAAGAGTGAGCAAAAGTATGGCCATCTCCCTGGAGCTCGCCCAGCAGTTCTTCTGGATCAATGGGTATGCGCAGTGCCTGCATTTTGGCATACGTAATCTCTTCTCCAACAGGAGAGATATGATAGCCTGTTGTAGGATCAAGCCTGCAGTGAATCTGCCTTGTTGTAAAGTGTGGCAGAGGCATTCTTCGAAGTTCTTCCATGAGAAAAGGAACCAATGCCCATTTATGAATGTTGGCCATTCCTCAGAGATGGACTGAGATATATTATTGTGATTAATACTAGTATTTTCGTAATATTTATATATTTAAGATAATTTTAATAGTATATGAAGCGTAAAGTCATCAGGCAAGGCAACAACACACTGACGATAACATTGCCAAGGGAATGGACAACAAAGCACAGCATTGCCGCAGGGGGCGAGATAGAGATGACCATGGCAGAGAAGAGTTTAATCCTGGATCCACCCTCACAGGAGGGCCATCGATCTATCTCTCTCAATGTTGATACTCTTGGAAGACTCTGCATCGCAAAGCTCCTCATCGCGTGCTATGAGCAAGGGTATGACACAATTACCCTAACGTTTAGGCCAGGGACGATCTCCTCCTGGAGTCATGGTGATGAGTCCATCACGGATGTCATCAATTTTTTCACCGCCCGGCTGATAGGTTTTGAGGTGCTCTCCCAGTCAGAACGAAGCTTGAGCATCACAAACATATCCGAACAATTCTCCCACGCAGACCAGGTTATCTATCGGATCTTTTTTCTTTTGAAGGAATATGTTGAACAAGGAACGCATGCCCTCTCAGATGCCAAGTCAGATCTGGAGATGGGCGAGTCCCGTCATGATGCGATCACAAAGTTTGTTGCATTAGCATCAAGGATCATTCTCAATGACGGGGCAAGGCCAAAAAACGACGCAATGCATCTTTTTGTTATCTTCCAGGGGCTCGATAAAGCAGCTGATTTTATCAGGTATGTGTATCGAAATGCAAAAGACCAGAAGATTGCGCCGGGAGTGCCAAAAGTGATGAGGATGGCAGCAGGATATCTTGAATTGTATCATCAGTTTTATTACAAGTTTTCCCTTGCCAAGATCAATGAGTTGGATAGGATGAGAGGAGAAATGAAGGATCAATGCAGGATGCTTGCCAGGAAAGGCCAAAACCCTGAGATCGTGATGAGTATTGACGCATTTGTTGAGACTATCCATGGCATCATCAAGCCAAAGATTGCGATGGAGACAAAAACGTTTTAACGAAAGGTTCCCCCACGAAGAACAGCTTCTGCTTTGCGCTGATAATATTGCCGCTGAGCATATTTTTCCGGATCCATCATATCCCGCTTGTTCATGACAGAATGGCGAAGGACAAGCTGTGAGAGGAATGCTGGTGCAGCAAGATCATGCATAGTTTTCCTGTACCCGGCTGAGGCATGTTCTTTGAATCCTTCATCATGGGTTGAACGAAGAGTGATATAACGGTCTATCACTCGATGAAAGCCATCGAGATCCATGCCAAACCGCATATCTGAGCAAAAATAAGCCAGTTCGTCTACTTCAAGGCCAAGTCCAACCATCGCGAAGTCTACCATGTACCCATTGACCATATTCTCAGGTTTCCAGTCCCCTAAGATAACAGTAGGGTGAAAACCCTTATGAGCTTCAAGGTAATCAGCAATGATGCTCTTTTGGGAAGGCTCCTCAATTTTTGAATCTTTAAATCGGGAATATCCCTCACTGGATACATTAATATGGGGCAGAAAACCCTCATAAAAATGAGGCGCGCCATGAAAACCGGTATAAGGAAGATGTTCAAAAAGACCTGTAAAATAAGCCATCTCTTTATGGAAGATACCCATTAACCAGAGGTTATAATCATTATAATCCCCCATGAAGTTAAATCGTTGAAATGCAAGAGCTGAGCCAGGTTTCAGCCCATTGGTGTTACCAAGATGAAGTATCGCCGGGTCTCTTGGATCTACCATATAAAGGGCATGGAAGGGAGGTCTAAAAAGATCAAATTCGGGCAATCTGATGGAATAGACAAGTTGTTCCCGAAGAAGCCTGCTCCCCTGATCAATTTTTAGGAAATCTGATCCAAATGACAATCCCGCCATTGATGTAAATCCATTAGGGCAGGAGGTTATTCCTTCATCAAGCATATCTCGAAGGTTAAAACATCGGGCCAGAGTTGCTATGAGAAGTTCTTGGTCCTGGGGCCTGATGTGAGGGAGCGCAGCAAGTATTTCATCAATCGGTGAGTCTGTTTGGCGTGGAAGATCCAGTGAAATATCCCTGAGAAAAGAGTCAATCCTGTGGACGACACGGGTGTGATGCTCACCAAGGGAAAAGTCGCTCGAATCATCACTATAGGTATCCCATGCTTCTTGTTCAGAATAGGAAACAATAGGTTCGTCAGAGGTAATTACATGCACATCATGAATCCTATTACCGCCAATACCATAGATATGATAAGCTCGTTCAGAATGAGTGATGAGATACTCAAACCCTCTTAATGATTTAATCATCACATTCTTTCTCCAAAAATTCTCCTTCCGTTCCTTATATGCATCTGCTCTCCCTCTCTCTTCAGAATGATATTGTGTATCCAGAACAGTGTAATGATGTTGAGAAACAAGACGATGCACCATTTTATCTAATGAAAAATATTCAGATTCCGGAATAACCTCAACCTCGGATCGCATGATAGAGCAAGAGGTTGACTTAAGATTATTAAACTTTTGTCCCTAAACAATAAAAACAGCAAGTCCCCGCGGCCGTATTTATAGAGCACTATGAGAACAATGAACCTTATATGACTATTCATTGAATTGTTGTTGGAGTATCTCCAAACGGCGTTCTTATGAAAGCATCAAGTTTCTCTCTCTTCCTTGGAAGGCCGAAACCAATCTTGCTCCTGAAGCAGTGTTTATCTTTGATTATGAGGCCAAAAACGTTCCTTCGGCTACCAAAGCCAGATCGAATCTTGCAGATAATTCCAAATTCATTAAGTAAGATCATGATTTGCTCAAGCCCTCCTTTATTAATGGAATAAAGGGTAACTCCCTCTCCCCGGACGCTTCCCTCATCATCAAAGAGAGCTTGAAGAAAGGCTTTTTTCACAGCAAGGGGAGCTTGGAAGAGAGGTGATTCAATTGTCCAATCGGATGAAAAAAAGGAAGCATATCTTAGGAGATCCTCATACGCAATCTTCGAGCGAAGGCGCACAAAAGTAATCGGTTTTCCTGTGATACCGGATGTATTCTGCTCATAAGAGGGAACCAAACCGTAAACAGAGATTATATCTTTTGCAAACTGATCAAGAGAATCCTGATCCTTAACCTCATATTTGAGAACATAATCATGTTTTGTTTGATAGTGGGCACCATCTCCAATGAGATGGGCAATAATTCTAGCCTTCTCTTTAGTAAGGTTCTCAAATCCATCCTTTGGCTTTTTTATTCTCATAATTTCCAGATAATCTAGGAGAATAAAAGATATATGCTTGAGAAGAAAATGAGGGGTCATGAGCGCTAGACCCCTCTAGTCCCCGCGGCCGGATTTGAACCAGCAACCTCATGGTATCAACAGCTGATCATGTTTCATCCAAGCATCCGTGCACGATCCACATGACTTCTACAGCCATGCGCTCTACCGTTGAGCTACGCGGGGGCTAAACCTCGAGGCATGAAGCGATTTATAAAGGTTTTGGCGCTTCTTCTTTTGGAGCCTGTACATTCACTTCAGGAGAATACGTTGCCCGTTTCCATGTCCCTTGAGAAAATTTCACAATTGTCGGAGGCAATTTGAAGCTGCCCAGGATCGTTAGTTTTGATCGTATGGTGTACGTGATCACCCGCTCCTCATATCCTTCGAGCTCTGGTAGTACCCAGCTAACAATTGTCCCTTTTGTCTCATGCCGGAGCACTTTTTCTGGCTTGAGTGTTCCGATCTTGAACACATTGACAAGCTCTGCAATGTTTGGGACATGCTCAATGACATGCACATTAGTGATGGTCTGGGGGGTCCTGTTCTTGGCGACAACTACCAATTTTATCTCTGAGATGCCCCCCTCCCGAAGCTGGATGTCAACTGGCCCCTTTGTGGCAATGATCGGTGAGCGGAGGAGATAATACGCAAGGGCGATCACGATGATGATGATAAGCAGCAAGAGCAAGGGAACATATGTTGTAGTGATCGTCAGCACCTCTTCTTGTTGTGGATCAAGGGAAAGCTTCCAGGAAAAGTATGCCATTCCATCTTCCCTGACCTTTTCTGAGGGGGGAAGGGTGCTGGTAAGCAGCCATGACATCATGCTGGTTGGCACCTTGACGATGCCCTCATTGTGGATATTCCCCTCATTTTTTATGGAGAATGTTTTTTTCTTTGAGAGGAATCCTCGTTGTTCAGTGCCAGGTTTTTCGACGAATGTTGAGTAGCTGGCAATAGTGAATTGTCGCTCGATCTCCTTGAACGTTTGGCCTTCTGAGATGAAACTGATGAGGAGGTCACCTGTTATGGGGGGGGTTGTTTTGTCAAGATTGATATTGAATGTGACGACGCGTGTCTCTAATGGTCCAAGGGAAAGTTTTTGCTGGTCCTTGAAGTTGCTGCTGTCAAGAGTGATGAGGAGGTCGGTGATGTTCACAGGGTATCTGTTTCTGATCTCGAGGCTGATCTGATTCGTTTTTCTGGAATCAAGGGTCTTTGGCATATCAAGGATGGTCTTGACTGCGACGGGCTGGCCTGGTTCCCAGTCTCCATAAGCTTGGAAGTTTACAGAAATTTGGGGTGTTTTGAGTTCTCCTGTCTTTTCTGACCGGATGTTTATTGGGATCATATAGGTGCCTGGCCGCACATAGAGGGGTGAGACTTTCAGGGTAGTTGATTTGACAGTGTCAGCGGGGATCCTCAGGGTGCTCTCAGAGAGGGGGTCTGTTGAGATGTCCCATTCAACGTCGGTATAATATATCCGAAAGCTGTCATCAAAATCCTGCGCGTTTGTGATGCTGACCTTGAAAAGCGCTTCTTCATCAAGGCTGATCTGGTTCTTTAATGGCTCTATATAGACAGCAAAGGAGGATGCTCCAAAGACTGCAGGAAGAAGTAGTAAGAGGAATACGGTTCCAAGGAAGAGCCGCCGCGCCATACCCGCTTTTCCCCAATCCTCCTATTTAAACTTTATGTGTATGGAATGGCTGTGTTCACTTGGGTTAAATAAACGGGCCCTCGGAGATTTGAACTCCGGTTACCAGCTGTCCGTCTCATCCTCAGGGCTAAAGGAAGTCCTGCGTTGACGAACCCCGAGCTGATGTGATAGTTGCTCCAGCGTTAGACTGCCCAAGCTACACTAAGGGCCCTTTCCAGGTGAGGACAAACCATCATTTATAAAGATTGTTTTTCAGCTCAGAAAAGATTATATAGAAGGGATTTAAATGAGGGTATATGGTGGGGAGATGGTGGGTAGTTCTTGTCTTGGGTATCATCCCTATTAGCTTCGCATTTTCTCCATTACAAACAGAGTTTAAGGTGAACACGCTCGCTGAAGGCAACCAGTCTCAACCGATGGTCCAGGTCCTATCCGATAGGTTTATCGTTGTATGGAACAGGAATGGTACGAATGATGGAATTTTTGCTCAACAGTTTGATATGAACGGGGAAAAGATTGGTGGAGAGATCAGGCTGGATGATGAGCAGGGCATCCCAAGTTTCCCGTTTATCGCTCCATTACCTGAGGGATTTGTTGTCGCTTGGCAGGAAAAAATAAATGATACCCTCTTTGCCAGAGTTAAATCATTTGATGGGCAAGGTAGCAGCATCAATGCTGCTCTCCTGCAAGGATTCTCCACCAATCAGTATATAATAAAGCCAACGGTAGTCATCTTGCCCAGCAATATTGTTGTTGGATGGAATGAGGCAGGCAATTCTACTGTGTATGTTCTCAATGGGGATCTGAGTGTGGCAACCTCCTTGCAGCCGATTAAGAGCTCGAGAAGTGTTCCTGCAGTCTCCTATGAGTCTGAGGTATCTTTTCTGAGGCTATGGAAAAATTATTCAACGCCAAATGATCTCATTGCTCAGCATTTTTCTCCTGAAGGAATAGCCCTGGATGATCCCTTTGTTATTTTCCAGGACATGCCGGGTGTTGAGTTTGATGTGGTGCGGGTCTTTGATGATCATTTTTTTGCGCTCAGTGACTCTGCAGGTTCATATCGATTGATAGTCGTGCAGCTTCCAAATGGCACTCTAGTGGAAGTTGGCCAGGCAACTGTTGACGAGTCGCCATTTCCCCATATTGCAGCTAAAAACGGTCGGCTCTTTGTCGTCTGGCATGGGTATGATCAGGTATATGGCCAGGTGTTTGATGAATCAGGAAAAAATGTGACAGATGTCTTCATGATTGCCCAGCCTTCTTTGAGTTGGGGCAGGTTTCCTTCTGCAGCATTCCTGCCAGATGGCCGCGCAATTGTTGCATGGCAGCGGGATGATGAGATATTCGCCCGGTTTGTTGGCGATGATGATGATGAGGATGGCATTTTCAATGGGATGGATGGATGCCCAGGGGTGCCTGGAAATTTCTGCAATGGTTGTCCAGACCCGGAGTGCGGGGTATGTGCACAAACCTTTTGTGAGGCGAATGCAAGTCCTCGTTGCTCTTATTACAACACATCGATGCTAATTGAAGATGCACCTCTCTGTTCCGCTGGAATGGGCGACAATAATTATGGTACGGGCGGGGAATACTTGTGCAGGGGATATTGTGATGGTGCAGGCACCCCAGATTATGCTGATGCATGTATCTATGATCCATTCTGTGACTCAGATGATGATAATGACGGCGATCCTGACGTAACTGACTGCGCCCCGAGCGACCCCTCAAGGTTTCATGGCGCCAAAGAGCTGTGTAACGGCATTGATGAGAACTGTAATGATATCTATGATGGGGAAGAAAACCTTACCATGGCATGCGGTGTTTCAGATGTTGGCCTGTGCACTTTTGGCACTGAATCCTGCTCGAATTCCGGTGAGTGGAATGAGTGTTCTGCCGTTTTCCCGGCTGATGAGATCTTTGATAATGGGCTCGATGAGGATTGTGATGGGACAGATACCCCAGCGCCGTGCAGGATCATCTCACCAATTGGAGATTTTTTCACGAAGAGGAGCCTGCAGATATTTTTCATGTGTAACCAGACGTATGATAAGATAGAGTATACGATGGATGGGCGTTATCTGAGAACGCTATGTAAAAATTGTTATTTTTATAAGGGTCTAAAGTCTTTTCGCGACAATGAGAACAATCTTGTCATAACGACAAGAAAAGGGCAGGAGGTAAGTGAATACTACTCTAATTTTACTGTTGATGTCAGGCCGCCCAAGCTGCAGCGTATTGAGCCATCAAGGGGATTCGCAATTGATAAGTTCACCGTGAAATACACCGAAGAGAATTGCATGTCCCTCTCGCTGAAGATCCAGGGCCAATTTGACAGTGTTAATCAGACAAGAGCCTGCCAGTCTGGAAAGAATATTGAGCAGGAGTTCGTGTTCAACCTCTCCCATTTTGAAGGCAGGATCGTCGATGCAATCGCATCGGTCACTGATATCAATGGGGGCTCTGACACAAAAGTTGCAAAGCATTTGGCAGTAGACACCTTGCCACCCCATATCTTGTCAGTGAATACGACTCAGCAGGGCAGGTATACCTATTGGAAGATCCAACTGGATGATAAGGCAAAATACTTGTGGTATGTCAATCTGGATACGGGGAAGAAAAAGATTCTTTGTTCTTGGTGTAATGATTATGGTATATCCAGCCAAAGGAAGGAATATATCAAGCCTGGCACGTATCATTATTCCTTTACTGCAGAGGATAGTGCAGGAAACCAGGACACATTCTCCCCTCTGGCTCTCAGTGTGGTATAAATTTTTATAATCAGCAGCGAAACCTTTTCATGATGATAGTCTATTCCGGAAAGGCAAAGATTGGTGAGAAAATGATTCCCTGGCAGACCACGTTCTCTACCGATGTGAGGTTTGCCTGCCAGAGCATCGGCTATTGCTGCACATCATCAAATGTCCGCCTTAATTTTGATGACATTGAACGGATAAGTAAGGAGAAAAGGGATTTCATCGAATTCGACACAAAGGGGCCTTTGCTGAAGGGAACAACAGAGGGCAGATGCCCGTTCCTTTCAAATGCGAACAGGTGCCGAATCTACAAAGACCGGCCCTTTGTCTGCAAGAGCTATCCCTTCTACCTTTCATATGTCGAAGGCATTGTCTATATTGATGTGTTGCAGACCTGCTGTGCTATCTATACTAATAACAAGAAAAATGATATTGATTTTGGCCAGCTCGTATGCGAGTACTTTCGTGCGTTCAACAATGCCATCCCATCAGAAGATGATATCAGAGTTGATCATAAGCGCTGGGATGCCCTGATCGATAGAGTAGATATGCACCAGTCATTGCTTGGTATGTATGAGGAGTTTAATCCGGGGGATAAACCATCATTTCCCTTGTTTGTCACAAAGTTCTTCTCTTATTTTCGTGAATTCATCAATGCCGAAAAGGAGTATATTGCAATCGAATTGCCGACAAGGAGGTTATACCCGATTTTTGCAACAAAAGATGCGGTGGTGGTGGATAATAAGGTGGTGGCGATTGCGTCCCTTCGGGAGATTGATTTGAGCAGAGAAGCAAAAGAGGAGCTAAAGCGCTATTTGAAGACTATCTGGAGAAGGGTTGGAACACGCCTGGATCTCAAGCAGGTTCCAAGAGGCTCTGACGTATTTGCGATACAAGTCGATGCAGGAAAACGTTTTGTTCTGCTCATCCAGTTCCTGGCATTGGTCATTGCCACCAAAAAGCAGGAAAAAGAGATATCCTATAGCACCATAAGAGAAACAATATTCACCCTTGACGCATCTCTCTTCACCCCGCTTGACGAAATTGCCCAAAGCAGGAAAAAGAATTTCTTCAGAGAAGGGTAGTGCTTGATAGGAGAGGGTTTGATGGTTAGTGCTTGATGTTATAGAGTTTCATCTTGCGAAGCAGCGTTTCATATCGAAGGCCAATTGTCCGTGCTGTGGCTTTCACATCAAAATTATGCTCTTCTAATGCATGGGCAAGGTATGCTGCTTCAAATCTATCCTCAGCATCCTGCAGGCTGAGGGGCTCTTCTGGAAGATGGTCTACAATGAGCTTTGAGAGGCTTCCAACATTTGCATATGCAGCTTCGAGCTTGCCAGGATGGATGATTTGTTTGTAGCTCTCGAGCACCTCTCCGATGATGGTTCCAACTGCTTGGACCTTTATTTGATAGGGCAAGGGTAATTCCTGCCGAATCTTTCCAAGATCCTTGTTCGAGACGAGGCGATGGATCGATCTCCTGTCAAGCTGGGCGATCTTTGCGGTCATTGAGACATTGCCATGGTGCGTCTCCAGGAGCTTTTTGAGGTAGAGCCGCTTGAATAATTTTTTTGCTTTTTTGAAGGAGAGATGTGTTGGCAGGGGAAAATCCCAGAGAGGATTTCTCTCCAGCCTTTCAGTGATGTCATCGTTCAATTCCCGGATGGTCACTCCAAGCTGCTGGTGGAATGCTTGCTCGACGATGGGTTTTACCTTCTTCTTGAGCACGTCTTCAAGGTCTGATTCTGGCATGCCTTCTCAGTAACGCTTCAGTTATAAATTGCTTTCGGAAGAAAAGCGCTGTAGAAAATAAGTGCCTTTCTGCCGAGCTCACTCGAGAATGAAGCGAGTGTGTCGCGAGGGGTAGCTCCATACGGGAACGCAGCACCTTTCCGTAAATGGTCGAGAGTTGAGCCGGCACCTGTCGAACGAAGTGAGACTTGTCTACAGAGCCCGAAAGAAAAGAAGGTTTTTATAATAGTAAAGCTGGTATAGAGCAGATATAATGAAATAATGAAAAAATGGTGATCACAATGAGAATAGTTCTGGCATGTATGATGCTCATCTTCGCAGCATCTGTTGTTTCTGCAGATATTTGGGTGGCGGGAGAAGGTGCTTCCCGGCTATTGAAGATGAGTGATGAGGGGAATATCCTTGCAGCATCAAGCGACCTGAGGACTCCTGTTGATTTGGACTTTGATCCAGGGGATGAGAGCATCTGGGTCGTTGATGAGATGAGCAACCTTGTCGTAAAGCTCGACAAGGAGGGCAACACCTTGTTTAAGATTGGATATAGGACTTTTATTGATACAAGGGATATTCGTTATCAGCCAGCAAATTCCTGGTATGGAGCGGTGAGGGAGAGGATCCCCAAAACAAGCGAGATTAACATGCCAAAGGCTCTAGCCGTGGATCCTGAAGACTCATCTGTGTGGATTGCAAATGCTGGCTTGAACACAGTCATGCATGTGGATAAGGAGGGCAATGAGCTTGGCTCTTATGCTGGATTTAGGAATCCTCAGGACGTGACGGTCAATAAGAGGACTGGCGAAGTATGGATTGCTAATACCGATGATGATACGGTCATAAAGATGTCCAAGGACGGCAGGAGGATGTTTGCAAAGCCAGGCTTCTATCACCCGGTGATGATAGAGCTTGAAGCGGATGGCACTGCATGGGTTGTTGATTCTGATCACGATGAGATTGTCAAGGTCAATCAGCAGGGAAATATCCTTTTGAGGACAAAAGGGTTGGATGAGGCTCTCCCGGCAAGGGCAAGAAAGCGCGCTCGAGGGTACAAAACGTTCAGCAATCCTATGGCGATTGGCATCGATGATAAGCATAAGACCGTCTGGGTGGCTGATACTGAGAATTACCGCCTCGTTCGCCTCGGGATGGACGGGATCACAAAGTCGGTGGTCAATAACCTTCCAGGTAAGCCGATGACTGTCAAGGTTGACTCTGAGGGGAATGTTTATGTGACAATGGAAAGATCATCGCATGTCCTGAAAGTCTCACCTTCTGGAAGGATTATAGGGAGGATAGATGAGTTCACAAGGCCATGGACCGTCCTTGTTGTCCCAAGCAAGGATAAAAGCAATCTTCTTACAGGAAACGTTGTTTCCTCTTCTTCTATTCAACCGTCAGATGCCCTCCAGCTGATTGCATTGTTCTCACTTCTGGGTGTTTTGATCGCAACTGTCCAGAAGATTAGCAATTAGATTCTCTTAATCTCCCCTGTATTCACTGTCTCCCTTGTATACCCCTAATATCCCTATGGCAGCACCTTGCCACATAGCTCACCTTTATTTCATCCCTCCACCTTTATTTCATCCCTCCACCTTTATTTCATTCCTTTTGGTTTGCCTTAAGCTCATTTTCTTATTCAGCTTTAAGTTTAGGCACTAGATTCCCTTGCTTATTAGATGACCTCTCAAACAAGCAGGATCAGGACAAGACATGAGGAGGGGTATGATACATCCCTCATATACCTCTCTGTTTAGCGACGCTAGAGCCGCTGATGTTTTTTATCCGTTCTTGAAAATCGCAGCAAACCCATTGCCAAAAAACCAGCTGAATCTTGGATCTCCTTTGTCAACTCTCACTTTATAGCCAAAATGGACAGTTTTCCATGATCAATTCATAAGAAAGAGCTTTTGGACAGGTTATAATTGACATTTTATAATAATTATTAAAAAGGATATACAGAAAAATACATTATAGTTAATAGTAGTTTATTCAATTATTTTATAGTTTATATGTCTATAGTGTATATATCAGATTATAATGTTTTTATTTTAACCATTCAAGAACAATATTTTAAAAATCTTTTTATTCTATCATTGCTAAATTATTTTAGCTTTTTTATTTATTTTTTATGATATTAATATTTTAGTTTAGATCAAATTATTTTATCAGTTTATTAGATATTAAATGTTTTATTTAATTATTAAGTTTTTATAAGATATAATAGTATAATGGTAAACATAGAATCCCGCAGAAGATGTCAGATTGGGGATTACACCCAGGATCACACTCAGAAAAAGAGGGGGAGGCAAGAAGAACAAGGAAAATTGATCCAGAATCACAACATTTATATAAAAGTACGTATAATATCTCTTATACGCACTATTTTACCTTGTTTTGTCGTCGATAAAGGAAAAAAGAGGCATTTTTTTGCCATATTCTGGTATCTGAGGCTAGGAGGAAAAAAGAGGAGAATAGAAGAATAATGGTAATCAACAACCCTTATTTTAAGGAACTTGAAACAGAGCTCAAGATCAGGGGATATTCTCCAAAAACAATTAAAGCATATATTGATTGTAATAGTAAACTATTAATTTATTCAAATAAAGAATCAACGGATATCACCTCATCTGATGTGAAAGCATTCCTAGCTCACCTTATTTCCGATAAAAAACTAAAGCCGAGATCTGTCAGTTTATTTCTATCATCAATCAAATATTTTTATCAAGAGATTATGCACAGGGATGTTTGCAGAGGGATAAAACCGCCAAAATTAGATAAGAAACTGCCTACAGTCTTGACAAAAGAGGAAGTTAAATCGTTATTTTCTGTGATAAAGAACAAAAAACACCGTATTTTGGCAAGATTGCTCTATTCTTCCGGGCTTAGGGTATCAGAAGCAGTATCATTACGTATAAATGATATGGATCTCCAGGAGAACACCGGCATTGTCAAAAGCGGTAAAGGAGGCAAAGATAGGAATTTTATCCTTTCCCTGACCCTCAACTTTGAGATCCAGGCGTATTCATCCTCGAGAAAGGAGCATTCAGAATACCTTTTTCCAGCAGCCAAGGGCCATATCTCCGAGAGGCAGGCTCAGAAGGTCATCTCGACGGCAGCAAGGCTCGCAGGCATTAAAAAACGGGTGCACTGCCATGTTTTGCGTTCAACCTTCGCAACCCATCTCTTAGATGCTGGAACCGATATAAGGGTCATCCAGGAATTGCTCGGTCATGCTAATTTATCGACGACAGAAAGGTACACGAAGGTGTCTACCGAGCTCATAAAGAAAGTGAGGAGCCCACTGGATAGGTTATAAGATGATATAAAATTATTGGCATAGATCAATAATAATTATCACATTTTCACACAGTAAAAAATAAAGATTGGTGATTATAAGCATAAATTAATTATTATTATCATAAAAGACAATAGCTCAATCTAATATATCTTATCTTTGATAAAATTATTTAAGCTATTAATAGGTATAGTGATATAGATATCTCAACACATAAGATTCAAATACATAAGATAAAATAAGTACTATATAATAGATTGTTTTAATAATAATTGTAAAAACATATCTATTATAGTATATAGAAATGAAAAAACGCAAACCAAAGCTAACACTATTAATTACTATATTGTAAAAAAATAAAAAGTGAGAGTTCAGGCAAAAGGTTATTAAATTCCAATAGTAAAGAAGGTGGATATGGGCAGGTTGCCAAACAGGTATTTCACCAGGACACCGCTTTATCGGCAGATTTCTCAGAGAAATGAAGGCCGGGGATTTGGAGATCCCTTGGGGAGTTGTGTTGTCGGGGCAATCTATTTTTCTAGACAGGCTCCAAGGACGCCTCTGAGCCCCGAAGAACAAGGGGAGATCTATGATAAGGGAATGAAATTCATCGAGGAGAATGCCTCATCGCGCCCTGTTTTGGGAGGGGTGTATCAGGGCCTGCTCTCCAGCCGCACTTTTCTCTCATGGAGTGGCATGCAGCTGTGGGATTATGACTGGAGGATTCCTCCTCAGAGAAAAATGCCAGATTATGTTCATTATCAGGCTCTTCGCCTCGGATATGAATCAATTGATCGGCTGCTCGAAAGGTTCTCTTTGGAGTTATTGCAAAAAGTGAGTCTTCCACATCATCCCCAGAGTAGTGTCCGTGATATAAACTGGTTCTTAAAAAATCATCCCCCAAGGGTACTGGCATTGCACCTTTATTGCATCTGATTTTTAGGCACCAGAAAAAGTGATCGTTTCTTTAGCAAGATATAAATAAAAGTGAAGGAGTGATTGGTTATGCTCATCGAGGTGATTAAATCAGCGGTGTCTTTTGGTTTTTATGATATCCTGCTGCCATTCCTCCTCTATTTCATATTGATTTTTGCCCTGCTGCAGAAAGTGAGAGTATTTGGTGAAGAAAAGAAGAATCTCAATATTGGATTTGCCGTTTCTGCTGCCTTGCTTGTTGTCATGCCTCACGCAATTGGAGCATACCAGCGTTTTGACCCGGTGACATTCATCCTAAAAGGCATACCCTACTTTATTCTCTTATTGGTCGCACTTGTTCTCTGGAAGATGATCTGTCAGATATTCGAGATAGAGGCAGATTGGAAGATGCTTCTTAGCATCATCATTATTATAGATCTTATCTTGCCGGAATCTTTGCTCATCCCCCTTCTTTTTCCAAGCGTGAGACTCTCATTTTTCTCTTCATATCTCCCAGTGATAATCACCATAGGCGTATTTATCGGTGCATTATACTTCATTTCAGCATCAGAAGACGATTAGTTGATTTCTCTGGAGATATCTTCGTTCACCTGCAGGATATTTTCCGTTGCCTGGAGGCGCTTGAAGTCAGGGTCCAATGAGAGGTACACTTCTGACCCTGCATATTTTTTGATGATGGGCACACCCTTGGTGATGAGCGTTGTCAGGTATGTCCGAATGAGATGTTCTGAGAGCTTGAGTTTTGCTGCAAGAAGCTTGTAGGTGCAAGGTTTTGTCGAGGCATACAGCAGCAATACGATTTTTTTTTCCTGATCAGTGAGTGGGTCGAGGTTGTAATCAAGCAGAGGCCGGGAGGAAGAGAGAAGGATGTGGATCTCTTCCATGCGTTCAGCGAGCTTGTCTATCTTTTCATCGAGCCTGCAGATGAACTCGTAATTGCTTTGGATCTCATTCGTATTCGCATTGATAGAATCCAGGTGTTCTGTGAGTTCCTCTTTGATTTTGTCGAAAGCCTCTTTTACCTGCTCATCCCTGCTCTTTTTTCTGAACATACAGTAAAGTGGCTCTTTGCTTTGTATTTATAGTTTTCGCTGCTATGATAGTGCAGATCGGATCAAAAGGGACAATATTAATATACTCTAACACTATCGATGAAGTATGGAATCATGGAAAAAAGTGATGGGGGGGCTGGCTGCAGTGATAATGATTCTTTTAGTGGCAATCATTGCCAGTATGCTTCGGCCTCAAATGCAAAGCAGGATCATAGATGAACAAATAATAGCGAATCAGCCGGTGATTGCAGAAGAAAGAATCCCTCAGAGGATCATTGAGGATAATGCAACAAATTTATTCCCAGTTGAAGTGTCAAACGTTTCCTCAAATAAATCACTTTTCGTCACAGAAAAAGAGATCATCATCGATATCTACAGGACCCGGCTCAGCCAGCCAAACATCACCTTATCTGAAGGCACCCGTGTTGTCTGGATTAACCAGGATGACCGTGTCCACGAGATAAGTGGCAGGGGTGAAGATATCTTCAGGAATGGGTCGATGAGAGTCGTCAAGCGGCTTCTTCCAGGGCAGAATTTTACCTGGACATTCGAGCAGCCAGGAGAATACCCATACATTGATGGGGTCTATGGTATGCACGGCACCATTTACATCAAATAAGCTGTCCCTGTTTCTCTTTGAGATGATGATAGAAGTTTGATAGAGTAACTGTTCTTCCTCCTGTTGATAACGGTGTTTGCCATTGTCCATTGAGCTCCCTTCCTTGGACTAAGAGAAGATATGTTTCAAGGGGGCATGTTCCATGATGGCATTCGAGCAGCTTTCTGAGTGATGATTGGGGAAAGAGATGTGATGACGCGCCAAACATGCTGGATAATTGAAGTGCGCGAAGGATCATCTCATCTGAGGGGAGGATCTCCGGTGGCATTTGCTTCTCCAGGGAGTGTCTCAATATCTCCCCTCTGCTGCAGGGAGGGATAGTTTCGGTGGCTTTATTCCACGTGTCATAGGCATCAGCGAGCACTGCCCCGACAAATCCCGCAAGCCCATATTCCAGGCCCATATAAAGAGAAAAGGCATCATCACTAATTCCCACCCCCTCTGTCTCTTCCACAAAGCCAAGCGCATATCCTTGATTCCATGGAACTGTATAATCAACAATGATTCCTTTATCATAGAGCATGTCCAAAGAGAATGATGATGTTGATAGGTGTTTTAGGTCTTGTAACGTGAGTCCATTGGTCTTAAGCGCCTCCATGTTGACAGGGACAAGATGGCCGGAAGAGAGCTCCTGGCCTCGCGCTTCTCTGTAAGCAATGCGGTAGTATGGAGAATCAACACAAAGGCCAAGATAGAAGGAAACAAGTGCTTTTATTGGATTGCCAAGAGTGACATCTGCAAATGCATCTATCCTCCCAAGAGGAACACCTTTTTTGTTATGAGGCCGAATTACCCTTCGGGATAATTTTCCAGGAATCTTTTTTCCTGCATGGGCTAATCGTGCGTACTCAGCCACTTTTTCTGTCCACCGCTCAAACCTCCTGGAGGATGTGCTCTCTTTGGTCATGCTCTTCTTCAACATCCCTCCCGAGCGCTTCCATGACTTGTTCTATCGTTGTATTCGGGTACTGATGGGCCAAATTCCGGCGGTCTGTAAAACCGGCAGCCACCCGCCCATAGACTGATTGCGGGAGAAGGAGTGGTGCAGCGCTGCTTGCAATGGGGGCTCTGTCAAACCGTGAGGATGCTCTTCTCACAGCACAAGAAAAGAAATGGTCTGGCTCCGGATGGATGCGTATTTCTGGAACCTCCATGCTAGGAGTAATAGAAGATTCATTTATATAGTCTTTTACCCGTGAGAATCTCTATTCGAATAGTGATGTTAGAAGAAACCTATGCAGGAGGCTGTTCTTTGTCCATATCCTGTTCTGCTTGTCTTACCATAGTAATCCATCGCCGATATCCTTCATCGAACTCTCGGGAGGCAGCGACGATGATTTGTTGGGCATATAGTGCATCATCATACGCTTTTTTGAGCTGTTCTGGGGAAGGTGGAGAGCCAAGCATGCTCATGATTGAGGATATAAAGCTGTTCACTGTTGCTTGCGATTGATTCAGGACATTTTTTGCCTGCGTGACTTGACTTTCAAAGAGTGCCCGAAGCTCTTCGAGGGACTCTAGCGCCCCAGGGTCTGGAAAGCCCGCATTGCCAACTGCCTGTTCTGCCTCGCCGATCAGGTTTTCTCTTGACCTTTCTACAGAGGTGATAATGCTTTTTGTCTGGTTGATCCGGGTATCGATCGCGCCCTGCAGCTTTTTCAGAAGTGTCTTGTCCGGCCGTTCCTTGTCAAACAGTTCTATTGCGTCAAGGGGCCATTCCTGCCTGAGGAATGCATGCATCTTCTGGCATACTTCATCTTCTTCCCGAATATCTATTCTTGTTTCCTTTGCGAGGGAAACTTCCGCATCAAGCAGTTTCATATCAGCAATCGCCCTATCCGTCTTGCCAAAAATCATACGAAAGAGAGTTACTGTCGGAAAGAGATTGAAGAACATCCCAACAGGTGCTGCAATGAGTGACCCGGCAGGGATCATCTCCAATAAGGGTTCTATGCCAAAGGAGAGTGCTTCTGCCGCGGCAATAAAGGCGATCATTGTTCCTGTGATATGCTTTTCTTTCCTATAGATCAAGAAGGCTGCCAGCAGGTCCCCAATCTCCCAGGGGATGGGTGAGCCAACAACAGTAATGTCCATGAGCGGATCGATCCATTCATCAGCCAGAGAAAAAGCGCCATCAATGACATAGTCATAAAGGAGTGCTGTCCAGTATTTTCTGAATGCGATGAGCAGGACAACCCCAATGAATAGTATCCCTTTAAGCCCAAATGTTTGCCAGAACCAGGATAATGCTTCGGCCATCAGCTTTTGCAGCGGGAGAGTGTTTTATCATATGCGGTGATTGCATTATTAAGGTGGGTTGTTGCTTCTTCTAGTTGGCCTTCTCGAAGTTCAAAGACATCAATGCAGCCTGCCACTTCAAGGTAGAGCTTGTCAAAGACTGATTTTGTGTCAGCCACTTCGCTTTGTGCATCCTTGATGGATATCTTACAACTAGAGGAATACGCATACGTTGTGTCTTCATAGGGGTCATAGAGCAAGATGCTTTGTATCTTATCATCATCAATAGACGGCTTGGTTGGAGTATCCATTTGGGCTTGGCACGCAGGGCATTGTGTTTCTTGAGGGGCTGGGCATTCTTGCACTGGGGTCTCACAAGTTTCCTTCTTGTCAGTAAAAGAACCATCAAAGCATTGAAACGTAGTTTTTTCCTGGATTCGCACACCAGGCTGCTTTATTCCTTTCGGCCAGAGAACAACAAGGAAGAGAATAATGATGAGGATTGTTTTTTGGTTTTCTCTTTTTTTGAGGAATGAAACCGTGCTTTTCAGCGCGTGTTCATACCATGAAGGTCCAATGCGTAGCTTCATCTTTTCTTTACAATGGCAAGGCCGATGATGACGACAATGAGCAGGAGGATGACGATGATGAATTGGTAGACTATCCTTTTTGGCACATAGTCTTGCTTGATCCTCTCATCGATGATTCCCTTAAGTTCCTCTGGGCTGATCCCGGGAACTTCTGGGAGCGGTGTTTCTTCTGGTGGCTGGTTTGTTTGGGGCGGCTCTGGCAGAGTTATTGTTATTGCAGTTCTTTCTTTTGCTATCACATCATTGTCCCGGAGGAGCTCGATAGTAAAAAGGAAGCTCTCTTCAACATCAGGAATGAGGGAGAATGTGACGATCTGTTCTTCACCAGGGTCAAGCTGGACGATCTGCTCTTGTTGGTCGATAAAGACATTGTCCGGCAGGCCGGTGATGCGAACGCGCATTGTTTGGGCCAGGTCGCCTGGATTATTAAGGCCGATGTGCACCTTGAACTGCTGGCTTTTTTGCACCTGTTCTGGGATGTCCACAGCAGTGATTTCAGGGAGGCTATTTTCTTTAACGACAAAAGTGTAATTCTCCCAGTCAAGGAGTGTGTCATTATAATAGAGCCTTGCCTGGAATGATAGGTTGCCTGCCCTGGTTGGTGTGAGGGTGATTTGCCGGTCTGTCCAGGCAGTTGGCGGAAGTGAGACATAAAGAGGGTTTGTCTCAAAGACAAAATCATCTCCTCGAAGGTCTAGTGTGAATTCTGATTCGTTGGTAAGATCGCTGGCAAGGCTGATGGTCACAAGGGCTGGCTCGTTTGCCCGAAGGGTAGTTGGTGCCTTGATGTTCTTGATAGAGCCGGAAAAATTGCCGGAAACTTCATATCCAGAATAGGTATGGGTGTCAACAAGGCTGTTTTCATAATACACATTAACGGTGAATTGTCCCCGGCCTTCGATCTTTTTTGCCTCAAGGTCATACGTGGCATCAACAGCGTCCCCTTTGTCGACACGAACAACTCTCGATGGTTTTTTTACGGTCACAAAACCGCTTGAGGGGATAAGGTCTACCTTGAAGAGCGCATTTGCAGCGCCGTCATTGTGTATTTGCGCGGTGATGGTGTATTCCCCATCAAGCTGCATATTTTGTTCTCCTTCAAGGTCGATGATTTCAGCGCTGTAATCTTCATAGACAACAATTTGGACCGTGTATACTCCTCCGGCATTATCAACGTTGAGGACTACAATCTTGAAATCGCTTGCCTCAAACTCCTCGCCTTCTGAGATAGTCTTCTCAAATTTGGAATCTTTATCTGAAAAATAAATTTTCAGGTCAGTCTCATTTTTTACCGTGTCAATCTCCATGGCCTTGATGCGGTAATGGTACAAGTTGAGGGTATCGCCAAGCTCGATTGTCTTCACGCCGGAGATGTCCACCCAAAGGGCGCTCACACTGCTTGAAAGCAAGAGGATTCCTAAGACGAAGATAATGTACCAGCCCCTTTTCATCTTCATTCTTAGGGGTAAGGGATATAAAAATGTTTCTGTCGGGAAGGCGCTGTCTGTTATCCCGAAACTGCTAGACATCTCGAAACTGCTGAACATAAGGAGGGATCAGGTGATGAGAAAACAACAATGACGCAGGCCGTGACGAGGGTTGGCTCCTTCGGAGTGTCGCGGAGACTAAAGCATGGCTTTAGCCGTCTGCTGTCATTATTGTTGTTTTCGAATACTATTCAATAAACATAGGTCTAGTAAGAACGTAATAGTACAGTCGGAAAGGCGCTGAAAATGATAGCATTGCCAGGCAAAATCTAGGGAAGAATTGGCAAAGATCGCCTTCAAACGATAGATTGTTAAAGGTTTTGGAGGGTATTTTCCTTATAAACCTTTCTTTTTAAAGAAATCAAAAGTTAGCGACGACAAATTACCAGAAAATGAAAAGTTTTATATAGTAGGACATGACCACTTCAAAATACACTTTTCAGGAAATACCGGGTTGATGGGGGATACCACATGAAGAACAAGGAAATTTTCAACGTTTTTTTCCGTGAAAAACCAGCAATGATGTTGGTCAACCTCAAGAACGCAAAAGGGGAGATTTATGCGTCATCTCTGGCAAAACATATCGACTGCACATACTCGCATGTCGTAAAGATTCTCCAACAGATGGAATCTGCCGGGCTGATAAATTTTGATAAGCAGGGAAGGTTAAAGCTGCTCACACTCACCAAGAAGGGTGCAGAAGTAGCAGAGAACATCGACAACATTAGGACGATGTTGTAAATCTATTTTTCTTAAAGAAAAAGGGTGATCTGTTGTTTTTTTCTTGATGTTTTAGTTGTCCAGATAGAGCTTTGACAGATATAGAAGATACAGATATAGAAGATATATGCCCGGTATTCTCAGAATACAGGAGAATGATTAAAATGATAAAAAGATAAAAAATGGGAGCTTTTAGCTCACATAAATGGATGCTTTCTTTGGATCATATTTCCATGATTCCTGAATCTTGCCAGTCCTCTTGTAGTATTTCATCAATCGTCGGATCTTGGATTCAGTCAATTGGAGTCCCCTCTTGCCGGACATGTCCTTGTGGTTCTCTTCCATATGCTTCCTGAGCGTAACAGCCCGCCTGATCAGGGAGTGAATGTCCTCTGGGAGCTCGCCTGCCTGGCCCTTGTCCTTGAGGAACTGTGTGATAGTCTTGCCAAGGATTGCCTTGACATTGGGGATACCATAATTATCCCTTAAGATGATGCCGATGACTGATGGCATGTGGCCTTCCTTGATGAGCTTGCTGATGATCATCTCGACCTCTTTTGGCTTATACTGCGTCCATGTGGGCGCATCCTTATTGAGCGGCTTGCTCGAGCCAGATGTTCCTCTCTTTCTTGAGTGCATTCGTGCCATAGTTTTTCTACCTCGTGTGAGAAACGATCAGAACGTCGCATCTCCAGTATACGCCAGCCGGAACCAGCGCATCCCTTGATAATAAAGGGAGGATAGTGGATGGTTTTTAAAGGTTTCGATGACCAAAAGGCTCTGTCCTAAATCTCGCTAACGCGGGTGAGCATCAGCTTCGGTTCTCTGTCAATACACTTAGAATGTGGGTCCCTCCCGAAGGGACGACCCTTCCCACAGACCGATGTGTTGTCTATTGAACCTCAGGAAAGGATGCTCACCACTATTTAGGACAGAGCCTATGACAAATCAGCATACTTCACCCACTGTATTCCATCAAGTGCTGCAACTTGTCCAATTACTCCTCTTGAAAGAGGAGAATCAAGCGCATAGACTGATAATGCAGTCCCTCCATTAGTTGTTCTTGTTTCCTCTCCCTCATTATGGCATGCTGAAATATTTATGTCATGAGATGAAAGGACCCCAGTGACTGCATGAATAATTCCCGGCCGGTTATCATTGAGAACAATGAGATATGCTTTTTTACGGATGGGCATTTCAATAACCCTCCCATCAATACTTTTAACCTTCATCCTGCCCTCATCATCAATCTTTCCCGTGATTCCAAGTGTTTGTCCTTCTACCTCAACCATGATCTCCACAAGATTACGGTATTGTGATCCTTCATCAAAACGATGAGCATACGTAATCCCCCTTCTCTCTACCATCTCAAGGACTGAATCATAAGATGCTTCTTCTACCTGGTGCTCAAGAAGACCAACTAACCCTGCCCTGTTGAGGGCTTCCCTGTCAGCAGAATTGATATTCCCATGATAAGTAAATTGGACATTGCTTACTGGCGAGGTGATAATCTGGCTTGCAATCCTGCCAAGTGAGCGCACCAATCGCACATAAGGAATGCTTTCTTCATGGACTGGATACTTATTAACAGCATTAATAGCGAGACCCTCACTAAAGTATGCGATAATCTGCCTTGCAAGTGTCTCTGCAGCAAGGCGCTGGGCGTCCCTTGTTGATGCGCCAATATGGGGAGTTGGAAGAAAAACAACATCGTCTGGCAAGCCCTCCCACCAAACATTTGAGGAGTCTCCTTGTTCGAATCTCTCTTCCTGCTCGAATACATCAAGTGCTGCCCCCCCGATTCTTTTTTGGAGCAATGCATCTCTCAGCGCTTCTTCCCGAATTATTCCACCCCTTGAAGTATTAATAAGATATGCCGTCGGCTTCATTAATGAGAATTGCTCCTCTCCGATAAGGCCCCTTGTTGCTGGCAGCAAAGGAACATGGACAGTGACATAGTCTGCCTCCTGCAAAAGTGATTGAAGTGTTGCCGGAGTATACCCAAGCGACCTGATGTTCTCCTCTGGCCTTGATACATCATACGCAATGATATTCATTCCAAATGCCCATGCCCTTCGTGCAACTTCAAGACCAATCCTTCCAAGGCCAATGACGCCAAGATTCTTTCCTTGAAGTTCTGAACCCTGAAACCGGGACTTTTCCCACTTGCCTTCTCTCGTTGAGTGAATTGCTGGATACAAGTTCCTTGAGAGTGTAAGCAGGAGCCCCATTGAGAGTTCAGCAACAGCAATAGTATTCGCATCAGGAGTATTTGCAACAATGATGTGCCTTTCAAGACCATCACCTGTCGCCGCATTCACATCGATGTTATCAACACCGCTGCCAGCACGGCAGACATATTCCGTTCTTCCTTCCCTTGCCCTTCTGAGCAGTTCAGCTGTTAGCTGAGTTTTGCTTCTCACACCAACAGCATCAAACTCGCCTATAACTTCCTCCAGCGGCTGACTGATGCTTGTGGCCACTTCATATCCTTGCTCTTCGAGCAATCCTTTTGCGACCGGATCGATCCTGTCCAACAATAACACCCTGATATCATTTGCCATCTCAAACCCTCCGATAATCATAACAATGAACTGCCGTCTAACAGGAAGTAGAACAAGAACAACTTGTGGAATGTTTGTTCATAAGAGTGGAGAATACGAAGGATTATTTAAGCATTATGGTGTTATTTTTCCAGCTTTTCCATTGGGATATCTTTCAATGGCTGCTTCTTGAAATAATAGATCAGATGCTTTTCCTTGAGAAGAACCCTAAGGCCGGTGAGCAAGTTCTCCGGCTCGTCTCGAGCTTTCTTTTGAAGCTCGTTTTTTATTGCGGCAGTTGTCTTGACAAATTTCACTCCCACGTCATTACCGATTTCAAAAAAGAGATTGACGGTGTGGGGCATTGCCTTCTTTTTTGCAAATAATGGCCCGACATAGACATAGAAACCTTTCGGGAGGGTGACTTCCCCTAAAATAGGGAGTTCAATTTCCGTACTCTTTTTTAGTTCCACAACGCAGGTGTAGGTTGGCATCTTTGCACTTTTTGCTTTTTAGTATTTATTTCTTCTGCTTGCAATGGCTCAATAGTGTCTGTTAAGAGACTTGACTTTGTAACGAACGGAGCTTTTCAATTATGTTGTCGATTCTCTCTTTATTCAGCCTGATATAATTCACATTAATCATTAAACCCCTCATAGGCTATCCTATTCCGATATTCCCTCATCTTTTGGATAAACTCTCTTGATGATTCGTCAAAACCTGCCAGTGCATGGTCGATGAGCTCTTTATGGGCGCCATCTCCGCTGAATTTTACTCCATGTGAACTACCACGGGTCTCGCTC
>DUKZ01000012.1 GCA_013329045.1 Candidatus Woesearchaeota archaeon
GTTCTTGGCTACCCTCGCTCTAAACACTTTCCATCCAAACACCCATCCGGGCATTCCTTCACCAAACTCCCGGGTTTCCCACAACTATCAAAAGAATAAACCTTTCCCTGATAACATGATTGGTAATCATTCTGCACACAAGTTTCTTTGCATGTTGCTTCCTCGCAAGTCATCCCTTCACATTCCTTGATTAAAACAAGCTTCTTGCAGTTCTCCACCTGCCTGCACTCATAGACATCACCATTATAACATTGCACACCATCAAACTCACATTCATCCTTGCATAGCTTTTGACACTTATACCCCACACACTCCTTACCAGTATCGCATGTTTTTACCTTAAAATCAGGATTATTGACACAACAATCAAAAGGGCAGTCTTTAATTTTTGTTACACATTTATTATTCTTGCAAGTCTCCCCATTAGAACATACCTTTGCTTCAAATTCGCCTGAGACGCAGCACTCATAAGCTTTCGGGCAGGGCTTTTTCTCAGAAACACATGTATGAAAACTGCATCTCAATGAAGAATCTGAACAATCTTTATGGAGATATTCATCATCACCAGAACAGCAATCATAAGGACACTCCCTTTTGTTTGATTCACACCGGCCTGTCATATCATTACATATTTCATAATCATTGCAATCATCTACATAACTTGGGTAGAGGCATCCGGAACTGTCCCGCTGGCAGGAATACAAAGTATCCCCTTTGCAGAGATACCCGGACTTAGAACAGCCGTTATCCTCACACTGCTGGGAAACACAACTCCCTCCTTCACACTCCATCCCTCTGCTCTGGCAATCATCAACAACCCTGACCTCCTTGACACCATCATGATCAGCATCGTCACACCTCACTACCTGATCCCCTTGGCACCGAGCTCCGGAAAAATCACACTCATTTTGAACAACAGGTGCCTGGCAACAAGCAGGCTCGCAGGAACAGCTGTCCCTTGTAGGATCGCAATAGCCATCAACAGGGCCACAGCCGTTTGGCCAACATACCTGGGTATTTTTGGTTTTGTCAAAGGCACAGCCTAAACCTTGAGCGCATTGATAAGCTAATCCGCCAGGGCATGGATAACCTTGTGCGACAAGACAGCTCCCAGAATCAACATCACAAACCTGACCAGAACCACAATCACTATTTGATTCACAATCAGCAGCAACGCTAACAAAAAAGAGAGAGAATACCAATAAGATGACAAGTAGTGTTTTTCCCCCCATTTTAGGGTTAAAATAACGTTTTAATATAAAAACCCTTTCATGGATCACCGATTAACTATGTTTAACTCAATAATCACACCATTGTATAGGTCATCGCAAAACTAAGGGAATACTGTCTTTCAAGAGGATAAATGCTGGTAGAGTTTAACCAGCAGGTTTAAATAATTGCATCCCCAAAGAAATAGTTATAATGAAACTCTTCAAACGCCAAAGAGTATTGTTAAATACGATCGAAAACCTGAACGAAAAAAACATTCACTCACGGAGAGCGATAGTAAAATCACTATTCCTTCTCAAAGAAGAGCATGGTATAGCTAAAAAGATGCCCTTTTACCATTTTTTTGCCTATAAGCAGGGACCTTTCTCCCATCTGTGCTTTGATGATCTTAGAAAGTTGAGGGATAGTGATTTTATTGATAAGGAAGAGATAAAAATCACGCCTAAAGGCCAAGAAGTTTTAGGGGAGGCGGGGAGAGAGAATGACATTAGCATCAAAAACATGTTGAGTAAATTTAATAATGGAGAGGAAATCACTGATTAGGTGTATCAAAAATATCCTGGGTACACCATAAAGAGCGAATTGATAGAACAAAAACAAAAAAAACCGTTGCCAGGATTCTTTACTATCGGTTATGAAGGCAAGGATATAGACCAATTTCTCAATGCTTTAGTAACCAATAACATCGAACTATTGATTGACATAAGAAGAATCCTTTTAGTATGAATTTTGTCTATATCAAAGATGCTTTAAAGAAGAAATTGAAAGATGTAGATATTGATTATCTTCATATTCCAGAGTTAGGGATTGAAAGCGAAGAAAGAATCTTAATACCAAAGCAGATTATGAGGAATTATTCACGAAATATAGACAAGCTCTTCCAGTCAAAGAGGTTTATATAAATCGGATTATTGAGTTGGGAACTATGAAGAGAATTGTCCTATTATGCTTTGAAGCTGACTGCAAATTCTGCCACAGGAGAGAAGTAGCCAAAGTCATAAAGGACAGGAAGCACGAGGTGATAGATTTATGAATGAAATCGATTCATTCTGGCTTAAAGATATGATTGTCCTGGGTCAAGGAGCGCCAAATCAGACAAAAAAGCTTAAAGGTAGACAAGGAAGGTGTCTTTGTTCGTGGTCAGAAAAAACAGGATTTGTTAGAGTGTTTCCTGTGCCATTCGGCTACGTCCATGACTGGGAGATTATTAACGTTGAAGTAAGAAGGCCTAATGATGATGGCAGAGAAAACTCATTTGTTATTTTTAATTACGAGACTGAATATGACAATCTGTCGAAAAGAATCTATACACAAAAAGAAGTTTCCATCCGAGGAAATAAGATAAACAAGAAGCTTAAGCGCCCAGAACAGATTGCATTACTTGAAACCCTCGCTAAATCAGAAATCCGCTGCTCAACACTAACCCCGACCTGAAGGTAGGGGTATGACACCCAATTCAACAATCAACATTTTCCCAAATAAGAGACAACGGAAAAAGCTTTGGTCTCATCAAACCAAAGACTATGAAATTTGTGCTCAAAAAAAACAAAGAAACATCTGAAGCCCAAACCACATTAATAGATCAAGATTATGATATCATGAATCAGAATGATTTTGCATTTCTTCCGTATCTGCAATATGAGTGTGATGGGCCATGTAGCTCAAAGCATCCTCATGAGCAGAAAATAGTAGAATGGGGCGCTTATCAGTTTATGAGGCAAAAACCTAATTCTGAAGAGCATTGTATAAAATTAACAGATAACTACCATATTAGGGAAGAGAACTATTTGCATTATATACTAATTGGAAATCATAAAATACATCCAACTACCTATATGGTTGTTAAATTGATAAGATTTAAGATTGAGGAAGAACAAAATAGTGATTAAAAAAAACCTTCACACCTTCTTAAACTGTGAAGCATCATCAATCAAGTCGATGTTGGCCAAAAACGTTGACCTGCAGCAATACCGTTCAACGTGAAGATCGTCAAGTGCTTTCTTCGCGCTCTCGCCCTTGTCGACCTTTTCTTTATAGGAATCCCATAAGTGGCCGATCGGTTTCCCGCAGCTCCAGCATCGGATTGGTATGATCATTGTGCCTCCTTATCGGTACGATTTTTGCCGTTTGGCCCGTGCCTGGCCATGCCTGTTTGGTTTTGCAGATTCTTTTCTTCGAACATCCGCAACAAGCAGCGTCCTGTCGTATTTCATGTACCTATCTTCTAATTTTTCATCTTGTGTGAACTTGATAATTCCTCGTGCGATGGCAAGCCTGGCAGCGTCTGCTTGTGATGCCATCCCTCCCCCGCGCATCTTGACAGTAACATCCACTTGCTCGCGGATGCTTCCTGCAAGGAGCAGTGGTTCTTTGATTCTGAGCCGGTAGAGTTCAGGGGAAAACACATCGATGGCAACATTGTTCACTGTCACTTGCCCTTTACCGGGGCGAATTGTTGCCCGGGCGATTGCCTGCTTTCGTTTTCCTGAAGTATGGATTGTTGTTTTCATTTCATGCCACCAATGCTCTTTGACAAGTCCTTGATTGTCATGTAGCGCGGAGTTGTCAATTTGCCAACATCTGCGCCCTTGATAGTCTCAGCTTTCTTGCCGACAAACTCCTCAGGCACACCCACATAGCATTTAATCCGTGCAAATGCCTCGCGTCCATGAGTCGTTTTGTAAGGGACCATCCCTCTGATGATCCTTTTGAGTATCCGTTCTGGCTGCCTTGGGTAAAAGGGCCCTTTTCGTGCGTCCTTGCTCTGTTTCTTTCGCGCAAACTCTTTGAGTAGCCACACCTTCGCGCCAGTGATCACTGCTTGTTCTGCATTGATGATAGAGATGGTCTCGCCGCCAAGTGCTTTCTTTGCAGCAACAGTTCCAATCCTTCCAGCTATCAGGTTTTTTGCGTCGATGATCATCTTATCCTATGATGCGTATTTTTTTGGGGTCTGGATTGCTCGCCAGCAATTCTTGCAATGTGAGTGTCTCTGCTCCTGCTTTCTTGAGCTTGTCGAGCGCGGGTGTCGAATAGGTGTACGCGGCAATCTTGAGTTTTCCGGTAATCTCCCCATCAGCGAGCACTTTTCCGGGGACGACGATGGTCTCATCTTTCCCCGCATACTTGCTGATTTTTGTGAGATTGACAACTCGCTTGTTCTTTTGCGAGCGGGAAAGGTCGCTCGCTACCTTCTTCCACATATCTACCTTTGTCTCAAGTGATCTCTTCTTGAGCTCAAAGATGAGCGATTGCAATTCCGGATTTGTTGTTCCTTTCATGGTAGTTATGTGGAGGACGGGATTCGAACCCGCGCACCCACTAAGGGACAAGGCCCTCAACCTTGCGCATTTGACCAGGCTCTGCCACCTCCACGTGAGCATTACGATGCACTTTTGAGTGCATCGAGGAAGTTGTCCAGCTGTGCATCAAAGATGGAGAGTGCTGTGAGCACAATCTCCTTGCTGTCGAGCTGGCCAAATGATTCAACATAAAACACAAAGTTGTTTGGATTATACGCCACTTTTATGATAGTATCACAGACACCAGCGACAGCATCGATAAGTTGTGGTGTGTTGATCTTGTTCTTATCGATCCTGCCTTTTTCATCGAAGATTATTCGGGGATATTTTTCCTTGAACTCTTCCAATTTTGGGCTGTCATTGTTGATCGTGATCTCTGGCTCATAGGTATACCAGACATGCGCCGGCGCCCATTTTGCATGGTCGATTCCTCGCCCCATCACCGCCTGGCCGCTGCATTGGATGTTTTGCCCTTTGAGGAGCTTGACGATTGGGAAATTATCAGACATGGGCTTGACTGCTGGATCCTTGAACTTGAGCTTTCCTGAATAGACCATGCCAACGCTGGAGGACTCAAGGGAGAACTCCACTTGTGACGTAGCATCCCGAATCTCCTTGCCGCTCACGATTTTTGGGAGGTTATAGCTTTTCAGGTCTGTTTTGATGGGGATGAGTCCAAGGCGGTGTGCGATCATGGTGTCATAGAGCAGTGAATTGTTTTTCTTAAATTCCACTTCCTCGATCGCAAGGGTTGGCACATGCTCGACAATGTATCTCCTCAAGGTATTTGCGATGATGGGTGTTGAATCTTTTAGGAGAAAAGACATCTTTTCTTCTGTTTTGGAAAGCAGTTTGACGTCCATTTATACCCTCCTTCCGCGCTTGCCGCCCTTCTTGCGACAGCCCCCATGAGGTATAGGGGTGACATCTTCGATGATGCCGATGCGAAGCCCTTGTCGCGATAATGATCTGATTGCTGCCTGCGCGCCAGGTCCTGGATTGTTTGGTCCATTGTGTCCCCCAGGAGCTCTGATCTTGATATGAAGGCCGGTGAGGCCATGTTCATGGGCAACCTCTGCTGCCTTTTTTGCAGCAACCATGGCAGCGGTAGGTGAGCTTTCCATGCGGTGTGCTTTTACAACTTGTCCGCCTGATGTTCTGGCAATGGATTCTGCACCGGTGATATCGGTGATATGGATGATGGTGTTATTATAAGATGACATGATGTGTGCAATGCCCCAGCGTTCTGCCTGCTTTGGTGGTTGCTTGTTCATTTTTGTTTACTCTCTGATTTTCTTCTTGGTTTTCTTGCCGGCTCTGCTTTCTTTTTTGGCTTTGCCTTTGCTGCTGGCTGTTCAGCGGAGATCCTTTCAGGATGTGATTCTGATGCCATTGGGGAATCAGTGACAATGACCACCAATGGCTCTTCTTCTAGCGCAACAAGGTATCCAGGCGAGGAGATTAGGCGTTCCCCAACAAGGATATGATTATGGACAATGAATTGTCGTGCTTGTTTTTGGGTCCTGGCAAGCCCTTTCTTGACAATGATAGACTGGAGCCTTCGGTCAAGGATGCTTTTGAGTTCTAGGCCAAGGACCTGGTCAAGATATGCTCCCTTGTCAACCATACCATATTTGGCGAGTTTTGAGAGCAGCTCTGTCTTCAGCTTATCTGTCTGTGGTGTCGGCCTGGCAATGAGCTTTTTTGCCCGGTCGCGATACGCGCTGAGTAATGATCCCATCTTCCAGAGTTCTTTTTTATTTTTCAAGCCGTAGTCTCGCATCAGCACTTTCTCGTCCTGGATGCGCTGCTTCTGCCAGGGATGCCTGGGGCCGCTATACTTTTTCCGTGATGCTTTAGGGTCTCCCATTGATTAGTCTACACTCGCCCGCCTTTTCCTTTTTTCTTGGCAACGCCAAGCGATCTGCCTCTCCTGAAGTGGCCTTGTGTCCTCTGGCCCCTTGTTGGCAGTCCTTGCATGTGCCGAATGCCCCGGTAAGCTTTGATCTTCTTGAGCTGCTTGAGGTCATTGTCTTTTGTGAACTTGAGGTCTGAGGTGAGCAGGTGCTTATCTTCTCCGGTCTCTGGGTCAAAGCGCCTGTTTTTGAGCCAGGTTGGCATTTTTTCTGGAGAATGAAGTGCTGATTCGATCTTTTTGACATCTTCATCGGTAAGAAGGCCGACCTTTTTTGTCTTGTCAATACCAGCGATGCCAAGGACTGCATTTGCATACATCAGCTTGACGCCGGGTATCTTCATCATCCCATAGAGGATATGTTTAGTCCCGACAAGATCAGTATTCGCAATGCGAACGATATGCCTGTAATTATCTGGTTTTTCTGTCATTTTTATTATGAAATCCCATACGTTGCAAGAAGCAACACCCTGGGAACGCTCTCGTGGAACTCGGGCGGTGAGAAGAGTGAATTTAGGGCCATTTATAAAGGTTATTGTTTTATTCGAGAAAGGAGTAAATTTCTCCCCTACTCTTTAGAATAGTTGGGATGTGATGCAGGGAGGGGTATTTCCTGTCTTGCCTCTTCCAACGCTTTTTACATGAATATGTTGGTGTGGGGAATTCGAGGTAGAACGAGCAAACGCTACCACTACTTTTTTATACCATCAAGAAATTCTTTTCACTAATGACGGTAATGGTGTAACGGTTAGCATGGAAGCCTGTGGCAGCAAAAACAGAAGTTTTGTGCTCTGCAATGCTGCAGAGAGCTTCAGGTCCGAGTTCGATTCTCGGTTACCGTCCTTCAATAATGTGCTTCTTATAGCATATCTCTTTAATTTCAAA
>DUKZ01000006.1 GCA_013329045.1 Candidatus Woesearchaeota archaeon
TAGGATAATGGTAAGATATTTAAACCCTGCATTGCCTTCCCTCCCTATGAATGTCTGTGTCACCGGATCTGGATATGTCGGCCTTATTACCGGAGCTGGCCTTGCAACACTTGGGCATCAGGTGATCTGCGTTGATATCAGCAAAGAGAAAGTTGGCCAAATCAATGCAGGAGAACCACCTATCTTTGAACATGGCCTAGCCGATCTCATGAAAACGGTTGTCCCAAAGAGCCTTACTGCCACAACCGACCTTACTGATGCCGTGAAAAGATCCCGCATCATCTTTATCACTGTCGGGACGCCATCCTCCCGGCATGGGGAGATCAAACTAGACCAAATCGAGAAAATATCACATTCTATCGGGGAAGCACTCCATGACAAAAAGGACTATTGCCTCATTGTCGTCAAATCCACTGTTATTCCCGGCACGACAGAAAAAGTTGTAGAGACTGTTGAGCGAGTTTCCGGAAAAGAGTTCGGGAAGGATTTCGGCGTGGCAATGAACCCGGAATTCCTGAGAGAGGGTTCAGCACTCACTGATTTTTTCTCTCCAGACCGGATTATCATCGGGAGTCCTGATAAGAAATCCAGGGAGACCCTCAAAGAGCTTTATTCCTCCTTTTCCTGCCCTGTCCTTGAATCATCTTTTCGGGAAGCGGAAATGATCAAATATGCAAGCAACGCGATGCTGGCGACAAAAATCTCCTTCATCAATGAGATCGGGAATATCTGCAAAAACCTTGGCATAGATACAAATAAGGTGGCTGAGGGAATTGGCCTGGACAAAAGGATTGGGCCACATTTCCTTCGGGCGGGCATTGGCTTTGGGGGCAGCTGCTTTCCAAAAGATGTCTCAGCCCTCGCCCACCAAGCAGCTACTGCAGGCATTACGCCCCGAGTGCTTCGGGCAGTCCTCGATGTCAATCGGGAGCAGCCCAACCGGCTCCTTGCCATCCTTGATTCCCACACTCCTAAAGGAAAGAAGATAGCCATCCTCGGACTCGCCTTCAAGAAAGATACTGATGATGTCCGGGAAAGCCCATCGCTCTCTATCATAAAAGAGCTGCAGATGGAGAACTCATCGCTCATCCTCTATGATCCCATGGGCATGAAAGAGGTAATGAAGCTCTTTCCCCACCTAACGTTCGCCTCTAGCGCACAAGAGGCTGTGAACAAGGCAGATATCGTGCTCATCCTGACAGAGTGGGATGAGTTCAAAACAGTCAATTTTGGCGACAAACTAGTCATCGATGGGAAAAATCTTTTATATGAGCGCCCCCCAACAAATTATGAGGGGGTGTGTTGGTAAATGGCAATAGCATCGGCGGCGGGATTTATCTCTTTGCTTGGAAGCCCATCGGACATCTATGGCGGGGCAACAATTGGCATTACTCTTCGAGACATGCAAACATATGTCTTTGTGGGAGAACATGATGAGGGACAACATTTTCATAACCGGTACTTTGACCCTGGGATAAAACGGACAAATGAGCATATCAAGCTCTATTATGCAGTCCTTGAGCATTTTGACCTGCAGTATCGGCAACTGAGCATAAAGACCTGTTCAGACATCCCTGAAGAGCTTGGAGCCAGCAGGAGCGTTGCTCTCACAGTCGCCCTTATCCGGGCGCTCCAGCTCCATTTTGATATTGGCATGTATGACAATGCGCAGATAACGGAAGCTGCATGGAGCATCATCCGAAAACTGGAAGTGATCGGAGGGGAGGCACCCTATGCTGTTGCAAACGACGATGAAGCCCCCCCTGAACAGATCATTTTTAAACGCATCAAAGAGAATGCTGACAAAAAACTCAAAGATATCACTACAGCTAAACTCGGCAAGCTTTACTATATGGACTTCTCAGGAAGGGAACTGCTTCGCACCCAAAACATGTTCTCTAGTGTCATCCAGCTCCCCCTGCCTAGCATGCATCTCGCCCTTGCTGTCAATGGAAAGCATGAGAGCCTTCCGGAAAGCATGCGGATCGTTTATGAGAACAACGAGAAAAAAAGGGATACTATCAATGAGCTGATGCAGGACTCGGGCAAGCTTGCCAGGCTTGGGGCACAAGAATTCAATAAGGAAAAGCCAAATATCAAGAAGATCGGCCAGCTCATGACAAAGAGCCATGATAATTGCCTTGAATTGATGAAAAAGCTCGGGGCTGATGTCTCAGATGGTGTAAAAGATATGAGGTCTATTGCTCTTCGCACCGGAGCACTTGGCATCTCACAGGCAGGACATGGAAGCATCGCTGTCTTATACACTGATGACAAAGTGGTAGGAGCCCTGCAAAAGAAGGGATACCATGTCATCCTGCTCTCCGGCGGTGCTGCATGATCAAAAAAGCAGTCATCCCTGCTGCTGGCCTTGGCACAAGGTTTCTCCCTGTGACAAAATCACAACCAAAAGAGATGCTTCCCATTGTGGATAAGCCTACCATCCAGTATGTTGTTGAGGAAGCTGTTGCCTCTGGCATTACTGACATCCTTATCATCACGGGCAAAGGGAAACGATCGATGGAGGACCACTTCGACAGGAACTTTGAGCTTGAATTTTTGTTGAAGAAGGCTGGAAAGACAACCTCTCTTGCTGAACTGCAGAAGATATCTGATCTTGATGTGGATATCCACTTCATCAGGCAAAAAGAACAGCTTGGGCTTGGACATGCAATTTTACAAGCAAAATCGCATATTGGAAATGAGCCTTTTGTTGTTCTCCTCGGGGACTCTCTGATCTTATCGGAAAAGCCCTGCACAAAACAACTCCTTGAGGTATATGCTAAATATAAGGCTCCAATTATTGGTCTTGAGAATGTTCCAAAAGAGAAAGTATCAAGCTATGGGATTGTTGCTGGAGAAAGCATCGCCAAAGATGTGTACAAATTATCTGACCTCATCGAGAAACCTTCACCCTCCTCTGCTCCAAGCACCCTCGCTATTGCTGCACGCTATGTGCTGCCGCCGGAAATATTCTCCATCCTGGAAAAAACAGCTCCTGGAGTTGGAGGGGAGATACAACTGACAGATGCTCTCCGGGAACTGGCCAAAAGACAAGCCGTCTATGGGTATTGCTTTGCAGCAAAGCGCTATGATATCGGAAACAGGCTTGATTATGTGAAAGCCATACTGGAAATAGGCTGCAAGCGGCCGGACATCGGAGAAAAACTAAGAGCATTCATCAAGGAGTATGCAAAGACACTATGAAAGCGATCATCCCCTGCGCCGGCTATGCAACACGGCTCTATCCCCTCACACTCAATCAACCAAAAGCATTGTTGGAAGTGCAAAACCAGCCAATCCTCCATTATATCATCAAGAAAATAGAAGCGCTTGGATGTGTAGACACTATCTATATAGTCACAAATGAAAAATTCTCCTCTCATTTCGACCTATGGGCAGATGGGTATGACTCTTCAATCCCTCTCAAAGTGCTCAATGACGGGACGATGTCAAACGATGACCGCCTTGGACAAATAGGAGATATCCATTATGCTATTACTCAAGGGAACATATCTGATGACATCCTCGTGATTGCTGGTGACAACCTCTTTAATTTTTCGCTCATCCCTTCATTTTCACATTTCAAGAAAAGCAATGCAATCGTCAATGTCCTTTATGACACAAAAGATGTTGAGACGATCAAACAACTCTCACAAGTGAAAGTTGGCAAAAATGGAAGGATCGTTTTTTTTGAGGAAAAACCAAAAAATCCAATCACCACAACAGCATCTATCGGTATCTACTATGTGCCAAAACGCCTTGTGAACATGTTCGATGAGTACATCACTTCCGGAAAAGATGCGGATAAGATGGGCTACTTCATGGAGTATGCGGTAGAGAAAGAGCATGTCCATGGTTTTTCCCATGAGGAAAAATGGTTTGACATCGGCAGACTTGAAGCATTAGAAGAAGCACGGAGGGATTTTGCACAATGAAAACAGTTGTCATCACCGGGGGCGCTGGTTTTATCGGGAGCCACCTGTGCGATTATTTTCTCGAGAAAGGATACAGAGTCATCTGCGTTGATAACCTCATCACAGGCAAAGAGGTGAACATTTCCCACCTCAAGAAACATCCTCATTTCACATACCTGAACCATGATGTCTCAACACCCCTTCATTTTGACGAGAGGATTGATTATGTGCTCCATTTTGCCAGCTTAGCATCACCAAAAGCGTATCAACTTTATCCGATACAAACACTAAAAGTGGGGGCGCTTGGGACACATAATACCCTTGGACTTGCAAAAAAACATCAGGCAACATACCTGCTTGCGTCAACATCTGAGGTCTATGGGGATCCACTCGTCCATCCACAGCCAGAAACGTACTGGGGGAATGTCAACCCTATCGGTGTTCGGGGATGCTATGATGAAAGCAAACGGTTTGCAGAAGCGCTCGTCATGGCATACCACCGGACACACCACCTTGATACAAAAATTGCACGCATCTTCAACACCTATGGGCCGCGAATGGCCATCGATGATGGAAGAGTTGTGCCAGCGTTCCTCATGCAGGTCATTAGAGGCAAGCCACTCACGGTCTATGGGGATGGCTCGCAGACACGAAGCTTTTGTTACATAAAAGATCTCACCGAGGGATTGCATAAGCTCTTGCTCTCCTCTGAACATGAACCGGTCAATCTCGGGAACCCTGCAGAGATGACAATCAAACAATTTGCTGAGAAAATACTTGCCATCACCCAGTCCCCTAGCAAAATCGTCTTTGAAGAGCTGCCCCTCGATGATCCAAAGATCCGGCAACCTGATATCACCAAAGCAATAAAACTCCTTGGGTGGAAACCTTCTGTTCCCGTTGAAGAGGGTCTGATGGAAACGTATGACTGGTTCCGAGCACACGCTCCTTCAAGATAGCTTCTTTTCACTGCCCATTTAGAAAAGTTTAAATACCACTATCTTCTGGAAGATTGTATTACCTTACGTTATCGGGGTAAAAAGGGGATATTCAACTTATGTTCCAAAGCTTTGTGGAGGATTAAAAAATGAAAAAACTGGTGATTGTGGTATCATCTTTGATGTTTCTGTTGGGGCTTATGTCCCTTGTCAGCGCGGCTAGCGTCACTGGGGTTGGTTCAAATGCAACTTATTACACCTCAACAGGTCCAAATGTCGTGACTCCCATTTCAGCTGGCGGCGTGCATGTCTTGAGGAATGCTTCATACAAAATTGAGTTTGTCCTTACAAACGGTGAGACTGCGACAAACGTTACCACAATAAATATCACCCTCCCGAGCACTTTAGCTTTTGTTGGACAGTCAAACAGCTCAAACATCTCTGTGCCAGAAATATTCTCAAACAGCACAGCTTCTAATGTTGCCACCCTGTCATGGAATACAAGCGTTGGTGGCGAACCTTTGCTCAACAGCACATTTCTTGACCTTAAAATTGCTTTCAATGTAACCATCTCTACTTCAGCAGCAAATGACGGTCCATTGACCTTCACCATCGTTGCTTTGAACGAAACCGGGTCTGTGGTTTCCTCAGCTACGGTCGTTGGCAACTTCTCCCTTGACAACTCAGCGCCAACCCTCACCTCCACAGGGTCACTTATTGCAAGAAACAAGATCAACGTCAGTTTCAGCGAAGAGATGAATAGCGCAAATTTCGACGCTGGCGATTTCAATGTAACGGACTCGAACGGAAACAATGTTGAGGTATCAAGCGTCACAAAAGATATTACCAGCACAAATAAAACATTCAACCTCACCTTGGCAGTTTCTATTGCATCAAATGAAACTCTCACCGTAATCGTCAATACCACGGGGGTGACAGATATAGCAAACAATACCCTTGTCCAGTTCAGCAGCGCAGCAATCTCTGATAAGGTCGCACCAAACCTTGTGTCTGTGAATTATTCGCATGATGGCGGCAAGATCATGATCGCGTGGGACGAACCAGTGCTGCCAACAACCCTGAATGCAACAAAGATACTTATCTTTACAAACAAGACAGGCCAGACAGGGGCATTTGTGTTATCAACAATCGATGTTGTCTCCTCTAATGTCTCTGATGGCGCTAATTACACAAATATCACGCTGAATGCTGTTGGCAAGAAGCTCATCTCAGAGTTTAATGTGAGCGGCAACTATGTGCTCATGCTCAATGTCACCTCTGGTGCAGTTGTGGATATGCAGGGCAACAGCAATAATGCGACAACAAACAATACCTTTTCCAGCTACCAGAATGACACGACACTCCCTGTACTGCAGAATGTCACATATTCTGAATCAACAAGGCAATTGGTGCTGTTCTTCGATGATTACATCCAGCCAACAAAGACAGTCGTAGCGAATATATCCGTATCAAATGTCAGCAACCAAACAAATGCTACCATTGGAGCGTATGTGAATCTTACTGCTGCAGCGACTACTATTGGCGCTGGGACAAAGACAAACATTACCTTGACCCTGACAGAAAACTTTGCAGCGAACATCTCTAAATGGAGCCTTGGGAAGCTGTATATCGCGTATCACAACGGGACATTCAGAAATGCGGACAGCACTGTTGTTGGGGATACTACCTCCAGCGCCCGAGCGCATGAAAATGGGAGGATCTCAGATGCCTTTACCAGTGAAACAACCGTTCCATATGTCGTGAACATTAGCATTGATGACACGAGCCCGGCAAAAGCTGGCGTTAAAACGGTTGTCTTGCAGTACAGCGAATACATGGATACCTCATTGAACAATACGTTCAGGCTGGTAAACAGCGGAACAGCTAGTGCATGGAGCTACAGCTGGCTGAACAGCACATTGCTCACTCTCTCCATTAATGTGACTGTAACATCACCTGGTGAAGGAACTGCCACTGCAAGGATTACGGGTGGAAAGGATATCGCAGGCAACAGTGAGCTGACAAATAATTCCCTATTCACAACAGAAATCGACACCCGAGAGCCAACCATCGAGTTTGTCTACTACGAAGAAATCGGCGGGACCCCATGGGATGGAGTAAAAGAGGTTGGTGATAGGATCGTGATCGTCATGTCAGAGAATATGACATGGGTGACAAAAGGGGATGAGGCAATTGCCCTGACAAACTTCACCTTTGTCGGTGGAAGCCTTGGGGCTGATGCGACAGATACAGTGAACGTGACTGTGCAGGACAACAAGATATACTTGACGACTAGGACCGTGCCCACGTTGTCGTTGCGAGGGATTTCAACGATAAACATCAGTGCAGCAAATCCGCCACACACCAATGTCACCAACATCACAGATGATGCGGGAAATCCAATGATTGCGCCAAGTGCTATTACCGGCACGAACGGGATGTTGCAACTATATATCGCAGATGCAGGGTTTGTTGTTGTTTCCAATACGACACACACAAAGTCGTTCCCATACTGCCTGAATGACACTCGGGAGGAAAACTTCATCACAAACCAGAGCATTTCCGGAACATTCCAAGCGAATGCTGGAAGTAGCGGAGTCTTCTCTACTGTCAGCACTGCAAACCTCAGACCTCTTAGAGGGTATAGGACGACGCTGACGAGGGGGACAGAGAACAATCTCACCTTCGCAGTGTATATGGCAGGCGTCTCATCCTGCCTTGATGAGGGCATCCCCACAGTGTCTGTGACAAACAGCTACAACCTGCTCTCGATCGATGGCATCAACAGGACAGGAACAGGCGATGTTGATGGTGCAGACTTGTGGCTCCAGTCATTGAATACCGGAGCGA
Organism: Candidatus Woesearchaeota archaeon; assembly: GCA_013329045.1. Taxonomy (GTDB): domain Archaea; phylum Nanobdellota; class Nanobdellia; order Woesearchaeales; family UBA9989; genus UBA9989; species UBA9989 sp9989u. The sequence goes on from DUKZ01000006.1 coordinate 7,706, forward strand.
ACAACACCGTGACTACTGTTTCACACATTGTTGATACTAATGGATCGACAGTCTGGTATAGAAGCAGCACACCAAACTGGGACACGCTGAATATTCATCCTTACTCAGGATACTGGGTCTTCAATGTTGAAGCCAAAACATTCAGCGGTTATGGAAGGATATAATCCTTCATTTTTTATTATTTCACGGGGGAATGAAATTGAAACCATATATAGTCATTGGGGTACTCCTACTTGGGCTGGTGGGGGTTGTTTACGGCCAGATTCCAGATGATGCATATGTCTTCTATGGGACGATCACCCTGAATGGTGATCCCATGCCTGCAGGGGTGGTTATCACTGCTTCTGATGATGCGCAAGGAGTTTCAGATAGCATCACAGTATCACCTGCCGGTTCCTATGGTGGATCTTCCCCTAATGATGATAAACTCTCCATCACTGGGGATGAGAACGATGCCATCACATTTGCCATTTCCGGGACCGGATGCACAAATGTCCTTGTAAAGGATACGAGCAGACCACTCAAGCAGGGAGTCACTGAACAGCTAAATCTTCTTGTGACTGCTGAGTGTGTAACCTCCTCATCTTCGTCTAGTGGCGGCGGAGGGGGCGGAGGGGGCGGTGGAGGCGGTGGCGCTAGTGTCACCACATCTACTTCAGAAACTGACGCTAGCATTGTCACTTCAATCAGGGAATCCCTGCCGAGCTCATGGGGAGGAGATGTTACCGTCTCTCGTGTTGGAACACCAACAATGAAGACCGTACAGGCAACCGTGCTTGCAATCAACCAACTCAAAGAAAGCATCACTGAAAAAAATCCAGATATTGCAGCCAAGCTCCAACAATTAGCACAGAGCGTTGATAATGGTGAAATGACCATGATCCCAGTCCAACTGATCTACCAAGAATACAGCATAAAAAATAATGACCCTGAGGCTGGAGACTTCCAACGGATCATGAAGAGGACACTTGTTACTGCAAAGATCATCGTGACTGAGGATATGCCTGAATCAACACTTGCTGTTCTCATCAAAGGGTTTGCCAAGAATGATGTTGTCTTCAATGATCCCCAGCCAACACTTATTAGGGAAGGATCTGTCTATGCAGAATGGCTTTTTAGGAATGTCAAGAAAGGAACTGTAAAGGAAGTTAGCTATATCCTGCCTGAAGCAGTTACAGAAGGAAGCGATACCGCAGTATTTGTTGGCGGAGAAGCGCCACTCGAGGAAGCGATTGAAGCACCACCAACTGAGCTGCCACCAACGATGGAGGAAGAGCCAGAGGCTGAAGAAAAATCACCTGCACCTTCCAAGAAACCATCACCTCTTGTTGGAATCATGATTGTGCTTGGCATAGTTGTCATCGGGCTGGTTGGCTACCTTGTCATGTCAAAACCAAAACGATAAGCGAATATTTTATATATTTCCTTCATGCACAATAGGTGCATGAAGATCTGCATTCTTTCAACCATGTTCCTTCGGTATCCAAAAGATACTAGGGGCCTTTCTATTTATGAATATGCGAAGGGCATACATCAGCAGGGTGTTGAGGTGAGCGTGGTTGCGCCAAATGATGCTCACTATCCCTCCTACGAAAAGAATTTCTCTGGGCTTGAGGCCCACCGATTCCATTACTTTATTCCAGGATTGGAGCGGGTTGCTTATGGCTCTGGCATTCCCACAAATCTCAGGCATTCTCTCCTTGCGTGGATCCAGATGCCCTTTTTTATGTCTGCTTTCTTTTTTCGATCGCTTGGTGCCTGCAAAAAGGCTGACATCATCCATACACAATGGATTCTTTCCGGAGTAGTGGGGATTCTTGTTGGAAAGATTCTTCGAAAGCCAGTCTGCTATACCGTCAGAGGGATTGCCATACCAAATTGGTATTATAAAGCAATTAACAGATGGGTTATCAACCGGGCTGACCACGTGTTCTTTAATTCCTCCTATACAAGGGATGAAACCCTTAAATTCTGCAAGCCGAAATCAAGCTCGATAGTACGTCCAACAGTTGATGTTAAAAAGTTTCATCCAGGCGTGAAATCCTCCGTCTATAGCCAGTATAAAAAAGCAAAGAAGCCAGTCATTTTTTCCCTTGGGCTGCTTGTTGAAAAGAAGGGATTTACTTATCTTATCGGGGCAATGACCATGCTCAAGAACAAGGAAGCAGTGCTTGTGATTGGCGGGGAAGGGACGGAAAGGAAACACCTTGAGGGGCTTATTATCAAATACAAACTTTCCGAAAGGGTAAAACTTGTTGGCACCATTGATGCTGATAAAACACCCGCGTATTTTGCCGGAGCAGACCTCTTTGTTTTGCCTTCAATAGTTGATAGACAAGGAGAGACAGAAACGCTTGGCGTGGTGCTATTGGAAGCCATGGCCTCCGGCTGCCCTGTCGTGGCGACAAGAGTTGGCGGCATTCCTGATGTTGTTCATGAAGGAACCGGGGTACTTGTCGAGCAAAAAAATCCCAAACAATTGGCTGAGGCTATTGACAATCTGCTTGCTGACAAGAAAAAACGAATGCTGCTTGGCAAAAAGGGGCGAGGCCGCATGCTTTCACATTTTGTCTTCGACGCGGTCAATGCCGAGATAAAGAAGACTTATGATGTGCTGATCTCTTTATGATATTCTGATCTCTTAATCTTTTGTCAGGAGAACGATTACTGCAAGGAGCAGGTTGGCCATCAGGAACAGCAGATAAAAGGCGCCTGATGCTGCAAATGATACCCCTGCAATGCTCAACAAGTAGATGCCAGAGCTCTCCTTGATACCCAATCCTGCAAGAGTGATTGGGATGAGGGAGAGTATCCTTGTCGTCGCATCAGCCATCAGGAAAATAGGCCAAGGGGCCAATGCACCAAGCAGCATGAGGATTTTTGCGCTGATGAGTGCCATGACCACCCATTTCAGGATGGTGAGCACCAGATTAGCGCCTATATAATCTGTCTTCCCTTTCAGAACCTTTATCTGCTTTGAGAATCCTTCTGCTGCCTTTAGGAAAGGAAGGTATTGCTTTACCATCTTCCCAAGCTTTGAGATAAAAATGATCCAGTACCCCACCACCACTCCAATGATTACCAGTGAGCTTATCACTATCCCTGCGGTGCTGCCAAAGAATATGAATGTTCCAACACAGGCGAACACTGCGAGAACAAAAAGGGTGATGAGCTTATCAGCAAGGGATACAGCTGAACCCACATCAACAGGAATACCCTGCTTCTTTAAAAAGTAGATGATCGAGAATTCCCCCACCTTCCCTGGAACAAACAGGCCAAGCGCCCAGCTTTTCATGTTGCAATAGGCCAGCTTTGGAAATGGAATAGGATGGCCAAGGGCTTTTAGCATGAGATGCAAGTTGAAGGCGGACAAAAGAAAGGAAAACACGTATTGGATGAACATCAGGAGGATGATGAACAAAGATGCGTTTGCCAAGGTTGCCAGGATGTTATCGATGCCAATATGTGCATATAAAAAAGAAAGAATACTTATTCCCACAACGACCCTCATCAGAAGCCAGTATTTTTTCATCTTCTATTCATATCAGCAAGGAACCCAAATAATCCTATCTGGACGCCAATAAGTATGAGGAGCATGCTGAGAATGACTCTTGGAATCCCACCGGCGTTGCCAAACTGCATGATATGATAGGAAATGTAAGCGCCGATGAGCGCACCACACCCAATGAAGAACAGGCCGATGATGCCAAAAAATTTTAAAGGCTCAAAGTCGCGATAAATCCTCAGGATATTTATCCATGCTTTGATTGCATAATCGAGTGGACTTTTGAACAAACGGCTCTCCCTTGTTTTGTTTGTGAGAATTGGCACTTCACAAATCCTCATTTTTGCCTTCCCTGCACGGATGAGCTGCTCTTGGGTATAAGTAAAAGAGTTGATTAGTGGAAGCTCTGCTACTTCCTTTGTGAATGCACGAAAGCCAGTTGTTGTGTCCTGGATCCTTGTCTTGAGAAGAGAGGAGAACACCCTTGCAAATGCCTTGTTTCCAAGCTTTTTCATGAAGGAGCCACTGTAGTTCCCTGCACCAAACCTAGAGCCAAGGACAAGATCGTGTCCATCTTCTACTTTTTGGACGAGTTGAGGGATGTACTTTGCCGGGTACTGGCCATCAGCGTCGGTATGGACAATGATATCAGCCTTGAGTCTTTGGCATTCTGCCATTTCCGTGAGGAAGGTTTGCGCCAGGCCCCTGTTTCTTGAATGGGAAACCACATGGGCACCATGCTCCCTGGCAATTTTTGCTGTTTTATCCGTGCTGCCATCATCGACGACAAGGAGAGCATGCTGGTATTTTGTCTTCTCTATTACTCCCTTTATCTCTTCAAGAACCCTTCCAAGCTGGTCTTCCTCATTGTATGCCGGAACAGTAATGACTACTTTCATAACCATGACAGAGGATTGATAGTTTAAAAAGGTTTGTCAAATTAGATATAGTCATCTTTTCGTGATACGATTCTTTGCCCAATACCTTATTATCCCAAATAACTTATTTCTCCCTAATGGCAGTCTAATTTCTGCTTCCTCTGCAGGTGTCTTTCCTTCAAGACTTTGATGTGGATTTACAAAATTGTG
>DUKZ01000016.1:0-8262 GCA_013329045.1 Candidatus Woesearchaeota archaeon
ATTACGAAAATTATATAAACAATAATAGTATTTTTTTCTTGTCTCAGCATAGCTCCACACTTGTGGAGTAAGGCTGTGGGCTACACGCTCTCATGCTATGGCTTTGGCGACAAGGTTATAAAACATTCAGTACAGACATGTTCTGTAGCTGATAAGACAGCCGTGACACGATGCCCTTGGGCATTATGGATGAAATGGCGGTGATACTGAGCATGAAGAGCTATGACGTTGGGCGGGCTTCGTGGCTGNNCGACAGCCATAACCGCCTTCGTGGAATAACCCACATCACTGCTGAGACATCCTCATTGAAAACCAACCATCGGGACTTATGGAATGAACTTTGCAGTATCAACAATCTGGAACTTGCGTATAGAAAAGCACGAAAACATAAGACAAAAAAGCCGTATGTACTTGAGTTTGAGAGAAATCTTAAGGGAAACTTATTATTGCTTCGGACGGAACTTCTCCTTCATTCCTATATACCAAAGCCGTTGGAAACATTTATCCTACGAGACCCTAAAACAAGGAGAATAAGCAAGTCTGATTTTCGCGACAAAATAATCCATCATGCTTTGTGCACTATTATTGAGCCGTTCTTTGAGAAGGTGTTCATTTATGACTCTTACGCCAATCGTAAAGGGAAGGGGGCACTTAAGGCTATAAAGAGGTTTGAATACTTTCTGCACCGTCTTTCCCGGAATAACACCGCTCCGGTGTTTGCATTGAAATCGGACATCTGCCATTATTTTGACGAAACTGATCATGCTATCCTGTTACTCATTATTAAAAAAAGGATTAAGGATCAAAAAGTGGCTTGGTTGATCAAGAGAATCCTGAGCAATTATTCGACAAGGGAAGGAAAAGGCATGCCATTAGGCAATCTTACAAGCCAATTCTTTGCTAATGTCTATTTGAACGAAATGGACCAGTTTGTGAAACATATTCTACGTGCTCAGCATTATATCCGCTACGTTGATGATTTTGTTCTTCTCCATACCTCAAAGGAGAAACTCATTGCATGGAAACAGACGATTTCAATGTTATTACATGGGCAATTGTTATTATCGCTCCATCCAGAAAAAACAAAGATTATGCCAGTCCACCACGGTGTGAATTTTCTCGGCATGAAAATATTCCCTCATCACAAGATTTTGGCAAGAAGAAACATCCGCTCGTACAAGAAAAAAACTCACGTACTTTGCGAACAATATGATAAGGGAATGGTGTCCTATGATGTGATCTATGATAGTCTCGAGGGATGGGTGGCGTATACAAAGCATGCTGATGCACACAAGATGAGGGAGAGATTAGTGAGAAGTATTGGTGAGAAATTTTTCAGCGAGTTATCAACTAAAGAATTCAACCGGCTTCACAAAGCAATAAGTTAACGAATCTGGGGCCTTTTCTTTTGGCTCTGTTCAGGTAATCTTCATACCACCATATTTTTTCTTAACCGAAAGCTTTATAAACCATTCCGGGTTCTTTTCCTCTAAGAGCATTAAGATTTGAGAAAGCACTTGTTTATCAAGAACATTTCGCTTTTTCTTCACGAGTGCTTATTACCAATAGAGGAATGAAAGACATGAATACATTTGAAGAACTGAAATTAACAGAACATCTAGCGAATGCTATCAAAAAACTTGGCTTTACCGAGCCAACACAGATTCAGGCAGAATCGATCCCTCCCATCATGGAAGGGAAAGATGTCATCGGCGAATCAGCAACAGGTTCTGGAAAGACCCTTGCGTTTGGCTGCGGCATTATCGAGAAAACGGTTCCTGGAAAAGGATTGCAGGCCCTTGTCCTCACACCGACAAGGGAGCTTGCAGAACAGGTGAAAGATTCCCTCCATGAGATATCTTTTGGAAAAAAACTTCGCATTGTTGCGGTGTATGGCGGGGTTTCTATCAATCCCCAAATTGACACGATGCACGGCGCCGATGTTGTTGTTGGCACGCCAGGAAGGCTGCTTGATCACCTTGAACGAAGAACGATTGATCTTTCCCACGTTAAGATACTCGTTCTTGATGAAGCAGACAGGANNTTGACATGGGATTTATTGATGATGTCGAACTCATCATCAAACAATGCTCAAAGGAACGACAGACAATGTTTTTCTCAGCTACCATTGCTCCCCGAATACGAGAACTTGCTGACCGGTACATGCATAATCCTGTTGAAGTCTTTGCGACAAAGATGGTGGATCCCACCAAATTGACCCAGGTGTACTATGATGTACCGCGAAACATGAAAATGTCACTCTTAATCCATCTCCTCGAGCATGAAGAGGCAGGATTGGTGATGGTTTTTTGCAACACCAGAAGGATTACTGATTTTGTTGTCAAGAACCTTCGGGCAAACAAGATCGATGCGATCGCCATCCATGGCGGGCTGACACAAAACAAGCGGACAAAGACAATCAGCATGTTCAATAACGGGAAAGTGAATGTGCTTGTCTGCACAGATGTTGCGGCAAGAGGCCTGCATATCGACAACGTGTCTCATGTGTACAACTATGACATTCCCGGCGATGGCACAGATTATGTGCATAGGATTGGCAGGACCGCCCGAGCTGGCGAAGAAGGGAAAGTGATCAATCTCCTCTGCGAGTTTGACCATGAGAATTTCAACAGGGTCATCATGGAAAACCGGGATCTGAAGATCCCACGGGTTGAGCGGCCGCATGTAAAGATGGTCGCTGCCCGGCGCGTCGAAGATTCCCGGCGAGATGATCCACGAATGGGAAATTCACGGCGGGGGCCTCCTCGGAGGATGTCTGCACCAGCCAGGCGCTGGTGATTTCTTTTCTTTTTTTAAAACCGTTTTACATAGCCATGACAATAAGGGGTTGATCCTTTCTTTTCATAAAAGTCCTGATGGAACTCTTCTGCGTTCCAGAACTTTGATGCTTTTTTTAGCTTTGTTTCGATTTTATATCCTTTCTTCTTTAGTTGCTGAGTGAGCTTTTCTGCAATCTTTTTTTGTTCCTCGTCGATATAGAAAATTGCAGAGCTGTATTGCTCTCCGATGTCTGGGCCTTGCCTTCCAACCTGCGTTGGGTCATGGATCTCGAAAAACAGCTTGATGATGTTTTCATATGTTGTGATAGCTGGATCAAACAGAATTTCAACCGCTTCGAGATGGCCTGTTGTTCCTGAGCATACCTCCTTGTATGTCGGATTGTCCTTCTGTCCTCCTGTATAGCCGGAGGTGACCTGTATCACACCTGGCGCTTTCTTCATGTAATACTCAACGCCCCAAAAACAGCCGCCAGCAACGATTGCTTTCCCGATTTTCATTTCTTTTTTTGGGACAAATTTTAATGAGACTGAATTAACGCAGTGGCGGACATTCTTTTTTGTCACATGTTCTCCTGTAAACACATGGCCAAGATGACCCTGACAGTTATTACACATGATCTCTGTTCTTTGGCCATCAGGATCTGGAATCCTTTTTACCGCACCTGGAATCTTCTGATCAAAACTTGGCCAGCCGCAGTGAGAATCAAACTTATCCTTTGACCAATACAGCATGGCATTACATTGCCGACAAAGATAGACACCGTTTTCGAAATGCTTATCATATTCTCCAGAGAATGGTTGTTCTGTTCCCTTGTGGATGATGACCCTCTCTTCTTCTTTTGTCAGTTTGTTTTTTTTCATGTTTTTCTCTTGTTTTTCTCTTGTATTATGAATGTAGAATGGATTATTTAAGGGGTATGTTTAAGGGTTCTTACACCTGTAAACCTGATTGTTTTGTGAGATTTCCACTGGACAACCTTAAGGGAAAAGTATATAATAATCCTTCGAACACTTTTTACACTGAATGAAAAACATCGTGATAAAAGGAGCCAGGCAGCATAACCTGAAAAACATCAACGTAGAGCTGCCCCGGGACAAGTTCATTGTCATCACCGGCCTTTCTGGATCTGGAAAGAGCACGCTTGCCTTTGACACACTCTATGCTGAAGGACAGCGACGCTACGTCGAATCATTATCTGCGTATGCGAGGCAATTCCTTGGCCTGATGAGCAAGCCAGATGTTGATTCTATTGAAGGGTTGTCACCTGCGATTTCTATAGAACAAAAAACAACGAGCAAGAATCCCCGAAGCACGGTTGGAACGGTCACGGAGATCTATGATTACCTTCGGCTCTTATATGCCAGGGTTGGAGTAGCACACTGCCCAATACATAGACTTGCCATCGAAGCGCAGTCGCCAGACCGGATTGTAGAGAACATCATCCACAAAACAAAAGGAGAAATGAGCGTCCTTGCACCAATTGTCCGGCAAAAAAAGGGAACCTATGAGCAATTGCTCCAGGACCTTAGCAAGGAAGGGTATGCAAAGGCACGGGTGAACAAAAAGATCATTCGGTCCGATGAAAAGATAGCCCTTGATCGATATAAAAAACATGACATTGACGCTGTTGTTGATAATCTCTCTGTCACTGACAAGCGTCGTCTTGCTGAAGCGATAGAGACAGCACTGAAAAAGTCAGGGGGGCTTGTCATTATCCTTCAAAAAGACGGAAAAGAAGAGTTGTACTCTGCCAACATGGCATGCCCCGCGTGCGGCATGGTTATCGAAGAACTTCAGCCAAGAATGTTTTCTTTCAACAGCCCTTTTGGGGCATGCGAAACCTGCCATGGGCTTGGGATCAGGATGGACTTTGACCCCAGTCTCATCATTCCAGACAAAACAAAATGCATCGCTGATGGGGCAATAGATCTCTACAAGAATGCTGTTGATGGATGGCGCGGCCAGTACCTTGCAGCGGTTGCAAAACAGAATGGGTACGACATCTTCACCCCGATAAACAATCTCACAAAAAAACAATATGATGTCCTCCTGTATGGAAGTGCGGAAAAGATGAGATTCTCCCTCAAGATGAGCGGGGGGGATGCAGAATGGAGCCACATGGGGCATTGGGAAGGACTCATCCCACAATCCGAACGATTGTACAAGCAGACGGAATCAGACTATCGAAGGAATGAACTGGAAAAATTCATGCGGGTCTCCTCTTGCGATGCCTGCAAAGGAAAACGGCTCAAAGACAAAGTCCTTGCCGTCCTCATTGGCGGAAAAAACATCATAGACATCACAGACTTATCCATCAAGGATGCGCTTTTGTTCTTCAAAACACTCAAGCTAAGAGATAAAGAACAAGAGATCGCAAAACAGATCCTCAAAGAAATCCATGCGAGGCTCACGTTCCTCTCGCAAGTTGGCCTCGATTACCTGACACTCTCACGAAATGCGGGGACACTCTCTGGCGGGGAAGCCCAGCGAATACGGCTTGCCACACAGATAGGCAGCAACCTTATGGGAGTTCTCTACATCCTGGATGAGCCATCAATCGGCTTGCACCAAAAAGACAATGAAAAACTCATCCAAACCCTCCAACATCTTCGGGATATCGGAAATACCCTCCTTGTTGTAGAACATGATGAGGAAACTATCCGCCAGGCAGATTATGTTGTTGATATGGGGCCTGGAGCCGGGATTCATGGCGGATATATCGTCGGTGTTGGGACACCTTCCCAAATCGAGAAAAACAAACAATCGCTCACCGGACAATACTTATCTGGCAAACTGAAAATTCCTGTCCCGCAAAAGAGAAGGAAAAAGAACGGAGAATTGATCATTGTTGGCTGCTCTGAAAACAATCTTAAAGGAATTGATGTCACGATACCCACCGGCGTCCTCACCCTCATCACTGGTGTTTCTGGCTCTGGAAAGAGCACACTCATCTATGAAATTCTTTACAAGGCGATGATGAACGCCATCTACCATTCGCGCATGGATCCGGGGAAACATAAACGCATCGACGGAGGGAAAGAAATCGACAAGGTTATTGAGATAGACCAAAGCCCCATCGGAAAAACTCCCCGGAGCAATCCTGCAACATACACAAAACTGTTCGATGAGATACGAAAGGTATTCGCAGAGACAAAAGATGCAAAAATCAGGGGGCATAAGCCTGGAAGATTCTCTTTCAACGTTGCAGGCGGGAGGTGCGAAGCCTGCCAGGGAGATGGCCTTATCAAGATTGAGATGAACTTTTTGCCGGATGTCTATGTCGAATGCGAAGAATGCAAAGGGAAACGATACAATGAAGAGACACTTGCTGTAAAATTCAAAGGCTGCAGCATTGCTGATGTCCTTTCGATGAGCGTTGATGAGGCAATGACTGTCTTTGAGCATATCCCCACCATCAAAAGAAAGCTAGAAACACTGCAGCGGGTGGGCCTTGGGTACATCAAGCTCGGTCAGAGCTCTACTACGCTCTCTGGCGGAGAGGCGCAANNCTGCATTTCCACGATGTAGGCAAACTTATCAGCGTCCTTAATGATCTTGTCGATAAAGGAAATACCGTCGTTGTGATCGAGCATAACCTTGATGTGATAAAATCAGCAGACTGGGTCATTGACCTTGGACCTGAAGGAGGGGATGCTGGCGGCAGGATTATTGCCGAAGGGACTCCAGAACAAATCGCAACAGTTAAAAACAGCTACACCGGCCAATTTTTGAAGAAAGTGATCCGTTGACTTGGCACCTTTGGCACTTATATCCTGCTGTATTAGGTGTCATAGAAAGACTCTTATTATCCTCTCCACCCCCTTTTCCCCTGATGAACCATCCAGAACATAAAAGAATCACCATGCAGAAAACCATCCCCAACCTGCCTGGGTGCTATCTTTTCAAGGATGATAAAGGGATTGTTCTCTATGTTGGAAAGGCAAAAATGCTCAGTCACCGGGTAAAAAGCTATTTCCAAAAAAACATCGAGCACGAAAAGACAAAAAACATGCTCGAGCGGGCAGCAATGCTCGATTACATTGTGACAAACAATGAGGTAGAGGCACTTATCCTTGAAAACAACCTCATCAAAAAACATTCTCCAAAATACAATATTGACCTCAAAGACAGCAAACGATATGCATATCTTGAAGTGACAAATGAACAGTTCCCCCGACTCGTGCTTGCCAGGAAGCAAGCAGCTGGAGGAAATTATTATGGCTCCTTTGTCTCTGGAACGGGAAGGAATGAGATTATGGACCTCCTCATCAAGACATTCAAGATCAGGACATGCACCAAGCTGCCAAAACGCTCATGCCTGCGCTACCATATCGGCCTTTGCAGCGCTCCTTGCATCAACAATATCTCCAAAAAGGACTACCAACAAGGGATTGATCATGCAGCAATGGTGCTCTCAGGGAAGACAAAAGAACTGCTCAATGACCTCCAGAAAGAAATGGAACGATCCTCACAAGAGTTGGCATATGAACGGGCACTTGTCCTGAAAAAACAAATCAATGCGCTTGCCTGGCTTGATGAAAAACAGGCAATGGAGCGAAAAAAGACCCTTGAAGAAGACATCATCGCGTACCGTGTCCAGGGAGGGACTGTTTACCTCTTAGTATTCTCAATCAATCAGGGGATGCTGGAGAACAAAAAAGATTTTGAGTTTCCTGCAGTCGATTCGTTCTTTGAGGAATTCCTCACCCAATACTATTCAGACGAGCGAGTGCCAAAGGAACTGATACTCCCGCATGAGATCGACATGTCGCTCATCGAGTACCTCTCCAGCCTGCGGGGAAGAAAGGTGATGATCACCATCCCCCAGCGGGGAGACAAGAAAAACCTGCTCTTGCTCGCGGAAAAAAATATTGATATCTCATTCTTTTCCGAACAAAAAAAGCTAGAGGACCTGCGGGATGCATTATCACTCAATCAACTGCCAGAGGTCATCGAATGCTTTGATGTCTCACATCTCTCCGGCAGCATGACCGTTGCATCGATGGTGCAATTTCGCGGGGGCAAGCCCGACAAGAGCAACTATCGGTGCTACAAGATCAAGACCGTTGAGGGGATAGATGATTTTGCCTCGATTGCAGAAGTTGTCTTTCGGCGTTATTCCCGGCTTCTTGCCGAACATACGGCAATGCCAGACCTTGTCGTCATTGATGGTGGGGCAGGGCAATTGCATGCAGCCTTACACTCACTGAGCGGCCTTGGGATCTCCATTCCTATCATCTCACTTGCAAAGCGGTTTGAAGAAATCTATCTTCCAGGAGAAGAACAACCCATCATCCTTGACAAGAAAAGAGGAGCACTGCTCCTCCTCCAGGCGGTCCGGGACGAGGCACACCGGTTTGCCATCTCCTATAATAAACTCCTCCGGAAAAAACAGGTGAGAGCATGAACTTTTCCCTTTCCTCACCTTTCAAACCAAAAGGAAGCCAGCCAGAGGCGATA
>DUKZ01000016.1:8310-10123 GCA_013329045.1 Candidatus Woesearchaeota archaeon
TACCAGCCAGAATCATACATCCCTTCAAAAGACCAATATATTGAGAAAGATTCGGCTATCAACCCAAAACTCGAACAGCTCAGGCTCGCTGCAACTGCATCGCTCCTCTCCAGGAAAGATGTGATCGTTGTGGCATCAGTCTCTTGCATATACAGCGTCGGTGATCCTGTTGACTATAAGGGAATGGGCTTTGAGATCTCTGTTGGACAGACTCTCTCCCGCGGCCATCTCATCGAGAAATTCATTGAAGGGCAATATGAACGAAATGATATAGAACTGCTCTCCGGGCGGCTCCGGGTGAAAGGAGACACTATTGATTTTATTCCCGCATACTACAACAATATTTTTCGCATAGAGATGGAAGGAGATAACATATCCAGAATTGCTGAACTTGACCGAGTAACACATAACGTTGTCGAGCGCGTTCCCTACCTCTTNNGTCTATCCGGCAAAACATTTTGTTGTACCCCAAGCAAAACTTGATGCCGCAATCACTTCAATCAAAGAAGAACTGCAAAAAACGCTCCCTCACCTTGGCATGATCGAAGCACATCGGCTGCGGCAGCGGACACTGCACGATATCGAGATGATGCAGGAGACTGGCTCTTGCAAAGGCATAGAAAATTATTCCCGGCACTTTGATGGCAGAACTCCTGGAGAAAAGCCCTTCTGCCTTCTTGACTATTTCGGGGATGATTTTCTCGTCATCATCGATGAAAGCCACCAGACCATCCCCCAGCTTCACGCAATGCACAACGGGGACCTTGCCAGAAAGAAAAACCTTGTCGACTATGGGTTTCGGCTGCCAAGCGCGTATGACAACCGGCCACTGATGTTCGAGGAATTTGAACTGTATATGAAAAAACATCCCACTATCTTTGTCTCGGCAACGCCAGGGGAATATGAGCTCTCAAAATCTGCACAAGTAATCGAGCAGATCATCAGGCCAACTGGCCTTGTTGATCCAGAAGTGTTTGTCCGGCCGATCAACAGGCAGATTGATGACCTGAAAAAAGAGATCACTACCACAATCAAACGAGGGGATCGGGTGCTGGTGACCACTCTTACAAAAAAACTGGCAGAAGAACTCACTGAATACTTGGCAGAACAAGGCATCAAGACAAGATACCTCCATTCAGAGATTGATACATTAGAAAGGAGTGAGATCATCCGGGAACTTCGGCTTGGCATATTTGATGTCCTCGTCGGGATCAACCTGCTCCGGGAAGGGCTTGATATTCCAGAAGTTGGGTTTATTGGCATCCTTGATGCAGACAAGGAAGGGTTCCTTCGGGACACTAAAAGCCTGATCCAAATCATTGGCAGGTCTGCGAGGAATGTGAACTCTACCGTTGTTCTCTATGCAGACAAAAGGACTGATTCAATCATCCGGGCACTTGCCGAAACAAAGCGCCGCCGGCTGCTGCAACTTGCATTCAACAAAAAACATTCCATCACACCCCTCACCATCATCAAACCCATCAAGGAAAAAGAAGTCGACATCAAGGACACAAAACACATCCCCAAAAAAGAGATACCAAACCTTATGATCCAGGTAGAATCTGGTATGCGGGCTGCTGCTGACCGGCTGGACTTTGAAGAAGCAATCAGGCTTCGAGAAAAACTTCGGACACTAGAAAAAAGGTTGGAGAAGCCCAAAGACTGAAAAAAGCCGTCGCTATTTTTAGCAATCATTTTGAAGTGGAATGGCATGATGAAACCAACGATACCTTTTTATCTGATCAGTATCTCTCTTCTCCAATGGTTAAGGCACTCATCTTTGATTTTGGGGTCTGTCCTTGAATAAATACCT